>DATMPA010000040.1:0-2941 GCA_035567915.1 Candidatus Sulfotelmatobacter sp. | reverse complement strand
CGCGATGCAGCGAACGGTATTTGCGGAAAAGTGGGGGAATCCGCTTCCGTAGCTTAGTGGCGGCACGCGGGGCAATATCCACCGACTTCGAGCCGCGCCACGATGATATGGAAGCGACAGTCCCGCTCTAGTTGCTTTTTCAGCGATTCGAAAGTCTTGCTGACAAATTCAGTAATCTTCCCGCATCGTAAGCATGCCATGTGAATATGATCGCGACCGAGTTTGCGTTCGTAGTAATGGCCCTCGCCGTTCAGATGCATCAGGTCGAGTTCATCGATCAGTCCCTGGCGCTTGAGCAGGTCGAGCGTCCGATAGACAGTACTGCGATTTACGGACGCATCCACCGTCCGCGCCTTCCGTAGAATCTGGCTGGCATCAAGATGTTTGGTCGCGGTCTCGATCACGCTCAGAATCGCCCGGCGCGGAGCGGTTAGACGGATTCCGCGTCCAGCCAGTTGCGACTGCAGACGGCCGGGAATCTGCGTTTGCGGAAGCGGCATTCGTGATCTCCCCTCTCTCGTGTCGCAACTGATCGCAAAGCGCCTGCGACGAAATCTTTGAGGCCACGTTGACAGTAAGTAAAGCGCATTCTAGGCTGTGATTGTAACGCTGTTGCAACTCAGTCGCAACAAGGAATATTCAAATCGAGAGGCCGAATGAGCGCACACCTAATTTCGAAATTGATCCGGCGGATATTTGTCGGCTCGAATTCTATTGCTCTGATTTTATTTTTGCTGGTTTGCCCCTCATCTCTGCTGCTGGCGCAGGAGAGCCCTTACTTCGTGACCTACAACCATTCCCTCGAAGAGCCGGGCAATCTGGAGGTGGAATATTTTTCTACCTTCGGCACGCAACGCGGCGGCAACGACTTTCACGCCTTCTGGGCGGAATTTGAATACGGCGCTACGGCTTGGTGGACGACTGCGCTTTATGTGGACGGCCAGACGACCTTCAACGACAGTACCGTATTTACTGGGTTTCGGCTGGAAAACCGCTTTCGTCTGTTACAGCACGAACACCTCGTCAATCCGGTGCTCTATGTCGAATACGAGCAAATCAGCGGCGCCGACAAGATTCTCAAGGAAATCGAAGGGCACGACAGAGAGTCCAATTTCGCCGATTCCAACGCCGACTTGCGGAGGGAGCACAAACATGAAGTGGAGCTCAAGCTTCTGCTCTCCAGCAACATCAAAGGCTGGAATGTCGCAGTGAATCCCATCGTCGCCAAGAACCTGTTGCCGAGCGAGCCTTGGGAGTTCGCGTACTCCGTCGGGATAAGCCGTCCGCTCGCGCATAAGGCGTCACCCAATCGCTGCAATTTGTGCCGTGAGAATTTTTTTGCGGGAGTGGAAATGTACGGAGGGCTGGGCAGCAAGCAGAGTGCCGGCCTGCATGACACATCGCATTACCTCGCACCCGCAGTTGCGTGGAATCTTCCGTCGGACTGGACTCTGCGTCTTTCGAGTGGCTTCGGTCTGAACGACAACAGCCACCGCTTTCTGTTGCGCTGGGGCGTATCGCGTGAGTTCTCCGGCTTTGGTGAAGCGGTCCGGCGATTATTTGGAGGCCGTCCATGAAAACCCGCTACGCTTCATTTCGGTGATTCCACAGCGCCCGTCGCTCGCGAGCCCTGCTAAGCTCATCTTGCGTGAATCAGTCTTGCGTGAATCAGAAATACGACGTCATCATTCTCGGAGCGGGCGCTGCTGGGCTGATGTGTGCCATTGAGGCCGGGAAGCGGGGCCGGCGTGTCCTCGTACTCGAACGCGCGGATCGAATCGGCAAAAAAATCCTCATCTCCGGCGGCGGCCGTTGCAATTTCACTAACCTGCACAGCAGCCCGGAGAACTTTTTGTCGGCTAATCCGCACTTCGCCAAATCGGTGCTTGCCCGCTATACTCCGGCCGACTTCCTGCGCCTCGTTGAAAAGCATCGCATTCCTTATCACGAGAAAAAGCTAGGCCAGTTGTTCTGCGATCGAGCGGCGGGCGACATCACCACAATGCTTGAGAAGGAATGCCGCGGCGCCGGAGTAGAAATCCGGGTCAACACGAAAGTGACCCAGGTATGCAAGAACGAGGTGCAGAAAACCGACCAGTTCACCGTGGAAGCCGAGGACGCCAGCTTCGGCGCGACCCGCCTGGTGGTCGCCACCGGAGGCTTGTCCATAGCGAAAATCGGCGCTACATCATTTGGTTACGATCTGGCCCGTCAATTCGGCCTGAAGATCGAGCCCCCGCGCGCCGCCCTCGTTCCTCTCGTCTTCAGCGAACGGGACCGCAAGCGCTGGTGCGATCTGGCAGGAGTCTCAACCGAAGCGGTTGCTTCCACTCCTGGCACGAAACAGACTTTCCGCGAAAACATGCTCTTCACTCATCGCGGCATCAGCGGGCCCGCGATTCTCCAAATCTCTTCTTACTGGGACGTCAAGGAACCAATTCATCTCGACCTTGCGCCAGACCGCGATCTCAATGGCGATTTACGAGCGCGTGGCCACCGCGACGAGTCGAGTTGGAAATTGCTGCTGAGGGAAGTCTTGCCCCGCCGCTTCGCTGATCGCTGGCTCGAAACTTATCCTTTAGCCGGAAACTCCGATCGCGCCTTCACTGACGCCGAACGTCAACTGCACGCGTGGGACGTCAAACCTGAAGGAAGCGAGGGTTACGGAAAAGCGGAAGTCACTGCGGGCGGCGTCGATACCGGTGACCTCTCCGCCAAGACCATGGAAACAAAAAAGGTGCCCGGCCTTTTCTTCATCGGAGAAGTGGTCGACGTCACCGGCCAGCTCGGGGGCTTCAACTTCCAGTGGGCGTGGGCGTCCGGATTTTGCGCCGGACAAGCGATGTGAGGAACTGGTAATTTGTAAGCTCAATTCGTCATTGTTTTTAAATTACAAATTACAAATCACCGCTTACCAATTCTAGATCTCCGCGCCTTCCTG
>DATMPA010000039.1:0-2178 GCA_035567915.1 Candidatus Sulfotelmatobacter sp. | reverse complement strand
GTTCGTCACGGAAACGACGGTGGCGATCATTTCGTGCTGGTGGCGCTTCAGCGGAAGTTCGGGCGACAGCATGGCGCCGAATGCCGAAAACGAATGAAACAGAGCGTCGGGAATCAACGAGTGCGAGGCGGTAATGCTTTCTGCTTCGCCGCGGTCAACCGCAGGGGCCGGCGTGCGGTACTCGACGGGATAGAGTTTGCGCTCATCCTCGATGGCTTTCTTCACGCGCTCGTCTTCGTCCATTCGAATCGTTTTGATCCAGGTCATTTCGCCTCGTTGTGAAATGAAATTTGTCTCGCTGCCAACTATCGGCCTCCGCCCGGCTTCACGGTTTCTTGCGGGGCTATCCTTGTGGCGGCTTTTCCGGTTGCTGCCTTCTTCTGCGGTACGTGCACAAGCGCCACGCTCACGTGCTCGTGAATGGGTTGGCGCTCGTTGTTGTCCTCCGCGTGTGTTTGCCGGTACGGCCCGGTGATGGCTTGAGCCGATTCGTCCGCCTTGAAGCGCAGATAGCGTGTCTTATGCACGTTGGCCTTGGCGTCGTCGCCGAGGCCGCTGTAGCAGAGCATCAGGTTGTAATGCGCTTGCAGATCCTCGGGATCGATGGAGAGGGTTTGTTCAAACTCTTTCACCGCGTCCGCATAACGTTTTTGAAGAAAAAGGACGCGCCCTAGTTCGTTGCGTACAACTCGGTCTCTGGGAAACTGCTCGAGTACGGTCTGCAAGTGAGTGATAGCGCCGTCGTAATCGCCGTCTTCCTTCAGCGCGCGTGCATAAAAGAAATTCGTGCGCGCAAGCTTCGGATCGATCGTCAGCGATTTCTCCAGCACTCTTCTTGCCCCAGCGGTATCGCCCTCTTGTACCAGGACACGGCCGATATTGGTCCAGCCATCGGGATTCCGCGGATCGGCGTCCGTAATTTTCTCGAACGCCGCGGCCGCAGCTTTAAGATCGCCTTGCAAGAAGAGGCCGATTCCATAGTCATTCCATCGCGTCCACTCTTCTTTCGTGCTGATGGTCTTCGGTTGGGGCGCAGCGGCATTCTTCGCAAGGACACGCATCGTCTTGGTGTCTTCGGCAATGATGATGACAGGAAGATCGGGGATGGCCTTGAGGTTGCCGGAAACGTTCGACGTATCACCGTTGAACGCCCACTGGCGATCATCGTAGTCAGGCGTGGTCTTGATGCGGTTAGTCAACGGAGTATTAAAAGCAAACCCTGGTTGTTCGACGCCCGCAAACGAGAAGTGTGTATTGAACCAACTGAACTTACGATAGTTCAGCTTAGCATGCAGTGTGATTCTGTCCCCGGCATTGTCCGGAATGTGCAGCCGGTAGTGCGCGGTGTCCGCGGCTCCGGGAGGAATGAGATGGACATAAACGACGGAGCGGGTGGACCAAGCGTTGCGCTTGTTGATGGGATTGCCATGCCCGTCAATTTGAAGTGAGCGATAGAAGTGTGCTCCTGGCTCGACGGGGCCTTTACCATCGTCCTCGACCTTGCCGCTCCAAAAAATTGTCTGGCCTTTTTCATCGGTGGCTTGCAGTTCAAGCCACACGTCGAAAGCGTCGACTGTGCCGCCGGGGAAAAAGTGGCCGACCTTGCGTGTGCGCACAACGACATCGACGCGAGCATCATCGCCCCGTCGCACCGCTGCATCGGCGCGATCGATCGGAGCAGTAATCGGGCGGAGTTCGCCAGCCGGGCCTTTCGGAAGGGAAATGTCTGATTCTTCGCCGACGGCAAAAGTCGTGGAGATTTCCGGTTTCCCGAACTCGCTCGCGGCCGACGGGTTCGATTCATTCCCGGCAGGGGAAACTGCGAAAATGTCGACGCTCAGTTGTTTGTCCTGGAGAAACTTTTTCGCAAATTCGAATTGCGCTTGATCCTGGTTCGCCGTGGGCACTGCCGTATTCGCGCCTGGGAAGCGATGCGAATGGACGAGCCCGTTGCTATTGCCATCGTCGTTCGAAGGAACCTGCGGCATGTGGCAATCGGCGCAATTCATGGGCGCCTTCGGGTAGTAAAACGCACGCGCACCCTGGCCGGAAACTCCGCTGGCCTGCCAGCTGTCATATTCATTGAAGCCGCGAATCCAGCGATAGTGATTCACGGGAACATCCAAATGGACTTTATGGCAGGAAGAACAGAACTCGGCGGTGTCTGTGCGCATGAAG
>DATMPA010000038.1:0-268916 GCA_035567915.1 Candidatus Sulfotelmatobacter sp. | reverse complement strand
CCGACTTCCAACGACGCCACACGTCGCTCTTCTGCTCCGCTGAAAGCCCAAACCGTTTCCCTTGTTTCATAAACACCACCTTTGAAAACAGCTTTATACCAGATGGTGTTGCATCGACCGTTTGAACCGACACGACAAACCGGACAAGTGGTTGGCCAGCTTTCGCGGCGGATTCCACTTGTATGATTTCGGCGTTAATCAGGACCCACTCGGTCTCAGTGCTGCCATTTCTTCGCCTCTCAACATGTTTGCGGGTCAAGGTTACAGACGGGGAAAGGTGATACACCCTGACAGCGCGCGTTCGCGGCCTTCGTTCCCGACCAACTTTGGTCGTTACATTGAACCTTTCCTCGGAAGCGTACGCTCTTTTTCTCTTTGCAGCGCAGTGTCACTTATTTGTGTAACGATACGCTAGTTCCACGTCGTGACATGGAGGCCGACGGATTCCACCGAAACATACACGCGAACATCATGTTTGCCACCTGGCTCGATCGCATACCAGGCCGTGATCTCCGCGCCCGTGGAATCATCCAATTCATTTTCCCGATGAGTTGACCAATTCGAGGGGATCAAAATCTGAAGGCGGGAGATCAGATCGCGGAATCTTGTCTCGGCTGCAGAATCGGAATTTTCTCGCCAATAGCAAACGAACTGAGTTCCAAGACCGCTGGATTGAGACCCTGGAACTTCCTTGACAGTGCACTGCTTCGCTCCTGCGAGTCTTACAGTTACCTCAGTCGTCCCGTCATTTCCTTTGGTAGTGCGGATACCCGCAAAAGCCCCGACACGGGCCTCAAACACCTTTTTTAGGTTCTGGCAGAAATCATCACAACCAGAAGCGGTTGCTGGAGCGGCAGTCGGATTGACGTCGGATGAAACTGCCTTCGAAGGAGGGGGCGGTGGCGGCTTCAGAAGATAAGGCGAGGAAATTGAGTTCATCCAAAGATATAGCTTCGATGTTCCGTCGCTTTGTTCCATCGTTTGCAGGTGAAGTGGACATTGGCCGCGGCGTGGCCCGTCATTGGGCGGAATCTCGCAATTTGGCGGGCCTGCATCCACATAGTGATCTTCACCCGAGGAACTGATTTGGAACTTCCATGTTGGGTTGAGACCTTGTAGCACCTGGAGTGTTTTGGCATACCATTTTTGCGAATCCGCATTTGGAACTTTGGCGTAGCAGATATACATCGGTACATTGTTTACCCAAAGCGATACTTGACATGGGACAGCCGTTCCCTCGATCGAGACGTCAGGACCCGAGGTCCTGTTCGCTCGATATCCCCTAAAGTCAATTACCGCCTCATCAAGTATGGCCTGCAGATTTCGACACAGTTGGTCATTGCACTGCGTTTGCGCAGGAGCCGGGAAGAGGGGAAAAAACAGGACAGAAAGTATCGGGACAATTGTCTTGAACATGGCGCAGTTAAAAAGCCGGATCGAACCAACGACGCCGAGGCAGAGCAGGGATTGTCCCGACACTCGAAGCGTCCCTCCTTGCCGTGAACCTTGTCAACCCATTTATCGCTTGTGCTAACTTTAGATCAAGAAGGTCGTCATCATGAGAGCTCTCGCAAAGGCTTTCGGGTTTTTGGCCTTCGGCTTACCGGTAAAGTTCGATCCAGTACGCTGCTGAGGGTGGGCGATGCGTTCGTTTCCGTTGGTCGTGCTCGGATTCCTAGTTCTGGTGGCTTCGTGCTTCTCTCAACAACGCAATGAGGGAATCGCTTCAGACGCTGCGAATAGACAGTCTCCAAAGCAATTACTACTTGAAGTTCTGCAAACTGACTCCGGAGTCGGGGGAACCAATCAGTTCGTTTATCTCCGCATTTTCTCTGATCGCTCAGTTGAATTCCATCCTAAAAGAAATCAAGAACTGAAAAGAGAAAGCGTCTCGCGAGCGCATATTTCCGAAGGAGACTTTGATGCGACCGTGAAAGTTCTGGCGCGAGACGATGTGGCCGAGCTTTCTCAAAACTTTAGGAGCACATATACTCCAATTGACTTCTACTGGACATTAGATTTCACGATTCCAAGGGGCACTCGGAACCAAAAAACGAGAGTGGTGAATTTTTATCCGAGCATGGCCGAGCAAAACAATAAGCCTTATCCAGAGGCCCTTATGAGACTCGTGTGCACCGCTTGGGCTATAGGACAGGAGTTTCCAACCGAAATGCCTGACCTAAGCGGAGATTGTCACCAATTTGCCTTGAAAGAGTGCCATCAGGCTTTTTCCACAACGCATCGTTCAGTGTGCATTTTGCGATCAACTCCTGATTAGTCGCCTTACCGGAGATGTGCCAAGGCCAGCAATTTCACTTGTGCGGTTCCGCGTTTACCAGGCACTACACAATAGGATGAAGGCTTACAATGTCCCAAGGTATCGATTGGGCAGTGGAGGCGGGCATGGGACGTTTCGTTTGCATTCTACTTTTCGCGCTAATCGCAGTCTCCTCATTGTTGGCTCAGCAATCAGAAAGGCCAGTGCTCGCCGTGTCCTGTACCGCAGACAAGCAGTCAGTGGTGCAAGGCAACACCCTAAATCTGACGGTCAGTCTGGAAAATCGCGGCTCTTCTGATGTCTTCATCTACGGGACGCTGGAGTGGGGCTGGGCAGGTATTGGATTCATACTTACCGACGAAAAAGGGCATGCTGTGCACGCAAGGAAGCCAATCATTCCCCTTCCTCCGCCGCCCATGTATGACAAATCTCAGCTAGTAGGTTTGGCTCCTGGATATTTCTTCGGTACGCGCATGCTCTTTCACCTTTCTCACTACGCTCTGAGCCCCGGTGTCTATTACCTTCAGGTTTTATATCAAAGCAATTATCCAAAGGAAGAGAGTTTCGGTTTGCCGCTACTCACATTTGATGACGGCGAGTTTCGCAGTAACAAGATTCAGATTCAGGTCCGTCTAAAGTGAAGTTTGTCTTTCGTGCCCCTGTCTGCGCCCAAGTGCCCGGTTAGCCAAACCGGACAAGTCCGACGACGGATTCCACTTGTACGATTTCGGCGTTTACCAAGACTTAGCTAGGCCACTCGGAGATGTCTCGGCCTGTTAAGGATGCGCCACGCGTCAAATAGTGCTAACAAGGGCGTTGCCAGAAATACCCCATCCATGCGACTGCCGCCCAAACCCAGAAGATCGCGAACTGTACGACTGGCTCGCCGGCGAGCAAAGAGTGCAAGACGAAGGGAGTGGGGATCAGCGTAAAAGAGATCGCAACTACCAAGGAGACTGTGCGCCGTCGCAGGCGCGCGAAATAGAGGAACCAGAAGGGCACCGCCAGGCTCCAGTGAAACGCCGCGTTCCAAAGGGCGTCGCGAACCGTCAGCGAGACGAGATGGCCATGGGTGAAGGTGAAATAGTATGACAGCGGGAAGAGCGTGAGGAACAGGCTCCCAGCGAACAACCACTGACGCCGCCGCAATCCCCAACGGATGCTCTCCAGGTCGCGTTTCTCCTTTTCCGGGCCGGCCGCGATGGGCCTGGCGGCCCGCAAAGTTTCGAGCGGCGTCGCCGCGCTGCGCGCAATGCGTTCGAAGTCGGGATCCTGACGAAAGTAGTCCTCGACCAGCACCTTCGTATCCCCGCTGGCCTCGCCCGAAAAATAAATTGGCAACAAATCCGTGACCACTTCGCGCGTGACGTTCATGGTTTTGCTCCTGCGGCGGGAACGGCCTCCCGCCATGCCTGCCTTGTTTGCATCAGCTTCAATCTTGCTCGATGAACCTTCACTCTTGCGGCGACCACCGGGATTCCTAGCGTCTCCGCGATTTCCTCGTATGGCATTTCGTTAAGCGCGCGCATCAGCAGCACCGTGCGGTCCATCTCTGGCAGTTGCTGCAACGCCGCAAGCACCGCGCTCACTTCCGCGCTCTCCTCCATTTGCGTCTGCGCGCTGATCCGCGTATCAGGCATATTCTCGTCGAGCTGCGTGTGGCGCGCGGCCCGTCGCAGCATATCGGTATACGCGTTTCGTGTAATGGCGAAAAGATAGCTTTTCAACGTCGGCTGGCGAATGCGGTCAGCCGCCATCCACGCGCGCACAAACGTGTCCGAGGTAATTTCATCCGCCATCACCACATCGCCGCACAAATACAGCGCAAATCGGCGGACATCGCCGGCATAGCGTTTGTAGAGGTTCTCGATGTCCGTCATTCTTGATTGCCACACAGGTTACGGGCGAACACTCGAAAGGTTACATCAAAGGAATCCCCGGCAGCTCATCCCAGAGCGGGACTTTGGGAGTATCTATCTTTAGAAATCATAACTTTACTTCGCCAATATCAGGGCGTATGTTCCATCAAGCAAACAGGTGCGACCCAGGTACGGAGCTGTCCATTCCCTTTCCAGGTCCCTGACGCGCAACCCCGCTGACTCCGTCGTCTGTTACTTTGCCCCAGCTTGCTTCGGCCCACCCATAGGAACCTTCTAGAGAGAGGAAACAGGAATGCGACTACTGAAAAGATTTTGTGTGCTCCTACTTGGCTTAGCGATGGCCCTCGCGATGTCGTCAGTCGTACGAGCCGACGCCGTAACAGATTGGAATGCGATCGCCATACAAATAATCTCCAACGCGCCGTGTCCCGCCGCGCCGTGCGCAAGCCCGCCCGTCCATCCCGGCGCGACCGCGACGCTTGACAGCGCGATGGTCCAGGCCGCCGTTTATGACGCCGTTGAGTCGATCACCGGCCGGTTCCGACCTTACGCCGTACACGTCCCTGGAGCTTCCGGCTCGACTGCCGCAGCTGTCGCCAAGGCCGCTCACGACGTGCTCGTCAATCGATTTCCCTCTCTCACCGGGACTCTCGACGTGACCTATCACGCCTATCTGGCCGCGCACAGTCTCTCGGAAAGCGATCCCGGTGTCGCCGTTGGTGCCGCGGCTGCGGCTGGCATCATTGCCTTGCGGGCCAACGATGGCAGCTTCCCATCGCCCCCACCGCCACCTTTCACGGGTGGCAACGCTCCCGGCGAGTGGCGGCCAACTCCGTCGTTTCAACCGGGACCTCCGGCGCCGTTTTCTCCAATGTTGGCGCCATGGCTCGCGACGGTCACTCCGTTCACCTTGAAGAGCCCTTCCCAGTTTCGTCCGGTCCCGCCCCCGCCCTTGACAAGCCATCGATATGCTACGGCCTATAACGAGGTCAAGGCCCTGGGTGCGCGCTTCAACAGTGCTCGCACCACGGACCAAACCAACCTGGCCTTGTTCTTCAATACCAATTTCCTCGCGAACTACAACCAGGTGGCGCGAGATGTCGCGAACGCCCGTCTCTCCAGCATCGATGACAGCGCGCGTCTCTTCGTGCTGGTCAATCTGGCAATAGCTGATGCGATCATCACCGCTTGGGACAGCAAGCGCCACTTCGTTTACTGGCGACCAGTCACGGCCATTCAAGAAGGTGACAACGACGGCAACCCGGACACCATCGGCGACCCGGATTGGCAGCCACTCATCAACACCCCGAACTATCCCGAATACACTTCGGGAGCCAACAACGTCACCGGCGCCGCGACCCGCAGCCTCGCGCTCTTCTTCGGCACCGACGAAATGGACTTCACTCTGCACACCACAAACGCCACAGCGCCCGTGCAGACGCTCGACTATCACCGGTTCTCGGATGTGGCTCGTGACGTGGTGAATGCGCGCATCTGGGAAGGCATCCACTTCCGTCCTGCCGACGTGCAGGCCCGGAAACAGGGTCGGCACGTGGCCCAGTGGGTCTTCGGCCATTTCCTGCGCCCAGTCGACGGCGACGATCACGACGATCACGATGATGGCGACGAGGAGTGATCGAGGCGAACGGCCCTTCCCTCAGGCCGCGTATAGATCATCATGACCGGGCGTGCATGCGAAAGCTGACACTCAGATTTCTTATGCTGCCTCGGTCACGCAGTTCCTTCATAGACCAAGAAAGCTGAGTCCTGGTCAACCGGAAAACCATAGATGTGGTTAGCTTAATCACATCGACAATATTGTGCCTGGATCATAGCCAGCTCGAAAGCGATTCCACTTGCTCGGTTAGAGTCGGGTAACCCGTAAAGTTCCCTGCGTCGAAATTGAACTTGGACGGTTAGTGCGTCAGGCACGAGGTCAACGCGGTAGTGAAGCTACAGACGGGTTGGCAGCTTTCCGCTTGTCGGTTGTTTACGTTAGCTTATTGCCGCTGTGATCTCTCTCGATTTGATCTCATATTTGAAGCCGTCCGGATCGAGGGAGTCGAGCCGACCGTCGGCCGTTTCCGCCTGCGGGTACATCAGAAATCCAATTGGCGCACCGTTCGATCCCGGTAGCACCACATCGTGCGCGAAGTTGTATGCCATCCAGTTCATCTCCCACGACCCGAATAGCCGCAAACGGGCTTTTTTCACCATGTCGTCGTCCAAGGGAAGATTTCCCGGCGGTTCTTCCAACACTACTTTCCGTACATCCGCAGGATCAACCGGCACCCAGCCGTAGTCGTCGAGATACACCTCAGCACGGCAATGCTGCGCCTTCGTCACGATCTCTGTCGAAGGGCCAAGGCTCTTATATCCCAGGTCTGACTTGGCGACGCGTATACCGTACACGTCGCGTGCCGGAAGACCCGCTGCACGCGCGAGCCCGACAAACAGCGCATTCAGGTCGGCACACTTCCCACCCAAATCTTTGGTTTCCAGCATAAAGCGGATGTCGCCCAGCCCGCAGCCCTGAGTTTTCGGATTCCGGAACGTGTTCGCCACGATCCACTCGTAGATCGCACGCGCCTTTTCCACATCCGTCTTTGCGCCCTTTGTGATTTCGATCGCCGTCGTTTTTACGATTCCGTCCGTAGGCATTAGCTTCGTCGGCCGCAGAAAATGTTCCAAGTCCTCTTTATCACTCTTCGGTGCATTGCCGGCCGCGGAGAGGTCCGCCGCATGATTCTTGGTTGCGATCCGGCTCGTGACTGTAAGGATCGGCTTCGCCCCCACCGGGAATTCTGCTGCGACGATTCCCAGGGCGTCGGCCTTGCTTTCGACAATCTTCGCGGTGCCACCCTCAGTCTTGAACTCATTAGCGAGTGTCCTCTGGAAGGGTGTTGGATTGACGAGGGCCGCGGGCACCCATATCCGTGTCATTCCGGATGGCTTCAGAACTTGGACGCTTGTCGTCACTTCGAACGAGCGCCACGCGTCAGGCACTGCCCCCGCGAACAGGCGAACTGGCTTGGGAAACGCTCTAGCTGCTGACACAACACTTGCGGAGCGCAGGAACTCGCGACGTTTCATAAATTCACCTATTCGGACACAGTTTTTCGCTTTTTTGGACTTCTGGACAATCACAAAATACACTTGATTCCGAACCTAAGCAACATGCCCCCGTCAAACCTACCTTTCAAGTGCCTGGTTAAGGTCGCCAAACCGGACATGTTCCTCCCAGTCCCCATGTAAACTGGACCTTATGATTCCGGCCGGTTATTTGGCAAAGCGAATTTCCACAAAACCAGATTGGCTCAAGGCTCAGCAGGTCACCGACATCCACTCAGTGAGTGGCTGCACGTCTGAGGATTTTGCGGATTATGTTGATTTCTGGAAGCATAATGGATTTTGGTTGTTCGACTCGCCGGAAATAATCAAAGACGTCGCGCGAGAACACTCCATTAACCTTGCGGGAACAACCCTGTTTTATTACGAAGTGTACGAGAACGAATTTGACGGCACTACCTGGCGTCCATATGGGCCAGATCCATCTTTCGGAACGAATGTGCTGGTCCCGATTGACAAACACCTAGAAGGCTTCGATGTGGTTACGTTTTCAAGCAAGAACCTGCCCGAGTGCTCGCCCCTTTCATGCAATCATCTTGCGGAGGAAATTCCGACAAATCCCCATTGCTTGCTTGACTCATCTAGTGACGCTGAGAAGTACTTGGAGGATGGGGTCTTCAACAACAGTGAGCCCGGGCCGTACCGAATTTTCTCAGTGTTTTCAGTCGAGTCCTGATAAGTCGCCAAACCGGACATGTGCTTGGCCAGCTTTCGCTGCGGATTCCACTTGTACGATTCCGGCGTTAATCAGGACTAACGCGGTTTGCCAACCATCTTGGCGGCAATGTAAAGCAGCAAGGCTCTGTCTGATTCGGACATTTTCTGAAGTGCGTTTTGTAGTTTTGAAAAGATGCGTCTGCCCTTTCCCCGAGACGCCCAATCATCTATCTCCTGCGCCTGTGTTTTGAGCGATTTGGGCGGCTTTTCTCCCTCGTAGAGAAGTTGATACAAGGGCATGTCTAAAGCACGTGCAAACTTCTCAAGAGTCCCGACGGAGGGGACAGTGTGTCCGTTCTCCACCCGCGAGATGTAGCAACGAAGCAGCCCTGTGCGTTCTTCAATCTTGCCTTGGGACAGGCCACGCAATTCTCTAAACTGTTTGAGTCGGTCTCCTACATCCATTTCGGCGTCTCCCTTTCTGGACCATAGTGCCTAGCTCAGAGTGGCTGCGTCGTTGCTCGAAAACAACTCAGTACATGCTCAAGGGCAACGACATCGGGCAGTCCGGGATATTAGTGTTCAAATCAGACTCCCCGGATATGTAGCGTGAAGCAATTACTTCTGGATTCCGTCTGTCAAGGAGAACGATGATTTTCCAGAATCATGTCATCCACGGGGTTCGCCCCAGCCAATCATCACTGCTGACGGCGATAACGCTTTGTGCGCTCGTAACAGCCTTGCTTGCGGCACTGATATTCTGAAATGTTCATCGGCTTCGGCGCGAGTAAAACCGTACCTCGGCCGTGTCCTCGGTTCAAGCGAACGCGTGTCACTAGGACCTTTCTGAAACATCTCCCGAAGCGCTGCAAGTGCAAAGCCGTGATTGTGACCAAACACAATTTCCGACGCAAGCGCTCAAGTCCCGATAAGTCGTGCCGGACAACTGCTTTTGCCAGAAATCCACTTGTCCAGTTAGCTCGTCAACCGGGACTTGGTCGGCGTTAACCTAGTGGATGGGGTGCTTCGCGCTATTGATCACTTCTTAGGAAGGGGGAATTTCTGACGACCTAACAACACATCTAACTTGGCCCTGTCCAAGAAATCGCCCCGAAGAACAACACCTCGAATCTTTTTTGTGTTACGAATGTCTTCCAGCGAGTTTGCATCAAGCAGAAACAGATTCGCAATTTTACCTTCCTCCACGGAGCCAAGAAACTGATCCACTCCAAGAAACTGCGTGGCGCGCAGTGTCGCCGTTTGCAGTGCTTCCATAGGAGAAAAGCCGGCCGACACCAGAAGTTCAAGCTCATCATGCAGACTAAATCCGGGGTACGTGTATGGATTCGGCGTATCTGTACCCGCAAGAAAGGGCACGTTTGCCGCGTGCATCGCTTTCACGATAGCAATGTCATATTGAAAGAGGCGAAATTGAATTTCGTCGTTCCGCGGATCCGGCTGCCCACCCATTGAAGCCGGCATGTACTTGGCCAGCTTTCGCGGCGGATTCCACTTGTACGATTTCGGCTGCCGCGTTTATCGGGAATTAGGGCGGTTTGCGTGGAACTTTCGTTAGCCTTTCGGAGAGAAGGCAGCTTGGGCTTCGTGAAATAGTTATTCACGCCGGCCTCGCTGGCTTTTGGCAGGGGTGCATTCGATAAGCGGCGACCCATACTGTTGGTTCAGGTTGTTCCCGCACCATGGGCAGAACTTGATTTCCATCGCAGCATCAGAAAACTCTGATTGCTTTTTGCTGTGGGACCGAAATTCTAAGTAGCAGGAAAATGGTCTTCTCCCTCGCCACACCAGCACCATTCGCAAGCCGTCCTTTCCATCTGGAGTGAGAAGCATGCGACTTGAACTCGGGGCAACACCAATTCAGGTCCATGCCGGTAATCGTAACTCCAAATCCTTAGCAGGACTGACGGTGGCCCAGCCGATTTAACTTGTCCGATTTCGGCAGAACTTATCAGGCACCACGCGTGCACAAGCTGCGATTCGCGGTATAGAATTCTCACTAGTGGCACCCCTCACCTTGGGAACGATCAGGCGGTGCGTGAGGATAGAAAGCCCTTCACTGCGACAGGTTTGACATCGTGTTCGAGCAAAAAATTAATGAATTCTTCGGCGACGCCGAGTCCACTGGCTTTGGCACGGGCTGGTGGAGCGGGATTTTGTCAGCCTTTTTTGGATTTCTCGCGTTCGGTGGCGTTCTGTGCCTGCATTTCCCCCAGTTCCTAACCTCCGCCGAATTCCGTCCGTTTTACTCGCTGCACGCGATCCGCCTCTTAGTCCAATTCCTCATTGTGGCGGCAGTTGCATTTGGAGTGATCTCTTCTCTGCTGCGCAAGAAAAAGACTCTGGCGTTAACGGGAATGCTGCTCGCCATCGCTGCAACAGCTTGGGGCGGCTCGAGCGCAAAAGTTAATGGGAGCCAACTCAATGGCATGACCATCGGCATGGACTGGTTCTTGCTTGATTTGTTGTTGATGGCGCTTATCTACGTGCCAATTGAAAGACTCTGGCCACAGTATCCAGAACAAGGAACCTTCAGAAAAGGGTGGACCCAGGACGTGGTTTATTTCATGTCCACTCATCTGCCGATTCAGGTTTTATCGTTTCTGGTTTTGCTGCCCGCTACCCAGGCCACCAAATATTTGGGTGTTCCGGTTGTTCAACAATTCATCGCTCGAATGCCATGGCTTTTACAATTTTTCTTGGCCGTTGTGGTTGCGGACATAGCCGAATATTTTATTCATCTGGCCTTGCACAAGGTGCCGTTTCTCTGGCGTTTTCATGCCATTCACCATTCTTCCAAGGCGCTTGATTGGATCGCGGGGTCACGCTCCCACTTTGTGGACGACACGCTTGTGCGCGGATTTATCCTTGTTCCTCTCATGCTTGGATTTTCGCAATCGATCATCCTGGCGTATTTGATTTTTGTCACCCTTCACGCCACCTGGACTCATTGCAATTTCGGTCCCAACGCGAAATGGCTCGAAAAATTCCTGGTTATGCCCAGATTTCATCATTGGCACCATACGTCTCAAAAAGAGTCCATCGACAAGAACTTCGCGATTCATTTCCCGTGGATTGATAAGATTTTTGGGACTTATTACTTTCCTGAGGAATGGCCGGAAAATTACGGTCTGGCCGGCGAAGAAATCTCGCCGAGCTTTCTTGGGCAAACGATTGAACCATTTATAGGAAAGAAAAAAACGCCCTAAAAACCTAGCGCGTCCAGTGGAACGTCTTTGGGTATCTCTGCGCCCGTTCTCGTTGCCTTCACCAGGCCCAAATATTTCATCACTTTGACCGTTATAAATCCAAAGTCGTATTCAGATTTGTCGTGGCTTAGCCGCAAAAGACCCTCATAGTGGTGATGATTATTCTGGAGGCATGCGCTAAAGGTCGCCGTTACCGGCAGCCACTCGCCAATATTCATGGCGTTGTCGTCGTCATCGTGATACCGCCGGTATCCAAATTGTCGTGTGTGGGTCCAATAGTTTTGAATCATATTTACCCACAATGAAAAAATTCGCATTCCAACCCACATCACCAGCGCAAACTTCAGACTTCCACCCAGCTTCCATAAGAGATAAAAACTAAAGGCTTGCGCGAGGATTGCGAAAGCCGGATTCGCAACGACCCGGAGAGTCCAGGATTTCAAAATTTTGTCCCCGGCCAAATTTTCTTTGCATTGATACGGCATTACGCAGAGATATAGGGTTCGCCAAAAACCGTCGTCTGAAAGTTTATTGGGATCCCCAGGATGGTCGGAATGTTTATGATGCAAGCGATGGCGATTTACCCAAGCGATCGGATTTACATAGATCCCGAAGGTGTTATTCACGACAGCGACGACTTTTATGAACCATTCCCTATAGTCGAGCGAACGGTGAGCGATTCCCAAATGAAGAACATCGGCCAAATACAACCCGCCAAAAAACCAGCAAAAGATAAAATAAGCTCCGCCGATCAACATTCCAATCCACGGTCCCAAATGAATTGGGGCGAAATACGCGCAAGCCAGCATGTAGGCGAGAATAATCAAATACCCAGCGACATTGTATATTTTCACGACGACTCCCGTGGGCGTTATTCAAACAGAAATCGGACCTCCTTTCAAATAACAAGTTAAAGTAGATAAGCCTATTTGCCTGCAGGAAGTCGACTCTGGCGAGTTACGAAGAGTTCAAAAGGAAATGTGGGTTTAGTCGTTTGCTTGTCCATTCGCCGGGACTTATCATTTGGAGGTCTCAATGATTTTTCGCTTAACAACAAGGAAGACATGCGTCCTCGCCGCGGCATTCTGTATTGCACTTGCTCCCGCACTCTCGCGCGCCCAAGAATCTCACACCCCTCATTGGAGCTACGAAGGCCAGGAAGATCCAAAGCACTGGGGTTCGCTCGATCCTGCGTTCGCCACTTGCAAGGTGGGCCACAACCAGTCTCCTATCGACATCAGGCACGCCAAGCCCGCCGACCTTCCTGAACTCAAATTCGATTACAAGGCCGTCCCTCTCAGCATTATCAACAACGGCCACACCATCATGATCAATTACGCGCCGGGCAGCACGCTCACAGTCGGCAACAAGACCTATACTCTCAAACAATTTCATTTCCACCATCCCAGCGAGGAGCACATCCTTGGGAAGGGCTTCGATATGGTTGGGCACCTCGTCCACGCCGACGCGGACGGCCACCTCGCCGTTGTGGCCATCCTTTTCAAGGCTGGCGTTCCCAATCCCCTTTTGGAAACTCTCTGGAAGAACATTCCGTCAGAGAAGGACAAAACGGTTGAAATTTCTGCGGTCTCCATAAATGTCGAAGACCTGATGCCGTCCCAGCACGGCTACTACACCTATAGCGGCTCGCTCACCACGCCGCCCTGCACAGAGGGAGTTGCCTGGTACATTCTAAAATCCGCGTCCAGCCTTTCCGACGAGCAATTGGCTACGATCACTAGGCTGTATCCCCACGATAACCGCCCCACGCAGAAGCTCAACCATCGCGAAGTGCTTGAGTCCAAATAGTTTTTTCAAGAGAGACCGTGCGGAACCTGGGATGTTCCCCCGAAAACCAGCGCTGCGTGGTTCGTTCAGTCATATCAACGACGCGGGGGAATTATCTCTATGTATTCAATAAAACGTTAGGCATACGCTCTTACTATCTGCGGCCGGTATTGAATGGTAACCCTTCCACGCCACGAGAAGGGAGACCGGCTTGACGGCCATGGCAAGTATCGCGATCGAAACCGCCGAAGTTGGGAACAGCGAATCGCAAATTGAATCTGTGCGCCAGCGCCTTTCTCTAATGTCAAATCCCGAACTGCTGCGTTTTAGGGTTATCACGAAGTGCAAGAGTTTGCGAACACCGCTTTCGGATCGGCACAAGAAAGAGACTCTGGTGATGCAACTCAGCGGAGCCCGGGCTGAATGGAAGCGGCGATTTCCAGAGCTGCCCCTCAGCGAATCTTTCTGATCGCGTTCTTACGCACCAGAATCCTTTCAGGTAGCAAGGACACCTTCCCCTCAGCTCCATGGGCAAGTGAAAGCGCACCGGAATAAACCGCCCTACTTACCGTCTCGAACGGCTGCGCGCAGATAATCGGCGACCGCTCCGTGTTTTCGTTCTTCGGCGAAGGCGAGCGCGGTTTTTCCGTCGTTGGTTTTGGCGTGTAGGTCGGCGCCATGAGCGATGAGCAGCTTCAAAATTTCCAGGTGACCGTTTGCAGCGGCGGTGAGGAGCGGGGAATAGTTGTTGGCGTAGCGATAGTTTGGGTCTGCGCCGTTTTCGAGGAGCCACTTTACAATTTTGGTGTGACCGCTGGTGACGGCACCTGTCAGCGCGTTGTAGCCGCTGCCGTTGGTCGCGGCGGCGTTCACGTCACCTCCTTTTTCGTGCAGATATTTCGTGACTTCAAATTGTCCGAACACGGCAGCCAGGGCAAGTATGGGAAATCCATCGGGCGAAAAGCCCTTCGCGAGTGACGCGTCCTTTTCAACCAATTCCTTGACGCGAGCCACGTCTCCTGCTGCGGCAGCTTCGTGCAATTCCAGCGGTACACCCCGCGATAGAAGCAGGTCACGAACTTCTTTTTGGTGATTGTAGATGGAAAAAAGAACCGCGCTTTGCGATTGCGCGTTTTTGGCCGTAAGCAGAGCAGGATCCTGGTCAAGCAGCGCGCGGACAGCGGCGAGATCGCCTGCGCGAATAGCGTCAAAAAATAGTTGTGTTTCGCTCACAAGAACTCCGTCATGCAGAACTCTCTATTCAGGCGGAATTGTACAAGCGAAAGTTGCGAGGGCCAAGCGACTGCGAACAGGAGATAGAACTAGCTCGCCGTCGCCGTGGATTTCGGCGGCTGATACTTGCCAGGCTCCGCGCGAAAAGAAATAGCGACGCGGTTCCACATATTGATCATGCCGACGGCGATCGTCAAGTCCACGATTTCTTTTTCGGAGTATTGCGCGCGAACGCGTTGATATACGTCATCGGGGACGTGCGTCTGCGAAACGAGCGTGACCGCTTCGGTCCATTCGAGCGCGCCGCGTTCGCGATCCGTGTAGTAAGGAGTTTCGCGCCAGGCATCGAGGCCGTAAACCCGCTGCTCGGTTTCACCAAGGGCACGCGCATCTTTTGAATGCATGTCAATACAGTAGGCGCATCCATTGATTTGCGAAGCGCGAAGCTTGATGAGATGAAGGAGTTTGGGTTCGATGCCGCTATTGTGGAGATAGCGTTCGATTGCATACATGGAACGCAGGGGTTCTTGCGCAAATTTGGCGTAGTCCAGGCGTGGCTTGAATTCTTCAGACATTACCGATCCTCCCATTCCTTTATTTCGATGCCTGAAATTGTAAGGAGTCGCGGAGAAAAAAAGCGGTGCGCTTAGCGTCTCGCGCGGTCCTGGCGCAGCGCTTCTTCGATCAAGTGATCGAGTTCATCGCGCTTCAGTGTGATTTCGTCGGCGACGCCGTCTTCGCTATCGCTGGTAATCGGCAATTCCGACGCTCCTCCCGGAGGAGGTGCAACGGCGTAGCGTGCCCGTGCAGCCATCAACTTCGCCACTTCACGGCCGGAGAGCAGTGTTGGCGTTCCCGCATTTTCCGCGGCCAGCATAATCTTTGCAAAATGCTCCACAGTTTCCATGCGATAGAACGCCGTGAGTAAATCAGGGCCGCACGTCACGACGCCGTGATTCGCGAGCAGCAACGCGTCATAACTTTCGACATAAGGTTCGATCGCCTGGCTGAGATCCGGAGTTCCCGGCGTTGCATAACGTACGAGCGGCACTTGTCCGAGACCAATGATTACTTCAGGAAGCAAAGCCTGGTCGAGCGAACGCCCCGCGCTGGCGAAACCTGTGGAGGTAATCGGATGCGCGTGGCAAACGGCGTTCACGTCGGGCCTCATGCGATAAAAAAGCAAATGCATCAGGATTTCGGACGACATTTTTCGGTCGCCGGCGCATTTGTGGCCGTCGAGGTCCGTGATGACCATGTCTTCAGAGGAAAGACAGCCTTTGTTCATGCACGTTGGCGTAGCCAGGATGCGCCCGTTGCTCAAACGCACAGAGACGTTGCCTTCGCACGCTACGATGTATTCGCGGTCGTACATCCAGCGACCGACGGCGCAAATCTCGCGGCGGTGCTCCTCTTCGGTTTTGGCGTGGCCAGCCAACACAGGGTCCGGGTTCACGGAGCGGACTCCTTCCTCGCGCGGGGCATTATCCACCCTGCAAGACGGTTTGCAAGTTATTTTTTGCCCAACGCAGCGTAGGACAGCGACGGTTGCGTGACCTGTTTCGGGCGCCCTCAGTTAAGCGTAAATCCCGCGCATTTTCAATGCATTTGCTACGCGGTCAATGGCCACCATGTAAGCGGCGATGCGGTTGTTGACCTTGTGCGCTTCCGCGTACTTCACAACCTGATCGAATGCGTTTTCCATGACGTCGAGCAATCGCTCGTTCACTTCGCTTTCGCGCCAGAAGAAGCCCTGGCGATCTTGCACCCATTCGAAATAGCTGACGGTGACGCCGCCAGCATTGCCGAGAATGTCAGGAATTGTAAAGACGCCCTTGGCGTCAATGATGGCGTCGGCTTGCCACGTCGTGGGGCCATTCGCGCCTTCGCACATCACTTTTGCTTGGACCTGCGACGCGTTCTTTTCCGTGATTTGATTCTCAATCGCCGCGGGAATCAGTACCTCGCACGGCTGAAAAAGAACTTCGCGGGAAGTCATCTTCGTTCCGCCACCGGGATAATCCTGCAGCGACTTCTTTTGCGTGTAAACCCAATCAATCACTTTGGGAACGTCGAATCCATTTTCGTTGTAGAGGCCGCCGCCGATGTCCGCGAGACCGATAATTTTGTAGCCCGCTTTTTGCATGAGGTCCGCGGCCATGGAGCCGACGTTGCCGAATCCCTGAATCACGACGCGGCAGCCTTCCTTTTTCATGCCAAGCTTCGCAAGGGCTTTATCGCAGCAGATCATCACGCCGCGGCCGGTTGCTTCGCGGCGTCCGCGCGAACCTCCGAGTTCGATCGGCTTGCCTGTGACAACCGCCGTCGTCGCTTGCCGATGATGCATGGAGTACGTGTCCATAACCCACGCCATCGTTTGTTCGCCCGTGCCCACGTCCGGCGCGGGAATGTCGCGCTCCGGCCCGAGCCAGTCCACGAGCTCGGCGGTATAGCGGCGAGTCAGGCGCTCCAATTCGCCTCGCGACATTTTGCGGGGATCGCAAATGATCCCACCTTTTGCTCCGCCGAAAGGAATGTCCACGACTGCGCACTTCCACGTCATCCAAGTGGCAAGCGCGCGCACTTCATCAAGCGAAACGTCCGGTGCGAAACGAATTCCGCCTTTGCCGGGTCCACGCACCGTGGAATGCAAGACGCGATAGCCGATGAAAACTTCGAGCGTTCCGTTGTCCAATCCCACCGGAATGTAAAGCGTGATTTCCTTGCTCGGATATTTCAGATAACGATAAATTCCCTGCTCCAAACCCAGCTTCTGCGCCGCTACCTCAAAACGTGCTTCTGCGTTTTGGTAGACATTCATCTCTTCCGGGGCCGGCGGTTGTGACATGCGGGACTCTCCTTGATTCCTTCACACTCCGGCACCTGCCTGTGGCGTCGCCGGAAAATTCTATTTTGATTCGGGGCGCAAACAGTGGAGTTCGGCGGGCTACCCACCCGTCGCACCTGCCATTTGGCCGGGCCGCCAGTATACGAAGAGGCTCTGGTTCCCCGCAAGCCGCGCGATTACCGATTGGAGACTTCGCAGTTTGCTTGCGTGGAGAAGTTTGTGGTTTAGGCTTGGGGGAAGCGACTCTCAAAACATTCTGGTACCCTGCCCGAGATCAGGTGCATCGAAATAGCGCATCACTCCTCTTTCGAAACGGAGATTTCCGATGGCAAAAATGAAAGTAGTCCAGGTGCCCAAACCAGGCGGCGATTTTGAAATTGTGGAGCGGGAAATTCCTCAGCCGGGCCCCGGGTACGTGCGCATTAAGGTGCAAGCCTGCGGCATTTGTTTCAGCGACCATATGGTTAAAGACGGGCTTTTTCCTGGCATTCAATACCCGCGCGTTCCGGGACATGAGGTGGCGGGAGTTGTAGACGAGCCTGGTCCGGGAGTAACCACGTGGAAAAAGGGGCAACGAGTTGGCGTGGGCTGGCACGGGAGTCACGACTTTACTTGCCCGGCTTGCCGCGAAGGGGATTTCATCAATTGTTCGAACGAAAAAATCACGGGCATTCATTTCGACGGCGGCTATCAGGAATACATGCTGGCCGCGGCGGAAGGACTTGCTGCCATTCCGGATGGATTGGACGCGGCGGAGGCCGGACCGTTGCTGTGCGCGGGAATCACTACGTTCAACGCTTTGCGTCACAGCGGAGCAGGACCGGGCGACCTTGTCGCCGTTCAAGGAATCGGCGGGCTAGGCCATTTGGGCGTGCAGTTTGCGAACAAGTTCGGCTATCAAGTCGCCGCGGTTGGACGTGGACCGGAGAACGGCGCGCTCGCAAAAAAACTCGGCGCGCACATTTATATTGATAGCAAGAACAGCGACGCAGTGGCGGAGTTGCAGAAACTCGGCGGCGCAAAGGTAATTCTCGCTACGGCGCCGAGTTCCAAGTCCATGTCCGAGATCTTCCCAGGCCTTGGCCGCAATGGGTCCATGGTCGTTGTGGGCGCAGGTCCGGACAATATCGAAATCTCACCAATGAATTTGCTTATGGGCAAAAGGCGCTTGCAGGGCTGGGCTTCCGGCACGGCGGCCGATTCAGAAGACACGATGCGTTTTGCGGCGCTCACCGGAGTGCGGCCGATGATCGAGAAATATCCACTGGAAAAAGCCGCGGAGGCCTACGCAAGGATGAACAGCGGGCACGCACAGTTCCGCGTCGTCCTCACAATGTAAATTGATGTATGTGGGCTAGCCAACTCGCGCTATTGCAGACGGAACTGGATAGTGACCGTCAAGTGCATGGACACGGGCTCGCCGTTAAGAGTCGCGGGCCGGTATTTCCATTGGTGCAGCGCGTCCATCGCCGCCTGATGCAACATTATCGGGCCGGAAAGAACTTTCATTCCCGTCACCCGGCCATGGTCATCAATCAGGGCGTCAATCTTCACGTCGCCTGAAATTCGCTGGCTGCGCGCGAGCTGCGGATAGACCGGAGGCACGGAAGAAATCATCTGCGCTGCCTTTACTTCTCCGCCAACGGGAACCGGAGCCGTGGGCTGGCTGCCATGGGAACCGACAAGTCCCCCGGTTACGGCGCCCGGAGACGGGGCGGAACTGTTTTCCATTGCGATCCCGGGTTCGCCTACATTTGGAGCGTTCGCACTGGAACCCCCCTTCACCGTCGGCGAGGCGAGGCGAATTTGATTGAAGGCGGGCTTCCGGGTCTGCTCGACCGGTTCGGAAGGGCCCGATGTTTCAGAAGCAGGCGCACTCTTCATGGGATCGTGAGCTTGGGGAATCTTTTGAACATCCATGGCAGGTGAAAGAGTTGGCTTTCCTGCATTGGAAGGCTGCGTATTGATAGGGCTTGAATTCGAATACGTCTTTCCACCAGCAGGCGCGGACGTCGAAGCAAGAGATTGTGTCTGTAGTTCGCCGCTCGGTTGCGCAATCGGTTGAGAAACCGCGGCAGCAGAAGCCGCTTTCACTGAAGCGCGTCCTGACTGCTGCGTGTACCACCAACCGCCGCCTGCCGCCAGCAGAACGGTAGCTGCAATGGCTCCGATCCACAAACCCTTGTTGCTGCCGCTGGTTCCAGCTTCACCGGAACCAATGTCGCTCGTCTCCAGAAAACTCGCTCCAAAGCTGGGCGCTTCGCTTTCGTTGGATGCAACGGAAACCGTTTGGGTCTGGCTTGCGAAATCGTACGATTCGCCCGCGACTTGCGCTTCGGCGGAAATAGGGACTTCCACGGCTGGCAGGGCCACTGTCGGAGGCGCGGGCACGGTTGCGGCCGCATTGCGCGCAAGTGGTTCAAGCCAGGAAGGAATCTTTACTTCTTCGTCTTGCACGGAAGAAGCGGGCTTCGACTTCGAAGCGATTGGCGTAAGGTTCAGCGGTTCGAATGGCTTTGTTACAGGCGCGGGGTTCGGCTGCGAAAGCGTGGCTTGCGCTTTCGTCAATTCGAAAATTTTCGAGGTCGCCTCGGAAATGGCTTTGGGTTCGACGTGGGGAACAGGCGCCGCCGGCTTTGGCGCAGGCGTCTCTGAAAAAAGCATCGAGGAAAGTTGTTCCTGCAGCCGCGCTGTTTCTTTTTTGAGTTCTTCCGTCGCGCTGTTGACCGGAGCAGGGGGAGGAGGAGCAGGCGCTTCTATCTTCTGCACGGCTGGAGGAGCGACGCTCAGCGGCGCAGCTTGCACCACCTTCGGTTCGGGGGCGCTGGCAGCCGGAACTGGCGCAGGCTTAGCAGGAGCAATCGGCGCGGCAGAACTTGGCTGCGTTGTTACAGGCGCAATCCGGTCCGTCGGGAAACGCATTCCCCAAAATCCGACTGCGGGCTCCGTAAATTCCAATTCCACGTAACCGCTCACGCTGCGGTAGTTCTTCGACTTCACCACCTGGCAGACAACTTCCTTTTTTGTTTTCTCATTCGTCAGGAAAAGAAGCTGCCCGGGGGCAACGCTCGAATTCAACCGAATCACGGCGCCGTTGCCGAACACAAGGACTGTCTGCGTCGTTTCAGAAAATGGCTCGCGCTTGTCGCTGCCGTCCACGGTTCGTGCGCCGTTTACGGTCACGGAAACTTCCAGAGCCACAGGCTGCGCTTTCGGTTGCGAAGCGTTCACGGGAGAAACTGGAGCTGAAGAATTTTGCAAATCGGGCTCTTTTGCGATGGGTGCCATGGAAACTCACTCGCTGGGTGGTATTTCATCGTGACCCGCACAGGGCGGAACCCACGTGAACCTCTATATAGTCATTCCTATAGGGAAAAATCTGCGATAGTACAGGCGTACTACAGGTAAACCTGTCCACAAGGACAGGATGAATTTTTTCAATAAGACCAGGCGAAAGAAGAGAAAAAACTTATTTCAGTGGCGGCTTGAACTGCTCGTCAATTTCGACCTGGTATCCCGTGACCATCTTGTTCGTTTCATTCGCCATTCCAATGATGGCCTGCAATTCCTTGAACATTTCCGGCGTCATTCCCTTCCTGAATGCGGACGCTGTATGCGACGCGATGCAATAGTGGCAGTTGTTGGTCACGCTCACCGCCACGTAAATCAGCTCTTTGGTCAGCGGATCGAGCGCGCCCGGCCCCATGATGGCCTTGATGCTCTCCCACGTGCGCTTCAGCGTTGCTGGATCGTGTGCGATCGCCTTCCAGAAGTTATTGATCCAATCCGTTTTGCGCGTGGCCATGATGTCGTCATATATGGCGCGTACTTCCGGACTGGCATCCTTATACTCGATCAATCCAAACGTGGACATCGCGCTCTCCTGGCTGGTTTCCGTCTTGGCAACCGCTCAACATTTCGAACTGAGCGGACCACTTGAAATTAGCAGGAACAGAACGCGGGAACCAGCCGAAGCGACGCTTGCGCCGACGGTCGCCTAATTAGCGTTCCATCCAATCTCCGAAGCTGCACTTGACATTAAGCGAAGAAAAGGCGAATATGCGCGCCTTAGGGATTCGCCCTCTAACCATGACGAAGGAGATTCCTCGTGATTTCGCATTCGCAGTTGCTGGGAGCCCTTTCCCGTCATTGGGGATACACGTCGTTTCGGCCAGGCCAGGAAGAAATCACGCGCCACATTGCGGAAGGCCGCGACGCGTGCGTGGTCATGCCCACAGGTGGCGGCAAGTCACTCTGCTACCAACTTCCTGCGGCGCTCGCGGAAACGGGCACTGCCGTCGTCATCTCTCCGCTCATCGCGCTCATGCAAGACCAGGTTGCGCAGCTCGAGGAAATCGGCATTCCTGCCGCGCTTCTGAACAGTTCCCTATCGCAGCAACAACGTGAAGAAGTGAAGCATTGCACCGTCGAAGGCCGTCACCGCCTGCTTTACCTTTCGCCGGAAGCGATCGTGCAGCAGGGGATGCTTCGGTGGCTCAAGCAACTGAAGCTCTCTTTCTTCGTGATTGACGAAGCGCATTGCATTTCGGAATGGGGCCACGATTTCCGGCCGGAGTATCGTCAGTTGAGCCGTCTCCGCGCCGAGTTTCCAGGACAACCGATTGCGGCGTTCACCGCCAGCGCCACGCAGCGCGTTCGTCACGATATTGTTCAGCAACTGAGCCTGCGTGACCCGTTCAAGCACATCGCCAGCTTTCGGCGGCCAAATCTTCGCTACCTGGTGAAGCAGTGCGACCGCAAAACCCAGAATCGTTTGCTGCTGGACGCCATCGCTCGGATTCCGGGCGGCAGCATTATCGTTTATTCGCCGACGATTGCGCGCGTGGGCGAAACGCTGAGCTTGCTTGAGGCAGCGGGGATTCCCGCAGCCGGCTATCACGGCAAGATGGAAAATTCAGAACGGCGCGCGAATCAGGAAAAGTGGATGTGCGATGAAGCGCGCGTGATGGTTGGCACGCTCGCGTTCGGGCTTGGCATCAACAAAGCCACCGTGCGCGGCGTGATTCACCTGGCGATGCCGAAGAGCATTGAGCACTACTATCAGGAGTCCGGACGCGCAGGGCGTGATGGATTGCCTGCAGACTGCGTACTCTTCTGGAGGAAGGGCGACGCCAACCTGCAAGCCCACTTCATTCGGGACATTTCCGATGAGAAGGAAAGGGCGCGGGCGAAACAAAGGCTGGAGGACATTTCCAAATTTGTTGAAGCAAAGGAGTGCCGCCAGTGTCTGATTTCGAATCATTTTGGCGAAACGTCAAAGCAGAAACGTTGTGGAGAGTGTGACGCCTGCGAAGGACTACCCGATTGGCTGTCCGCGGAAGCGAACAAGCAAACGTCCCGCGGAGTGAGTCGCTTCGTGCCGGAAACTTTCATCTCCGCGAGGCGGAATCCTTCCGCGCAAGCAACGCGAATCGGTTTGGATTTGCGCGAAACTCTTCGCGAGTGGCGGCGGAGCACGGCCCAGCAAAAGGGAATGCCTGCGTTTGTGATCATGCACGATTCGACGCTCGACGATCTTTGCCAGAAAAGCCCGTCCACACTCGCGGAACTGCGAACGGTTTCGGGCTTTGGCGAACAAAAAACCGGGCTTTATGGAAGGCAGATTTTGGAAATTCTGGCTAGCTTCCAAAGGAGAAACAGCGCTGAGCTCGAGCAGTTGCTCGAACTCTCCGGTCCCGCGCGAGAAACACTTCAGCTTTTGAACCAGCAGCACAACTTCGAGGAAATAGCGGGGATTCGCGGTGTCGGAATGCAAGCGGTGGTGACCGCCGTGTCCGAACTCGTGCAGCGCGGCGACGTAGCCTTCCGCCAGGAATGGGTTTCCCCGCCGCGGTATGACCGTATTCGTGACGCAGGCGTGAAAGTGGGATGGGAAAGACTGAAGCCGATCAAGGAAGCCTTGCCCGAAGAGTTTACCTACGAGGAGATTCGGCTCGTCGCCGCGCATCAAAGATTGCAAGCCGCACGATAAATCTCATTCTCCTGCGTTCGTGAAATTTTGCAGAGCCGTAGGACGAGCAAAGTTTTTGCGTGTTTATATATGGTTTTTTGACTTGACAGCAATAGAAGCGCAGCTAAACTCCGTACTCGTTCGTGGTGTTCGGCAAGTCCAGCAATGCTCTCCTCGCTTGTCGTTTGCCGGAAGTTCATCCATCACGATTGCCCAGCTCTCCACTGGTAGTCCATTTCTAGCTCACCCAACCGTTCGCCCAGTGCGAATCTTTTGGTGGAGGTCGTCCCATGGCTCAAAGACATAGCACACCCGTTCGTGGATTGATGTCGGTCATTAAGAGTCCGTCATTCGAGGGCCGCTTCGGCCGGCTGTTTCACATCGATGAGAAAGATCAGGCAAAGTTTGGCGCCACGGAAAAAGAGAACGAAGACAATTTGGCCAAGCTTGGCGCGGCCATGTCCTCGGGATTTGACCCACCAAAGGACGGAAAAGACGACGAAGAGAGCGGCATTCCTGCGCTTTACACCTATCTCGGCCAGTTCATTGACCACGACATTACCTTTGACCCGGCAAGCAGTCTGCAAATGCAGAATGATCCCGATGCGCTTGTGGACTTTCGGTCACCGGCATTCGATCTGGACAACGTTTATGGCAGGGGCCCCGACGATCAGCCGAGTCTCTACGACGGCGGGAACACATTCTTGCTGGGCGATCCTATCTTTGGCGGCAATCCGAACGCCTCGGACTTGCCCCGGAACAATGCAAAAGTCCGGCGTGCACTGATCGGGGACCCTCGGAACGATGAAAATGCCATCGTTTCGCAGTTTCAAGGGCTGTTGCTGCGTTTCCACAATCGCGCTGTGGCTGACAACCCCAATTTGTCGTTTCCGGACCTTCAAAAGCTTGTCCGCTTTCACTACCAGTACGTCATCCTCAACGATTTCCTGCCGAGAATCGTCACCGCGAACGTGCTGAACGCGTATAAACACAACGGCCGCTTCGACAAAAGTAAGTTGAAGTTTTACCGTCCGAAAAAATGGCCGTTTATGCCAATCGAGTTTTCGGTAGCTGCGTACCGCCTCGGCCATTCGATGGTGCGCCCCGGCTACCGCCTGAATGACGCCGTGCTGCTTCCCATTTTCCCTGTCGCCGCCTCCACAGCTCCCGGTTTTGGGCAGGGACTCACTGGATTCCGCGCGATGATCGCCAACTGGGGCATCGATTGGGGCCGCTTCATTGATATAGATATCCGCACTTACGACGGCACGCCTTTCGAAAATCTATCGAGGCTGCAGTTTGCGTATCGCATTGACACTTCCGTCGTGAATCCACTGTCTGCGCTGCCCCCGTCCGTTGCAACCAATCCTTCTTCTTTGCCACAACGCAATCTTTTGCGCGGTTGGCGCCTCGGACTTCCGAACGGCCAGTTCGTTGCGAACAAGATGGGCATTCCATCGATGAGTGACGACAAAATTCTGATCGGTAAAGGCCTCGACAGCCCGGGTCCTGGAGAAGCACCGGTTCCCATCACAAGCATCAGCTCAGTATTCGCAAAAAATTGCCCGCTCTGGACGTACGTCCTTGCAGAAGCGATGAATAACAAAACGTCCGTAAAAGTCCCCGTGAGTGGAGACATTTCCATCAACACGCCGCAACTTGGGCCGGTTGGCGGTGGAATTGTGATGGAGGTATTCCTCGGCCTGATGTTTGAGGATAAACACTCACTGCTCAACCTGGAACCGAGCTGGCAACCGGCGGGAAATCCTAACTATGCGCTGCGGGATTTTGTGAAATACGCGCTGGGAATGTGAGCTGCCGGAGGAATCTGTAAGATTGATTGCAGGCTTCGCCGGAAAGAATCGGCGCTAGCTGGACTTTGAGCCGACCATGGCTCTAAGGAGCCATTTTTTCAGCACGGGCATGGCGTAGCTCGGAATTTCATCGAACGTGGCGCCCATGCCGATGTTTGCCTGCGAGTAAATTACTTTGCCCTTGGCTTCGAAAAATTCGTTCTCGAAATAAATCTTTACATGAAGCGGCGTGCCGTCCGGCAGCGGGTTCACCATGTCAAAGTAGCAGCCATGCAAGCTCAGCTCGGTGACACGAATCTCCATCTTTGTTTTTGATTGCTCGTCAATCAGTTCCGCCACGGCCACAAAAGGATAGCGGGGTGTTCGGCGTCGTTCATCGCTCACAGCATCACCTCCGTAAGGGGTTTTCCGGAGCCGCGGGACAATAATTGGTTTGTTACGAGCTACCCTATCGCTTTTATAGCATAGGGCCGGAACGGCGAGCGTTTTGGATTGGCCCGCTGCATCCAAAGCTGCAACGCGGCTCGAGCTGCTTCCCTATTTGGCGGGCTGACTCGCGGCGGGTGCCGGCGGCTGCGCGAAAAGGTGCAGATTTTCCGCCTTCCATCGCATGGCAGCGTAGATTCTGTTCCGCCCACTGGGATGATCGAAAAAGAAAAACTCTTCGAGGGGACCGGGACTCATTTTACGGTATTCGCCGAGGTGAATCGCGGCTTGCGCGAAACCGTCCGGCTGGCGGCTGGCATTCAGTCCATACATATCCGCTTCGTATTCGCTGGTGCGTATTTGCGTGTTCGATATTGGAGTCATGACGAAAAAGAACAAGGACCCAACCAGAAATACGAGAGGAATGACCGCCACGTCCGTAACGCCTCGAACCTGGCAGCTCTGACCCCATCGAGCAAGCGACCAGTTGAGCGCCCATCGTAGGAAAGAGAAAAACACAACCGTGACCACGAAAATAAACAAAAGATCCTTATAGATGTGGTGGAGTACGTAATGCCCCATCTCATGGCCCATGATGGATTCGATCTCTTCCTGCGATCCGCGCTTTAGTAAATTGTCATTCATTGTTATGCGCATGGTCTTGCCGAAACCGCTGACATTCGCGCTCATGCGCGTGGACTGCTTGGATGCGTCTACTTCGTAAACATCGTGCGCGGGAATTCCGTTGGCGCGTGCCAGCCGCAGCACAGGTCCGGTCACAACAGGGTTGTCGAGAAGCTTGTATTGGTTCAAAAAGGGGAAAATGTAAACCGGTGCAATCATCACCGTCACAATCGTGAACAGCATTGTGACCACCGCGCCCCAGATATGCCATGTGTTCGGGAGTTTCCGCACGACACCGATGAGAACCATCGCAAGAATGCCGCCAAGAATTGCGTTGACCATGAGGAACTTGAGTTGATCTACCATCCAAGGACCGAACGTTTGCGTTGCGAGACCGTACTTATGCTCGCGAGAGTAGCCTTCGTAAACCGTCAGCGGAAACGCGAGAATCGTACTCACCACCAGAAACTCGACCCAGTACATGAGTGTCTGCAATGGCTTGAATCGCGTGATGCGTTCCGCAACATTTCGCATTCCGGCGGAGGCGCGGGATTTCAACAGAATCATGTACAAAACCGCTCCATACAGAAAGTCCCAAAGAATGAGCCAATAGCCGCCCTCGAAATAGGCGTCGGACTTCGCGCGGGCGCCGGCAGGAATCTGCGCCAGATAGGCGTTCGTCGCTGCTTCGGCGTTGAAATGATCGGAGGATTGAGCTTCGGGCGGAACCGTGGTTACAGAAGGCATTTCCGTGCCGGGCTTTTGTCCCGCGCCGGATGATTGCTGCGCAAGGGCCGCGCCTGCGATAAAAAAACAGACTAGAGCGAATAACCCTGCGCGCAGGGCGAACGAAAGCTTCATACCGCCTCCAATGAGGATAAGTTTCCGGTGTCTGGGTAGATACGATTTTGGTTTCAAACTAGTTTCGCGCTCCGCGCCAAAGCTCAACACAGAATTGCTACTTTGCAGGAGCAGGCTCAAATTGCTCGGACATCCAGGCTTTCAGCGCGTCCATGTTTTGTGGACGACCCAGGAAGTTTTTCACCAGGTCGTTGGCAGACATGGAGCCGCCGGGCTCAAGAACAAGGTGGCGATAGCGAGCTGCAGGCGGCGGAGCCAGGAGATCTTTGCGGTCGAATTGCGTGACGAAATCTTCGGCGATGACTTTGTCCCACAAGTACGTGTAGTAAGCCGATGAGTAGCCGGCAAGGTGTCCGAACGACGCGTAATCGTGAATTCCGGGCGTGGGTTTCACCAGGCTGTAATGGTTTGAGTCATCCCGTGAAATTACGTCCGGATCCACGGCGTCCGGTTTGCGGTTGTAAAGATCAAACGAAATTGCGGTGAAAACATTTTGGCGCAGAACCCAACTGCCGCGGCCAAATGCATCGGCGCGATTCATGCGCGCGACAAGCTCGGCGGGAATCGGCTCGTTCGTCTTGTAATGTTTCGCGAACGTCGCAAGGACCTGCGGACTATGCATCCACTCTTCCAGCATTTCCGAAGGCGCCTCACCGAAGTCGGATTCCATGCTGATGCCTGCGACGCCCGCCCACGGTTGTTGGCCGCCCAGAATGTGATGGACCAGGTGGCCGAACTCATGGAAAAACGTGATTACGTCGTTGTAGTCCATCAGGCCCGGATCGTCCGCGGAAGTAACTGGAAAATTGCAAACGAGAACCGCTTCGGGGAGCTGCTTGCCGCGAACTCCGTCGAGCACGGCAGCCATTTCGGCGTGGCTGAACTTGCCGGGACGAGGATGCATGTCCAAATAGACCCTTCCGATCATTTTTCCTTGATCGAAAACGTCCCACGTTTCCACGGAAGGATCCCAGGCCGGAACGCCTTGTTCCTGCAGAAAAGAGATGTTGAAGAGTTTGGACGCTGTATCGAGCACCCCTTTTTTCACTCGTTCATAGGGCAGATAGGGACGCACGGCAGTGGAGTCAAAATTAAATTGCGAGCGGCGCACCAGTTCGCGCAGAAAATATCCCTCGTAGTCCGAAATGTTCTTTGCGTCCGGCTGAATTTTCTGTTTCTCCGCAAGAAGCAAGGAGTATTCGCGCTGCGCAACGGGGCGTGCGGCGGAATCCACCTGCTGGATGAAATCGCCAATGTTTTTGGCGGAGCGAATCATGCGGTCGGCGGCGTTGTAATCTGCCCAGGTTGAATATCCGATAATGGACGCAATTTCTTGCCGCATGCGAATCAAATCCATCAGGACTTCGCGGTTCTTCGGATAGGCGCGATTGTCGAATTCAATGTAGAGGCGCTTGCGGACAGCGTCGCTCTTCCCAAACGTCAGAACCGGAAACGCATCGGGATAATTCGTGCTGATTTTGATTTTTCCGTCGGGACCGGCCTTGTGCGCGTCAATGTAATCCTTCGGCAAACCGTCGAGGTCGCCGGCGGAGTCCACGGTGATGCTGCGTTGATCGTCAGAAATATTGCGGTCAAACGCGGATTGCAAATCGGTCAGTTTGTCCAAAAGCTTTTTCAAACGCGCGCGCGTTTCGTCATCTTTATCAACGCCGGCAAGGCGGAATTCCAGCAGTTGCCGTTGCACGTAGTAACGCGTAGTGGAATCGGCTCCCGAAATATCGATCGCGGCGAGCGCTTTGTAGACGCCTTGATTCAGCGCGAGCGAGGAATATGCTTCGCCCACTTTGGACGTCATGCCGGTGGCTGAATCGCGATACTTCGCGTCTGGATGAACTTGCTGCAAGAGTCCGGCGAGGTAGCCCGCGGCGTTGTACTGGCGGACAATCTCGTCATAGGGAACGAGCGTGTTTTCAATTGTGTGTGCGCCCTTGACGGAAAGAATCTGATCAATCGCGCGCTGCCCCGCAGCGAGGCGATCGTTTTCCATTTTTTCAAAAGCGGCGACGTCCGGCTTGCTGATCCATACGGGCGCCTGTGCCACGGTCGCAGTTTGCGCGTGTGCGCCGGCGGATATCGCGAGAACGGCGGCCGCGCAAAGCAAATACGCCAGGGGTCGCTTGGGCAAAGTCATCTTTTGCATAATTTGTCTCCAGACCTATCTTCCTATTTGAACGAGTTCCGAAGCAGCTATGTTCCGTTGCGGGGCCCACATTCTTTGACGTTTGAAGCGCGTCTGGAGAGAGCAGGCGCGCTTCAAAAAGGACACCTCAGTGCAGAGTCAAAAACTCCTCAAGAAGCAACCGTGCGAGGCGCTCCGAGTCATGCCGGATCACGCCGTGCTCTTCCAGCAGGGCGTCCAGGATGACGCGGACGCGGTGCTTCCTCAGATAGGGCAAATCCACCACGACGCGCTCCGCGCCTTCTTTGCGATAGCGGCGAGCAACATCCGGCGAAACGTTCTTGCGATTGGCGACGACAAAATCCACAATGCTGCCGCGAACATGGCGATGAATCGCGTTCAAATGTTCTGACAGTGCGTAACCGGTAGTTTCTCCCGGCTGGGTCATCAGATTTGCGATATAGACGCGCGGGGCTTTGGAACGCGCAATGGCGTGGGCGATTTCCGGAATTAGAAGATTCGGCAAAATGCTGGTGTAGAGCGAGCCCGGGCCAAGAAGAATCAAATCCGCATGGCGAATTGCTTCCACTGCTTCCGGAACAGCGCGCACACGCCGAGGATTCAAGAACAATTTGCGGATTGGCACGCGGCTCGCCGTAATTCTCGTTTCACCGTGAACTCGTTTACCGTTTTCCAGAACAGCTTCCAGCGTGACGTTGGCAATCGTGGACGGAAAAATTCTGCCGCGAATCGCGAGAACTTTACTGGATACCTTCACCGCTTCCGTAAAATCTCCGGTCACATGCGTCAGCGCGGCCAGAAATAAATTTCCAAAATTATGTCCGGTGAGTCCGCGGCCTACGTGAAAACGATATTGAAAAAGCCTGCTTAAAAGCGCTTCGTCGCTCGCGAGCGCGACCATGCAATTGCGAATATCTCCCGGCGGCAAAATGCGATTTTCGCGGCGGAGGCGTCCGGAACTCCCTCCGTCATCCGTAACCGTGACGATCGCGGCAAGATCGGAGATAGGGCGCTTCGCAGTGGGAGTGGGATCTTGGCGGCGAACTACGTTATGTTTCAGGCCGCGGAGCAGAGCGGAAAGCCCGGTGCCGCCGCCGAGTGCGACGACGCGAAGGCCGCGATGCTGAATCTTTTTCTTCGAGAGCGATTTCACGGAAAATCCTGTGGGTTGAAGGGCGTCTTACTTTAGCAGAAGCGAAGAGAGACGAGCCAAATTCGCGAATGAGGAAATCTCAGAGTCCGATGCCATCCTTTTCCGGATACAGGAGTTCCGTGAAGCGCGGATCTTCCTGCAAAAACGCGAAATCCTCGTCGTTACGAGCGTGATAGCGATTCGCGGAACGCAGTTCGATGGCGATTTTCAAATTGGCGAGCGCGGCGTCGGCCTCGCCGGTGAGACAATCGAGCGCAGCGACGGCATAAACAATATGGTCGGCTTTCGGCGCAAGCTTGCGCGCTTTGTCCAAACTTTCGCGGGCTTCATCCCAGCGGCCAAGGTTCATCATGCCCACGCCACGCTGGTAGTGCTCTTCCGCCGTGCGCGGATTTTGCTCGGTGGCGGGCTTCATACGCTGCTCGGCGATTTTGATATGCATGCGCGCGCGGTCGGCGAGTTCCTTGCTAGGGCCCACCATCACCTTTTCCAGCTCCTGCTTGGCCTTGGAATACTTCTGCTGGTGGAAGAGGGCGAGCGCTTCGTCGTAGGTCTTCATTTGCGCTTGTACGAGAGGATTGACCAGTTCGACGCCGCCCCGCTGAACCGGAGGAGGGGCGGATAATCCTTTTCTTTTCTTCATTTTGGAAGTTTTGCCCTTGGCGCCCGCGCGAGCGGATGACTTTCTAGCCTTTGCCATGGCGCGCATGCTAGCAGAGGCGAGTTGCGGCGTCAATGCGTGGGAAAGGGGAGGACCCCCACCCCCCGGCGGTTTTGTATGGTTATCAAAAGAAAGAGGATGCGGGAGGATGGTTTTGCATAGCTATGAAAAGAAAGGGGATAGGACTCAGACTTTGGGATAGTGAATTCGGAAGGGAGCGAGGCGCCCAGAGCCGAAAGAATACCAGCAATACTTTACTTAGTCAATATAATACCATATTCCAAACTAGGACTGGAATGGCTCTACGGTAAGACATCCCCTTGACCTCTTCCGGCAATCCTACTATGGTCAGAAAACGAAAGATGTTCAAATTGGTTCAATCCGGAAGCATCCTGCACTTTCCAAGGCGCGATTGGCTGTGTCTGCTGCTCGCGGTTACATTTTTATATAACCCCTTTCTAGCAGTTCCCTTGTCTTCCAGCGGCCTGTCCGTGTGTCATTTGCCTAGCTTCCGGGCGACAGTGGCACATTCTGAGCTGCTTAAGTTCCAGCCGAAGGAAAAAAGCGACGCGCCGGCGGTTCCAGAATGCGATCTCTTGGGACCGTCTAATTTGCCTGCGTTATACGCGAGCATATCAACGCAATACGCTGATGCGGAGGAGCCCCTCCCTCCACGGTATTTTCCAGTCGGCAATTTGTGGTTTCGCCCGCCTCCAGTAGCCTGATCGTTTTCCTGTAAGACTCCAAGAAATTAGGGTTTGAAACCGCGGGCTCGCGGTCACGTTTTGGGATTCGGGCCTTTTCGAGAATTCTGTAGGTGTCCATGACCAAGAAACGCTTGTTGATCGTCGTCGCCGTGCTTTTCCTATTTGTATTTGTGGCATGGCGCCGGATTGCCCGAACGCCGTCTGAGGCGGACGACCAGAGCCACGCCGCGAAGAGTGAGGGCGCCATCCCAGCAGCATTCGTGCGCGTGGAGCGGGGAAGCCTGGAAGACACGCTGACGATTTCGGGCGCGTTCAAGCCGTTCCAGGACGTGGACGTTCACGCGAAGGTGGCGGGGTACATTCGGAAAATTTTTGTGGACGTGGGCGATCACGTACGAGAAGGACAGACGCTGGCGGAGCTGGAGATTCCGGAACTAGCAGCTCAGCTATCCGGTGCGGACGCGGCAGCGCGTGCGGCGCAACAGCAGATCCGGCGGGCCGCGGGTGAGCTGCAGAGGGCGCAGTCAACCCATATGGCGGCGCATGCGGCGTACGCGAGATTGAAACAGGCCGCGGATTCGCGAGCTGGGCTTGTGGCGCAGCAAGAGGTGGACGATTCGCAAGCGAAAGATTTGGGTACGGAAGCGCAGGTTGCGAGCGCGGAGGCGGAGCTGGCCGGAGCGAAGCAACAACTGGAAATGGCGGAAGCAAATCAGAAGCAGTACACCGCGCTGCAGGGGTACGCACGGATTAGCGCTCCGTTTGCGGGAGTAATCACAAACCGGTTCGCAGACACGGGGACGCTGGTGGCCGCGGGGACTTCCTCGAGTACGCAGGCGATCCCAGTGGTTCGATTGGCGCAGGTCTCGAAGTTGCGATTGGTGCTGGCGATTCCGGAATCGGCGGCGGGGCAAATTCGGCTAGGAGACGCAGTGAAAGTTCGCGTGGATGCGTTACAACGGGATTTTGAAGGGAAAGTGGCGCGGTTCGCAGCGGCTCTGGATCAACAGACGAGAACAATGGAGACGGAGATTGATTTTGAAAATGGGGATGGGCGGCTGCTGCCGGGAATGTACACGGAGACCAAGCTGGTGCTACGCGGAAAAAAAAATGTGCTAGCTGTGCCGTTGGAAGCGGTGTCACGAAACGGAAGCGATGCGACGGTGCTGGCATTGAACGCGCAGAATACGATCGAAGAGAAGCACGTGGCGCTTGGGATGGAAGACGGCACGCGCGTGGAAATCCTCTCCGGAGTGAGCGAAGGAGAGCGGGTCATAGTCGGCAATCGAAGTCAATTCCGGGCGGGAGATCGCGTGCAGCCAGCGCCAGTGGAAACAGTTACTGGCGGAACGGAGAGGACAAAGTAATGTCCGGCTTCGCAATTAAATATCCGTTTTTGATCATTGTGGCCTGCCTGATGATCGCCATTGTGGGAACGGTGGCGCTGGTGCGAATGCCAGTGGACCTGTTTCCGCCGATCAATATTCCCGTGGTCGTGGTGGCAACATTTTATTCGGGGATGCCGCCGCAACAGATTGAAACGAACATCACGAATCCGTTTGAGAGATTTTTCACGCTGGCGAGTGGAGTGGAGCACATCGAGTCGCGCTCGCTGCCGGGTGTGAGCCTGATCAAGATTTATTTTCAGCCGGGAACGAACGCGGATGCGGACCTGAGCACGGTTTCCAATCTGGCGATGGCGGATTTGCGGCGGCTGCCGCCGGGGACGCTGCCGCCGGTAGTCCTGAAGTTCGATGCGTCGAGCCTGCCGGTGTGCCTGATTACGCTAAAGGGAGAAGGACTGAACGAAACAGATTTGCAAGACCTGGGGAGATACACGGTACGGAACCAGATTGCGAACGTGCCAGGTGCATCGGTGCCGCAGCCGTTTGGAGGAAAGTACCGGCAGATCATGGTGTACGTGGACCCGCTGAAGCTGCAGGCACACCAATTGAGCCCGATGGACGTGGTGCGCGAGGTGAATTCGAGCAACCTGATTTTGCCCGCTGGAGACGTGAAGATCGGACCTTTTGATTACAACTTGTACTCCAACAGCCAGGTGCCGGCGGCAACGACGATCAACACGATGCCGCTGAAGACGGTGGGGCAATCGTCGGTGCTGGTTGCAGACGTGGGAAAAGCGGTGGACGCGCAGGCGATTCAGACAAATATCGTGCGCGTGGACGGGCAGCCGTCGGTGTATTTGCCAATTTTGAAGCAAGGCGGGGATACGAACACGATCGCAGTTGTGGATGGGATTCGCGACGCACTGAAGCGATTGGTGGACGTGCCGAAGCAGCTTGTAACGCGAGTGGTGTTCGACCAATCGCTGTTTGTAAAGACCGCCATCAGCAATTTGATGCACGAAGGCGCGATCGGCTTGGTACTGACGGGGCTGATGATTTTGCTGTTCCTCGGAAGCATGCGCGCGACGGCGGCGGTGTTTTTGTCCATTCCCCTTTCGGCGCTGGCGGCGTTTCTGGCGATCAGCGCGGGCGGTGGAACGGTAAACACGATGGTGCTGGGCGGACTGGCGCTGGCGTTTTCGCGGTTGATTGATAACTCGGTGATCGTGCTGGAGAACATTTTCCGGCATTTGGAGATGGGAGAAGCGGCGGAAGTGGCGGCGGAAAAAGGCGGACAGGAAGTGGCGCTGGCAGTGCTGGCGGCAACGCTGACGACGGCGATCGTATTTTTCCCCGTGGTTTTCTTGTATGGAGTGAGCCGGTTCTTGTTTATTGCGCTGGCGACGGCGGTGATTTTGTCGCTGTTTGCGTCGTACTTCGTAGCGATGACGGTGGTGCCGTTATTTTGCGCGAAGCTGATCAAAGTGCATCAAGCGGACGAAGCGCTGGGCGAGGGAGCGATTGCTTCGCGGCTGGGGAAGCTGGCGAAAAGGTTCGACTATTACTTTGAAACGCTGCTGCACAAATACGACTTATCGGTGGGCAAGGCGCTGCTGAAGCCTGTTGCTACGGTGGCGGGACTTGCAGGAATTTCGCTGCTGGCGCTTTCGCTATATCCCCTGCTGGGCGTGTCGTTCTTTCCGAGGACGGATTCGGGACAGTTCGTGATCAATGTGAAGGCGCCCTCGGGTACGCGCGTAGAGTTGACGGAAGAATACGTGAAGCAGGTGGAAGAGATGGTAAGGCAGGTGGTGCCGCAATCGGATTTGGGAATGATTGTTTCGAACATCGGAATCACGACCGATTTTTCGGCGATTTACACGCCGAACTCCGCACCACACACCGCGTTCGTGCAAGTGAGCCTGAAGGAAGGACACAAAACCGGAAGCTACGAATACATGCGGCGGGTGCGGGAGCGATTGAATCGCACGCTGCCGCAGCTCAACACCTACTTTCAATCCGGCGGATTGGTTGATGCGGTAATCAACCTGGGATTGCCTGCGCCGATTGATGTTCAAGTTAGTGGAAGCAGCATGAGAAAGGCGTACGCGGTGGAGTCTGAGATCGCCGCGAAAGTAAGAGAGCTGCCGGGCGTGAGCGACATGATGATTCCGCAGGATATTGACTATCCCGCGTTGCAACTTGAAGTGGACCGGGAAAAGGCTAGCCAGCTTGGGCTTTCGCAAAAAGAGATCGTGGACAACGTGATTACGGCGCTGACGTCGAATGGGATGATCGCGCCGAATTACTGGATTGATCCAAAGAGCGGGAATCCATATTTGCTGACTGTGCAGTATCCGGAGAATCAGGTAAAGACGGTGACGGACCTGATGCAGATTCCGCTGCGGGGACCGAAGAGCACGGAGACGACGTCTCTGGACAGCGTGGTGAAAGTCAGCGCGATTGCATCGCCTACGGAAGTGGATCATTACCAGTTGTTCCGCGTGGTGGATTTGTATGTTTCGCCGAAAGCGCAGGACCTGGGGCGAATCACTTCGGAAGTAGAAAAGCTCGTGAAGGAAACAAAGCTGCCGGAAGGAGTGCGTGTGAACCTGCGGGGATCGGTGCAGGGGATGCGTGCGTCGTTCCAGAGTTTTGGAATCGGACTGATTCTGTCCGTCGTGCTGGTGTACCTGGTGCTGGTGGCGCAATTCGCGTCGTGGAGGGATCCCTTCATTATTTTGCTGGCAGTTCCCCCGGGATTGGCGGGAGTGCTGCTGCTATTGCTGGCGACGGGAACGACGCTGAACGTGATGTCGCTGATGGGAGTGGTGATGATGGTGGGAATTGTGGTGTCGAACAGCATTCTGATTGTGGAGTTCGCACGGCATTTGCATCACGAAGGGAAGCCGTTAAGAGAAGCGGTCTCTTTAGCGTCGCGGTTGCGATTGCGGCCGATCCTGATGACTTCGCTTGCAACCATTCTCGGGCTGATTCCGATGGCGATGGGGACGGAAGCGGGGAGCGAACAATATGCGCCGCTGGCGCGCGCAATTATCGGAGGTTTGCTCGTTTCGGTGGTGGTGACGGTTTACCTTGTGCCCGCGGCGTATTTGCTTGTGCATCAGAAAAAGGAAATGGCAGAAGGGGCTCAGGCATGATGGGCCGGGCTTGGCGTTTAGGAGCTGCCATCCTGTTGTGTTCGGCGGCGGCGTGCGCACAGGAGAAGACGGATCGAGCGGCGCCGAAGCAGATCACGCTGACTTTGGCGCAGGCGGAAGCGATCGCGCTAAAAAACAATCCGACCATCAGCGAGGGAAGGCTACGCACGCTGGTTGCGCAGGAGTTTGTTCGCGAACAACGCTCGGCGCTGCTGCCAAATGCCAGCGTGAACCTGACCGGTGTGGGGTCGAATCCCGGGAGCCGCGTAGCGGCCGGTGGGCTGAACAATCCGGTAATTTACCCACGAGCGGCGGAAGGGGCCGTCTTAAGCCAACTGATTACAGATTTTGGGCGGACGACGAATCTGGTTTCGAGCGCGCGATACCAGGCCGAAGCCGAAGCGCAAAATGAGGCGGCGACGCGGGCGCAGATCCTGCTGGCGGTAGATCATGCATTCTATGGCGCGCTCGAGACGCAAGCGCTAGTTCAAGTGGCAGAGCAGACGGTCGAGGCGCGGCAAGCGCTAGCGGACAAGGTTTCGGCGCTGACCAAGGCGAAGTTGAAATCCGAGCTGGATTTGAGTTTTGCGAATGTAGATTTGTCGCGGGCGAAGCTGCTCTTGCTGGAAGCGAAGAATAATTCGGAAACTTCGCTGGCGGAATTGTCCGCGATTCTTGGTTATCCGGATTTGCAAGACTTCAAGCTGGTTGAGGAGCCCGAGGAGGCGCAATCGCCGGAGCCGGATCCGTCGCCCCTGATTCAAGAAGCGTTGCGACAACGGCCAGAAGCGAACGCGGTGCGGCTTGAGGAACAGGCTGCAGAGAAATTCAGCCGGGCGGAGCATGACCTGTGGCGGCCGACGATCACGGGTTTAGGAGTCGTCGGAGAGGCTCCGGTGCGTGACGATCACATACCGAACTGGTACGGCGCGGCAGGAGTGAACATCCAGATTCCAGTGTTCAACGGATTGCTGAACAAGGCGCGCGCCAAGACGGCCGACCTGCAAACGGAAGCGAGTCATCAGCGGCTGGTGAATTTGCAAAACAACATCGCGCGCGACGTCCGGATTGCTTGGCAGGATTCGAATCGCGTCTATCAGCGATTGAGCCTGACGCAAGAACTGCGGCAGCAGTCAGATTTGGCGCTGGAATTGGCGCAGTCGCGCTACAACCTGGGGCTGAGTTCCATTGTCGAATTCAGCCAGGCGGAATTGCAAAAGACGGAAGCGGACATCTCGGATACGGCGGCGCAATATGAATTCCAGCTCTCGCGGCGGATGTTACGGTATGTGACCGGAGACCTGAAGTAGGCAAGTGACCCTGCCTGAGGAGCCGATTTGCAGAAATCCATTGTGTGTTAGCGGAGCTGCTTCTGTACGCGCTTGCTGGCCTTCTTGACGTCGCGCGCCAATTCCTCGAAGCGCTTGGTGAGGGCTTCGAATTCCTTGCGAGCGACTTTGGCGGCTTTGGTGACCTTATGGGCGGTGCTCGTGGCGCGGCCTGCGGCGGCGCCAACGGATTCGGCAGCTTTGACGAGTTTGGTTTTCTTGGCCATGAGTGGTTACCTCCGGAGTAAGCTCGGGCGGATAGGCTGAAGGGTAGTTTCCCACCGATTCAGGCAGAAACGAAGGAAAGATCCCGGCCGAAGGCGCCTGGCACTCCAAAGACGGGCAGGCGTTACCGAACGGGAGCAGGGTGGAAAATTTGGTTGGGAGAAGCAGGTAAAGTCGCGGACACTAGGGTAGTTACAGCCGCGTCCGGGCAAGCACAAAATAGCAGTGTTTCCCCGGGGTGTGAGGATTCCCATTGCATTTGAGCCCGAGTGTATTGGGCCGGGCAGTGATTGGCCGAGCCGTGTTGGCTGTGCTATAAGTTTGTGTCTTCGTTTAGGGCTGAGGACCAGTGCCGTTCATCAACTTTCCTGCGCGCGAAATTAACTGCAAGCTGGTGTACTACGGTCCCGGTTTGGGTGGAAAAACCGCAAACCTGCAATGGATTTACGACCACACGGGGCAAAATCAAAAAGGAAAAATGGTTTCGCTGGCGACGGAGACGGACCGGACGCTCTTCTTCGATTTTCTGCCATTGGATTTGGGAACAGTGCGCGGATTCAAGACGCGCTTTCATTTATATACAGTGCCTGGACAGGTTTTTTATGAAGCGAGCCGGAAGCTGATTTTGAAGGGCGCGGACGGCGTAGTGTTCGTGGCGGATTCGCAGGAAGAGCGGCTGGACGCGAATTTTGAAACGCTGGAAAACCTACAGGAACACTTGAAGGAGCACAACCTGAATTTCGACACGATTCCCTACGTGTTGCAATTGAACAAGCGCGATTTGCCGAATGCGATGAGCGTGGATGCACTGAGCAAACAATTGCAGAAGAAGGGCGAGCCGGTGCTCGAGGGAGTGGCGATTCAGGGAGTGGGTGTGTTTGAGACGTTGAAGGAAGTGGCGAAGCTGGTGCTTGCCGAGTTGAAAAAGGGCGGGTAGTTCTTCCTCAGTAAAGGCTGAAAGAAACCTCGATCGGTACAAGTACCGACACGGGCCGGCCACCCATCATAGCCGGCTGAAATTTCCAGGTTCGAACAGTATTCAATGCTTGCTGATTCAAATCGAACGGTAATCCTTTCAAGACTTGTAAATGGATGACTTTCCCCTCCTCTGAATAGTCCCGTTGAATTTCGCCTGCCTCGCCTCGTTTGTAAACGAAGGATTCGGCGCATGTGTGCTGCGAGGGACCAGCACTTTCAAAGCCTTATAAACCTGCTCACCCGGCAGGTCGAAATCAAGTAGATCGCTAAACGGTTCAGCGGAAGCCAAACTGCCGGGAGAGTCAAAGCCATCAAGTACCGCGTTAGCCTCAGAGGAAAAGTGTGGCTTTTGCTGCGGATATTGAGCACGCGCAGACAAGGCACTGGCAAGCAAAACGAAAAACACAAAAGCCATGCGAGCCAAGAGCCTCAGGCGAAGGCTTGGAGGGCGGCGGATTCGGAGTCGTGGGTGGGGATGGCTTCGACGAGGCGGGTGACGGTGAGGGCGTCGCGGACACGGCCGGGTTTGCAGACGAGGCGAAGGATACCGCCTTCGCGGCCGAGTGCGATGGAGATGCGAACGAGCGAGGAGATGCCGGAGCTGTCAATTTGCGGCACGCCGTCCAAGATCACAATGACTTTGCGCGCGCCGCTTTGCAGAACAGATTGAAGCGCCATCGTAAGCTGTTCGCTGGAATCGCCGATGGTGAGGCGGCCGTGTACGTCGAAGACGTGGATGCCAGCGTCTTCGCGAACGTTGATTTCGATGGGGGCGTAAAAGGTCATCGGTCGTCTTCTGATAAAGGCCGCAAGGCATTATACGATGACGCGGCGGGTAAAGAGATAAATGAGATTGGCGAAGTTGCATGAGTGGAACGTCACACCGGCGAAAGCTCGGAAGATTCAGGAAAAGTTGCGTGAGGCCTGGGAGGGCGAGGACCGGTTGCCACAGATTCGCACGGTGGCGGGGCTGGATGCGGCGTTTGTGCTGGCTGGATCGCAGGCGTTGAAACGAGTTTCGCGATGGAATGCGCTGAGAGATGCGAATCGCGCGATTGGGGGCGTGGTGGTCTTTCGTTTTCCGGAGATGGTGGAGATTGAACGCGCGCACGCTGTGCTTCCGTTGCGGTTTCCGTACGTGCCGGGGCTGTTGAGTTTTCGGGAGATTCCGGTACTGCTTGCGGCGCTGAAAAAATTGAAGCGGCTGCCGGATTTGCTTTTTTGCGATGGGCAGGGCTATGCACATCCGCGCAGGATGGGGCTGGTGACGCATCTGGGAATCGTGTTGGATCGGCCCTCGATCGGATGCGCGAAGAGTATTTTGATTGGAAGCCATGGAGATTTGGCGGCGGAAGCAGGGAATTGGGTGGCCCTGACGGATGCGAAAGCGGATGGGGAGACGATTGGGGCGGCGGTCCGGACGCGGTATGGAGTGAACCCTATCTATGTGTCGCAGGGACATCGCGTTTCGCTGAAGAGTGCGATTGAGTTGACCCTTGCTGTGGGCGACGGGATGCGGATTCCACGGCCGACGCGAGAGGCCGATCGGTTGGTGGGCGAGGTGAAGAGGAAGCTGGCGAAGTAAAGGCGGCTCCGAGGGCGGCTTGGGTGGAGGGACTGGCCGCAGTTCAAATGTGCGGTCATCGGAAAAATGGATGCGGAGTATCAAAATTTCGGAAGGGGAGGCCGAGTGGAGGCGCGTATAATTTTGCATGCCAAATGCGGCTTTCCTCTCTGGAACGTTCGTCGAGTCCCGCACCGCCGCGAAGCCTTTGGCAACGGGGTGAAGCGAGTGATCAAGCGAGTTGCGAAGTGTTGCTGTTTGTTCATGGTTTTGGCGCTATGTACCTTGCCGCTCCACGCCCAGCAGTCGGCAGTTCCCTCCTCCGCTCCCGCCACGACTAACGCAACTCAGGACAATTCCAAAGCAGTGACCGACAAGCTGGCCGACCTAGATAAACGCGTAACGGCAGCGCAGTCCGCAGGGGATAACGCGTGGATGCTCGTGAGCGCGGCGTTGGTACTAATGATGACGGGCCCCGGGCTGGCGCTTTTTTATGGCGGATTGGTCCGGCGCAAGAACACGTTGGCGATCATGATGCAGAGCTTCGCGATGATGGGTTTGATTACCGTGCTCTGGGCGCTGGTGGGATACAGCTTGTGTTTTGGCGGCAGCGGACCCGTGATTGGAGATTTCGGACACGCGTTTTTGCGCGGCGTGGGAGCTGATCCGAATCCGGATTATGCCGGAACGATTCCCCAGACGACGTTCATGATCTATCAGCTGATGTTCGCGGTGATTACGCCGGCGCTGATTACGGGTGCCACGGCGGAGCGGATGAAATTTAGCGGGACGGTGCTGTTCATGACGCTGTGGTTTCTTTTCGTGTATGCGCCACTGGCGCATATGGTTTGGGGCAAGGGCGGATACTTGAATGCTGCAGGTGGAAGATTTCCTTGCTTGGATTTTGCAGGCGGGACGGTGGTGCATATTTCGTCGGGTGTGTCAGCGCTCGTTTGCGCGCTGTACATGGGCAAACGAACTGGATTTCCGAAGCAGCCGATGCCTCCGCATAGTTTGGTGCTGAGTTTTATCGGTGCGTGTTTATTGTGGGTGGGATGGTTCGGATTCAACGCGGGCAGCGCGCTGGCAGCGAGCGGACTGGCTTCGAGCGCATTTGTGGCGACACATTTTGGCGCGGCAGGCGCAGCAGTGGCGTGGAGCGTGGCAGAGTGGATCAAGAACGGAAAAGCCAGCGCGCTCGGAGCAATTTCCGGAGCCGTTGCAGGCCTCGTGGCGATTACTCCGGCGGCGGGATTTGTGGGGCCGATGCCGGCGCTTGTGATTGGATTTGTCGCAGGCGCATTCTGCTACTTCATGGTGACGCGGGTAAAGGCCATCTTCGGTTATGATGACGCACTGGACGCTTTCGGCGTTCACGGCGCGGGGGGAACGATCGGCGCTTTGCTGACGGGCGTTTTCGCGCAAGAAGTGATCAACCCCATTTTCGGCGCGGGCAAACCGGTTGGCGGCCTGGACCATCATTGGGGGCAGGTCGGCAATCAGCTGGTTGGCATTGCGATAGCGTGGGGATTCGCGCTCGTCGGAACGCTCGTGATCCTGAAAATCACGGATTTGGTGACAGGATTCCGCGTGACGGAAGACCAGGAAGTGGAAGGACTGGACATTACGCAACATGGCGAAGAAGCGTATTACCTGGAGTCGTAGGGTTAGGAAGAACGGGGCTGAGGAAAACGAGGCCGGAGCGAAATGTCCATGATGAAACTCGAAGCCATCATTCAGCCCTCGCGGTTTGAATCCGTGAAGGACGCGCTGCGCGAAGCGGGCATTGAAGGAATGACCGTGACTGAAGTGCGCGGGCACGGACGGCAGAAAGGCCACACGGAGGTTTATCGCGGCCGGGAATATACGGTGGACCTTTTGCCAAAAATAAAATTGGAGATGGTTCTGCCGGACAAGCTTGTGAATCTGGTCGTGGACACAATTTTGAAGACGGCGAAGACAGGAAAGATTGGCGACGGTAAGATATTCCTTACACGGGTGGACGAAGCCATCCGAATTCGGAATGAGGAGCGCGGCGAAAGCGCGCTTTAGAATTCGTGACCTCCGCCGCGCGCCCCGGTCTCCCGTTGGGAAACCACCCGATAAAACAAATGTCAGGTTCTGCCACACCTTTATCCGTCCTCAGTTCCCAATGCGAGGACGAACGAGCGCGCATTCGCAAAGGCTTTGAGAGCGGCGCTAGCGCGAAGGAAACGCTCCATGCGCTGTGCGAGCTTGCGGACCGCAGCATTCAGCAAGTGTTCAAGGATGTTCTGAAGCTGCGCGATTCCGGAGCGGAAGGCTTCAGTTTGCTGGCGCTTGGGGGTTACGGCCGACGGATGCTGTTTCCCTACTCCGACCTGGACATACTTTTTCTTTTTGCCAACGACAAGACGGAGGAGGAGTTCCGTCCGTTGATTTCGGACTTTTCGCGGACGATGTGGGATCTGGGATTTCGTGTCAGTTCGGCGGGGCGCACGATTGATGAATGTAAACGCATCGAGGAAGACAACGCGGAATTTCACCTCGCGCTGCTGGACCGGCGGTTTCTGGATGGGGACCAGGAACTGTTTGAAAAGCTAGATCAGCGGATTCTTCCGCCATCGGAACGACAAGCCCGCCCATTTCTCTATTTTCAATTACACCGGCTGACGAAGGAACGGCTCGCGCGTTACGGCAATACGATTTTCCACTTGGAGCCGAACGTTAAGGAAGCGCCGGGCGGACTGCGCGATTATCAGGCAGCGTACTGGTTGCGGCAAATTCTCGGCGACCGCAAGGATTTGCGCGGATCGAGCGCCGCGGAAGAACAGCTGGCTTCGGATGCTGTTGAATTTCTCAGCTCGATTCGCTGCTTTTTGCATTACAGCAACGCGCGAAACGACAACGCTCTGACTTATGAATTGCAGGCGGAAGCGGCGGAGAAATCATTAGGAATCACGGATGGCGTTCATCGCACAGCGGCGGAATGGATGCGAATCTATTTTCGCCACGCGCGCACCTTGAACCGCCAGCTGCTGCGTTACCTGGATCAGAGAATGGCTGCTCCGATGAGTTTCAAGGAGCGGTTTTTTAGCGCCGCGCGGAGCGTGACGAAAACAGAACCGCCCGTGACCGGTGATTTCGCCGTGCGCGGCGGACAGATTGAGGTACTCAATCAGCAGGCGCTCTCCGACAGGACTGTGATGTATGCGCTCTTCGCAGAGGCAGCGCGAACCGGAACACCGCTGTCTCCGCAAGCCGAGCGCAGCATTTCGTACGTGATGACGCACTCCGAGCTGCCTGTTTTAAATCAGGCGATTCAGTGGGACACGCTGAAAGAGATTCTTGCGGGAGATTATCCCGGAGTTGCGCTGCGGCCCATGCACCGACTTGGCCTGCTGATGGAAATGCTTCCCGAGTTTCGCGCGATTGATTCGCTGGTGGTGCGCGATTTCTATCATCGCTATACGGTGGATGAACACTCTTTGCGGACGATCGAGCATCTGCAGGAGCTAGCCGATCCGCCGGATGAACGCGGCGTTTCTTTCGCCCCGCTGTGGAAAACGCTCGAGCGACGCGACCTTTTGATTTTTGCTTTGCTTCTGCACGACACGGGCAAAGGGATGCCTGTGGAGAATCACGTTTTGGGCAGCCTCGAAGCGCTGGAAACCGCCGCGAGACGTCTAGGGCTCTCCGCGGAAGAGGAAGCGGAGGTTCACTTCCTGATCGAGCACCATCTGGATATGTCCGCGACAGTGCAGCGCCGCGACATTTTCGATCCGTCCATCGTTTCGGGTTTTGCAGAAAACGTGAGCACACTTGAGCGGCTGCAGCGGCTTACGCTTCTTACGTATGCGGATATTCACGCCGTCAATCCGGAAGCGCTGACGCCATGGAAAGCGGAAATGCTGTGGCAGCTTTTTGTGGCGACGTCGAATCACTTCAGCAGGACGCTGGATCGCAACCGCCTGCACGCGTCCGACGAGAAGTCCGTGCTCGAGCAGGTGCGCTTGCTTACGGCGAACGCGAAAACTTCGGATATCGAACGTTTCCTCGAGGGCTTCCCGCGCCGCTATCTGGCGGTTCATTCCGCCGCGGAGATTGCGCGGCATTTTGCGCTGTATCAAAAACTTGGCGCGTCACCGTTACAGACTGAACTCACTGCAGAACGGCACGGTTTTTCGCTGACGCTGCTTACGGCGGACCGGCCGGCATTGTTCTCCACGATTTCCGGGGTGCTCGCTGCGTGGGGCATGAACATTATCAAGGCGGATGCGTTCGCCAACGCTGCGGGAGTTGTGCTCGATACATTTCACTTTGCGGACTTGCACCGAACGTTGGAACTGAATCCCACAGAAATCGATCGCTTCGTGAAAAGCCTACACGACGTGCTGCAAGCCAAGGCAGCGCTCGAACCGCTGGTGCAAAGCCGCGATACAGCGAGCCGCGCACGTCCACCGAAAGTCGCCATACAGACGCGGCTCAGCTTTGACGATTCGGCATCAGCAAACAGCACGCTGCTTGAGGTGATTGTGCAGGACCGGCCGGGCTTGCTGTACGACATGGGCTCGGCGCTGGCGCGGCTCGCGTGCAACATCGAAGTGGCGTTGATTGATACGGAAGGCCAGAAGGCGATCGACGTTTTCTATCTGACTTCGCAAGGCAAGAAACTCACCGCGCAAAAGCAGGATCTGCTGCGAGAAGTGCTACAAGGTACGCTCGGCTAATACGAAAAAGTTCGGCGCCTCTTTTGCGCCCGATTCGTGGTAGATAGAGGCATGCTTCGTTCCGCGTTTCTCCGCCGTGGCCTCGCCTTGTTCCTTCCTGTCTCCTTTCTTGTCCTGACGACGTTCGCACAGCAAGGAAGCATCCTTGGCAATTGGACGAGAGTTTCACAAGAGCCGATTCTCGCGCCTACGGGAGCCGGTTGGGAAAGCGCGGGCACATTTAACCCGGCGGTGGTACGGCACAACGGAAAGTTTGTGATGCTGTACCGCGCGCAAGATGCAAACGGCACGTCGCGGCTTGGATATGCGGAGAGCGAGGATGGAATTCACTTTACACGACGGGCTACTCCAGTTCTTTCACCGGAGGCCGAGTACGAAAAGAACGGCGGCGTTGAAGATCCCCGCCTTGTGAAAATTGGAAGCACTTACTATCTGACATATACGGGCTACAACAAAAAGGATGCACAGCTTTGCTTGGCAACTTCTAGCGATTTGATTCACTGGCAGCGGCAAGGCGTGATCATTCCTGCATACCAAGGTAACTGGAACAAGGGTTGGACGAAATCGGGAGCGATACTTGCAGAAAAGATCGACGGCGACTATTGGATGTACTGGCTTGGCACAGCGGAGGACAAAACGGATCAAATGGGTCTTTCGCGCTCGAAAGACTTGATTCATTGGACTGAGGTCACGCAAACGCCCGTTCTACCGCGGCGACCGGGAAAATTCGATTCGCGCGTGGTTGAGCCTGGGCCCCCGCCGTTTTTGACCAATGCGGGCATCGTGCTGATCTACAACGGTGCGGATGACAATCTGGTCTATCGGACAGGAATTGCGATTTTCGACCGCCGCAATCCCGCGAAGTTGTTTTCGCGCGATGCGATTCCAGTTTTTGAACCGCAGATGGAATGGGAAAAAGTGGGACAGGTTCCCAATGTCGTGTTTGTCGAAGGAATGGCGCGGAACAAAGGTGAGTGGCTTTTGTACTACGGTGCGGCGGATAAATATGTGGGAGTCGCGAAAGCAGATGTGATCCCGCAAGGAATTGTGGAGCCGAGAAAAAGCCGTTAGTCAGCGATTTCCAGATTTCGTTCGACCAAGAAAAAATCCTGGGCCGCGTTTGGCGGCCCAGGATTAGTTTGTCTAAACGGTCCGCTGCGGAGCAGCGGTCGAGCTTAGGGAATATAGTAGCGGAACGAAGTGAGGACCATGTTGTCGATGGCCTTCGGACGCTGGCTGACAATGGTGGCCGGAGGCACGATGCCTGTGGTGGCATTGCCGGACCACCCGAGCTTCTCCAAGTAGGAGTATTGAATGCCCCATTGGAGCCGGCCCTTTGGCCCGTTATACAACTTGTGCCAGAACCCGAGAGTACCTTCGACGATTTGGTGGATGTCACCGGCGCAGGTGCCCCCGCTGGTCGGGCCTGTTGGGGTGCCGGTCGGAGGAAAGGCCGTGCCGGGAGTTGTCGGGAAGCCTTCCGTGTTGCAGCCGGAATTGTTAAATAGCGGGCTGCCGTAGCCAACGCCGACAGTGTTGCCGTTCGTTGGATTGACGAAGGTGTACGCCGTGCGGGCCGCATATTCACCGCCGCCGTAGGCATAGACATCGAATTTTGGATTGGGATGCCATTCGAGGCTGCCCAACCAGGCTGCCGAGCGGATTAGAGAGAGCTTGCCATCGGGGCGCGCGGTCACGTCGGCCAACTGCGCCGAACTGTAACGGCCGATGCCGTCACCACCCTGGAAGTGACCGACGAGATCGAGCTTCTTGGCTATGACGGGAAGGCGCGCTGTGAAGCCAACTCCGCCACCAACCTTGGTGTCATTGAAGGCACCTGCCACGGACACGTTGGGATTCGTCCCTGTGCAGAATGCAGGAAGGCCCGTCGCTGGCGTAAGTAGTGGCTGCGCACCGCAAGGATAAACGCGATCGCGGAAAGTGCTCAGGATCCCAACGACTTCGTAATGGCCCCAGCCTGGATCAGCGGTCATCTTCACGAGGAAATCCGGAGCTTTGTTGGCGGTATAGCCAGCGGTATCCACAAAGTTGTAGAGGCCACCGCCAGCTCCGGGCGTGTTGAAGAAAAAGTTGTTGTTTGAGCCGCGTCCGCCAAACGTGGTTTGCGGCCCTTCAATGCCCAAGCCGAATCCGAATTTATCCCAGTTTTTCGCAACGCGGAAACCATAGGCACGCTGCCACGCCCAGCCAACGATGTACTGTGGGTCAATCTGGAGAGGAAAGGCCTCTTGACGGTTCTCGATGCCCTTTTTGCTCTCCGTCACCAGGCTCCACATCTGACCACCGGCCAGGTAGAGCCCACTGTCCCATTTCACGCTGGCCCACAATTGGCGCTGGCGAAATACATAGCTGTTGCTCTGGCGATTGTTGGAAGTTACGCCTGTGCCCAGGAAGTCGCCTTCGTAGTAACCAGTCACTTTGCTGCTGCCAATTTTGGTCTCAAGCAAAAGAGTGAGGCGGGACTGGCGGGCGCTGAAGTTGGTTTCGCTGACCTTGCCAATGGCGTTGTTGGGGTACGGATCGCCCGTGAAAGCCGTATTAATGTCGCTTCCCGTAGCGCGGGTACGAGACACTGTTGCAGCCTCGATGAAACCGCCGGGAGTGATGGTGATGCCCTTGTATTTGATTGAGGACGGACCGTCGTCAGTTTTTGGCTTGTCCCCTTGCGCGGCTTCCGTCGTTTTAGCTTCTGGACGAATAGCCATATCCGTTCCCGTGACGTGAACCGCGGTTGGCTCCGCAGCCGGAGCGGACTCGGAAATTTCGGACTTGTGCGTGGCGCTCAGCTGCTCGCGCAAAAGTTCAAGCTGCTTCTGCTGCTCGCCGAGCTGCTGCGCCTGTTCGCGCATCAACTGACGCAACTCTTCGATTTCTTCGCGATAGTCCGTGGCCGGCTTCGCGGCATCGGTCTTCGCAGCTTCCGTTTTGGCGACCCCAGTCTTTGCTGTTTCAGCCTTTGTGGCGGTTCCACTTGCTGTCTTTTCTGTGGCGGTCGCGGTGGCAGCCTTCGCTCCCGCATCCCCCGTGTTCGAGTCGTCCGCGCGCAGCGGCCCGCAGGCAAAAAGCGCGCAAATGATTGCAATCGACAACGTCCTACCCATTCGATCCTCCATTTAAATTCTGCGAATTACTTCACCCCGGATGAAAAACACAGCTCTAACAAGGCTATGACATTGCCACCCGAAAGGGAAGCTAACAGAGGGAACATGAACAACCACTTACTGAATTGTTTCTGGAATGTTAATTGTGACCTGTGTCCGGGCGGGAGGGCGGGAGGGCATTGAGGCATTAGGGGCTTAGCTCCTTTGTTTCCAACGCCCAACATTAGAGTCGGCCCAAAAACGAATGTTACAGGAGCATTACTTCCCCTTTTTGGGCATTCACAATCGTGAGCGCCGTGGTACACGGTCATCAGGGGCCGCGAGCAGCCGGAACGTTGACCTTTAGTCTGCCTTGGATCGGACGTATATCGTGCGACGGCTACCGCGCGCGAACAGCGTGGCGAACCAGGTCGTGGCAAAGCCCGCTTTGTGCTACAACTAAATCGCTTTACCAAATTTTCGCTCGTTCGATGCACATCCCCACCCGAATTCCTCCATTTCGAGAGTGGTTCGGGCGGATTCGAAGAGAGGACAGAATGAAGCAGGCGGTGACCAGACGCGAGTTTCTCGCCCGCATGTCAAAAGTTGCCGGCGCTTCCCTGTTGGACGGAGTGGCGCTTGCGATGCCTGGTTGCGGAGGAGGCTCGTCTACTCCGCCGGTGCAGACCGGTGATGGCTACACCGGGACAGACGACCAGCTTCTTGAGGAAATCGAGAAAGCTGGTTTTCTGTTTTTCTGGGAGCAAGCGGATTCAGCAACGGGTCAGGTCAAAGATCGGGCATTGGCGGCGGGAAACGATTCACGGACCATTTCCAGTATTGCGGCGACGGGATTTGGACTCACCGCGCTCTGCATTGGCGATCAGCGAGGCTATCAACCTCATTCGGCCATCGTCAGCCGCGTCCAAGCCACGCTGAATTTTCTGGCGAACACCATGCAGCCAATGGGCAAAAACGGCTTCTTTTACCATTTCGTGGATACGGCTACAGGTGCCCGGGCGTTTAGTTCCGAAGTGTCTTCGATCGACACTGCCATTTTGCTCTGCGGTGTGCTGTCTTGCCGGCAATATTTTGCCGATGCGGCCATCCAGAATCTCGCCACGCAAATCTACGGCAACGTGAACTTCAATTGGATGCTGAACGGCGGCTCAACTCTTTCCATGGGCTGGAACCCGGAAAAGGGATTTTTGGCTGCGCGTTGGGACCATTACTGCGAGTTGATGATGCTTTATCTGCTTGCGATCGGCGCGCCTAACCCCTCGTTTGCGATTCCCGCCTCCAGTTGGGCCGCGTGGACACGGCCCGTGATTCAATACAAGGGACTTTCTTATATTTCTGCTTCGGACCCGCTTTTTGTCCATCAGTATTCACACGCGTGGTTTGACTTCCGGGACAAAAAGGATGCATTCGCAAACTATTCTCAAAATTCGGTGACAGCGACGCGGGCTCATCGCTTGTTCTGTATTTCGCTTTCGAAACAATTTCCGGATTACAGCTCGGACCTTTGGGGTATCACGGCATCCGACTACAAAGGTGGCTATACCGCGTGGGGGGGGCCATCGGCACAAGGCGGGCCGATTGGGCCAGTGGACGGCAGCATCGTGCCTTGCGCTACGGCAGGCTCCCTGCCCTTTGATTTTCCGGAAACGATTCACGTGCTGCGCTGGATTCGCGGCCACTATCCGCAAGCGTGGCAGCGTTACGGCTACGTGGACGCTTTCAATCCACTGACAGGCTGGTACGACAGCGATGTCCTCGGGATCGATCTCGGAATTTCTGTTCTGATGGCGGAAAACCGGCGCACGCAGTTCGTTTGGAATACCTTTATGAAAAACCCGGAAGCGCAAGCTGCTATGCGCAAAGTCGGATTCCACGCAGCATAGCTCCCCGTGAAAAAAAAAGCTGTCAACCCGGGACAATCACTTGTCGCACAGGTTGACAGCTTCCGGGGTGGCACAAAGCCTTCCGTCCTAAGTGAATTAGTCCTCTCGAGCTAAAAGCTAAACCGCGCTTGCAACTCGATGACACGACCCCCAAGTGCGTTGGTCCCTTGCGCGAACGTGCCGTTTGGTGAACCCACCGTTTGCGAAGCAGGATTGCCTCCGCTCGCAGGTGTCACAAGGATGGTGCCGATGGATTGAGGGCCAAGCGGAGTGAGGTTCAGCTGATTGAACAGATTGTAAAAGTTGGCGCGCAAATCGAGTTTTGCGTTCTCGCCCAGAATGGGTAGGCGCGGCAATCCGAAAGCCTTGCCAAGTGTTGCGTCAACAGATGAGTAGCGCGGTCCACGGAAGGAATTGCGACCCAAACCCGTGGGAGGGATGCCGTTCCCCGAACCAAGGTCTGGTGGGGTGAAGTAGGAAGTAGAGACGTTGGGAAAATTGGTGCTAGTCGGTTCAAACCCTGCGTTGCTGAAATCAGAACCTGCGCCGCCAAGGAAAGAGGCTGGCCGCACCGTGCAAAAGTTGCTATTCACATAGACCAAGCTGCAGGCGTTCGGCACACCCTGTATTTGGACGTTATAGAAAGGAGTCCACGGGAACCCCGTGTGCGCATTCAAAATTCCTGTCACAGTCCAGCCGCCAAGAATTTTCTCTTTCCAATTATTGTCGCCTCGGAAGATACGCGGCGTCCAGATTCCGTAGAGTTTCAAGCTGTGCCTCACGTCGTAATCAGCAGGGCCAAATTCGGCATGGCGGTCGAATGGATTCGCGCCCGGGTCGAAATCTCCGTGGAAATCTCCGGAATAGTTGTCTTCCGCCTTGGCGAACGTGTATTGAGCATCAATTTCGAAGGTGTGCGAAAACCTATGCTGCAGCTCCGTCAGCAGAGCGTTGTAAGAGCCATTGGAATCATTGGTGAAGCGATTGAAATTTTGAATCTGTGGGTTGAGGTTTTGAAAAAAGACTAGATTAAGATTCTGGTTGCGCGTGTAATGCCGGCTCAAGCTGCCCTGGTATCCCACTGACAATACCCAATCGTGACCTAGATCGTACTGAGTTCCAAGGGAATAGCGATAGGTAACAGGCGTAGGCAAATCGGCATCAAAGCCGGTCAGACTTACCGGCGCGCCGCTCGCGGGAAGATTATTGGGACCAAAAGTTACGATGGTATTCGGATTGGATGGGTACCCGTTAAAGTTGTGCGGATCGCTCGAAGCTGCGTACAGAATGTTCGTGCCAAATAGATTGTCGCCGGCGACCAGCGGCGGGTTGTTGCGCCCATTCAATAAGATGGCCTGTTCTCCACGGCTGTAGCCGATTCCAAATCCGCCGCGGATGACAAGGCGACTATTCATATCCTTGTTCAGCAACGGAAGCTTATTGGGGCTCCAGGCAAAACCAATTTGGGGCCCGATGTTATGGTAACTGGCGTCGTACAGATTCCCGCCCACACGCACGGATGCGTCCGTGAGCGCGTTGTCGCCCTGGCCCAGCACGGCAACGTCGAGGTTCCCGAACTTTTCGTGAATCGGGCCGAAGTACTCCCACCGTATGCCAAGATTAACAGTGAGATTGGGCTTCAGCTTCCAATCGTCCTGAAGGAAAACGTCATAGCTGTTGGAACGAATGTAGTGCCTGGTTTGCGTCAGGTCACCGGTCAAAGGATTGAAGGTTGCGTTCTCCTGGATCGGCGCATCATTGGCGAAATCCCAGAAATTGTTAAAAAAGTATTGAGGCAGTGCGCCGCCGGCGCTCACGTCCGTGTTCTGGTCCTTGTAGAAGTCGAATCCGATCTTCAGAGTTTGGCGGCCGACAACCTTGGTTACGTAGTCGCGAAAGTTGTACGAGGTCTTATAAAAAATACCTGGCCCATTGGCGCCAAAGATAAAAGTAAAACCTCCGATGTTGCCGAGGGAGTTATTCAGTACATCCTGTGGCAGCCCAAAGGGCTGCTGAGGGTTACTTGCCAGCTCGTCGAAGTACCAGCGGGACACGTTGAAGCGCGCCTCATTGATTAGAGTCGATCCGAACGTGTGCTGCCAAAGGAGAGCTGCAGCCTCATTCGTACGGTTCGAGTGCCAAAGATTTGCTGCGCGCGCGTTCCCGTTAAAGAAGGTGGCGTCATTGGGCACGCGATACACGCTGAAAGTGAATAGATCGCTGCGAGTCGCTTGGAAATCCAGGCGGCCGTTGTATTGAGTTGCCGTATTCTCATTCGGATTTGTGGTTTGCACAAAGGCGATGTCCGGAATACCGTCGAGGCCGCCACCGACCCCAAATGGGGTGGCCGCTGTACCAAAGGTCGAATCGTGAGTGCCTAGGGCCGCACCCTTTATCGGCGAACCAATGTCGAGGCCCTGGGAACCGCCGGTTCCAACCTCTTGACAATTGGCGGCGTTGAAGCCAGCACTCGCACAAGTCCGGGGGACAATGGTGCTAAAAGAGGTGCCTTCCCCAGGAAAGGACAATAACGTGTTGGCAATGCTACCGGCCGCACCTTGCGTCAGAAATTGCGGCGTCTCAGCCCAAGTGTTATTTGTGGATACGGAGTTGTTTCTAAGCGTTTCGTAGGAGAAGAAAGCAAACAAGCGATTCTTGATAATAGGACCGCCGACACTCCCGCCGTATTGATTGAAGCGGTCGGTGGCACGCTGGACGGCACCGGATCCCAAGCCGAAATTGCGCTGGAAGGCATTCAACCCAGGGCGGTCGATCTTGATGAAGAGGCTGCCGTGGTATTCGTTGGTTCCATTTTGCGATACCACTTCAATCTGTGCGCCGCTGGTGCGGCCAAACTGCGCGTCGTACGAGTTCGCAGTGACACGGACTTCCTTGATGGACTCCTCGTTCGGTGTGATGGTCGCGGCGCCGCCCCAATCCAAGCTGTTCACTGACACACCGTCGACCTGGAAACTGTTTGCTGTGTTCCGCTGACCGTTGGCGTTTACCTGCACCTGGTTTTCAGTTGAGAAGATTGTACTGGTGGATGAGGTTCCACCGGGCCCCTGGCTGCCAGGAGTATTCGCTGAGCCGCCACCTGCATCATGTGCGCCGTCTCCAAAGACTCCAGGTGCCAAACGCAACAATTGAAAAGGATCACGGCCGAAAGAAGGCAAATTCTGAATCTGCTTGCTATTTAGCGTTCCGCTGATGTTGCCGGTCTCTGTGTCGATCGCCGGCGCAACTTCACCGCTCACTGTCACGGTTTGGGCTACCTCACCCAACTCCAGGGAAATATTTACGCCCTGTGTCTGCTCTGCCGCCACCACCACGTCTTCAAGTATCCTCTTTTTGAATCCGGCTGCTTCAACGTTGATCGAGTAATGGCCAGGAGCCAGGCTAAGAAAATTATAGACACCATCGGAGTCGGTTGTTGCTGTCTTTGAGATATTCGTATCTTTTGATGTCAACGTAACGGTAGCACCGGAAACTGCAGCGTCCTGCGGATCGACAACTACACCTTTAATTCCTGCGCGATACTGAGCAAAGGTTGAAATTGAACAAAACGCGGAAACAGCAAACAACGAAAGTAACGCAACAAGATATTTCCACTTCATGGTCTCTTCCCTCTCCTACAACGAACACTTGCAAACTACATCCTTAATCGATTTACTTCCCGGGGTTACGCAAATGTGATGCCCGTTTCGATTGAATCGTTTCACTTTCGGGCGAACATCGAGAAGAAAAAACAGACAGCCTTCTTGACGAGATTCGAGTACACCTCTCCGCTTGCGGCAAGATTCAACTGCGCTCATTCAGGGCCGGGCGGCCAATCGCTTCAGCTGTTGGATGCGTTCAAACCAGGACAATGGATTTTGAAAAAAACACTGCGGAAGGCTCCGCTTGAGGGACTTCGGCAGTCCCCTTGTTCATAACCCCAATCCTCCACCCTCGAAAACGTCTCGAATGCCCTTACACCCTCAACTAAATCGGTTAACTAGCACTTTGTTCGGAGTATAGACGATGAATTTTTTTGATGTCAAGCATCTTTAAGTTTTGCGAAATTGGTCCGGCCAGCGGAGCTTCTTTGAGACTCCAAGCATCGCAAGCAAACGCTTGACAAGGTCGCTTGAAATACCCTTCAGGACTCGAAGTTAACAAAACTGATTGATGGAAACCTGTTACTTCTTCTTTTGCCCGTAGTAGGCTGCGGCGCCGTGCTTGCGGAGAAAATGTTTGTCGTGCAGGTGCTGGGAAATCGGGCGGGCTTTGGGATTCGCAGCCAGCGTTTGCGAAGCCATGGTTGCAATTTCTTCCAGAACAACGGCATGGTGCGCGGCCTCGCTCGCCGACTTGCCCCAGCAGAACGGCGCGTGCCCCGCTATCAATACCGCCGGAAATTTCAGGGGTTCCAACTTGCGAAAGCGCCTCAGGATAGCGAGTCCGGTGTTTTCTTCGTAATCAGCGCGAATTTCTTTTGGCGAGAGCGGCTTTGTGCACGGCACCGGCCCGTGAAAATAATCGGCATGTGTCGTCCCGAAGCATGGGATTTCTCTTCCGGCCTGCGCCCAGGACGTCGCATTCCTCGAATGTGTGTGTGCGACTCCGCCGATTTCTGAAAATGCGCGATACAAAACAAGGTGCGTCGGCAAATCGGAGGAAGGAAGAAGCGTTCCTTCCACGACTTTCCCGGAAAGGTCGGTTACAACCAGGTCCGACGCTTGCATCGTTTCATACGGCACGCCACTTGGCTTGATTACGACGAGTCCTTGCGCGCGATCAATTCCGCTCGCGTTCCCGAATGTATAGAGCACGAGGCCGCGCCGGACCAATTCCAGATTTGCCTGGAGAACTTCTTCTCTCAACAAAGCAAGCATCATGAAGAACCTCTCACCACTGCGGCAGCGGTGCGCAATTTCGGCAATACATCGCCGAAAGAGGCTGCGGCGGAATCCGGCTTGCCGAAACTGAAATAAAGTTTACGGTAAAGCGCGTAGAGCTCCTCGTAGCGCTCCGCTTCTCCCGCGTCCGGCTCGATAACGCGATATTGTGGGCACAATGCAGTCTGCGCTTCCTCGACGCTGCGGAATGCACCCGCGGCTAGCCCGGCAAAAATGGAAGAGCCAAGACTCGTAACGTCGCTCGCGGGAACAAGCACCGGCTTGTTCAGGACGTTGGCGTACACACGATTGAGGACGTCATTTTTTTGCGGGATGCCGCCTGCGTTGATGACGCGCCGGATCGGCACTCCATATTCCGCCAGACGATCCAACACCACCCGCGTGTGAAACGCTGTGCCTTCGATTGCGGCAAAGAGTTCGTCTTGCGCAGAATGGGTCAGGTTCCAGCCGAGTGCGACTCCGCCCAGGTCTGGGTTCACGAGGATCGTGCGGTCGCCGTTGTCCCAGCTCATTCGCAGCAGCCCTGTTTGTCCCGCACGGAAAGTTTCCAGACCTTTCGAGAGTTCTACGACAGAAGACTGTGCGCGGCGCGCAATCGCTTCAAAAATGTCCCCCGTTGCCGAGAGCCCTGCTTCCAGCCCTGTCTTCTTTGGATGAACGGAGCCGGGCACGACGCCGCAAAGACCCGGGATCAGCCGCACGTCATCGCTCATGGCAATAATGCAAGTGGATGTGCCGACGACATTGACGACGTCTCCCGGCTTTGCTCCCGCCCCGATAGCGTCCCAATGCGCGTCAAATGCGCCTACTGGAATGGGAATGCCGGGCTCAAGGCCTAGTTTTTTCGCCCACTCTTCGGAAAGGGTTCCGGCGATTTTTTCGCTGGTCGCGTAGTGGCCAGAAAGCTTTTGACGAACGCCCCTGAGCAAAGGATCTGCAGCGGCGAGAAATTCTTCCGAGGGCAAGCCGCCGAGCGATTCGTTCCACATCCACTTGTGGCCCATCGCGCAGATGGACCGCGCGGCTTCGGAGGGATTTTTCACGCCGCACAAAACCGCAGCCACCATGTCGCAATGCTCGAACGCGGAAGCAAACCGCGAACGCTTCTCCGGATTGTGACGCAACCAGTGAAGCAGCTTGGAAAATCCCCACTCCGAGGAATAGGTGCCACCGCACCAGTCGATCGCGGGCTCTTTCCCTCGGCGCGCTGTCTCCGTGATAAGCGCGGCTTCGCGCCACGAACGGTGGTCGCACCAAAGATAGTATTCGTCCAGCGGCTCCATGAATTCGTCCACGGGGACAACGCTGGAACCGGTGGTATCGAGAGCGATCGCGGCAACTTTCTTGCCGGATATTTTCGCGGTGACCAATGCTTTCTGCATGGCATCGGCGAGCGCGCGCATGTGGTCGGCATGGCTCTGCGTGGCACGATCAGGGTCATTCTTACTGCGGTGCAGCGGATATTCCGAAATGCCGGACGCAATTTTCCCGCGTTCCGTATCGGTGAGCGAAACGCGGACACTGAGAGTTCCAAAATCGACGCCGGCGACAATAGCCATGGAAGTCCCGTTCAGCTCGCGTGCCGATAGGTCGGCCAGCCGAAATAACGTGTGGCCGCTTCGTGAAGCGCGGCGGCAACCGTGGAGAAATTCGCGGCCACGTGATGCTCGAATCCGTTTTCGCAGATGTAGCGCAGCAGTTTTTGCATCTCCGGAATTTCCACGACGCCCGCGCCACCGAACGTTTCCATCGGATCGTCCGTGAACTTCCCTTGGCCGACGTAACCGCGTATCTCGCCTTCACTGTCCACGGTTGTAAAGCGTGCGAAAGACATCGGGCCGCTTTTCACGCGCCCAACGCAAGTACCGAATGTATTTTCTTTGCCTACGGTGCCCGCAATGATTTCCTGGAAATCCATTCTCACGTCGCGGAAGAAATGTTTCGGCAAATTGCTGCAGTGGAAACAGACGGCCTTGTTGGGATCGTCGCCGTAGTTATTGTTCCAGTCGAGCAGCGCGCTTGGCGTTCCGCTGGCAAGCTGCAGCATGTGCATGCTCAGAACGCCGCAAACGTCGACTTCACATGCGCTGGAAAGCAAGCTGTCGCTCATCATGCTCATCATCGTGCAAGGAACAACACCGAGATTTTCCTCGAGTGAAGTCCAGCACTGCACGGCGCTTACGGCGAGATCCGTTTGCTTCATCCAGTCTTCGACCACCGCGGAGAGCTTGGCCATTTTGATGAGCGCGGCCTGTGGAACTCCGCTGGTCGAAACATATTTCTGAATCGCGGCAAGTTTTGTGGCGACGGCGTCGTCCGAATCTTTCATTCGGCCGATGCGTCCAAGGACTTCGGAAAGATCGAGCGTTTCCACCGAAATGCCGCTCGCTTCGAGAAGCTTCTCGCTGTAGCGGACGGTGTTGAACGCGGTGGGACGAGCCCCGAGAGCACCGATGCGCAAATTGCGGCACCCACGCACGACGCGGCAGACCGCGGAAAACCATTCGAGATCCTTTTGAAATTCAAGGGAATCCGGCGCTACGGTATGGAGTGTTGTGAGCGAGTATGGAAGGCCGTACTGCTTCAAATTGTTGCAGGCAGACATCTTTCCGCAGAAGCTATCGCGGCGATGCGTGATAAGCATCTTACCCGGAGTATCGGGCGTTGCCTGCACCAGAACGGGAACGTTCAATCGTGCTAGACGCAACGTGTCCGCAATGGCGCGCTCGTCACCAAAATTCGGAAGCGTAACGATAACCCCTTCAATTGAGTCTGCGTTTTTTCGGAAAAGTTCCGCGCAGCGCTTTGCTTCTTCATGCGTTTCGACGGCCCCGTACTTGCTGGCTTGTTCATCCAGCGCGATGGCTGTGATGCCCGCTTTTGCGAGCGCGGCAAGGATTTCCTCGCGGCCGCTCTTGGCAAGATGGTCCGGGAAAAATCCCCGGTTGCCGACGATCACGCCCATTGTGAGTTTTCTTGTGTTGCTAGCCATGGTTGTCCTTGAATTCTGCTCTTTAATCTCTGCCCTAGCGAACGGCAAAGCGGCTCCGTTCCAGCGGCGTAAGTATATTCAAATTTCCCCGCACCGTTCGAATTGTTGAAGGAATCCCGTAGCGCATTGCCGTCGCGGACGCGTGCGGCTCAAGCGCTGCTCTTGTAACAGCCAATCGCAAGCAAACGGATTGAATCATCGAAATGAACATGCCAATTTGGCTTGAAACGCTGATAACATAAGTCTCACCACTCCCGTTGAACCGCGTCAAATAAAGTACATATGAGCAGCGTAGCCGTGCAGACTCAGCCAGGAACCTTACTTCGCCACCTTCTCGAAGGTACCTCTTCGCAGACTGGCCAGGAATTTTTACAGGCACTAGTGCGCTCAGCCGCGTTCGCATTGGACGTGGCTGGTGTTTGGGTGACGGAATATTTGCCGGAAAAAAGAGTTCTGCGCTCGATCGCCTTCTGGATGAATGGCGAGTACATAAAGGAATATGAATATAAGATTGACGGGACACCCTGCGCGATTGTGGTCGAAGAAGCGCGTCTCGTGCACTATCCGGAACGAGTCATAGAACTCTTTCCGAATGACGCGGACCTCGTCACTCTTAACGCCGTAAGCTACGCGGGCATGCCCTTGCTTAGAACAGATGGCACGGTCATGGGGCATTTCTCGGCATTGGACACCAAACCGATGAAGCTGCAGTCGGATCTCGAGTCGGCGTTTCGAATATTCGCGGCGCGTGCGGCGGCAGAACTGAACCGGATTCGGGCAGAATCCAAAATTCGCGAGAGCGAGCAGCGTTTTTCCGGACTCTTTGACAGCGCCATGGACGCAATCCTCGAATTGGACGAGGAATTTCACATCCAACGGGCCAACGGCTCGGCTGCGGCATTGTTCGCACTGCCTGGCAAGTCCCTCTCCAATCGCAATATGACGGAACTACTCAGTCCAGCGAGCGCGCAAAAATTATCGGTTGTGGTGCGGGAGCTGGATTCCGAGAGCCAACCGTTTGCATGGGTGCCCGGTGGATTTGATGCCTTGCGTTCGGACGGTTCGTGCTTTGCTGCGGAAGCAAGCGTTTCGAAATTTAATGTGCAGGGCCACCGACGATTCAGCCTAATTTTGCGCAACGTCCAGGATCAATTGGCTGCAGAGAGCCGGCTTCGGGAATTGCAGGAAGAAACCGCTTATTTGTGGAGCGAAATCAGCGACCAACAGTATGGCGGCGAAATTCTTGGCAACAGCCCGCCTATTCGCGAGCTCATCACAGCCATCCATCAAGTTGCGCCGACTCCGGCGACGGTTTTTGTCTCGGGAGAAACGGGAACAGGCAAGGAACTTGTCGCGCGGGCGATTCACCAGGCGAGCAATCGTTCAGCGAAGCCGTTCATTCGCGTGAACTGTGCCGCAATACCCGCAGCTTTGTGCGAAAGCGAGTTCTTCGGCCACGAAAAGGGCGCGTTTACCGGCGCTGCAATGCGCCGCTCGGGAAGATTCGAGCTGGCCAACGGCGGAACAATTTTTCTGGATGAAGTCGGCGAGTTGCCCCTCGAAATGCAGCCAAAACTGCTTCGAGTACTTCAGGAAGGTGAATTCGAGCCCGTGGGCAGTTCGCAAACACGCAAAGTGGACGTCCGCGTAATTGCCGCGACAAATCGTGATCTTTCCGCTGAAGTCGCAGCAAGTCGTTTTCGCGAGGATTTGTTTTATAGGCTGCACGTTTTCCCGGTTTCCGTTCCGCCGCTGCGCGATCGCGGAGGGGACGTTGAACTGCTGGCGGAACATCTTCTCAAGCACAACTGCAAGAAAATGGGGAAAGCTCCTCTTGAACTAACCGCGGATTGTCTAAGGCGGCTGCGCTCCTATCACTGGCCCGGCAACGTGCGTGAGTTGGAAAACGTGATTGAACGCGCGGTGATTATCGCTCGCGATGGACGCTTGAACCTCCGCGACGTTCTCCCGCTGCATAATCTTCAACCCGATCACGGACGCAAGAATGTGAATGTCGGTTCCACGGTCAAAACCAAGCGTGATTTGCGAGAAATGGAGAAGGCAACTCTCATTCGCGCGCTGGAAGAAACAAACTGGAAAGTGGCCGGTCGGCAAGGCGCAGCGCAGAAGCTTGGCGTTCCACCCTCAACTCTCTCCTCGAGAATAAAGGCGCTGGGAATTCAACGTCCTAAATAGTCTTCGCACAAGGCTAGGCCGCAGGCAGAACAACGAATAATCGAGAGTAGCGAGAACTCGATAGTTATCTGCAGAACGAAACATGCACCATCTCCTTCAAAGAAATCAACTTAATCGTTGCTGCGATTGGTATTGCTTTTGCATTTTGTACGCGCAGGAGGATTTCATGTCTCTTGCGCGAAAATTACAAGTGATGATCGTCGGCGCGATTGTGAGCGCGATGTTTGCTCCGTGCCCCGCCAATTCGCAAGGCTCGTCGAAGAAAAATGGCCGAGTTCGCTCGAAGTTGACCGCATCAGACAAACACGAGGCCGTGTTGCAACGGGCCCGGGAACAAACCCTTGCGATTCTGCAATCGGATAACGCGTGTTCTGCCTGGTTTCGCGAAGCCGATGGGGATGCCGCGGAGGTTTTCGAATCGGTTCACTACCAAATCGAAAGGGACAGCCTTTCCTACGTTTTTCGCGCAACGGATACCCGCGGGGAGGAGCTTTACAAGCAACCTTGGGTCGCCCAGACGTACGAATCGACCGGCCGAAATTCGACCGTTCGACTAAATTCCCACGGATCATTTTTTAACTTAAGCTCGCAAGTCGTCGTGTTGGATCCGGGAGGCGTACCTGTTCAGTTCGAAGGCTATCGAGTGCTGACCATAGCTTCGTTTCGAGGCAACACGGCTGAAGCACAAATAACCACTTTGCTTCACGAACTTGGCCACATCATCGGAAGAATTCCTGAGGACGACGATTCGTGGGACGGCCGCTCCGCGCGAAACACGGAAGAAGTCTTGCGCAATTGCAAAAAAGAGATTCGAGAGTACGCACAAAAAACTCCGCGTGGCGGAAACTGAGAGGCCGCGCTCGTGAGTTTCACTCACGAAAAATCGTGAGTCGCGAAGAATCATGAAGATTTGCCAGCTCGTCTCCCAGCCAACTGATTGAATCGAAACAACTAACGGAACAACAGAACTGGCCATCAGCTTGCTTTTTTTCTTATTGAAGAGGAACGCGAGTTCCATACTAAAAAAAAGTGAGGAGAGGATTCAAGCATGCAAAATAGCATCGCAATAGTTACAAATGGCGTGGACATAGCACGGATGCAGGAGACCGTCGAGGCCGTCAAGGCATCACCGGAACTCGGCAGCTTTCATTTTCGCATTCAGAACCGCTGGGTTAATGCAGGCGAAAATCTATCCGAAGTTCGGCCCTTTACAGCCGGTGGAAAATTGTTCAAGCACAAAACGAAATTTGTCCTGGCCGCCGATGAACCGGACATTCTCCTCGGCACAGACAACGGCGCAAATCCGGTCGAGCACTTGCTCCATGCTCTGGCATCTTGCGTCACCACATCGATGGTGTATCACGCCGCGGCGCGCGGCATTGCCATTGATCAGGTGGAATCCCTTCTCGAAGGCAACCTCGATCTGCGCGGATTTCTCGGCCTCGCCCCGCAAATCAGAAAGGGATATCAGGGCATTCGCGTCACGCTGCGCATCAAGGCCACCAACGCGACCAACGAACAGTTTCTCGAGCTCAGTTCGCTCGGCCCCAACTTTTCTCCGGTCTATGATTCGCTGACTCGCGGCGTCCCGGTTGAAGTTCATGCGGAACGGATGGCGTAACGGCGCAGCGTCTGCGACTCCCAGCCAATTCGAAATCAGCACGAGACGAAGGGCGTCCACTGAACAGTCGTGGATGCCCGCGTTCCCGGCTTAATCCCGTCAACTCTATCGTTCTTGAATCTTCTCGGTTTTGTGGAAGTTGGTGGACGTGACAGGGATCGAACCTGCGACCTCATGCTTGCAAAGCACGCGCTCTCCCAGCTGAGCTACACGCCCACAGTAATCACTATTTTAGAGCATTTGCCGCCATTCGAAAACTGCGAAAGGACGCCGTGTTGTCCCTTAATTTTTGTGTGCGGGCCATTTTTGATACACATGCTCGGTCTAATTGACGAAACCAGTCCCATTTCTAGCCTTCTTTCTTTGGCGTATGATGAAATTTGCCCGGTATTCGCCTCTGCTTTTGAGGAGTTCCATGAAGGCCCGTCCATTTTTCCTGATTTCACTTCTTGCCGCGTATTCTTCCTCTACGTTTGCTCAACAAGACCCCACAACCACCCCGCAGCAGCAAAGTCACATGCGCCGCGCCATGGAGCAAAACGGCGGCTTCATGCAGGGCGGCATGCATCATCTTGTAATGCCGGGCGTTGCGCTTGACCAAAAACTCGATACGGCCACGCACACGATTACACTCCGCATCGGCCCAATGAACCTTCCCGCAAACACTTCGCACATGAAAATGCCGCAGCCCGCGGATCTTGTTTGGACAATCTCTTTAACTGGCTGGCTGCTTTCTTATCATCCACACCTCGTTGATGCTTCGGGCAATCCTGTGCCGGGGACGGTGCTGCATCACGTCGCCTTCTGGAATGAAAATCGCTCGGATTTTCTCTGCCCCAACAAGGAAGAGCACATCTTCGGCGCCGGTGGCGAACTCACCGACTGGGCGCAAATCCCCGGCTACGGCTATCGCGCGCAAAAAGATGATCGCATCCGCGTCGAAACCATGGTTCACAATCCGACGCCCGGTTCGTACGACAAGGCATTTCTCCAAATCGAAATTCGTTATCTGGATGACGCTTCCCCCGCGCCCGTGAAAAATTTCTATCCGGCGTGGATGGACGTCGGCTCCTGTGGAAATTCCGGGTATGACCTGCCTGTCGGGCCCAGCGAAAAATCCGGCACCGTGGGCGTGAAATATGACGGCGTGCTTCTCGGTGTCGGCGGCCACATGCACGACTACGCGCAACAGATCGTTCTCGAAAATACAACGCACAAAGAAACAATCGCCACGCTAAAAGCGAAAACAAACGACAAAGGTCATCTGCAATACATGCCCGTTGTGACGTTCTACGCAGTGGGGGGGCAACCTCTCGCGGCCGGCGATCAATTGAAAATCACCGCAGCCTACGACAACACCACCGGAAAGCCGCTCCGTCAGGGAGCGATGGGCATCGTCGTCGGTTATTTTGTTCCTGCAAACGACGCCGCACTCGCCCCGCTCCGCCACGCCTCAAAAACCCCCGAGCACCATATGCACGACATGAAGGACATGCCCAACATGTCCCACGACCAGTAGGCCGCGCGCCGTTCCAAGTTGTTACTTACCTTCGCAGCACGCTCCGGTAAAGGAACGCCTCAGCCTGCGAAAATTGTAGGTATGGACGCGCTTCTCACGGGCCACGATCCAAACGGGTGGATGCTTCTCTTCCCTCTCGCGCTCTTTGTCTACTACGCGACCGTTTGGCTCGCCGTTGGACAGGATCCCAAACCCGGCACGTTCGTTCCGCAGTACGGTCCGCCGGACGCGACATCTCCCGCCGCCGTGCGTTACCTTGTCACGACAGGTTCCGATGGCCGCTCGTTTGCTGCCGTTCTTGCACAGCTCTCTCACCGCGGATTCGTTTGCGTTGAACCACAGGCGCCAAAATATCTCGTCCGCCGTGAAAAAAATCCTCCGTCGGATCCCTCTTCCCTCGCGCCGGAAGAAAAACAAGTTCTGCGAATTTTGTTCTCTGACGGCCCGGAAGTTCTTCTCGACCCAACAAAAGGCCCTCTCTTGAGCGTTTATGTCGCGGCCATTCAAAAAGAGCTTGTCAAACAAATGGAAGGAAAGTATTTCACGCGAAACGCGGGCTGGATCATCCTTGCGCTCTTTGCCACCTTCCTTTGCCTTTTTGTCATAGCATTCGCCGCTCGTGGGAAGGACACATCCGGCCTGCTTTTTCTTTCCTGGTGGTTTCTATTTGTCACCATGACGGTCGGGTTCATCGCGCGCGTGAGCCTTTTTGCCGCTTGGCGTGGTGCTTCGCGGGCGAAAACCGGCTATGGCATGGCTTTGGCGGGCACGCTCGCCCTCAGCATGTTCCTATCTGTATGCGGCTGGATCGTGTATCACATCTCGACAAAAGTCTCGTTGGCGTATTCCCTGACACTTGCTGGTCTCGTCGCTGCTCACCTGATTTTTGCGCCCGCGTTGCGTCGTGTCTCACTGCAAGGCAGAAAAATGCTCGACTCTATTGAAGGCTTTCGCGCCTTTCTGGAAAGAGTGGAACAGGACAAATTGAACCGCATTCGCTTGCCGGAAGACGAGCTTCGCGCCGCCGATGAATACCTGCCTTACGCCATCGCTCTCGAAATAAAAGAAGCCTGGGGAGATCATCTCGCCCAGGCGTTTCTTGCTACCACGGTAATGCGCTGAGCTACACGTCCGTTGAGCCGTACGTCCTTTTCAAGGACTTCGCTCCCGGCTTCACAAAGGTCAATCGCCAGAAATTTTCGCTCTTGGAAATAAACTCCACTCCAACGTACTTATGCCCGTTGCGATGGCGGCGTGTCGAAACGATTCGTGCCTGTGCTGATTGCCGCGTGTGTTCATTCATCAGCACCAACGTCTGATCAATGATCACTTCTTCTTCCAGTTGTATTAGGCAACCGAATTCACTCAAGATATGCGTGATCGTGCTCACAATGAACTTGTCGCCGGATATTGTCTCGCCGTCCACGCGGATGGGTACGGCGAGCGTCACCCTGCTCGACCGTCTTTTTTCTCCTCGACGATAACTCGGAATCGCCACGTTCGTCCCTGGCAAAACCATGCCCAATAAAATAGGTTCTCGCAATCAGGCGAACGCCCGATTGCCACTTCACACTGCAACGCAAACCCGAGGCACCCTCCTGCCTGCGTTGTACCACTTTTCGGCAAATAAGCCTACCGTAAGCGGTCCCCGCGATTAAAACGTTTTTCCTGCGACCCCGCCCGCCGCACCCCCGGTGTTTTTGCAAAGAGTGCGGAGTTCATTGAAAAGAAAAGAGTTGAGTTACCGGTCTTGGCAAAAGCAGCGTCGATGGAATGGGCAACAGAGAGCGGACCTGTCCCAAGCGACCAGCGGGAGCCGAGGGACCTCCCTCGCGATAGTCCGCTGGCCACTTTCTTCCCTGGTCTGTTACAATATGGAGTCTCGTTTCGAAAATCTTTTATCAGCAGGAACTGACATGGCACTGAAGTGTGATCTTTGCGGCAAAGGGCCGCAATACGGCAATGTGGTTAGCCACGCCAATAACACCCGCCGCCGCCGCTGGAACCCGAACCTGAAGCGCGTTCGCGCTGTCGTGGGCGGGGCTCACAAGCATCTTCGCGTTTGCACTGCGTGCATCCGCGCCGGCAAGGTAATCAAGGCCGGGGCTGCTCGCGCACAAAAAGCCGCTTGAGCTAATCCCTTTGAACCTAATGCGCCCGAATACAGCGCGGCTGGTTTCGTCTCGCACGGCGAGTGTCTTTCTCGCCGCGGTATTTCTATTCCCTTTCGCGGGCTGCAACAACACCTCCCAGCCGTCGCCCGATGTGTGGGCGACCGTAAACGGCACGAGCATCAAGCGCGATGAAGTGGACAAGTATTACCGCACGCGGGTGAGTCCAGAGGGGCAGGAGCCTTCGCAGGAAGAATCACTCTCGCTGAAGCTGAATATTCTCGATGAGCTGATCAACAACGAAATTCTGCTTGAGCGCGCGAAGAAACTGAATCTCGTCGCGAGCGATGGTGAAGTCGAAGACAAGTTCACGGAAATGAAAAGTCCGTATACCGAGGATGAATTCCAGCGCCAGCTCAAAGACCGCGGCATTACCGTGGACGACCTCAAGAGCGACCTGCGCCGCCAGCAATCCATCACGAAATTGATGAACCGCGAAGTCGTGGCGAAAATCAGCATCAGCGATCAGGACGTCGCGGAGTTCTATAATTCAAACAAACAACAATTCAATGTCGCCGAGCCCCAGTATCGCATTGCGCAGATCGTTGTCACGCCGCGTAAAGAACCGGTAATCCGCAATCGCAAGAATGACGACGCCACCAATGAAGCGGAAGTGAGCCGCAAGGTAAAAATGCTCATGGACCGCTTGAACAGCGGAGCCGATTTCGCGCAGCTCGCGATGGACTATTCCGAGGACATGAATTCGGCCGCGACTGGTGGCGATCTCGGCTATGTGCCCGAGTCCAGTCTCAACCAATCGGATCCGATGCTGAAAAGGACCGTCCTGGGACTAAAGGCGGGCGAAGTTAGTCAACCCATCGTATTGAAAGACGGCATACGCATTCTGAAGCTCGTCGCACGCGAAGCTCCTGGCCAGCGTGGCATTACCGATCCACAGGTCCAGCAGACGATTCGCGATACTCTGCGTAATCGCAAAGAACAGCTTCTGAAGGCCGCTTATCTTGCCACGGTGCGCGATGAAGCCAAAGTGACGAACTATCTTGCGCGCCAGGTCATTGAAGCCGCCGGAAAACTTCCCGAAGCCGCAAAGACGACTTTCCCCGCGAAGCAGACCACCCCACAAAATTAGTTTTTAGTTTGGTTTTATTTTCAGTCAGTCAACCCAGGCAAGAATCTCTCCAGCATTCACTGCTTGACCTTCGCTGGCAAAAAGTTTTTCCACGCGGCCGTTCTTCGGCGAGCGAATCTCGTTCTGCATTTTCATCGCTTCCACAACCAGCAATCCTTGTCCAACTTCCACGGCGTCGCCCGCTTGCACGAGTAAACGAACCACTTTCCCGGGCATCGGCGCGGCAATCTGTTGCCGGCCTTCGGCTTCCAGCGCGCCGTGACGCCGTCCGCGCCAGCCACGCGGGTCCGCAACTTCCGCCACGTACTCCGCGAGTCCCGTGTGCAGTGTAAGCGAACCGTCCGGCAATGGAGCCACGCGTACTTCGTAGGATTCACCATCCAACAGGATGGAAAAAGTATTAGTGGCAATTTCCACGGCATCCGCGTCAAGCGCTACGCCGTCGAGAGAAACGCTCCAGCGCTCCGAACTCCACGCAAGTTCCACGACTCGCGTTTTTCCGCCGATGTGGACTTCGTACTTCATGGTGTGCGGTCCAATTGGCGGTTGCGGCCGTCCATTTTCCAGCGCGAATCTTTTTCCGGCTCATTTGGCGCGGTGGAAGATTCGTGCGAAACGTGCCAGAGCGCCGCAGCGATTGCGGCGGCGTCCGCCGAGCGCGAATTTGAATCGGGAGCCGTGTGCGGCCGCTTCAACAGTTCATCGAGCCACTTCGTGTGAATTTCAGAGCGGAGAAAATCCGGCTCGGCAAGAATTCTGCGGAACAGCGCCGTATTCGTCTTGATTCCCGTGACGGAATATTCTTCAAGTGCTCTGCGCAACCGCGCAATGGTTTCTTCCCGGCTGTTTCCCCACGCAATTAATTTTGCGAGGAGCGGATCGTAGTCCATCGGAACAATCCAACCGGAATAAACGCCTTCATCGAGGCGAATTCCAGGACCGCTTGGCGCGCGGCGCGAAATAATTTTTCCGGGTGAAGGAAAAAAGTTATTTTCTGGATCTTCGGCGTAGAGACGGACTTCCATTGCGTGTCCGCGCGGCGTGATGGATTCCCAAGCAAACGGAAGCCGGTGTCCGGCGGCGATGGCGATCTGCAATTTTACTAGATCAAGACCAGTTACCTGCTCTGTAACTGGATGTTCGACCTGCAAGCGCGTATTCATTTCGAGAAAGTAGTAGTTGTAATGGGTGTCCACCAAAAACTCGACGGTGCCCGCGTTGACGTAGCCACCGGCGCGGGCAATGCGCACTGCGGCATCGCCCATGCGTTTACGCAATTCCGGCGTCATGATCGGTGAAGGAGCTTCTTCGATCACTTTTTGGTGGCGGCGCTGCACGGAACATTCGCGCTCACCGAGGGAAACGACGCGACCATGAGAATCGGCAAGAATTTGAACTTCAATGTGCCGCGGTTTCTCCAGATATTTTTCGAGGAACACGCTGGGATTCCCGAACGCATTCATTGCTTCCGAGGAAGCGTCGCGAAACGCGGGAAGAAACTCCTCATCGTTGGAAACGAGCCGCATTCCCTTTCCGCCACCGCCCGCAACGGCTTTCAGCAAAACGGGAAAACCCATTCGCTGCGCGAGCGCGCGGGCTTCTTCCGGATTCTCGATAGGCTCGTTGGTGCCAGGAACTGTCGGCACGTCCACGCCACGTGCAAGCGAGCGGCCCGCTGTTTTCGATCCAAGCGCTTCCATGGCTTCAGCGGTGGGGCCAATGAAAGTAAGCGCGGCATCGGAACAGGCGCGAGGCAGCGCGGGATTCTCCGCGAGAAATCCATATCCGGGATGGAGCGCATCGCAACCGGCGCGCCGGGCAACATGCATTAGCTTGTCAATGCACAGATAACTCTCGCGTGAAGGCGCAGGACCAATGGGATAAGCTTCGTCGGCCAGCCGAACATGCAACGAGTTGCGGTCCACGTCGCTAAAAACAGCGATGGATTTAATGCCGAGTTCGCGGCAGGCGCGGATGATGCGTACGGCGATTTCGCCACGATTGGCGATGAGAATTTTGCGGAACATGGGGACTGAGTAGCGACGAAAAGCTTAGCACGCAGGAGAAACGAGTCGAACGGCGCTTTTGTGGCGCGTGCTCAATTGTTTCAGAGGAATATAGTTAAGTAATGTTGTGGAAGTTTGGATAGGTTGAGACTCGGGTTGCACATTGAAGAAAAACCCATACGCTTAAAACCGAAGGGGTCGACACAGCGCACAAATTCCTCCAAGCTCTCCTCTTGACAATCAAGATAAGAAGGGTATTCTCCTCTTGGATGTCAGGAGGAGCGTTGCTTATGGCTGATAAACCGAGCGATCTCGTCCAAGGCACGCTGGACATGCTCATTCTGAAAACGCTGGCCCTGGAACCCATGCATGGTTATGGAGTTTCGGTACGGATCGAGCAAATGAGCAACGGCATCTTTCGCGTTAACGCAGGGTCCTTATTTGTCGCCTTCGAGCGGCTACAACGCGCTGGAATGATCAAAAGCGAATGGAAAACCACAGAGAATAGCAGGCGAGCAAAGTACTACGCCTTGACCGAACGCGGCGGCAAGAGGCTCGATTCCGAGACCCGAGAATGGACCAAGCAAGTGGCGGCGATTGCCAGAATTCTGGAGGCGTCGTAAGGGCGGCTATGTCTCTGCTTCACAACCTCACGAGCGGGCTGCGATCCCTGTTCCGGAAAGAACAGGAAAACCGGGAGCTTGAGGAAGAGCTGAACGGCTTCCTGGAGATGGCCGCGCAGGAAAAAATGAATCGGGGGATGAATCGCGAAGACGCGCTTCGCGCGGTGCGGCTGGAACGAGGGAGCCTTGGCGTCACGAAGGAGATCGTTCACGCGGCCCGATGGGAATCTTTTCTGGAAGCGTGCTGGCAGGATGTGCGCTTCGGCGTGCGGATGCTGCGGAAGGGTCCCGGGTTCACCGCGGTGGTGGTGCTTATGCTTGCGCTTGGAATCGGCGCGAATACGGCCATCTTCAGTTTGATGAATGCGGTGATGCTGCAGTCCATTCCCGTTCCTAATCCCGAGCAACTTATGGTTCTGCGCTGGTCGGCGCATAACCGTCCGCAATCCATCGGCCACAGCAGCTATGGAGATTGCAGGTCCACGAACTGGGCCACGACTTATGCAAGCAGCTGTTCGTTTTCTTATCCGATGCTGAAGGAGATCCGGGAACACTCGACTGTGTTTTCCGGCATTGCGGCGTTTGCGGGACCGGCACAACTTGATTTGAGTGGCAATGGGCCGGCAAGCATGGTGAGCGGAGAAATTGTTTCCGGCGATTTTTTTCAAACGCTCGGCGTAGGCGCCACATCTGGCAGAACACTCGATCTCAATGACGAAAAACCTGGCGCAGAAGCCGTTGCGGTTCTTTCCTATGCATATTGGCAGACCACGTACGGAGGCAGTGCAGCCGTCATCGGAAAAACGATCAAGCTCAACGGAGTTCCTTTTACGATTGTCGGCGTGGCGGATCCGCGTTTCACACGGCTGACGCCGGGAAAGTCTCAGGACTTGTGGGCAGCGCTTTCGCAAGTGGCTGCGCTGCGGATTCCTTGGGGTGGCGGTAACTTGAACAAGAGCGACCGCTGGTGGCTGACCGTCGTTGGACGTATTGCACCTGGGATTTCGCCGACGCAGGCGCAGACCGCGACAAGCCTACTGTTCCGCGATGAGATCGTTCATGAGTCACTTCTGAAGACGGCCGACGAACCGCAAGTGGCCTTGCTGCCTGCTCAAAAGGGTCTTAGTGGATTGCGCAGCTGGGCGGAAGAGCCGCTGATTCTGTTAATGGGCGCCGTTGCGATCCTGCTATTGATTTCTTGCGCGAACGTCGCGGGGCTGCTGCTTTCCCGGGCGGAGACGCGGCGCAAGGAGATCGCGGTGCGGCTTTCTCTTGGCGCGGGGCGCGCTCGAATTGCGCGGCAGCTTTTGACGGAAAGTCTTTTGCTTTCGTTCGCAGGAGCGGCTGTCGGCATCTTCATTGCATTCCTGGGTGCGAATGCGCTGGCTGCGTTCGTTGTGGCGAACCACAATTCGGCGTTAACCCTAAACGCGACGCCAGACTTGACGGTGTTGTTGTTCACGGTAGGAGTTGCCGCTGTTACAGGGATTCTGTTTGGACTTGTGCCTGCGTTAAGCGGCACACGGGCCAACCTTGCTCCGGTGCTTAAAGAAAACGCGACGAGCATGACGAGCGCGGTGGCACGCGGGAGGCGCAGGGTCGGTCCTGGGGGAGCACTCGTTGTCGTGCAGGTTGCACTTTCGATGATTGTGCTTGCGGGCGCGGGGCTGGTGGTGCGGTCGCTCGCGAACCTGAAGGGGATAAATCCCGGATTTGATACGAGCAATTTGCTGCAGTTCGGAATCGATCCCGCGCTGACCGGCTCCTACAAGGAAGCAGAGGTTCAGAACCTTTATGGCGAATTGCAAAGACGGTTGACGCACCTGCCGAGCGTTATGGGCGTCAGCTATTCTTCGGATGTGCTGCTGAATGGCGGGTTGTGGACTTCGGACGTGAAGATTGAGGGGCGCGCGGACAAATCGGAGGTTGAGATCCAGATGCTGGCCGTCGGGAGCGATTTCTTCAGCGCGATGCGAATTCCTGTTGTGGCCGGCCGTGCATTGACTCCGGCCGATATGGCTTCGGCGCATGAAGTGGCGATGGTGAATCGCGCCTTCGTCAAGAGATTTATCGAAAATCGCGAACCACTCGGTTTGCATTTTGGCGGTTATGGCCCGAAAGATACGCTGTACGAAATCGTGGGTGTGGTTGGGGATACGAAGTACGACGACTTGCGCAAAGAACCGGAGCCTACGGCTTATATTCCGGTGAAAAAAGGCGGCGTCTCTTTTGCGGTGAGGACCGTTTCGAATGCAGAGGCACTCGTTCCGGCGGTGCGGCGCGCTTTGAGCGATCTGGACAGTAACTTACCGATGTTCGACGTGCATACGCAGAATGAGCGGATCGAACGAATGCTGTTCACCGAGAGATTGATCGCGTACCTCGCCAGCGTGTTCGGTGTGGTTGCCCTGATTCTGGCCTGCATCGGCCTGTATGGATTGCTGTCGTACGAAGTGGCGCGGCGCACGAAAGAGATTGGGGTGCGAACGGCATTGGGCGCTCAAAAAAGGGATGTGTTGCGGCTTGTGGTGGCGCAAGGATTGACGCTGGTCGCCATCGGCATTGGATTTGGAGTTGTTGGAACGTTTGGCGTCACGCGATTTCTCAAAAGCCTGCTCTATGGAGTTGAGCCTACCGATGCATACGCGCTTTTGGCGGTGTGCGCGTTGTTGCTGCTTGTGGGCGGCGTTGCTTGTTTGATCCCCGCGCGGCATGCGACGCGCGTCGTGCCCATGGTCGCACTGCGGTACGAATAGTCTTAGATGGTTCGCTGGTGCAATGCTGCGTTTTGGGTGAGGGCGGCAGCGCGAGAAAATTGCACTTCCAGCCAATTTGGCACATTTGCAGTGGAAGCGGCGAGCAGGACTTGCTAGCATCCCGCCATGTTTTCCTTCCTCTTTGCAGTCGTTTTTTACTTTTCGGGAGCTGCTCCAAACATGAATTTACCAACAAGGAAGATTTTGAATCTGGCGGCGATCAAAACGATGATCACTGCTGCAGAAACCGAAGCGAAAAAAAGAAACGTGGAGGTTACGCTGTGCGTCGTGGACGAGAGCGGGAACCTGCTGTTTCTTGAAAAGGCGGACGCTGCATCCATCAACACGATTCAATTCGCGCAGAAGAAGGCGCGGCACGCAGCGTTCTACCGTGCACCTTCGAAAGACGCGGCGGACACCGTGAAAAGCGGGCACGTAGAAGCGATGGCCATGCCGGAGTTTTTTCCGAATCAGGGCGGATTGCCGATCCTGGTAGACGGACAAATTCTGGGCGGAATTGCAGCGAGCGGCGCGAAATCGGAAATTGACGAAGCGATTGCACAAGCGGGGATTGACGCGCTGCTGAAACAATAAATCCTAGGAAGAGCTTGGAGTCACGGCAATGATGTGCTTACAGTCGCGCATCAGGCGCGTACAACTGTGACGCCGAGCTCGCTTCGGACAATGGGCGCCACTTGGGTGCCGAGGATTTCTATGGCGTGCAGCATTTTGGGGTGCGGGAGCGTCGAGACACCCATTTGGAATGTGATGCGGGAGATGCCGCCGAGAACTTCATTCACGTAAAGGATCTTTTTCGCGACCGTCTCAGCGTCTCCGATCAGCAGTGCGCCGGTGGGTCCGCGCAGGGCGTCGAATTGAGCGCGTGTGGCGGGTGGCCAGCCGCGTTCCTTGCCGATTTCAGTAAAGGTGTGTGCATAGCCGGGAAAGAATACGTTTGCCGCTTCTTCCGTAGTGTCTGCAAGAAAGCCAACGGAATGAAGACCTACGGTGAGTTGCTCGGGAGAATGACCGGCTCGGCGTCCGGCTTCGCGATAGAGGTCAATGAGAGGGCGAAAACGTCTTGGTTCCCCGCCGATTATGGCAACCATGAGAGGAAGTCCGAGCATTCCCGCACGCACGAAAGATTCGGGCGTGCCGCCCACACCGACCCATATAGGCAGTGGATCCTGCAACGGGCGAGGGTAGATTGCCTGGCCGGTAAGAGCTGGGCGGTGTTCGCCGGACCAGTGCACTTGCGTGCTCGCGCGGATTTTTAGAAGAAGATCGAGTTTTTCCGCAAAGAGTGAGTCGTAATCTTCAAGGCACAAACCGAAGAGAGGATAGGACTCGATGAAGGAACCGCGACCGGCGACAATTTCGGCGCGGCCCCGCGAGATGAGGTCGAGAGTCGCGAACTCCTGAAAAACGCGAACGGGGTCGGAGGCACTGAGAACGGTGACTGCGCTGGTGAGACGGATATTCTCCGTGCGCGCGGCGGCAGCGGAGAGGATCACAACGGGAGCTGAATCGAGGAACTCCGCGCGGTGATGTTCGCCAATGCCGAAGACGTCCAGGCCGACCCGGTCGGCGAGTTCAATTTCTTCCAGCAGATGATGCATGCGCTCCACGGGGCTGAGCGTCAAACCTGTGGCAGGGTCGGAAATAGCTGCTGCGAAACTGTCGATTCCAATCTGCATTTACGTGACTTCTCCAAGACAACATTCATTAGATTGATCGGCGTACTACGCCGTCATGTAAAAGTTGGGTTAAGACCTTGGATTGACTCCGGTCCCGAGGTTCTCGGCGCGGTTCCCAATCTTTTTCAATATTGTTTCCAGGGTTCGCAATTCTTTCGGGCTCGCATCGGCAAAGACTTTCCTGATTTCGGCTGCGTGCTTGCGAAAAATCGGCGCGATCAATGCTTTGCCTTTTAGGGTGAGCGATACGATCCGGATGCGACGGTCTTCAGTGCTCTCGACCCTGCTTACAAGGCCCCTTTTCAGGAGGCGGTCGATGGCCACGCTGATCGAGCCGGGCGTAAGGTGCACCTTTGGGCCGATCGTATTTACCGGCAAAGGCCCTTTGTTGAGGAGGGCTTCAAGTATCCGGAAGTCGGTATCGTCAATTCCCGTCTCCCGAAGTCCCGCATAAAGATATTTCGCAGCTGCGTGAAAGGCCTTCCCCAGTACCAGCCAACAGTGAACCGGGTCTCGCGAGTTCTTGCTCATGACGAAACTATTTTGACATTTCGCATAACCGATGTCCAGAAGAATGTATCTATATCAATAGAATCGGCATCAAGAGATAGTGAAAGAGAGGCACACTGCATATGGAACCCACAAATAAGAAGCTCATCGCCGTAGTTGGCGCAACGGGGCAACAAGGAGGCGCGGTAGTACGCGCACTGCAAGCCAACAAGCAATTCAAGGTACGCGCCCTGACTCGCAATCCGGCCAAGCATCGTGAACTCGCCGACGAAGTCATCCAAGCGGACTTGAATCGCCCCGAAACCCTTGCGGCTGCGTTTAAAGGGGCGCACGGCGTATTTCTAGTCACTAATTTGTGGGAAGAAGGTACCGACGAGGTCGAGCAGGCAACCGCTGCGGTACGCGCCGCCAAGAATGCCGGTGTCAAACACTTTGTCTGGTCCACGCTGCCGAACGTGGAAGCAATTAGCGGCGGTAAGTTCCACGTTCCTCACTTTACGGGCAAGGCCAAGGTTGATCGGATAGTGAAAGAAGCCGGGTTTGCGAATCATACGTTCGTCATCGCGCCTTTCTACTATCAGAACCTTATCGGCGTTCTTGCTCCGCAAAAACAGACTGACGGATCCGTGGGCTGGGCTCTCCCGCTTGATCCAACAGTGCGGAGCATTCATATGGGGGACATTACGGAACTTGGCGACATCGTCGCCGAAGCATTCGCGCACCCCGATCAGGCAGGCCATGGCGAGTATCTGCCCCTAGTCGGCGATTTCATGAGCTTCAATGAAATCATCGATGCGCTAAATCGACAGGGTCACAACTTCTCTTTCAATCAAGTGCCAAAGGAAGTCTTCGCGGGTCTCTTTCCTGGGGCTGCCGAGATAGCGGAAATGTTCGGTTATTTCCAGGCGCACACGTACTTGGGTTCCGATTCACGCGACCAAATCGCGCTCGCCAACAAAGTAGTGGGCCGGCAGCCAACCAAGTTTTCGGAGTGGGCCCAGGTGAATTTCCCGGCTCCAAAGAACGCCCAGTCAGCAGCACGCTAATTGAAAACAGAAGGAAATCGATTTTAGCCAGTGCAAACGAACTTAATTTACGCGGTTGCTCGTAAGCGGATTCAACAAACAAAAGGAGGAAGTACATGGCAACGAATTCGATCGCAATTTCCAAAGATGTGGATGCAATAAGCTTTTGGCAAGGAGCGGTGGTCGTCTTGGGACGGTTTTTCTTCGCGCTGATTTTTCTGCTAGCCGGCGCCAATCACTTTAATAAGCAAACCATCGGCTATGCGGCTTCGCAAGGCGTGCCTTTGGCTTCACTTCTGGTTCCGCTCTCCGGCGTGCTGGCCATTGCTGGCGGCTTGAGCATCTTGTTGGGTTATCGCTCAAAGCTGGGTGCCTGGCTTATTGTGCTTTTCCTGGTCCCTGTCAGCTTCATGATGCACAAGTTCTGGACGGTAACCGATCCCATGATGGCGCAGATCCAAATGATTCTGTTCATGAAAAATGTCGCCATGCTGGGCGGCGCGCTGCTCATTTCTCACTTCGGTGCGGGGCCGTTCAGTCTGGATGCCCGTCGCTCGCGCTAAACGCGCCTAAAGGGAGAAAATCAAAATGCACAGTCAATCTGAACCGTCGAGTCTTGCTGCCATCAAAACGCCGATCTCACAGGAGGCGCTCGATCAACTATTTCGCGAGGCGCGAACATACTCTACGTGGCTTCCTGAGCCGGTGCCGGTAGAGCTTCTGCGCAAGGCTTACGAATTGGCGCGCCTTGGACCGACCAGTGCCAACGGCGCACCCGCCCGATTCGTTTTTCTAACTACTCAAGGCGCCAAGGCGCTCCTCAAACCAGTTCTGGCACCCGGCAATGTCGAAAAAACCATGGCCGCTCCTGTAACAGTTATCATTGCCTGGGACACGGAGTTCCACGAGCATCTTCCCAGGCTTTTTCCGCAGGCGGATATTCGCTCCTACTTTGCCGGAAATAAAACTCTGATTGAGGAGAACGCCTTCCGCAACAGTTCACTGCAAGCCGCTTACTTCATCCTAGCCGCGCGCGCTTTAGGGTTAGATTGCGGTCCGATGTCCGGTTTCGACGCAGATAAACTGAATGCGGCATTCTTTCCTGACGGCAAGTGGAAGGTCAATCTTCTCTGCAACCTGGGCTATGGAGACCCAAGCAAGCTGCATCCACGCAACCCTCGGCTGAATTTTGACGAAGCGTCTGTGATTCTGTAGGTCGAGGAACTTGTTAGACCGTGCCGGAAGAGGCTTTGCGGGCGCGGTCGAGGAGGAGTTCGCGCTCGCGGGCGTTTTTGGTCAGAGTGGCGGCGCGAGCGAATTCTTCGCGAGCTTCTTCGAAACGACCGAGTTTCGAGAGGAAATCGCCGCGGACGGCTGGGAGCAAGTGATAATTTTTCAGCGAAGGCTCGGCGGCTAGCGAGGCCACAAGTTCCAGCCCCGCTGCAGGGCCGGACGCCATTGCGACCGCGACGGCGCGATTCAATTGCACAATCGGTGAGGGAGTCAAGGCCGCGAGTTGCGCGTACAAATCGGCAATTTGCGGCCAATTCGTTTCTTCCGCAGTGTGCGCGCGTGCGTGGCAGGCGGCGATCGCCGCTTGTAATACATAAGAACCCGCGGCTCCAGCTTGTAACGCGCGGTCAAGAGCCGCGAGGCCGCGGCGAATCAAGAGTTGATCCCAGAGTGCGCGATTTTGTTCTAGCAACAAGATTGGTTCACCGGTCGGCGTAGTACGCGCACCAAACCGCGATGCCTGTATTTCCATCAATGCAACGAGCGCATGAACTTCCGCTTCGTTCGGCGTGAGCTCGGCAAGAATGCGGCCGAGCCGCAACGCCTCTCCGCAAAGCTCCGGACGCATCCAGTCGTTGCCGCTCGTGGCGGAATAGCCTTCGTTGAAAATCAGATAAATCACTTCAATAACCGAGGACAATCTCGCCGCTCGCTCATTAGCCGCAGGCACCTCGAACGGCACGCGCGCCTCGGACAGTATTCGTTTCGCGCGGACGATGCGTTGCGCAATCGTCGGCTCCGGGGTCAGAAAGGCGCGCGCTATTTCGACGGTCGTCAGCCCACCCAGCAAGCGCAGAGTCAGCGCAACACGCGCTTCTGTCGAAAGAATGGGATGACACGAAATAAATACCAGACGAAGCAAATCATCTTCAATCTCACCCTGCTCCGAAATATCGAAATTCGCCAAAGCCGATTCCTGCTGCGATTTCAGCTCACGACCAAGTTCCTCGTGTTTGCGTTCGAGAAGTTTGTTGCGGCGAAAGTGATCGAGCGCGCGGTGTTTCGCCGTGGCCATCAGCCAGGCGCCGGGGTTATCCGGAATGCCGGACTCCGGCCATTTTTCCAGCGCGACCACAAGTGCGTCCTGAGCTAATTCCTCCGCCATGCCGACGTCGCGGACAATGCGCGTCAGGCCGGCGATGAGGCGCGCAGCCTCAATTCGCCAGACCGCTTCAATCGCGCGATGAGCATCGGATGTGGACACGGCAGCTTCTCAGGGTAAGCCAGAGGGCCGCCGGAGGAAAAGCGCTGCCGTGTCAATGGGATTGAGAAAAGAACCGACCTAAAGGTCGGCCACTACAAGGCCAAACAGTCAAGCCTTAGCGGCTTTGTCTTGGCAAGGTGCGGGCGCCGTACCTTCTTCATACAATTGGCGCAGCTCGCATTCGCCATCGCCTGCGATACGAAGAAAGTTCCGCACTTGCTCGATCGCTTCCGCTTTCGAGCCGGCCTGGAGAATGGCGAGTCCGCCGATCACTTCCTTCGCTTCGGCGAAAGGTCCGTCCGTAACCGTGACAGTTCCATTGTCCTGTCGAATCCGCGCGCCCAAAGCGCTGGGCAGGCAGCCTTCAACCGCGAGCAGAGTGCCGTTCCTCATGCCCTCTTCGATCAGCTTGCCCATGCGGTCCATTTCTTCCTGCGACGGTGGGCCGTTGCGTTCCTTGTTCTTGTAAACACTCAGAAATTTCATGATGCATTCTCCTAGTCTGAAGTCTTACCTCGAAGCTCCGGCCCATTCGCCGAGGCTTCCCGAGCGTTTCCATCCAAATTTGCGCTCAACTATACGTCGAATGAAGTATCCCAAAATCGACAGGAACGCAAAATTATTTCTTGCGTTCGGCTTCCATTTTGCGGAACCGGTCCGTGGCCTCGTTTTTTTCGAAATCTTCCATTTCGAAGAGCTGCCGCACTTCAATCTCCGTATCTATGCTTTCGCCCGCGGGATTCGGAAAACGGCGGCTCCATTCCACCGCCTCTTCCTTCGTTTTGACCTGAATCATGGTGTATCCGGCAATCAACTCTTTCGTTTCCGCAAAGGGGCCGTCAACTACCGTGCGCTTCTTCCCCGAATACTTGACGCGCCAGCCTTTCGAAGTCGGTTGCAGGCCCGAGGCATCCAGCAGCACTCCCGCCTTGACCAATTCCTCGTGGTAAGTGGCCATGGCGGCGAAGCGTTCTTGCTCCGGCATCACTCCCGCTTCGGAATCCTTCGTTGCCTTTACTATGATCATGAATCGCATCGCTTCTGCTCCTTGTCCGCTTTTGTTTGGCAGCGAGGGTCTGAGCCAGATTGCCCTGCCCCAACATTCTCCACTGATGCGTCGAATCAATGCCGCCAAAATCGACATTTCAGACAAAACAATCTCAGAGAGCTAACCAATTGCAATTGCAGGACTTACGACGGCAATGCGCCTTATTTCCTGCGGCGAATGGCAGCCAAGAAGATCCTCCCCAGCTCAAGCCGCGATTGGCCTTGCCTGCCAGAAAGGCATTTGTCACCATAGCGCGGTTTTTTCACGGCGTCAGGGGGGAATCAATGAAGAAGCGAATGTTGCTCGGAATTTTGCTTACCGTCGCGGTGTGCTGGAGCCCGCGAGCGCAAGAAGTCACCATTGCGCCGACTGAAAATCTGGTCAGTGATGGAATCGCTAAAATTCCTGCATCGCTGGTGGAAACCGCGGGCCGTTACGGCTCGTATCGCAGTGCCAATTTTGTGGATTGGAACCCGGCGAAGCGCGAAATGCTAGTCTCCACCCGATTCGCGGACACGCCGCAACTGCATCTGGTGAGCCAGCCCGGCGGCGCCCGGCAGCAACTTACCTTTTTCCCCGACGCGGTGACAAACGGAAGGTTTCATCCAAATGGCGGCGACTATCTCGTTTTCTCCAAGGACATCGGCGGAGGCGAGTGGTACCAACTCTATCGCTACGATCTGAAAACCGGCGACGTGACCCTGCTGACGGACGGCAAAGCGCGCAATCTGAGGGGACCGTGGTCGTCCAGCGGCGATCAGCTCGCATACATGTCCACGCGGCGCACCGGCAAGGACACGGATTTGTGGGTGATGAATCCGGCTGATCCGAAAACGGATCACTTGCTTACGAAACTCGAAGGCGGTGGTTGGGAGCCGCTTGACTGGTCGCCAGACGATAAAAAGATTTTGCTGATTGAAGAGCTCTCCATTAATGAGGCGTATTTGTGGCTTGTGGACACGGCTACGGGTGAAAAGACACCGCTCACTCCACGCGACGCGAAGGAGAAAGTCTCTTACAGCGATGGACAATTCAGCAAAGACGGCAAAGGGATTTACGTAACGACGGACAAAGGATCGGAATTTCACCGACTCGGCTACGTGGATCTGGCAACAAAGGAACACACCTACCTAACGAGTGAAATTCCCTGGGACGTGGAAACATTCGACATTTCTCACGATGGGAAACGGATTGCGTTTGTTACAAACGAAGCGGGAGTCAGCGCTCTTTACGATTTTGATGCGACAAAGAAAATCATGCTGCACAAACAAAAACTGCCGACCGGAGTAATCGGCGCTCTGCGCTGGCATGCAAACGGAGGAGATCTGGGATTTTCTCTCACCAATGCGCGCGGGCCAGGAGATGCCTATTCCGTGGACGTGACCACAGGAAAAGTAGAGCGCTGGACCACAAGCGAGACTGCCGTGAAAACGGACAGCTTTACGGAAGCGGAACTTGTGAAATGGAAAAGCTTCGACGGAAAAATGATTTCAGGATTTTTGTACAAGCCCGCGGCGAAATTCTCCGGGAAGCGGCCGGTGCTGGTGGTGATTCATGGCGGGCCGGAGGGTCAGTCACAGCCAACGTTTCTTGGACGCAACAATTTCTATTTGAATGAATTGGGAATCGCATTGATTTATCCCAATGTGCGTGGCTCGACGGGCTACGGGAAGACATTCTCGCTTCTGGACAACGGCTTCCAGCGTGAGGACACCTATAAAGACATCAACGCGCTGTTCGACTGGATCGCCACTCAGCCCGAACTCGACGCGAGCCGCATTTGTGTAACCGGCGGAAGTTATGGCGGCCACATGACGCTCGCGATCTCGACGTTTTACAGCGATCGCATTCGCTGCTCGGTGGACATTGTGGGCATGTCCAACCTCGTGACATTCCTCGAACACACTGAAGCGTATCGCCGCGACTTGCGCCGCGTGGAATACGGCGACGAGCGCGATCCCAAAATGCACGACTTCCTGGAAAAAATCGCACCGATGAACAACATCGGGAAGATCAAAAAACCGATGATGGTCGTAGCCGGCAAAAACGACCCTCGCGTGCCGGTGAGTGAATCCGGGCAGATCGTGGAAGCCCTAAAGAAGCAAGGCACAACCGTCTGGTACCTGATGGCCAAAGACGAAGGCCACGGCTTCCGCAAGAAAATGAACCAGGACTTTCAGTTCTATGCGACCGTCGAATTCTTGAAGGAATATTTGTTGAAGTGACTTTTCACGTGGCCCCAGGTCGCACTTGTCAGACAATTATGCTATAGTGTCTGACAGTTCAAGGAGGAATCATGGCTTCGCAGAGAATTTCGGTGCGCGTTCCTCGCGGAATCGCGCGGCGCATTAAAGAGCGTTCCCGCGCTACCGGACTGCGTGAATCGGACGTGGTGCGCGAAGCTTTAGAGAAACACCTTTCCAATAACGACGAACCAACCGCCTTTGACCGCGCATCCGAGGCCGGGCTGATCGGCTGCGTTCGCAGCAGACGCAAGGACCTCAGCACAAATAAGAAGTATTTCAAGGGCTTTGGAAAAGACAAGTGATGGCGGTACTGGTTGATACCGGCCCACTGGTAGCCGTTCTCAGCAAAAACGACCATTTCCATGACATCTGCGTGAAAACGCTCCGGGAGATTCCGGCCCCTTTAATGTCCTGTTGGCCCGTAATCACTGAGGCGGCGTGGCTTCTGCGCGAGGATCCACGAACTATCCAAAGACTGCTAATAGGTTCGAACGGGAATTTTCTGGAATTGGCTCCGCTCAGCGGAACTGAGGCCGCGGCGATTGCGGGAATCATGAAGCGCTATGCGGAACTGCGACCCCAGCTTGCTGATGCGGCACTGGTCTATCTCGCCGATCGCGAGAAAATTGATACGATTTTCACGCTGGACCGCCGCGATTTTTCCGTTTACCGTCCGGCGCGACGCACGCGTTTCCGGCTGCTACCTGACAAGCTGTCCTGAGCTGGTCAGTTGACGAGTTTCTGCAGATCTTTCCATTTGACGAGAACGATGTGGTTGTCCGCGAGAGCCTTTTTCATCTCTGGGTTGGAAACGACATTAAAGTCTCGCTCTCGCCAGGCTGAGCCGTAGTCAGGATGATCCACCGTCACGGCCTGCAATTCGGCATCATCATGGCCGAGATGCACGATTATCTCCGTCAATCCCGGCTTCATATTCTTGATCGCGTCGAGATAAAACTCTTTCCATTTGTCCGCTTGAATGCTGGGATTCGCAATCACAACCGAATCCACCATCACATCTTTCTCGGATAGCAGCGCCGACAATTTGAGCGGATCACCCGGAATTCTTGGCGCAAGAATCGGCAAATGAAATTCGTGTGCGATCTTCACGTAAACCGCGAGAATCTCTGGAGTCGCCAGCGCGGATCCCATGTGAGTATCCAAATGTGTTGGACGAATGCCAGCCGCCATCGCTCGTTCTACCTGTGCGCGGTATTCCCGCTCCACCTCTTGCGGCTTCGCATTTTTCGCCACATTTTCAGTCAACGGCCACAGGGCCCCTGTCGGGTCAAGCAGCGTAGGCACCTTGTCCTTCGACTCGACCGAACCCCATCGAAATGTTTTCCATTCACTGGTCAACGCAAGGTGTAAACCAAGATCCGCGTCGGGATGCGCCTTGGCATACGCGGCGACTTCCGTTAGCCATGGGCCGGGCACAATGACGCTCGCTGAAGTCACATAGTTCTTGTCGAGCGCTTCGAAGCTGGCAGCGTCCTCAGAATGCGCTATCGCCAGATCGTCGGCGTGAATAATCAGAAGCTTTGTGTCGGCCGGATAGCCGAGCCGTTCGGCTACTGTTTTGGTTTGTGCGTAAAGAATTTGGCAAGAAACAAAACATAGGAACGCGAACAAAACAAGTTTTCGCAAATGCACGATCGGCTCCTGAACGGCGAAGAAGGGAAGAGTAACACAGGCTGCTGAGCGGAGCCGCGCCTCAACCGCCGAAGTAAGTTCGAGTTCGAACTGCGTGGGACGTGGGTAACCGTAGGGATGAACCGTCATCTCATGCAGGCGCGGAGTATCCAGCAGCAAATTCATCGGCTTGTTTAGCATTCTGGATTGCAGCATGTAACGCGCCGTGAGCGAGGCAGGCACCGGCCCAATGGACGCTTTAGGCTGACGATGATGCTCACTAGAGCGGCAAGATTCTCGCGGTCCATGCCGCTGTGCTGCAAGCGGTCCAGTAAATGATGTTCGAGAGAAAATTCACGGACGGCCGTAACCAGGGAAGCCTCCTCACACAGACGAAATGTGGGGACTTCGGCGGAGGTCGGGGGAGATTTTTCTAGGATACGACGCGCCACAACGCGACAAAGTCAATTCAGCAAAGAAGAAGCGAGAAGATAACTGGGCAAAGAGTGCCGGGCGAAAAAGCAGCGCTAGAGTGGAATATTGCCGTGTTTTTTCCGCGGATTCGTGTCCTTCTTATTCTCAAGCGCGCGGAGCGAGGTGATGATGCGCGACCGCGTTTCCGCAGGTTCGATGATTGCATCAATGTAACCACGTTCGGCGGCGACAAACGGATTTGCAAAGCGTTCGCGGAATTCCGTGATCTTTTGCTGGCGAAGCTTTTCGCGCTCGCCTTCCGGCGCTTTGTCCAGTTCCCTTCTATAGACAATGTTCACGGCGCCTTCCGGCCCCATCACCGCGATTTCCGCAGTGGGCCAGGCGAAGTTCGCGTCGGTGCGAATGTGTTTTGAGGACATGACGCAGTACGCGCCTCCGTATGCTTTGCGCGTGATGACAGTGATTTTGGGAACGGTCGCCTCGGCAAAAGCGTAAAGAAGTTTCGCGCCGTGCCGGATGATGCCGCCGAACTCCTGCTGCGTGCCGGGAAGAAAACCGGGAACGTCCTCGAACGTGATGAGCGGAATATTGAACGCATCGCAAAAGCGCACAAAGCGCGCACCTTTGACGGACGCGTTGATATCCAACACGCCAGCGAGAAACGCAGGTTGATTCGCAACGATGCCGACGGGGCGGCCATCCAGCCGCGCAAAGCCGACCACCATGTTTTTTGCGTAATGCTCGTGAACTTCGAAAAAGTAGCCCTCGTCCACAATCGCGTGAATCGCGTCCTTAATGTCGTACGGTTTGAAGGGATCTTCCGGCACGAGGGTATTCAAGGATGCTTCACGGCGTGAAGGAGAATCGTTGGTCGCGCGGCGCGGCGGATCTTCCAAATTATTCGAAGGCAGAAAGCTCAAAAGTTCGCGAATCATGGCGCAACAGTCCGCATCATCGCGAGAAATGAAATGCGCGACGCCGCTTTTTTCGTTGTGCGTCATCGCGCCGCCGAGCTCCTGCTTGGTCACCTCTTCGTGCGTAACGGTCCTGATGACGTCCGGGCCGGTAACAAACATGTACGAAGTTTCGCGCGTCATGAAAATAAAATCCGTAATCGCGGGCGAATAAACCGCACCGCCCGCGCACGGCCCCATGATGGCGCTGATTTGCGGAACCACGCCGCTCGCCAGCGTGTTGCGTAGAAAAATATCCGCGTAGCCCGCGAGGGACATCACGCCTTCCTGAATGCGCGCCCCACCGGAATCGTTCAAGCCGATCACAGGCGCGCCGGCGCGCATCGCCAGGTCCATAATCTTGCAGATCTTTTGCGCATTGGTTTCCGAAAGCGAGCCGCCAAAAACGGTGAAGTCCTGAGCGAACGCGTAAACAAGCCGCCCTTCAATCCGGCCAAACCCCGTAACGAAGCCGTCCCCCGCGGGACGTTGCTCTTCCATTCCGAAATCCGTGCAGTGATGACGAACAAATTTGTCCAGCTCTTCGAATGTGCCTTCATCCAGAAGAAGATGGATGCGTTCCCGCGCGGTCAGCTTGCCTGCTTTGTGTTCGCGTTCACGACGTTCCGGACCGCCGCCTGCTTCCGCTTCCTGGCTGCGGCGATGCAGCTCTTCCAGACGGCCCTTTGCGGGACTGGCTGCGGCAGCTTGTGAACTTTTCTCAGGCAAGCGGACCTCCGTCCGACGTCAGCTCTTTCGCGCCAAAGATGCGCACCGCAAAGTGCGTGGCGACCCAAACCGTGCCCAGTAGCAGCACGACGCCGAGAAGAAGCTCCGCGCAGATCGCGACGATGCGCTGCATCGCGGAATCGATGGCGGTAACGTATTCCGTTGTTTGAACGAGCGCGTAGCTCGCCGCCAGCGCCAGCGAAACTGTGAGAATCACCACCAGGATTGAAGCGAGAACCATTTTCATGCGCAACTCCGGCCCATTACTCTTAGTCGGGATGAGGATAGCGCAGATTGCGGCATGCCTGCAGGAGTTTGGGCTCCGGACAGCTCACCGCAAGCCGGACCAGTCGTCGGCGACGAGAATCGAGTCCACGGGATTCGAAGGATCGTACTTGATGCTCGCAGGCTGTCCAGCCACAAGGCGTTCGAGACGCACTTGGCTTTCGAGGCCGGTAATGTCCTGGCCGGTTTGATAGGTGACGCCGGAAATCGAATAGCTGTACGAAACGATATGACGCAAACGGCCAGCCAGCGGACGCGCTCGCGAACCGAATAGTCCTTTCGAAGCCGACGCTTCTTCGGCGGCATGTTCCATCAGTTCGACAACTTGGCCCTCCGCAATGCGGCCTATCTGGTTCAAATGCAGACGGCGCTTGCGCTCCGCTTCTTCCGGATCCGCGGAGGGTCGAAAAAACGCATAAAAAAGAATGCCAATTGCGGCGAGCACCGCTACCGCGAGGGCGAGAACTGTCTTCGGGTCAGCAAACAGATTTTTCAACGTGCAGACTCCCAAGGAACCGTGAAGCTCCATATTTTAGCGGAAGTTGCGCGCGAACGCGGCATCAGGCTTGTGCCGCTTGCACCGGATTGGACAACACGCCAATCCCCTCAACGGAAACATCCACGTTGTCTGCCGAAGCAAGCGGACCGACACCCGAAGGCGTGCCCGTGGCAATCAGGTCGCCAGGCTCGAGCGTCATCATCCGCGAAATCCAGCGCACGACAAACGCCACGGGAAAAATCATCAGTGATGTGCGCGCGGACTGGCGAACGGCTCCGTTCACGCGGCACTCGACAAGCACGTCTGCGGGATTCAATTGCGTTTCAATGTGTGGCCCGACGGGGCAAAACGTGTCAAATCCTTTCGCACGCGTGAATTGCACATCCGATTTCTGCAAGTCGCGCGCCGTAACATCGTTTACACACGTATAGCCGAGAAGATAGGACAGCGCATCGTCGGAATCAGAAAGATGTGAAGCCCTGCGCCCAACGACAAGTCCAAGTTCGCCTTCGTGTTCGATCTTACTCGAATATTTCGTGAGAACGATGGGATTACCAGGTCCGACGAGTGAATTCGGTGGCTTGAGGAAGATCAGCGGCTCTTTCGGAACTTCGTTGCCAAGCTCGGCGGCGTGCGCTGCATAGTTCCGGCCCACACAAACAATCTTGGAGGGAGCGACCGGCGCAAGTAGCCGCGTGCCAGCGGCAGGAAAAACTTGCGACGTCTTTTTCCATGGCTCAGACGACCACGGCGCGGAGTTGATTTCCATAATGGAATCGCTTTCCAGGATTCCAAAACGCGGCAACGAGGAATCCCCGGAAACAAAGCGGCAAAATTTCATGAAAGAAAGTGTATCAGGTCAACTGATGATTCTGACGCGCCGCCGAACGCGAAGCCCGCACACGCCAAACAAGCGTGCCAAGCCACGATAGTGTGGCCGCAATCAAGTAAATGACGGCGCCCGCCATGAACACCTGCAATGCGCTATGCCACGAAGAAAGCTCGGAGAAAAACAGACAAATCAGGCGGTAGAGAAAACTGAAAACGGCCCAAGCGATCACGCCGGAACCAAGCAAGCTCCCTGGCCGCCGAATGAAGCGCATGATGGGAATCGCCGCAAAAAGGGACATTGCAGCAATCGCAAGAATGTTGCGCTCAAGAGCAAATCGCTCAAACACCGGAAACCGGTTTGCAACGACGAGCCACACCGCAAACGCGGCGAAAAGGCACAGGCCAACGTACACGCCCATACGGAATACTGAATCCTTGAAGGCATTATAAAATTTATAGACGGGCAAATGCGCCACGAAAGTCATGGGCTGCTGGTCTCCCAAGCAAAAGAAACAACCCGGTGTTACGGCAAAAGTTGCGTAAGGTCAGCGGAAACGGCGGAAGGGACGCTTTCGTTCCCCGCGCGGTCCACGGCCGTCACGCTATACCAGTAACGATGTCCCGGCTGCACTGAAATATCACGATACGCCGGTGCGGGCAACAAGTCGGAGGTCAAAAGCTGGCCACGCCCGTCTTGTTTGTCACTACGATAGACGCGGTAACCTGCCAGATCGGTTTCAAGATTTATGGACCAAGAGAGCTCAACCACAGGCGCGCCGCCAGGGGGCGCAGTAACGGCCGCGACCACGTTTTGTGGCGCGGCCGGAGGAAACGTATCGCGAGGTGTCACAACAGCCGGCACCGAGTCATCCGATTCAACCAGCCCTTCGCCGGCAAGCGCCACGGATCGCACGACATACGCGTACGTCTTCCCGAATTCGAAAAGCGTGTCGCGATAAGCATTCTCTGGCGCGGGCGCAAGCAGCGTGAGCGGCGATTTCCACTTAGCTTGCGAAATATCGTGCGCCGCGGCTTCAGCGCTGGAAGGATCAATCTCACCACGGAAAACGCGATAGCCAGTCAGCCCCTCGAGCGGCGCGCCACCCGAAGCGCGCTTCGGCAATGGCCAATTGAGTTCGATTGCAGGCTCCGTGACCTTTGCATCGAGAGAAGTAATGCGCTCGGGAACAGGAAAAATCCGCACCAGAACCGTGTTCGAATCCGCTGAATCACGCTTTTTCGAAGCGCGCGTGCGCACGCGATAGGCAAACAGGCCCCCTGGATGTGCGCGCGTCTCCTCCGGAGGGATTGGGTCCTTGAATTGAATGTGCTTTTCGCTGGTGTACATATCGAGCAGCGCGCCAGGAAGTGTGTAGACCAGCCGGAAGGATTTATTGTCCGGCTTGCCGTCCGGCTTCGCCGAACCGCGAAAAATTTCAATTGCGGGAGGCTCTGCCAGTCGTTCGTTTGTAACGGTGCGCGACGGCAACGTCAGCGTTAGCAGGGTGCCGTCGCCTGATTGCCGCGCGGAAAGATCCGTAATCGCTGTCGGAACGGGAGGAGAAGGCGGAGTGGGTTCGCCGGGAGCGCCGCAAGAAACAAAAAACAAAACTACTGGAAGAAGAAAACAGAAGACAGGAAAGATTTTTGCGGTGAGCTGAGGCGCCAGGAGTCTTTCCCCGTTTCTCTTTTCCATTTTCACATTTAAGACATTAGAGAATGTAGCGGCTCAGGTCCTGGTTCTTCACGATGTCTGCAAGCTGTTTGTTCACGTAAGCCGCATCCACCTTGACGTTCTTTTTCTTCATGTCCGGCGCTTCGAAGGAAATATCATCAAGCACTTTCTCAAGAATCGTGTGTAAGCGGCGTGCCCCGATGTTTTCCGTCTGCTCGTTCACGCTTGTGGCAAATTTCGCCACGGCTTCCACCGCGTCCTCGGTAATGTTCAGCTTGATGCCTTCGGTTTCCAGCAGCGCCACGTACTGCTTGATGAGCGCGTTCTTCGGTTCGGTAAGAATACGAATGAAGTCTTCTTCCTTGAGCGACTGCAATTCCACGCGAATCGGCAAGCGGCCCTGTAATTCCGGAATCAAATCCGACGGCTTCGTCACGTGGAACGCGCCCGCGGCAATAAAAAGAATGTGGTCTGTGCGAATCATTCCATAACGCGTGTTTACAGTAGTGCCTTCGATAATCGGCAAAATATCTCGCTGTACGCCCTCGCGCGAAACGTCCGGTCCGTGTCCTGATTCGCGGCCGGCCACCTTGTCAATCTCATCAATAAAAATAATGCCCATCTGCTCTGCGCGTTCCACGGCAATGCGCGTCACCTGATCCATATCCAGCAGCTTGCCTTCTTCTTCCTGGATCAGATATTCGAACGCGTCCGCAACGGACATCTTCCGCTTTTTCTTTTGCTGGCCGAACATTCCGCTCAGCATGTCCTTCAGGTTGACGTCCATCTCCTCAACGCCCTGATTGGAGATGATCTCGAACGACGGCATCGAGCGCTCGCGCACTTCAATGTCCACCATGCGTTCGTCAAGTTTTCCTTCGCGCAGTTGAACGCGGAATTTTTCGCGCGAACGCTGATTTTGATCCCGCTGTGCCGCGGCATCCGCATCCGGAGTTCCTGGCGTCGGCGGTGGAGGCGGGGGCAGCAACAGATCGAGCACGCGCTCTTCGGCCGCTTGCTCCGCGCGATCTGCAACTTCATCCAGCTTTTCCTCGCGCACCATGTCAATCGAGGTTTCCACGAGGTCGCGCACCATGGATTCCACGTCGCGACCCACGTATCCAACTTCCGTGTATTTCGAAGCTTCCACCTTCACAAACGGGCATCCAGCGAGCCGCGCAAGGCGCCGCGCGATTTCCGTTTTGCCCACGCCCGTCGGACCAATCATCAATATATTTTTCGGCAGTATGTCTTCCGCAAGCTCCGCCGGAAGTTTTTGCCGTCGTACGCGATTGCGCAAAGCAACCGCCACCGCGCGCTTCGCCGCACCTTGCCCAACGATATATTTATCGAGTTCCGCCACAATCTCCCGCGGCGTCATCTCATCCAGAGCGGGAAGAAATTCCTCGCCTTCCGCTGGCGGCGGAGTGCCGCCATTCGGCATGAAAATCAGTTCTTTATCGGACTTGCTTGCCATTTAGTCTCTTAGATGCTCAGTCTTGTCGAAGCGAACTTTTGTTTCTCTTACTGCCCCTATAGCTCTTCCACTGTAAAGTTGGCGTTGGTGTAAATGCAAATCTCGCTGGCGATGCGCATAGCTTCCATCGCAAGGTCCTTGGCTCCCAACTTCGAGTGCTTCACCAGAGCGCGTGCGGCGGCGAGTGCGTACGTCCCACCGGAACCAATCGCCACAAGACCGTCATCCGGCTCAATCACGTCGCCGTTACCGGACAAAATGAAAGTCGCCTTTGCGTCCGCCACAATCAGTAGCGCTTCCAGATGACGCAGCGCCCGGTCCTTGCGCCATTCCTTCGCCAGCTCGACTGAAGACTTCTGTAGATTGCCCGAAAATTCCTGTAGCTTTCCTTCAAACCGCTCGAAAAGCGAAATCGCATCCGCCGTGGAACCCGCAAATCCGGCGACAACCTTGTCTTGATAGAGCCGCCGCGTTTTCTTCGCGGAATGTTTCATGACGTGATCCCCCATGGTCACCTGCCCATCGGCGATGAGGACCACCTTGTTTTCCTTGCGCACGCACAGAACCGTAGTTCCATGCAAAGCGCCGTGCGACAGTGCATTCTGCTGGCTTGTCGGCATTCGACCATTATACAGGCAGGCGGGAAGGCAAGCCAAAAAGGGCGTTGCAGTTTACGCGGGATACATCATGGATAGGGAATTTCGTGGAACGAAAGTATTTTATATGTGATCGGTTTTTGCGCTGCCGTAACCCAGCAGGAATTGTAGTAAATGCCTTTTCCACCCGGGCTGGCAACGGTATAAGAGACTGGGCCGAGCGTATCCGTTGCGCCTCCTCCCCCGGGTCCACCGCCGCTGACCGTACTGGCCACAAAAAACGCTCCGTCGAATTCTCCGCCGTCGGCTGAACCAGTTTCCTCAACGACGCCCTGGCCGATTACAAGTACGATTCCCTTCCAACCGGAATCGCCAGAGTATGTCAGCTTGCCGGTCACCACCAGCAAACCATAGCCGGTGTAGCCAGAGAGCGTGAGATCACCGTTAACCACTACCGTCATCGGATTTGAAAAAGACATCGCGGGCGGCATGTCCGAACCGGTGGCGGGACCAGTCACGACAGAGTCTGCAGTGTTCTGTATTTGTTGTACTAGGTTAGTGAGCCCAGTCGCAGTCGTCATATCAATAGTCGGGGTCTGGGGATTCACATAGGGAGAAGGAGACACGTTTGGCACAGCGCCGCCTGCACCTGTGTAGTGACCGGGCTGGGGTGTCATGAGCGTGTTATCGTGCACGCTTGTGTAATCTGGCAGGTTCAAAACGCCGATCGCCGGGAGCGAGGGCTGCGTCGTGCAAGACAATCCGCCATTGCTCCCTGGGGCTTGATCACTTCCATTCACTTGAAAACTATAGGAGGGCGTTGGCGGCTGGCTGAACGTGACTATGTTGGCTGCAGTGCCCGGGCTCACTAGTGTTAAAGCTGCGGCGATTGGCAGTCGGAGAGTGATTGGCGCTACGACGTACTGAAGAAGTTTGCGGCTGCCATCCGGAAGGGCGGCAAGGGCGGTCACGCCGAGCGCTTGGTAAGGAGCCACAGTTCGCGTCAAATTGTTTCCGTCAAAATAAACTATCTTGTTCTGGTTGTAGGGATGCGAGGAAGGTCCGGTATTGTTCACGTCAACTCGAATCGCATCCTCCGTAAGCGCGTTGATGCGGACCCATTTGTAGAGCGGATTAGGAGAACCAGCAAGATTTACGGCGGACGGTACTGTCTGAACAGTTGACGGCGGATTGTACAATGGAAATTCTGTCGCCCAATCCGTGTCTGGATACGTCGCTGGATTGCCAAGATTTGTTGGATCCACGATATCAGGTGGGCTGCCGCTAGGAAGCGGATTAGTGATGTAAATAACGTGGCCCAAGGGAAGCGTCGAACCAAACGGTGGAAGGCTGCTTATGTAATTTGGATTCTTCGGCAGAAGGCGCCCGCGCCCTTCTTCCAACCCCGATAGCGCCGCGTAGTAAACCGCAGTCGAAGAGCGATAGTTGCCGCTCAACGAAGTCTCCGTTCCCGAAGCGCCCATCATTGCAAGGCCTACGACGGAAACAAGAAGAAGGACGAAAATCGCCAGCAGCAAGGCAATGCCGGATTGCCTTTTCTTCCGAATTCGCATCGTGGCTCTCAGTTAACCATTCCTCCTTCCGTCTAATCCGGATTTAAACGCCGCCCTTGCCCCTTGAGCTGCACAACCTGAATGCGCCCTGTTTGTATGTCCAAGGTCGGCGCTTGAACGATCAGCGTAATGATCACGGCCACCACATGCGTCGGGTCGGTCGTGCTCGACGGCGGGCTTGTGCCCGTGCAATCCATTGGCTGCGGTGTGGATTCGCAAATATATTTAAAAATCGGCACCGGATTCCCACCCGGAAACATTGTTGGATAGGCGGCTTGTATAGCCGCCAATTGTGCCGCTGGCGGATTGTTCATCACGTTTTGAACGTATGGCACAAGAACGTCAGATCCGCTCGTCAGGGCGTCCGGATCGGGAGAAGGTGTATCCGGCTTTTCGATATATCCACGGTAGAGCGTTGTGCCCACCAGTTTGTAGCGGACCCATTCGACCCCAACTCCACTGTAATTCGGCCGGTCCCGGTCTATGTCTGTTTCGACGATGATGTCATAGCCGTTTGGCACCGTGCAATTCACTCCGATGCTGCAAGGTGAACCTGGATAGGAAGTCCCCCCCCACGCAAAAGCAGTGGCCGCGTAAGTGCTCGGCGGTGGCGTGGATGTGGATTGAATCTCGCTCCGAGGAGGATAGCCGGCGTCGTTGATGTCTCGCACCATCTGATCCAACCCAAACCGCGCTTCTTGAAACGTGTTCAGAAGCTGAGAATCAGAGTGATACTTCTTCATCGCGAGTGTGAGCATGCCAAACGCAACTCCGCAAATGACCATGAAAATGGCCAGGGCGGTCAGCAGCTCCACAAGGGAAAATCCCCTCGCGCAGGAATGGGGGCGTTTGGTCATTGTTCTTTCATTGCATCCAGCGTCACTGCCGGAACAAAGTTGTTGCCTCCCAGCTGGCGAACTCCCACAAAAAAGCGCTTCCCGGTAATGGCTGTTCCGTTCACGGTGGTGACCACGGCCCAGCGCACGTCATACGTCACACCAAAGGGATCGTTTGGGTCGGTGTAGGTAAAGCTATAGTTATCCACCGGCGCTCCGGAGAAATCAATCAAAGGTCGGTTGTTGTACCAAATGAGCGGGTTCCCAATCACTGTATTGGGAACGCTTGCGTCACCCAAGGCGCAAAACGATGCGCACAACGCGTTGTTTGCTTCCAAAAAACTCGTTGCTGTCAGTTCTTGCGCCAGCATCTGATCCAGCTCGCGCTGGGCAAAAACGAGCGACGTGGAATCCAGCCGCCCTCTTTGATTTATGAGGATGGAAGCTGGCACTAGTTGGGCGACACCAACGAGACCGATCAGCAAGATGACGGTCGCAATCAGCACCTCAATCAGCGAAAAACCCTTCGAGCGGTTTTTGTGAAACAATGGTCGAGATGTACGACAGTTTTTCATCAGTCCCTAGCTTACGCGCTGCCACGGCCCGCCAACACCTGCGATCCACACCTGCACCGTGCCGGATGGGAGCAGCACGATCGCGCGAAAACCCAAATCGCTAATGCTGGTATTTCCCAGATAAAAGACGTCCACGGAAGAAGCACCGGCAAATTTCCGGGCACCGCGTTGGTCGTAAGTCACCGATGCGTTCCCTGGGGACAGGACGTTCAAGGACGGGCTGCCCGTACCCAGCGCGGCGACAATCGCATCCGGCGGCGGCACGGATCCTGCGCCCAGAAGCATAGGTAGTCCACCAATAAGGATCTGCGGCTCCGTCGATTGCGCGGTGCCGTCGCCATCGAGATCCGCCCAGATGGTCCAGGTCGAACCGCTTTGTTGCACACGGCACGTTATCGGAGTGTTTTTCCGGATGGCGCTGAATCGGGTGGTCTTGAGTGTGCCGGAAAAGCGCGTGGCTGCATCGTTCAACTGATACGAACGATACGCGCGCATAAGCGTGGGCAGAGAAATGGCCACAAGGATGCCAAGAATGAGAACCGAAAGCAGCAGCTCAACGAGGCTGAAGCCTCGGGCTAAGCGCCGTCCCAAGACGCGTTTTGAAATGCGTTCAGCCACAGATGTCGCCTCACAGAGGGAAGCTGCTCCGGCACTCGAGCCGGCCAGAGGGCCTGCGCTGCTCAAGTCCTAAATCATGGCCATGGACGGCCATCGAAATTGCCGGTCTATTTGATTCTACTGGGGACGAGGCGCGGGATTGTAGTAGAAAGCGGAACGGATGGGGAGTAATCGCAAACATCCTGCATAAACCACCTGTTCTTACCTTTCCGTGTACGCTTTAGTAAAAGGTAATTCAAAAGGGACAGGCGGGCTCTGACGCATTTGTTTTAAGGCCGAGCCTCGCCGCATGCTGATATACAATTTCCGCGCCGAAAAAAGAGGCCCAACCATGAAAAAGATCTTCACTCTTGCTCCCGCAGTTCTTTTTGTCCTGGCGTTGTTGTTAGTCTCAGCCCAGGCTAAGGCACAGTCGCCGTCCACTCCCATACAGGATTTTTTCAAGAGCTATTTTGAAGAAACGCTCAAGGACGAGCCGGAATACGCCACAAACGTTGGCCGCCACGAATACGACGACCGCTGGTCCGATCTCTCGAAAGCTGGCCGCGAGCTGCGCCTCGCACACATGCGCTCGCGTTTAGCGGAACTTGCCAAATATCGCCTTGCAGATCTCTCCGAACAGGACCAATTGAGCGCGCGCTTGCTGAAGTACGACCTCACGTCGCAAATCGAAGCCAATGATTTGAGCATTCATCTTCTCCGCGTCGGCCAGCTCTACGGATTCCACAACCGCGTCTATCTGACGATGGATCGCATGTCGGCTCGCACGCCGCGCGACTATCAGAATATTTTGGCGCGCCTGCACGCCGTTCCCGCCTACATTGACCAGAATCTGGCCATCCTCGACGAAGCCATTCAGGAAGGTTGGACTCAGCCCCAAATTGTCGTGGATACCGTCAACAAGCAAATCGCTGCGCAGCTCGCGCAGGAAAAAAAGGATTCGCCGCTCCTCGCGCCCTTCCGTAATTTCCCTTCAAATTTCCCCGCCGACCAGCAGACAAAACTACGCCAAGAAGCGGAAGCCTCCTACGACAAGGAATTCCTGCCCGCATGGCGCAAATTGCAGACATACATGACGAATACCTACGCCCCGAAGGCACGCAAAACCGATGGCATCGGTGGCGTGCCTGGAGGAAAGGAAGCCTATGCCATCCTCGTGCGAAGGTTGACGACCACAAACGCAACGCCCGAGGAAATTCACAAAACCGGGGAAGCAGAGTTGCAGCGCCTCGAAGCAGAAATGCTCACAACGGCGCGGGAAACCGGATTCGCTGGAACACTGCAGGAATTTGAGAAGAAACTCGATGCCATGCCCGAGCAGCACTTCCGTTCAAAAGAAGAGATGCTCATCTACTGCCGAAACGCGGCGAAAATTATCGAGCCGGAGCTCCCGAACCTTTTCCGCCATATTCCCTTGATGCTCTATGGCATTCGCGCGATTCCACCGGATCGTGAAGCAGCAAGTGCGTCGAACGCCCAGGCCCCAGCACCGGACGGCAGCGTCCCCGGCTGGTTCAACCTCAATACCTACGAGCCCGAAAAACAAGTCCGCTACGACAAACAATCGCTCGTCCTGCACGAAGCTGTGCCAGGGCATGTCTTTCAGGGTTCGATCGCGCGTTCGCTGTCCAATCTCCCAGAGTTCAGAAAATTTTATGGCAACAGCGCCTACGCCGAAGGTTGGGCGCTCTACGCGGAATCGCTCGGCGGCCAGCTAGGACTCTATAAGGATCCATATGATCGCTTTGGACGCCTTGCGAGCGAACGCTTCCGCGCCGTTCGTTTGGTCGTGGACACCGGCATTCACTCTATGGGCTGGACGCGCGAGCAGGCAATTGCCTTCTTCAAGGAACACGCGCCTCAAGTTTCTCTTGCCGAAGTGGACCGCTACATTTCCTGGCCGGCGCAGGCGCTTGCCTACAAAATGGGCCAGCTAAGAATCATGGAGCTGCGCAAGCAAGCTGAACAAAAACTCGGACCCAAATTCGACATTCGCGAATTTCACGACGTGGTTCTCCGCGATGGCGCGCTGCCTCTCGAATTGCTACAGGAGCAGGGGCAAAAATACATCAACGCGAATTGAGCTTCGCTGCAAGCGCCTTCGCATTGCGGTGCGCAATCGCTTCAATCGAAATCATTGGATTTACGCCGGACGCGGACGGAAACGAAGATCCGTCCATCACATATAAATTGCGCGCTTCCCAAGCTTCACCATCCGGATTCGTCGTTGAATTTCCCGGCGAATCCCCGAGCCGGGCCGTCCCCATAATGTGAAACGAAAATAACGCAAGCTGGCCGTTATCCCAGCCCGCACGATCCATCTCGCGCGTAAACGTTTCCAGCGATCCGCGCCGCCCCGGCTCATACGAGCAATACTTCGCATGTGGTGAGTAAATGAGCTTCGCGCCCGCCGCTTCCAGGATTTGCGCCGCGCCGTGAAATCCTGTCCGCAGATTCGCGCGATCGAACTTCGATAACGAATACGACGAAATTGGATTCCCTTCCGAATCAATCTTCACGCGGCCACCGTGTCGGTCGCGCAGCAGTACGCCAATCGCCGAAGTATTCGCAAACTTCTCCATCAGCCCGCGAAATTGCGAAGGCGTTCGCCACGGCAGCGGCGCCATCGCAATCACCGGCTGCAGCGCCGTGGTTTCGAATTTCACGCCGTAGTTCCCGGTCAAGTTTCGAAACTCGTCGGAATAAATCGCCTGCATCGTCCCTTCCCACGGACGAATCTCCTCCTCAAAAATTCCGCACAAGTTCGAAACCGGATGCAAATGCAGATGCCGTCCGATATGTGCGTTGCTCAATCCGGAACGCAATAGCAACGCGGCGGTGTGAATCGCTCCGCACGCAACAACGACCGTCTGGCACTTCACTCTGACGCGATGCCCGCCCTTCGAAACTGCATCCACGCCCGTTGCCGCGCCCGCATCAATTCGAACTCGTTCCGCCCGAGTCGCCACCACAAATCGAGCGCCTTGCGCTTGCGCATCGCGCAGCCAGGTCTTCGTCGTGGATTGTTTCGCGCCAATCGCGCAACCATAGCCGCAATAGCCGCAAACTTTTCCCTGATCGCAGCCTTTAACATTTCGCGGCATCGCATCCACGTGCCAGCCGAGCACCTTTAGTCCACGTTCCAAAACTTGTTCGCGCGCGGAAACGCGATTCTCCTCGCGATTCACGTGCAGCCGTTCGCACACCGCATCAAGACTCCGCGTGTACTCCGCGCTCGTAAACCAAGGCACGCCCACCGATGACCATTCAGCGCGAATACCATCCGGCGTTCGAAACGAAGTGCAATAATTCACCACCGTCCCGCCGCCCAAGCATTCTCCCGCAAGAAATCCCACACTGTGGTCGTGCGTCGCCGCAAATCCCGCTTCGCTGTAAAGCCGCTGAAATCCCGTAAGCTCCGCGCCGTCAAAATCCCCGTCGTCGTAGTAATTCCCCGCTTCAAGCACGACCACGTCTTTCCCCGCTTCAGCAAGCACAGCCGCCGCAACTCCGCCGCCCGCGCCTGAACCAATCACGCAAACGTCGCACGAAAGCGACAATTCTCTATCAGGAACGATGACGTTGAGGGGACGCACCGCTCCCGGCCGCTTCACTCCGAGCGGACCTGGATATTTTATTTTTTGCCAAACGGAATTCGCGCCGCCATCGCGCGGCAACATCACATATAAAAATCCAATCGCCTTGCGCAACGCCTGAAACGCAGCCCGCCGCTTTCGCAGCGAACTATCCGCCCAAGAAAGTAGAATCTGCTCGCGTGCATCCCCGCCTAAACTCGAAAAATGTTCGTAGTGCCACGCCGTGAAAAAAGCATGCAGTTTCGAATCCCACACATCGAGCAAATTCAGAAATTGCGCTCGCTCACGAGTGCGCGGATTGAAATCCAGAGCCTTTGCCAATGCCTCGGGAACGCCAACATCAACAGCCGAAGGCCAATCCCCGGACCGAGGAAAGAATGTGTCGCAAATGGATTCGAGTGCGTTCTGCTGGCGGGGAGTGAGCTGCATGAGGAACCAGCAGTCTAGCTTGGCCTTCCTACTGACATCAATACTGGCTGTTCGGCCAAACGAAAACTGCTTTTCTCAATTGTTCCGCTCTTCTTTTTCTCTTTGCTTGGCGGCTTTTTCGCGGTCTTTCTTGCTGAACGCTTCGTTGTAATGTTTTTCCAGCGACGTCTTCGTAAAAAAATCTGACGCGAACTTTTGGTCGAAGCTGCACGAATCGAAAAACGCCTGAAACAATCGTCTGCCGTCGCGCCGCCGTTCCACCTGCAGCGGCGCCATCACCTGTCCTTCCATGTGATAATTTCCGTAAGCCGTCACTTCTTCCGTGCGCTCGCGCGTCGTTTCATCCCGCGTAATCACGACGCTGCGCGCAAGCAGGTGCGAATTCTGTAGCACGGCCAGACGAAACGTGCGCTCGTCGCGATCCACCAGCTCTACCCACTCGACCGGCTTCATATCCACCAAGTCCTGGCCGCCGTAGCGAAACAGCATTCCTTCTTCTTTCAGCCGGAAACGCAGCACATTATCCATATCGCGCTTCGTCTGTTCCTTGAAGTCCGTGATCGCGGTTGACGGCTGCTCGCTCACGCCGCTCTTGTCCATCGTCCAGCCTTCGTCGCCGTTGAACAGCTCAATAATCGTTCCGCCCTTAAACGGAATTTGTCCGATGAGCACTCCAAGAAATCCGCCCTTTGCGCCTTTCACTTCGTACTCGGTGCGATTCTTATCCGGCAAATGCCAGAAATCGCGAAAATTCGTATAGCCCGAAAGATCGCCATTGTGTTCGAACTGCGCCAGCCGTCCCGTACATTCCGTTTCGCGCGTCTGCAAATAAGCCTGCCCGCCCATCGCGCTGATCAACTGATTCAAAACCTGCTTCGCCTTCGCCGCACTCTGCTCCGGCATCATCGTTTCCGCAACTTGCGCGGAAGCGCGCGGCGCCGCGACAAAAATGCCAACCGTTACAAAAATCAAACTCCGGGCAAATCTCATCCGCACAAGACCGAACCTCCATTTACATTGATGACCTCTCCGGTCATGAAGTTGGCCAGATCGGACGCGGCAAAAAGAATTGGCCCTGCAATTTCTTCCGCCGTGGCAGCGCGCCCCATCGGAATTGCGGCCGCCATCCTTTGCCCGGCCTTTGTGCCCAGCACGGGATTGGACATGTCCGTCGCCACCCAGCCCGGTGCAACCGAATTAACCAAAATTCCATGCCGCGCGAGTTCTGTGGCGAGCCCCTTTGTCAGGCTGATAATCGCGCCCTTCGACGCGCCATAATGCGTATGGAAAGATTCCCCGCGTTGCGCAGCAGTCGAGCTGATCGGAATGATCTTCCCTGACTTCTGCTTGATCATGTGCGGCACCGTGAAGTGAACGATCGAATAGACGCTCTTCAAATTGATGCGCATCATGTCGTCCCACTGCTTTTCGGTCATCTTTTCAATGGGCAGGTCTTCCTGGTTCCACACGCCTGCGTTCGCCACCAAAATATCCAGCCGCCCTAGCCGCGCAATCGTCTGATCCACGAGCTTCTTGTTTTCCGAATGTTTGCTGACGTCCGCCTTGAACGCTTCCACACGTGTGCCGTGTTTGCGCGCTTCGGTTTCAATCTGTGTCGCCGCATCCTTCGCTTTGTTGTAATTGAAAATCACGTCCGCGCCGGCTTGCGCGAAAAGTTTTACGGCCGCGGCGCCAATCCCGCGCGAGCCTCCAGTGATCAGTGCGGCTTTGCCTGCCAGAGAAATCATGATTCCCCCAATAAATTTTGAAAAATCCGCCTGCTAGGATTTCGGAGCAATCGTTGCTCGATTGCGTTCCACCGCCGCGACAAAATCCCCAAAAAGCTTTTGCGCAAAGGAATGATCGGGCATCCGCTCCGGATGCCACTGCACGCCCACGACCCAGTTCCGTTCGCCTTCCAATTCCACGCCTTCGATGATTCCTTCCGCCGAACGTGCCGTCACTCGCAGTCCGGTTCCCGGCCTATCAATCGCCTGATGATGGCTGCTGTTGATCTGCACATGCTCGGCGCCTGCGAGCTGCGCCAGCCGGCTTCCGCGCTCGAGCGTCGCGTCATGCTCCGCATCACCCTTCTTTACTCCCGCCGCCAAATCTGTATTGCCGTGAACTTCGTTCCCTGGTTTCTCCGCCGGAATGTCCTGCACCAAAGTTCCGCGTTGATGCACATTCAGAATCTGGCATCCGTAGCAAATCGCCAGCACCGGTTTGTGTTCGCTAATCGCGTGGTCCAGAATCGCGCTGTCCGTCCGGTCGCGCGCCGGATCAAGCGTCTTGGTCTTCGGGTGGCGCACCGCCCCGTATCGGCTGGGTTCTACGTCCGCCGGGCTTCCCGGCAAAACAAATCCATCCAACCGCTCGATCTGCTGCGCCAGCTTTTCCGCAGGCTGGTTCAGAGAAACTTCCACAGGTTCCGCGCCAGCGAGGCGTACCGCGTCGAAATAATTGTCCAGCTTGTCGCGTACGCCTTGGCGTTCCTCTTCGCTCGTGCGCCAGGGAATGCCGACCCGCAGCTTGTTGGAGTTTTCGAAGGACATGGAAGCGTCAAATCGTAGCATTGACCCCAAAGGGCGGCAACAACCAGCCACTCACCCTGAGGATTTCTATTTATCCTCTTTTTTGTCAATACTTTACAGTCGGTTGGTCGTGGCAACAGAGCTCGAAGGCAGACAAAACTCCGCTCTCTGGAAAAAAGCAGGAAGTTGCGCCAAACGAGTGGAAAGCTCCTCAAACGATGCCGCTCGAAGCGTTACATGTCCCACTTTTCGGCCCGGCCGTGGTGATTTTCCGTATAGATGCAGGTGTGTGTCGGGAATCGCAAGCACCTCAGCCGATTCGGGCACTTCGCCGATCAGATTCAACATTGCCGAATGACCTGTCGTCGCCGCCGAACCCAGCGGCAGGCCAAGCACCGCCCGCAAATGATTCTCAAACTGGCTCGTCGCCGCTCCTTCGATGGACCAATGGCCGGAGTTATGAACGCGCGGAGCCATTTCGTTCGCTACAAGCTCGCCGTCGCATTCAAAAAACTCAATCGCCAGCACGCCAACGTAATTCAGTTCCTGCAAGACGCGCTCCGCGGCCCGTTCACCCGCCTTTTGCAGCGCGGCGCTCAGTTTCGGCGCCGGTGCGACCGCCAGCCGGAGAATTCCGTCGCGATGATGATTTTCCACCAGCGGATAAAACGCCGTCTCGCCCGATCGACTGCGCACCGCAAGAATCGAAAGCTCACGTTGAAACGCCACAAAGTCTTCCAGCAACAACGCCGCTTGCGAGAATTCCGCCTTCACACGCTGCACATCTTCCGGCGTCCGCAACACCCATTGCCCTTTGCCGTCGTAACCCATGCGCCGTGTTTTGAGCACGGCAGGCAAACCGATTTTTTTCACCGCCGCATCAAGATCGTTGGCGCTGCTCACTTCCGCAAACGAAGTCGTCGCAATTCCCAATTTCTGAAAAAGTTTTTTTTCGTTTAGCCGGTCCTGCGCAGCTTCGAGCGCTTCCGGCGGCGGATAAACCGACACATGCTTCGTGAGAAATCGCGCTGCCTCGACCGGAACATTTTCAAATTCGTACGTGACGAGTTCGAGTCCGTGCGCGAATTTCTCCAGCGCGTCCAGATCGGAATATTCCGCCGTCACGCGGTGGGCGATTCTTCCGACAGGTGCTTGCGGCGAAGGATCGAGAAAACGAAAGTGCAGCCCCAGCGGATAACCGGCCAGCGCCAGCATGTAACCAAGCTGTCCGCCACCGAGAATCCCAATCGTCACGCGGCTACCTCTTCCCGATTTTCTTCTTCCATTGTTTTTTTGATCCGCCAGGCAGCGCTGCAGCCGGATTGGGTGTGGCTAGCACGCGTTTCGTTTGCATCGCGCGGAATTTGCGCAGTGCCCCGCGAATCTCCGGATGCTTCGCGCCCAGAATCGCCGCGGCAAGCAGCGCCGCATTGATCGCGCCCGCCTTTCCAATCGCCAGCGTCCCCACCGGAATTCCACCGGGCATTTGCGCGATCGAGAGCAGAGAATCAAGCCCTTTCAGAGATTTCGATTCGACCGGCACGCCGAGCACCGGCAGCACCGTCTTCGAAGCAGTCATGCCCGGAAGATGCGCCGCGCCGCCTGCTCCTGCGATGATCACTTCAATGCCGCGTTGCTCCGCGCTCGACGCATAGAGAAACAGAAGATCCGGTGTGCGATGCGCGGAAACCACGCGCGTCTCATGCGGCACGCAAAGCTCTTCTAGCGTCCGCGCCGCGTGCTGCATTGTCTCCCAGTCGGAAGTCGAACCCATGATGATCCCAACCAGCGGCATGGCGTTGTTGTTCATGGATAGTGCGGCCATTCCTTATTCCTTTGTTCGGGCGATAGACGCCCCTTCGGAACGCACAAGTTTATCGTGCGCCGCTAGGATTTGGAAAACAGAGAGTGTGGCCGGCGACGGCGATCTGATGCGTCCTGCGTTTCATCCTTCTGCAACTATCTCCGGCTACTGCCAAGGGGTCGAATACAGCGGCTCAGTCATCCCCACCCGGAGCAGCCCCGTTTCTTCCTGCGTGCGGTTTGTGCATGCGGGGCTGCGGAGCGGAGGGATCGTGGCTTGATCTCCGCGCCACTGAGATCAAAAGAAGACAGGCTCCCACACTTTGCCGTGTCACTATCTTCCCGCAGCTTGTTCCCCGCGCAAAACCAGACAAGTGGAGTTGGACTTCGCGATCAGTTTTCCGTTTTCATCGAGCACATCGCACTCGGCGTAGCCAATCGTGCGACCGCGATGTACCACGCGTCCTTCCGCACGCAAAAGAGCCTGCCGCACGGGCCTCAAGAAATTGATCTTCAACTCCACCGTCGTAAACGATTCGCCAGCCCCAAGCGTGCTCGCAAACGCGATGCCCATCGCAGCATCCGCAATGTCACACAAAATCCCGCCATGCATCGTACCCATGGGATTCGTGTGTTGCGGTCCTGCCTGCAGAGTCACCACCGCTCGCCCTCCTCCGGATTCTGGCACCTCGAATCCAATCAATCGCGCCGCGGGAGACCCCGTGTCCCGGATGTGTTCACCTAACGTTCTGTCATTGCCTGCTGCCGGCTGGGCCATGAATCGCTCCTCGCTCCATGAATCTCAGTTAGATGCAACAGTCCTTAATTTATCCACTAAACCAGCACCGTCAGGTGCGGCACTCATCGGGCAGCAACCCGAGACCGCGTCTTCCAATAGTGTCGCAGCTCTCCCACAAGATAGAGCGATCCCGTAATAAAGATCGCGTCGCCGGAAAGCGAATGGGCCAGCGCTTCTTCCAGCGCCACCTCCGCATTTGAAATCACACGAAAGTGTAGAGCATACTCTCCAGCCATTCGCGCAAGCTGTTCCGCGGAAATCGCCCGCGAGGTGTGTGGTTGCGTGAAAACCACTTCGCTCGCAAGAGGAAAAAGTATTCCCGCAATTTCATCCACGGCTTTGTCGCGCATCGCTCCAAAAACCAGCGTCACCCTGCGCCCCGCGAAATTCTCCTTCAGGAAATTTGCCAATTCCCGCGCCGCTGAAGGATTGTGTGCGCCATCCAGGTAAATATCCGGATTCGACCACAGTTTCTCGATTCGTCCTGGCCAGACTGCATTCGCAATTCCCTGCTCAATCGCCGCGTCTGTAATCTTCACTCCACGCGCTTGCAGCAAACGCGCAACGGCAATCGCATTGATCGCATTCCCCACTTGAAACCGCCCGCGAAGCCTCGGAGCAACGTTAATTGTTTTGCCGCTTTCTTGTTCTTCAACCTCAGCTTGCACACGTTCATCGCTGGCTGCAGAAGCCTTTATTTGATATCGCTTTTCTGTTTCCACGACCGGGGCCCCGAATTCCAATGCGCGCCGCAAGATGATTTCGCGGGCTACCGTCCGCTGTTCCGCCAAAACCAATGGCACGCCTTGTTTGATGATTCCCGCCTTTTCCCCTGCAATTTCCTCAAGTGAATGGCCGAGAAAATTCTCGTGATCGAAATCCACGTGCGTAATCACTGCGACTTCCGGCGTCACGATGTTCGTCGCATCCAAACGTCCGCCAAGCCCAACTTCAAAAATTGCAAACTCAACACCGGCTTGCGCAAAATGGTCGAAAGCAAGCGCCGTCACCACTTCAAAAAAAGTCGGATGCGCCCGCAATTTCACATGCGCCAGTAATTCTTCAATCAGCGCACAGATGCGCGAAAAAGAAGCCGCAAAATCTTCGTCGGAAATCTCCTCGCCATTCACGCGGATGCGTTCGTTGATTTTTTCCAGGTGCGGCGACGTGTACAACCCGGTCTTAAGACCAGCTGTCCGCAAAATAGATTCCGTGAACGCGGCCGTGGACCCCTTGCCGTTCGTCCCGGCGATATGCACGCTGCGGTATTCTCTTTCGGGATGACCAAGAGCTTCCGCAAGCGTGGTGATATTTTCTAAATCGAATTTCGCGGCAGCCGCCTGCGTGGGCGCGGCGAGTTCCCGCCCCAATGAAAAAAGGTATTGCAGCGACTCGGCGTAATTCATCTTAGCCAATCAGAAGGTCGAGCGAGGACGCGACAAACGCTTTCAGTTCTTTGCGGGGGACGACGGCATCCAGAAATCCGTGTTCGAGCAGGAATTCCGACCGCTGGAATCCTTCCGGCAGTTTCTGGCGAATGGTCTGCTCGATCACACGAGGCCCGGCAAACCCAATCAGCGCCCCGGGTTCCGCGATGTTCAGATCGCCGAGCATCGCAAAACTCGCGGTCACGCCGCCCGTAGTGGGATCCGTGAGAATGGAAATGTACGGCAGCTTCGCGTCATCAAACTTTGCCAGCGCAGCGGACACTTTCGCGAGCTGCATCAGGCTGATCGTGCCTTCCATCATGCGAGCACCGCCGGAGCACGAAACGGCGATAAACGGCTGCCGCGTCGAAAGCGCCAGCTCGATCCCGCGCGTGACTTTTTCGCCGACGACTGCGCCCATCGAACCGCCAATAAATCCAAACTCCATCGCGCAAACAACCACCGGTCTTCCGTTCAGCTGGCCTTCCGCGGTGATTACCGCGTCGTTCATTCCCAGTTTCTTCTGCGCTTCCTTGATTCGTTTTGCGTACGGCTTCGTGTCCACAAAATTCAGCGGATCGGTAGACACCATGCCCTTATCGTGTTCCGTCCAGCGGTCGTCGAGCAGCATTTCCAGACGCTGAATTGCGCTGACTTTGAAATGAAACTGGCACTTTGGACAAACAAAAAGATTTTCTTCAAGATCTTTGCGAAATGTAATCGCGCGGCAATTTTCGCACTTGGTCCAAAGACCTTCCGTGCGCACGCGCCGTTCTTCCGGCGGCGTGGATTCTTCAATCCCTTTTTTCTCTCGTTTAAACCAAACCATTTAGCTCAGCCTTCAGTAGTCTATACCACGCTGCGCGAGAATGCCTTTCGTGTAAGGGTGCTTTACTTCTTTCATTTCCGTCACAAGATCCGCAAGCTCAACCAGTTTCGGATGCGCATTTCGTCCTGTGCAAATCACGTGCACGCGCTCCGGCCGCTCTTTTAACGCGGTAACAATCATTTCCGGATCGAGCATTTTGTAGCTGATGACGTAATTTATTTCGTCCAGCACGACAAGTTCGTATTTCCCGGAATAAATTGCGTCGCGCCCCGCATTCCAGCATTCTTCCGCAAGTTTGATGTCTTCCGGATCCGTCTCCGCGCCGCCAATTTTCACAAATCCGCGTCCCATCGGACGAATTTCAAATTTATCGTCGCCCAGCATTTTCGCCGCATCCAGCTCGCCGTAATGCCACGAACCTTTTATGAATTGCACCATCAGTACGCGCAGGCCCTGTCCCACAGCGCGAAACGCAGTGCCGAGCGCGCAGGTGGTTTTTCCTTTTCCCGGTCCGGTATAAACAATCAACAATCCTTTTTCTTCCGGCATGATTCGTGATTTTTCCTAAAGTTCCAATCGCTTCACAAGTTGCCGCGCGATAAGCTCGATGCGATCGCGCACATATTGCGGTAGCGGCTGGCCGGGTTTGCAGCGCGTGTCTCGAATCACGATCCATAGCCCCGGGCAGTACACGTCGTCTTCTGCACCCGGGCAGATGGCGCCGGTGAGTTGCACCAATTCCAGGTGGCACGGATCGTGATCGGTAATGTGCAACGGCGCGAGCGGCGATTCGCCGGGCTCGATGCCAGCGATGTCCGGTGGCGCAGCCATCAACTCGAGCAGGATGCCGCGCGCGTCATCAATCAGATCGCGAAAGCCCTGGGAAACCAGAACCGTATCCACGTCGCGCGGAGTGGGCTGTTCGATTTCATGAATATCGTAGTCGGGCAAAGGATTTTCGAGCGCGATTTCAATCGCGGTGTACGGTTTATCTTCATCGGGAATGAGTCGTATGGACATGGTGGATTAGTGTTGCACGAGTTCGTTCATTTCGGATATGGACTGCCGGAGAGTATCGCAAAAGCGCGGTAAATCTGCTCAGCGAGCATGACGCGCGCGAGTTCGTGGGAATAGGTCATCGAGCTCAGCGAAAGTCTTTGCGCTACGCGCTGCTTCAGCGATTCCGGAAAACCATCCGCATCACCACAGAGGAAAATCACTTCGCGTGTGCCGCGGTCACGCTCCTCGCCAAGCCACTTTGCAAGCGTTTCCGAATCGTGCTGCTTGCCCGCGGCGTCGATTAGCAGAACGGTAGCAGCGCGGTCCGCGTCGAGCTTCTTAATTGCGGCGTCGGTGTCGCGGACTTCCGTAATTTCTATCGGACAGGAGCGTGAAATACGTTTTACGTAATCGTCGAGGATGGCGCGAAGTTCAGGACGACGAGTTTTACCGAGCATGAGCAAGCGAATTTTCATGGAGCGATCACTGGAGGCCGTATTTTTTTCGCTTCTCCAAAAGAGTCTTGCGGCTGATGCCAAGGATTTCGGCGGATCTGGAAATGTGGTAGCGCGTAGCTTCGAGCGTTTGCGCAATCACGTCGCGCTCGACCAGTTCCAGGGAACGCAGGCCGGAGAGCACGGCAGTGCCGCCAGCAGCGGCGCGGAGATTTTCTGGAAAATCATCCGGAGTAAGTTCGGGGCCTTTGCCGAAGACGATGGCGCGCTCGAGGGCGTTGCGGAGTTCGCGGATATTGCCGGGCCATTCGTAAACGGAAAGCATGCGACGCGAAGCATCCGCGAGCGTCCAGTTGGGGCGATTGTGAATCGCACCGAGCGAAATGAGGAGATGATCGGCGAGGGGAAGAATGTCCAGGCGGCGTTCACGGAGCGGGGGAACGCCGAGCGGCAGAACGTTGAGGCGGAAAAAAAGATCTTCGCGGAACTGGCCTGCGGCGACGGCGGTCTGGAGATCAACGTTGGTGATTGCGACGAGGCGCGCTTCGATGCGAAGAGTTTCGGTGCCGCCGAGGCGCTCGAATGTGCGCTCCTGCAAAACACGCAACAATTTTGTTTGCGCGTTAGAAGAAAGAGCGGCGACTTCGTCCAGGACAATAGTGCCGGCGCCGCCGAGTTCGAGGCGGCCGAGCTTGCGATCCACGGCTCCGGTGAACGAGCCGCGTTCGTGGCCGAAAAGTTCGCTTTCGACGAGAGCGGGCGGGAGTGCGGCGCAATCAATTTTGAGATAGGGCGCATCGCGGCGCGGGCCGAGTTCGTGGATGAGGCGCGCGAGATGGTCTTTGCCGGTGCCGGATTCGCCGGAGATGAGAAGCGTCGTGGGGGCAGCGGCAACTTTTTCCGCAAGCTCCAGCAAGTGGCGAGAAGCGGGGTCCTCAGCGATCCAGGGGAGCCGGTCGGGCATGGATTGATTGTAGCGGCGCACGCGGGACTTGGAGCGGCGGCGTTGGGCAGGCTTGTGGAAACGGATAAGGAAGGAGCGGAAGGGGAGCGCACCGCCGTTTCCGTCTGGGGTGAGCGCACCTACAGGGCTCCAGAATTACCACCGGTGCAGGTTCCCCAGGTTGCAGGGTAAGTGTCAACGACACAGGTATGGGTGTTGAGACCAGTCTGGGTTATGGTGAGCCCGCCGGTGGAGGAGATGCTGGCCAGGCCGCTTGCGACGCTATATGAGTGGTCCGTGTCAACGGATTCGTTGAGGCAATACTTGATGTCTATTGTTATTCGGTGGGAGTGTTGGCGAAAGAGTTAGGGGAATCTCGTTTGGGCAACGCACCCTCTAATTAGACTTCGATTTTCGTTCCGAGGGCGGTGAGTAATTTAGCTAGCCAGGAATGGAGGGCGGGCCAGGCCGGACCGGTGATGAGATTGCCGTCGACCACGGCTTCGGTCATGGGGACGCTGACGTATTCGCCTCCGGCTAGAGTTACGTCAGGAGCGGTAGCTGGATAGGCGCTGCATTTCTTTCCTTGCAAGACTCCCGCAGCGGCGAGAACTTGCGGAGCGTGGCAGATGGCGGCGATAGGCTTGTTGGCCTTTGTGAAGTGGCGGACGATCTCGATGACTTTCGGGTTGAGGCGAAGATATTCGGGCGAACGGCCTCCAGGGATCATCAGAGCGTCGTACTCTTCCGGTTTGACGTGATCGAAGGTGGCGTTGAGAGCGAAATTGTGGCCGCGCTTTTCGGTGTAGGTCTGGTCGCCTTCGAAATCGTGGATGCACGTGGGGACGAACTCGCCGGATTTTTTGCCAGGACAGACCGCGTGGACAGTGTGGCCAATCATCTGAAGCGCCTCAAATGGCACCATCACTTCGTAATCTTCTACATAATCGCCGATCAGCATGAGAATCGACTTTTTGGACATGGGATCCTCCGGAAGATTTGAGCCCATAGCATGCACGCAAAGCGGCATCCGCTCAAGTCATCCCAAAATCCGGCAGCAACCTAATCTGTTCGCTATATTGCTCGAACAATTCCCTAGATCACCCGGGAAGGCTTGTGTGACGAACACCACGTTTAGTCTAGCGACCCGCCGCCTCCTTTACGCGCCGGCAGTGTCGCGCCAGCGCAGGTTGTAATAGAGGCGGAGGAGATTTTTGATGGCTTGGGCGAGGGAGATGACGGCGGCGATCCAGAGACCGTAGGGGATCCATTGGTTTACGGCTTGGGCTGCGTGGAGAGCGACGGTGGAATCCGCAGTGGCCGGCACGACCCAAGTACAGCCGAAAATCAAAGCGTAGATAATGGCGAGGCTGGCGGCGTCAAGAACTAGCGCGGCGACGTCGCGGAAACGAATCCAGTCCGGCCGCACCAGATTGATGGCGGCACGAAGCATGGCGGCGAGAATCACCGCGACCGTTGGCATATAAACGCGATGCCAAATGGGGGCGAGCTGAATTAAGGAAGCGGCTGGACCAAAAATAAGAAATGGGTGTGACCAGAGCGACTGCATCCACAACAGAGCTACGGTCGAGGCGACCAGGATGGAAAAGGATTCAAAGCGGGGGACTTCGCGAATTTTCTTGTGAATTTTCTGGTGGATGTCCTTCTTGATGCGTACCTGGAGCTCGACCTTAAACTTCTCCGGATTCCAGTGATGGGGATGGCGGCTTAGATGCCTTTCCACCAAAGCGAAAATGAGGGTGACTGCGCTCAATTGAATAAAGAGTTGAAGGATAACGCTGGAGAAAATGTCCGCGAAGTGGACCTGCTGTCCCGAAAGGGAAAGAGCAGCGAAAACTGCGCCGACGATAAGAAACGTTAGTCCGAGATTGAAAGTCAGCACGCGGACATAAAACGGAAAGAGGACCGGGCCAATCCATTGGCGCCCAAAGGCGAGCGTTCCCCGATTGGACGTGTAACCGGCCGCGACCTCAAGCGGATTGCCGCGGCGCTTGAGGATTTCGTATTGTTCGTCCTCGGTGAGCGGACGGCCGAGTTCGGATTGTTTGTCGTCCATTTCGGATTGAATGTCCTCAGAAAGCTCACGAAGGATGTCTTCGCGCAGTTCCGCGGGAAGAAGTGGAGAGAGGCTTTTCAAATAGCGTTCGAGAAGCTGCATGGCGTTACCCTTTCACGATTTCTTTCAGAGATGAGTCAATGGATTTCCATTCGGCGAGGAGCTGACCGAGGACCTGTTCGCCTGCTGGAGAAAGTTTGTAAAAGCGCTTGTTGCGCTTTTCTTCCTCGCGCCATTCGCTGAGGAGAAGGCCCTGGGATTCAAGGCGGCGAAGGAGCGGGTAGAGAGTGCCTTCGTCAATGGCCATGCCTAGGTCGGCGAGGGCTTTGCGGAGGGTGTAGCCATATTGCTCTTTGCGCAGAGCGGCCAGAACGGCAAGGACCAGGGACCCGCGGCGAAGCTCCAGGCGGAGGTTTTCGAAGAGAGAGGGGCTGTCGGAACTGTGTGTCATATGGTGTATGTCATACACTGTATTATACACAGTATAGGGTGTCAAGGACTATTTTGAAGATTCTTGGGGCCTCTAGTCCGCCCCTCCGAGCGCGGTGAACGCTTCACGGAGAATTGGTGCATCGGTTCACACCGCAAAAGCGGCGTCGGGCCGCCCCTCGGCTTTGGCCGGGGCAGGCCGCACTCCAAAAGGGGGCATACGTTTCGCCAGACTATTGGCGGGTGAGGGAGACTCGTATGGGGCCTGCGCCGAAGATCATGAGGAGGAATTGAGAGAAACTACCGGCGCGGTTTTTGGTGAGGAAGGAAATTTTTTCGTCTTCGGCGGCGGTGAATGTGGCGGATTGTTTGTTCCAGGTGTTGTCCACGAGCAGAGTGTGGGGGCCGGCGGGGATTTCCTTTGTGACGGATTGGCCGAACGAGAGTTCGGCGATGGGTTCGCCGTCGAGGGTAGCTACGATTTCGCGTTGCTGCGCATCGTCAGGTGAATTGCGGTTTATGGTGAGAGTGGCGGGCATTGGCTGAGCTCCGAGAAGAGTTTAAGCAGTGGCACACGTATGATGCACTGTCGTCGTCGTTCGGCGGAGATTTATCGCAGTAAAGACTACATCGAAGATGCCGCCGGCCTAAAGGGACGGCTCTACAAAGAGCCTAGGAAGCTTCGCTACGGGTGCTGGAGAAGGCGGTTTCGGGGAGATCGGGGATTTCGAGTTTGGGGACCATGCGCCAGAGGCGTTCGAGATCGTAATAGCGGCGGGCCTGTTCGGAGAAAACATGAACGAGGAAGCCGCCGAAATCGAGCAAAGCCCAATCGGAAGAGCGCTGTCCTTCGCGATGCTCCGGATCGCGCTTTAATTCCTTGTAGAGAACCTCTTCCACTTCCGTGCAGATGGCTTGCACCTGCGGCGTGCTGAAGCCGGTGCAGATCACGAAATATTCCGTAAACGTGCCGAGGCCGGAAAGATCCAGAACGGTAATGGCGGAGGCTTTTTTGTTCTGCGCGGCCTCAACGGCGAGGCGCACGGCTTGAGGAAGGGTTTCGAGTTTCACCTGTGGTTTGTTCACCTGTAAAGGGTCACCTATAGAGGCCTTGCTTAAGAATGTATTCCTCAACGCGCGCGGAAACAAGTCCATGAATGGACTGGCCGCGATTGGCGCGCTTGCGGGTTTCCGTGGCGGAGATGTCACTGGAAACCGTTTCGAGCAGGTAGACGGACGTCTTTCTGAGATGTGCGACGAGTTGTGAGGCGGGAACGGGATCGTCTTCACGCTTGGCGTTTGGGCCGGCCATGAGGTCGGGAGGGATGACGAGCTTTAGCGCTTCCGAGCGAATGCCGGGGCGATTGGCGATGATGAAATCGCAGAGGCCGAGGAGCGTTTCGTATTCCTTCCACATGGGAATGTCGAGGAAGGCGTCCGCGCCGATCATGAAGAAGATGCGATCGCCATGGCAGGCGTGGCGAAAGTAGCGGACGGTGTCCACGGAATAGTGGAGCTGCGTGCCGGAGAAGTCCTCGCCGGCTTCGGAGAGCGACGGAACGAAGTGAGGGTGTTCCGAACAGGCGAGCGAGACCATAGCAAAGCGGTGCGGAAATGGAGCGAGGTGTTGCTTCAGTTTGTGCGGCGGACGGCTGGCGGGGATGAAATGAATTTCGTCGAAATTGAAGCGGCGGTCGGCAGCGCGCGCGACAGCAAGGTGTCCATTGTGAATCGGGTCGAAAGAGCCGCCAAAAAGCGCGATGCGGCGGGGATGATGCTTTGCGGCAGTGCGGTGCGCCTGGGCGGTGGTCAATGCGTCTCCGTGGAGGGTGCCTGTTCATTATTTTCCTGTGGGTCGTGCTCCAAGTCCAGCGAGGAATGAGCGGGCTTTGGAATCTTGTCCAGGGCGTCGGCGATGGCGCGGACGAGTTCCTTTACGCCTTCGCCAGTGGCAGCGGAGATGGAGTGGAAGGGGAGATGCTTTTCCTCGCCGAAGGCGCGAAGTTCGTTGACGCGCATTGGGTCAGTGGTGGCGTCAAGTTTTGAGGCGACGACGATCATTGGTTTTTCGGCGAGCGATTCGCTGAAGGCGCGGAGTTCGCCGGTAATGACTTCGAACGAGTGAATTGGGTCGGCGTCGGTGGCATCGCTGGTGTCAATGAGATGGACGAGGAGGCGCGTCCGCTCCACGTGCTTCAGGAAGCGGATGCCGAGGCCGGCGCCTTCGTGGGCGCCTTCGATGAGGCCGGGAAGATCGGCGACGACAAAAGTGCGGCCGAGTTCCGTGCCGTGTCCGCCGGTGCCGCCATCGGCGTTCACGACTCCGAGATTCGGTTCGAGCGTCGTGAAGGGATAGTTCGCAATTTTCGGGCGCGCGGCGGAGATGACGGAAATCAGCGTGGACTTGCCCGCGTTTGGAAAACCGACGAGGCCGACATCGGCGAGAAGTTTTAGTTCGAGGCGGAGATGGCGCTCTTCGCCCACGTGGCCGTCTTCGTGTTCGCGCGGGGCTTGATGCCAGGGCTTTGCGAAATGCTGATTGCCGCGTCCGCCGCGTCCGCCGTGAGCGACGAGGATGCGCTGGCCGGCAGTGGCGAGGTCGGCGAGCGTTTCGTGGGTTCCGCCGTCATAGACCATCGTGCCGATAGGAACTTGCAGAATCATGTCCGCGCCGGAATGGCCGGTGCAATTCGAACCTTCGCCGTGGCGGCCGCGATCGGCTTTGAATTCGCGATTGTAGCGGTAGCGGAGAAGCGTGTTGTCGTTTGGGTTCGCTTCGAGGTAGATGCTGCCGCCATTGCCGCCGTCGCCGCCGCTTGGGCCGCCGCGAGGAACGTATTTTTCGCGACGGAACGCGACACAGCCGTTGCCGCCGTCCCCTGCTTTCACCAGGATTTTTGCTTCGTCAACGAACATGAAAACCTTTGAGCGTAAGAGTATGAGTTGAAGTTTACGCTGAGATCCTTCGGTCTGGCCAACACCGCCGGCCCTCAGGATGACAACTGCCGGAGTGCGACGGCAAGCACAGTGTGTAGCAAGAAAAAGCGGTCTCTGCCGGGGCAGAGACCGCGGAAGTTTTCGTTCGGCGGACTAAAGTCCCGCCCCTACACAGGAAAAAACCGGATTGCCGCGGGGCGCAACTAATTCGCCGCTGGGACGACGCTGATGAAACGTCCGCGACGGCCCTTGTCTTCAAACTTCACGTGGCCGGTGACGAGCGCGAACAGCGTGTCGTCCTTGCCCTGCCCAACGTTTTCGCCTGCTTGATGCTTCGTGCCGCGTTGGCGAACGATGATCGTGCCGGCGTTGACGAGCTGGCCGCCGAAGCGCTTTACGCCGAGCCTTTGACCGTGTGAATCGCGGCCGTTTGTTGAGGAACCGCCGCCCTTTTTATGTGCCATGGAAATTATCCTTCAAGATTCTTTTCACGGGCCGCCCTGAAGGACGGCCTCTACATAAACTCTATTTGGAGCTACAGCTTGATGTCGTTGACCTCGACAGCGGTGTAATTCTGTCGGTGGCCACGCTGAATCTTGTACTGATTGGTTTTCTTGAACTTCAAAACCGTGAGCTTTTTGGCGCGGCCCTGTTCGACAATTTTCCCGGAAACAGTGGCCTTGGCGGCATCCGCACCGACCACGAGCTTCTTGTCATCCCCATGCACGGAAAGAACAGACCCGAAGGTCACCTTTTCGCCCACTTTTCCATCCACCCGCTCGATGCGGATGGTGTCGCCCGGCGCGACGCGATACTGCTTTCCTCCGGTCTTGATAACGGCGTACATCGGCCCTCCAGGAGCTAAAGACAAACCACAATTATACGGGGTTTTTGGCGGGACCGTCAACGCAGGTTTGTGGTCTAGTTTAGCGGTTGGTGAAGCGCGGTCTAATACTTTTCTACTATTTCGGTGACTGGTCTGGTTCCATATAGTTCCCCGCAATCTTTACATCCCTGATTGATCCTGCGAGTTTCGAAAGGGGTTCCTGTGTCTACACAAGCTTCCACAATGAATATTGGTTTGGCTGCTGCGAATGCCGGTACCTGGCGGAGCAAGACGCTCGCGATTTTCTTGATGATGGTGATTGGCGGAATTTTTTGGGTGGACTCGCGGTATCCGGCGCTGATGAAGCGCTACAACGCGGGGCAAAAGATCAGCGCCAAGGGCGCACTGACGTTTGGGACGGTATACGCAGTGGATCGGACGATGCCGCTGACGACACGAGTTTATCGGACCACCGTGAATTGGCTGGATGCGAATCGGATCGGAATGACCTTTTCATTTTTGTTTGGCCCGGCGGCGCTGACGTTTTTGGCTATGGTGAAGACGCGGAGGACGAAATCGCGTTATTTGAACGCGCTGCTGGGAGCAGTGGCGGGGACGCCGATGGCGGTGTGCACGAATTGCGTTGCGCCGATTGCGCGGGGTTTGTACGCGTCCGGGATGAGCACGGAATCGGTGCTCGGGGCGATGTTCGCTTCGCCCGCGCTGAATGTCGTTGTGCTGGCGATGACGTTTGCGCTGTTTCCGCTGCCCGTGGCGGTTTTGAAGATTGTGACGGTGGCGTTCTTGATTTTTGTGTTTGCGCCGATGATGGCTTCGCGGAAGAACGAAGCGACGGAAGGATATGTTTGCCCAATCGAGATTCCGGCTTCCGAGACTTGGAGGCAGGCGATTGTCGGAGTTTTGAAATCGTACGCCAAGAGTTTCTGGTATGTGTTTCGCGTGGCGTTTCCGCTGATGATCTTGGCCGCTATGCTTGGTGCGCTCGCGATTGAGCTGTTGCCGCAACAGGCGCTTGTGGCGCAAGTGACGGTTGGCGGAATTATTTTGGTGGCGTTGGTGAGCGCGTTTTTACCGGTGCCGATGGCGTTCGATGTGGCGATTGCATACATCGCGTACTCGCACGGCGCGCCATTGCCTTACGTGGTGACGATTCTGTGCACACTGGGAATCATCAGCGTGTTTTCGGCCTCGGTGCTGGGGCGCACGATTTCGTGGCGCGTGGGCGTGGCCGCGTATGGAACTGTCGCAGCGCTTGGCGTGGTCGCTGGGTTGATCTCAAGAATGTTTTGAAGTTACCAGCTTAAAGAGCGGGCGACGATTCGCCGAGCAGTGCTTTCCTAATGATGGGGATGGGCGGGAAGCCCTGGCCCATGAATTCATCGTGAAACTTTAGAAGCGAAAAATCGTTACCGAGTTTTTTGCGATAGTCTTCGCGGAGCTTCAGAATCTGAAGCTTGCCGAGCGTGTAATAGAGATAAGTTGGATCGGAAGTGCCGCGCTTGGTTTCGATTTCCGCGATTTTCGGCGATTGATAACCTTCTTTGACGAAAAATTCTTCTGCTTGTTTGAAACTCATTGCTCCGCGGTGCATTTGAATGCCGACAACGAAACGCGCATCGCGCAAAAGTGCATCCTGAAGCTGACCGAGGTGAATGAGATTTGCTTCGGTTTCATCTCTTGCACCGAGACCTGGCTGTCCGTAGCCTTCTTCCAACATCATTTGCTCGCAGTAGTGCGCCCAACCTTCGTCATTGGTGTTCGAACCGATGAGCTTGCGGAGTTTTGTGGGGGCACGGGGCGTCCAAAGAAATTGCATGTAGTGGCCGGGATAGGTTTCATGAATGGCGGTGCTGATGATAGTGCCGACGTTGAAGCCCGCCATAAGGCCGGCGATTTCTTCGGGCGAATCCTTCGGGCCGGGCAACGTGACGTTGAAATAGGCTTCGGTGGCGTGGGTTTCGAACGGGCCTGGTGTGTCCATGGAAGCGCTGGTGGTGGAGCGTTCGAAAGGAGGAGTTTCCTGCAGCGTGGGGCGAATGTCGGTGGGGATGGTGATGATATGGCGCGATTGGATGAAAGCGATGAGGCCGTCGAACGTGCTGGCGAAGGTTTTCAGCAGGTCGCCCGGAGCGGGATGACGCGCGGCGAGCATAGCCAAAACTTCCGAGGGAGATTTGTTAGGGTCAACGAGTTTTGCGATACGCGCGAACTCGGCCTGGTTTTTGTGAAGGTCGGCGAGACCAATTTCGAGCAAACGGTCGAGCGGGGTATCCACCATCTCGTCGTACAGGAGCTTTTTGGAGAACGTTGCTGCTCCGATTCGAAAGTCGCCTTTCGAACGAGCGAGGAGATCATTCTTAAGCCAAGATTGAAATTTCTTAAGGTCAGAGATGACTGCAGTGTTCGATTTGGCAAAGTCCGATTTGACCGCATCGGAGGCGTTTTGAAAAGCGGAAGGAAGATCTTTTTCGAAGAAACCGATGATGCCCGGAAGCTGCTCGATTGCAATTTCAGTGTAGATGCGAGGAGGGTTTTGAAGATTGGCATGTGCGGCGGCGAAAAGGGAGGGAATTTTTTGTTCGCGGGCGATAACGGAACGGAGCCGGTCATCGGGAGGCGCGAAATGCCGATTCATGATGACGTAAACGGAGTTGGTGGCCGCGGAGGTGTAAAAGTCCGGATCTTTTTGCCACGGCTTGATGACTTGGAGCTCGAGAAGATTGCCGCGAATCGAGCCGAGAAGCATTTCGCGATCAGCGGCTTCTATTTCCGAGAGTGAATTGGCGGGAAAGGCGGCAACACGCTTTTCGAAACTCTGAAGCGCGGCGATTTGGCTGTCGAGGGATTTGCGGGAAAAGTCTTCGAGCTGCGTGTCATATTGATGGAGACCCGCGCTGGTTCCTCCGCTTGGATTAAATTTGAAGAAAACTTGGTCCAGATATTGGTCAACGAGGGAGTTCCATTCCGCATTGGAATTTTCCGTGCCGAATGAGAGGCAAGGCAGAAGAACGATCAGTACGAACAAAAATGCAGAGCGAAGACCAAGTATCAAGCAGACTCCGGAGTTGCGAGATTTGCGGGCGGTCGTCCGAACTGTTTCTATCTTGGGCGGCGCTCACATGCAAGTTGCGAGTTTGAAATTCAGAGATAAATTAGACCGAAATCACATCACCTTCAGGTTGCGGGAATAACCTCGAGAACCAGAAGGCATACGGCGTTGAACCGTGAAGCTGATAGTATTCGATGCGCTCGCGCCCTTCAGCAACCGTCGGAATGTGTCCGGCTGCAATCCACCAGAGGCAGTAGTGCGGCTTATCCATTTTTTCGAACCATCTGGCGCGGTCACGCAAGACCTGCATGTGTTGCGACCGATAGACGTAATCGCGCAAGGCGGCGAGCGATTCCCAAACCGACATATTGACCATAACGAAGGGGTCGTCGTTGAAAGGGATGTCCGTGGCGTTGCCGGAATCCGATTGGAGCCTCCAGACGAAACCGGGCGAGCGTTCCGCGAGGGCGTTGATAGGAGCGAGTTGGGCGACAAATTCCGCGATGCTTGGGTCGTCAATCGGAGCAACTAGGCGTCCGATATTGATTTGAGCGAGGTGGTAGTCCATGAAGCGATCTCCCGAGCGTAACTTGTGGCTGACCAGAGACGCTAGCAGTAGATGCGTTCCTTACGCAAAAGGTTATGCAAGACACGGCCCTTGCAATGCGATGTAAAAAGGATAAAGCGTGCCCTGTGCCAGGCCTTTCGCGATGAGAGGATCATTCTCCATGATGGAGCGTGCTGCTGCTTCGGACAGCGCATGGAACACGCAGAATCCGACAGCCAGAGGATCCGGATTCAGAGTAAGTCCGAATAGGACAATGTCCCCTTGTTCATGGAACCGTTTGAGATAGTCAAAATGATCCCGCAGGACCGAGGATGCGTCTGCATTCGAATTGGGGGCGAGCAAATCCTGACAAGCTGTCTCCAATTTGTATAAGAAGGTCGGACGATCGTGGGCAGACATATTGTCGACTCCTAAAAACGAAAGAGGTAGGAGATCTTAACGAAAACCTGGCGGCCATCGTTGAGATAACTATCCTGGAGGCGGCGAAGATTGCCGTTCTGGTCAAAGGTAAGGCTTGGGTCGAGGTTTTGAAGATTGCTGTTGTATCCGACGTAGATGGCCGTGCCGGGGTGGAGGAGATAGGTGAAGAGGACATCTGCGTTGAAATTTTTGGTGGTTTGCAATGAAGTGAAATTTGGATTGGCTAGTGTGGCCGTATATTGACCGATAAAGCGAAGCGAGAATTCGCGGGTGAACTGATAGTTCCATTTGGAACGAATGATATGGTTGTTAAAGATTCCCGGACCATTCGAAAGGCCGCGGAGGCGTGAAAGCAAATAGGTATTGTCTATGGTGAGCTTGCTGGCGGGCCGCAGTGTCAAGGCGATTTGGGCGTAGCTCGACTTGGCGAGATACGGGGCCAGTGTAGGCGGACCAAGCGGGGCATCGTAATTCGTATCTGTGCCCCAGCCAAGTTCGCCGTTTGTTGAGACGCGTTTGGAAAAACCGTTCTGGAAAAAAAATCCATAGTGGTAGTGAGCGAAGTCGCGATTGTCCGGGAGGGCGCTGAAATCAACCGGGCGAAGGCGCTCGTGGCCGAGATTGCCAAAGAATCCGAAAAAGACCTGCCGCTGAAACAAAAACCGGTAGTTCGCGTTGCTGAACCATTCGAGCCGAGTGCCTTTGTGATCCCAGTTGTTGATGGTGAAAACGCTGGGGCCGTGCCAGACAAGATGCTTGCCCTCCGGACGAAAACGGTACATGGCAAACTGGCTGAAACGGCGCACATCTGGGCGCCGGAAGAAACCGGTCTCTGTCTGAAAGCCTTCGGACGTGTCTTGGTACATCGCGTTGTATTCCACTTTGCGCGTGCTGTGTTCCAGCCAGTAGTGGAAGGCTGGTCCACCCTTGTGTGCGCCATCGTTGAAATCCGTGGAGCTCTCGAGCGCCTGAATCTGTGCGTACCAGGTCTTGGTGAACGTGATTTTTGCGTCCACGCCACCGACGCGATTGGATTTGATGATGCAGCGATTCTCCGTGCATGCGGTGTCTGGAACTGTGTTTAGCTCGCGGTCCGTATAGATAAATCCAATCGTGGATTGCTTGCCGATATCGCGGTTCACGCGGACGATACTGAAATAGGCCCTGTGATCGTGGAGAGGATCCGCGGGATCAACACTGCCGCCGGGGGATTGATCGTCCGCAAAGAGCGTGCCGATGGACCATCGGTCGCGCTTTCCCGTCAAGCGCAGGCCATATTGCGGATCCGCGATACGACGGGTGAAGACAAGATTGATAGGAGTGTCGAAATAGCTCGCGTTTTCGAGGAAGAACGGGCGCTTTTCCGGAAAGAAGACTTCGAATCGCTGATTGACTGTAGTTTGCGGCTCGTCCGACTCGACTTGGGCAAAATCCGGATTGATTGTGGCGTCGAAGACCAGCCAGTCCTTGAAAACAATTTTGGAATCGAGTCCGGCACGCGGCTCGAAACTCTTCCCGATGAAGTGAGGTTCGCCGCCGGGACGATCATCCAGCGCGCGGAAGGAACGCAGTGAGCCGTAAGGAATAAACTGCATGTTCCGGCCCGGCGAAATGTCGCGCATGCCATCGATCTGCGTTTCCTGCGTGAGGAAACCCTGCGCATTGCTGGTAATGCGCGGATAAAACGAAGCCTCAAGATCGCGGCGAATGTCCCTTTCGAAAAAAATCCCCCAAGTCTGTTCCGAATTGCGCGGGAAACGCAGGGAGCGGAATGGAATTTCGAACCAGACTACGAATCCTTGTGCATTTACGCGCCCCTGGGAGTTCCAGAGCATGTCGTAGGAATAGTCCGGCTCGTTGAAATCGTTCCAAATGCCGTCCTGCTGCACTCCGTAGGGATTCACGTAAAAGAACACGCCTGTCTTACGGTCACTGAAGGTATCCAAGACAAAACCGAACTGGTCGTCGTCATTGATCTGCTCGCGGCGCACCATGTGTGTGCGAATCTTATTCGGTTCCGAGTCGAAGCAGAGGCAGATGACGTAGAGATTCTCATTGGTATAACCAAGATAGACTTCAGTTTTCTGGGAAATGGGCGAACCGTCTTTGGGATCGCGCTGCAAGAAACCGTCAATTTTGAGCATTTGCCCCGCCACTGCAGGCGACGGCTGCATGGACTCGAAATCCTCAATCGTGGGGCGCTTTTGCAGGTGCGGGATGTGGAGCTTGGCGAAAGTTACGGAGTCCTTTGCAGGCGGCCCCGCGAAGACGGCTGCGGGACATACGATAGGCAGCATCGTCAGCATCAGAGCGAGGTAGGCAGGGCACGTCTGCAGCGGTGAATGCACCGGACCTCTCGAGGGGCCGTCGCTCGGGGCGGAAAATCGGGGTATACCCCCAGGGCGCCTGGCGGCGAATGTCTAAAGGTAAAGACGCCACCGAGCGGCCAGGAGTTAGCTCGTCATATAAGGAATTTGAAATTAATCGAGTCCGGGTTGGCGGCTCAAAAGTTGAAGCGGTAGCCGAGGATGGTTTTGGCTATGAGGTGGTCGGTCGAGCCGGTGAGGCCGACCCCTATTCCGAAATTGACCTCCCACTTGGGGGACAGATTCAAGTCAATGGTTGGGTAGATCTGGTGCTCTTGCAGACGGATCGGGTCGAAATCAGTCGCGGGGCCAAGCACGCCATAGTATTCGAGGCCACCGGTGATTTTTTTGGTGAAGTCATAACTGAATTTGACGTTGGGCGAAAAGACGAATCCCTGGAGGACGCTGGGGCCATGAAAGGACTTATCGAACGTCGGATTGAAGGAGAAGTACCATTTGCCGATTTGCTTGTCGATGATGGGCCGCATCTCCCACGTCCAAGTATCCGCGGAATACTTGGCGCGTTGGTAGCCGATTTCGTTGGAAAGACTCAGGCCGACGGGCCATTTCCATTTTGGTGGAATGCGGACGCGAGGGCGAATGTGATTGCCGACGTAATCCCAGCCCTGGCCATTGTGCATGGAAGTGAAGATATAAAAGCCGGTTTCGAACCAATCAGTGAAGCCATGGGTGATTTCGATGGTCTCGTGCAGCTGATGATTCGTCGGATAGGTGCCGTCGGTGGTGGACTTGGAACCTTGAAAAGTGAAATTGCTGTGGAGTTCGACCATGGTGTGGCCGGGCTCAACGGTGTCGTAAGGATAGACCTGGATTTCGTAGTTACCCTGAGCCAACGCGGCGCGAGGGACTAGAGCAATCACGAAGGCAACAGACAGAAGGATAAGTGCTCTATTTCGATTCACGCGGTTTTGATGTTGCCGGCAAGCAAAAGGGATACAGAGCAATGCTTACGCATGCGGGTGGGCTTTGTCATAGATGTCCATGAGCTGGCGGATGGAGGCGTGGGTATATTTTTGAGTGGTAGTGAGCGATTGGTGGCCGAGCAGCTCCTGAATGGCGCGCAGGTCCGCGCCGTCGGCGAGCAGGTGCGTGGCGAATGCGTGACGCAGCGAGTGAGGATGCAGGTCCCAATTGATGTTCACGAGACGAAAGTATTTCTTGACGATGCGCCCCACGGAACGCTGCGTGAGGCGGCGGCCGGCGTAGTTCAGGAAAATCGCGTCGGTGTGGGGCGCAGGCCCTCGTTTCGACCGCGATGAAAAGTTCTGAGTCAGGAGTTGTTCACGCACCGGCCAATAGGCCGCCAGAGCTTCTTCCGCTTTCGAGCCGTATGGGACAATGCGTTCCTTATTTCCTTTGCCGCGCACCCGCAGGATGCGCTCTTTGCGGTCCATGTCCGCAAAATTCAATCCTGTGAGTTCGCTTACGCGCAAGCCTGCGGCGTACAGTAATTCCAAAATCGCCCGGTCCCGGCGAATCAGAAGACCTTCCTCGTCTGAATTGCCGCGGCGGATCTTCCGCGTGTTTGCGTCGGATGACTTTTTCTTTGCGCCGCGTGCTTCGAAATCCGGCCCCATGCCTGCGAGCTGATTCAGGAATCCGTTCATCTCCTCCGCGGACATCACGGAGGGAATCCGCTTCGGCAGCTTCGGCGTGGGTACCAGGCGCGCGGGATTTTCCTTGAGCATTCCCTCACGCACGCAATATTTGAAAAATGACCGCAGCGCCGCGAGTTTCCTCGCGATGGAACTTTTTTCTAAGCCTTGATCGTGCAAATGACCGACGAATTCGCGAATTACGTTGTGATGAATCGAGTGGAGAACTGGCGGCTCCGATTCGGGAGGCGTCAGGTAATTCAGGAATTGAGCGAGATCCTTGCCGTAATTGGAAATCGTGTGCGGCGAAGAGTTCTTCACCGAATGAAGGTACGCAAGATATTTTGTGATGGCCTGCTTCATATGCGCTTCGTCATCAAGATTACAAGATTAGAAGTATAGAAGATTGGCTGCTAGGGGAGCAGCCGGAGTGAGCTCGGGGTTGTGTACAGAGAAAAACGCGTTGCCCTCAGGGCTTCGCGCCGACAGGCGCAACGGCTTCTTCCGGCTGAGCAACCGGGGCTTCCGGCGCGAGTTTTTCCCAGTCGCAACCTTCTTTAATGCACGCCCGCACCAACCCGATCTTGGATTTTTTCTCGACGATAAAGTGCGCACCGCACTTCGGGCACGGCTCCGGGATCGGCTGGAACGGCGTCGTGAAATCACAATCAGGATAACGCGAGCAACCGTAGAAAATGCGCGGACGTCCGCCTCGGCCGACGCTGCCGCGGCGCACGAATTCGCCTTCGTTGCACTTGGGACATTTGATGCCAAGCGTGATGGGGCGCGTGTACTTGCATTTTGGGTAGGAGGAGCAGCCGATAAATTCGCCGAAGCGACCGTGTTTTTTGACCAAGCCTTCGCCGCACGTCGGACATTTTTCATCGAGCGGCTCGTCGGGCTGCCGCGCGATGCGCGTTCCTTCGACGAGACGGCGCGTCGTTTTGCAATCGGGGTAGCCAGTGCAGGCAAGGAAAACGCCGAAGCGCCCGCGCTTGATGGCCATTTCCTTGCCGCAATTGTCGCAATACTCGACTTTCGCTTCGCCGCCGGCTTGTTCGGGCAATTCGGGCGAAAGGTCCTGAATGAAATCGCAATCGGGATAGCGCGAGCAGCCGAGGAAAAATCCATGGCGGCTGATGCGTTCGAGCAGTTCGCCCTGGCCGCACTTTTCGCATTTCTTGCCGGTGGCGATACCGGCTTTGTACGAAAGCATCTCATCGCCGGCCTTATCAAGGTCGACGATGAATTTTTCCCAGAATTCTTTTACGGCTTCGCGCCAGTGGAGTTTGCCCTCTTCGATTTCGTCGAGCTCCTCTTCGAGGCGCGCGGTGAACGTAACGTCGAAAACATCCTCGAAACTCTTGACGAGGAGAATGCTTACGCGTTCGCCGAGCATAGTGGGAAAAAAGCGCCCCTGCTCCTTGCGAACGTATTCGCGTTCGACGAGCGTGGAAATAATGGATGCGTACGTGGAAGGGCGGCCGATGCCGTCTTCTTCTAGCTCTTTTACGAGCGTTGCGTCGTTGAAGCGTGGCGGAGGTTCGGTGAAGTGCTGTTCCGGGCGAATTTGATCGAGACGGAGCGTCTGGCCTTCGGTTACGCGCGGCAGCGCTTTGCCTTCGCCCTCTTCGTCTTTTTCGTCGTCTTCGCGGTCGGAATTCGCTGCCGGCATCTGGTAAACGCGGAGGTAGCCGTCGAACTTTTGCACGGAGCCGGTTGCGCGGAACGTGTAGTCGCCGGCGGAAATATCAATCGTGGTCTGATCGAAAATAGCGGGAAGGATTTGCGACGCCACGAAACGCTGCCAGATCAATTGATAGAGCTTGAAGAGGTCATCAGCGAGATATTTGCGGACGTCTTCGGGCGTGCGCGAAACGTCCGTAGGGCGGACAGCTTCGTGCGCCTCTTGCGCGTCTTTTTTTGATTTATAGAAGTTCGGTTTCTCCGGCAAGTAATTCGAACCGAAGCGTTCTGGAATGAAATCGCGGACTTGTGCCAGCGCGTCATTCGAAACGTTCACAGAATCCGTGCGCATATAAGTAATTAGCGCGACCGAACCCTCATCACCGAGCTCGACACCTTCATAAAGTTTTTGCGCGAGCGACATCGTGCGCTTCGCTGTAAAGCGCAGCCGGTTGAAGGATGCCTGCTGCAATTTGGAAGTCGTGAACGGTGGCGGCGGATTCCGCTTCTTTTCTTTCTGCGTAACGCTCGCAACTTGCCACTTGGCTTTGTTCAGAGCAGCCAGAACTTTGTCGGCTGCTTCCTGACTGCCGACCTCGATATCCTCGCCCTTATATTTCGTAAGCTTCGCTTCGAAAATCGGCGGCTGGCCTGCGTCCAGCATCGCGTGGATTGTCCAATACTCCTGCGGCACGAAGGCGCGGATAAGTTGTTCGCGCTCGACGATCAGGCGCAACGCAACGGTTTGCACGCGTCCCGCGGAGAGACCGCGACGGACTTTGTCCCAAAGCAGTGGAGAAACCTTATAGCCGACGATGCGGTCCAGCACGCGGCGGGCTTGCTGCGCGTCCACGAGACTGGTGTTCACCGCGCGCGGATGCTCGAACGCGGCGCGAATCGCCTTTGGCGTAATTTCGTTGAACGTAACGCGGAAAATTTTCTTCGCGTCGGTCGCGGGAATATCCTTGGCCGCTTTTTTCTTTTCTTCTTCTTCTTTTGGGTCAACTGGTTTCGGCTTGCGGCCAAAGCGCGGCGCGCTTGGTTCCTGCTCCTCAAACTTGTGCGGCTTGGAAAGCACCATCGCGAGGTGGGCCGAAATCGCCTCGCCTTCGCGATCCGGGTCGCCCGCCAGATAGACGGCGTCGGCGGTGTTGGCCGCCTTTCTCAGGTCATTAATAACCTTGCCCTTGCCGGCAATGATCTGGAGCGTAGGCTCGAAAATCTTTTCATCGTCCAGCGTGACCGGCTTGCGAATTGGTTTGGGCTTGGCTTTCTTGCTGCCCTTCTTCGCGCGCGTTTTCTTTTGCGGAACTTCGTCCTCGTCGGGCAGACGGATGCCGATCGTCTTTTTCGGCAGGTCCAGCACGTGCCCCACCGACGCTTTGACGAGATAATTCTTCCCAAGATACTTGTTGATGGTCTTCGCCTTCGCAGGCGATTCCACAATTACCAACGAACGAGCCATGTTGCAGTTTTACCCCGGAATCTTCTGAGGGAAGGGCCGCAGGCGCGGGCTGTGTCCTTCTCGCTAACTTATACCAGAGTTGTCAAGCTTTCTTGAGCCGCAACTCGCCTGCTACAGAAGAACCTTGCTGAATAATTTTCCCGGCAGTTGCCGGAGGATGCCTTTCATCTCCGAGTTAAAAAGCGTAGCCAGAACTTCGGAAGAGTTCAAGCCGGACCGCTCAACGATGTCATCAATCGGTTGCGGCTCATCCGAATTGAGCAGGTCGTACAGCTTTTTTTCGTTTGGAGTAAGGAAGGCCGCAACTAATAGATTCGCCTGGCCGGTCCCCGGTTGCATCAGGTTTACCAGCGCCGCGCGGACGGGGGTGGGGAGCTCTTCCATGAGGCCTTCGGCGTTGGTCACGAGTTTTGCGCCCTGCTTGATCAATTGGTTCGGGGCAAAACGAACGGGTTGTGTGGCATCGCCAGGCAAGTCGAACACTTCCCTGCCAAATTCCATGGCGAGACGCGCCGTGATAAGCGAGCTGGAGTATTGCGTTCCTTCGACCGGGACTGCTCAGGCCTTTGCCGCCTTTGCCGCCTTTGCCATGGGCCGCGCGGTTTTCGATTCCCAACCCTTGCGCAGCGCCTCTCGTTGCCCGAGCACGTACGCTTTAGCGTCATCAAAACTCGGGAATACCTTTGTGCCCTTAATGGTGTTGCATGGCGTGCAGCAAGCCACCAGGTTTTCCGGCGTCTTCTTGCCTTTGCGGGCGCGCGGAATGACGAAATCCACACGCATGGCAAGTGCGCTGTCGAAATTTGCCCTCCCATCCAGGCCGCAGTATTGGCAGCGGTAATCGTCCCGCTCCAGGATTTTGCGGCCCTCTTCCACGGTTACGGGCGAATCCACCAGAGAAAAGTTCAAGAGGTTGAGTGGCATGAATTGCCTCCGAAGTGGAAATCTTCAGAAGTAGGCAGGAGAGGCGACTTCCACTTACTAGACCCAGACCATAGGCCCGACCGAAGTTGAAGTCAATACAGACTCAGGGAAATCAGGCCTGGAGAAAAAGATCACGGCTTGGCCGCCTGTGTCGGTTTCTTGGCTTCGTCGTGTGGAGGGCCAAAGCCAATTTCGAGCGGCGTGTTTTGCGGCAAGTTCACGTCCTTGCCGCGGGATAGAAAGTTGGAATAGACGGACTGCGAAGCTCCAAGGGCGCCGAAAGCCAGAGAAACAGGTTGCGATCGCGCGGCTAGAGAGATGAGCGAGCCGGCCACTCGCGAACCGGAAACGCCGGCTCCTGCGCGGACACCTGGGTCGCCTGCGGCGTCGGTTGTTCCGTGCTCGTTGTCTGTGCGAGCGGACGCCGCAAGCATTGCAATGGCGAGCCCCGTCGAAAGATAGCGAGTCTTGGGAGTAGTGGCGCGCGTGCCCCCTTCTTCATCAAGTGCGAGGTGCGCGGAGCGGTCCACTTCCATGCCTTCGAGAGTGCCCTGCATGGCTTGCGACGCGCCCGACGGAAGCTCGATGCGATTGAAGGCGATGCGCAGTTCGCCATTGCGATGGAATTTTTGCGCAGGCTTTGCTTCCTGAACTTCGCCGACTAGTTTGCTGTTCGCGGGCAGAAGCAAAAGATGATTCGCGGAGAAAATTGGCTCCGTGAGTATCGCGCTGACGGTGGCGCCGCGCGCTGCATCCGTGGAGCTGACGGCGGAAGAGAGCCGCGCGTGCAAAAGACTATCCGGCTCGGGCGCGCCACCCAAACTGGCAAGCTCTTCCTGCGTGCGGGTGATTTCGCCGAAGGCAAGCGATTCGTCAAGAGTGGCGTTGAAGCGAGTTCCCTGCTCGATGAATTGCCGGTGCACAGGCGATTGCGCATAAAGCATGCTTTTCATGCGATGCATGAGATTGGGCGATTTGATCTCTTCGACGCCGGAATGAATTGCGTCCTTGGCTTCCTGTTTGGCCTCGCTCGCTGCGCGGGCGGCGGCGTTTTTCTTTTTCTCGTCCGTTTGTTTCGATTTGTTCGGGACAAGGTGAACAACTTCTGCGGTTCCCGGCGAAGTAGTGGTCTTGATGGTTATCACTCTTCCGCCGGGAAGCGTTAAGTCGTCAAACGTGACCTGGTATTTGCGGAAAGGAGTGAAATTTCCATCGGAGTAGGAAAGTACGCGAACCTTTACCGGAACCGGATCTATTTTGGTTACACGGCCAGAAACGGTGCTACCCGCGGGAATCACCTGCTGGTCGAACGCGTAAATGGGTTCGACCAGTTTTCCATGGACTGCCTCGCCGACGTGCGCCACCCGAGTGCGTTGATCGAGCGAGACGCGAAGTGGCGTTCCTTCGGGAATCGTGAGGCTGATCTGTACTCGCGGAATGCTAGCAGCGTCCATCGCCGAGGTGGGCGGGACGCAAAGAAAAGGTAGCGCATCCTCGCGTGGAACTTCGGGACAACCGAAGGGCTCGGTTTGCTGAGCGAGGGTCGGGCCCGACCAAGCGAACGAAAGAAGCGCGAAGAATGCGGCGGCAGTGAGCGGGCGATTCATGTTGATTTACTCCGCGAAGTGATCTTGAACCAACGGCCAGAAGAGGCAGGAGCTTCTGGCTTCTCGATACCTGACTTCGAAGGACGAGTATACGACGCCGGGGAAGCATTTGGGGTTGGCTTATTTCTTGGCTAATTGGGCCTTGCCGGATCCTCCGCGAGGATTGCATCGAGCGTGGAATTGAAAAGGTCGGCGTCGGATTCGGTAAAGATGAGCGGCGGGCGAAGCTTGATGACATTGTGGTAGGGGCCGTCGGTACCGGCGAGAATGCCGCAGTCGCGGAGGCGATTGACGACGCAGTTGGCTTGTGCGGTGGCGGGCTCGCGCGTATCGCCGTTACGAACGAGGTCGAGGCCGAGAAACAACCCTGAGCCACGAATGTCGCCGAGAATCTCGTGGCGTTGCTGGAGTTCAGCCAGTCCCTTCAACCAGTAATCTCCTGTCTTCTTCGCGTTTTGTTGGAGATTTTCGTCGCGAACGACATCCAGCACGGCCAGTCCTACAGCGCAGGCAACGGGATTGCCGCCGAATGTGCTGAAAAATTCCATTCCGTTTGCAAAAGAGGCGGCGATTTCCGGCGTGGTGACGACTGCGGCAAGCGGGAATGCGTTGCCGATGGGTTTTCCGAAGACGGCAATGTCTGGAACAACGCCTTGCGTTTCGAATCCCCAGAAATGAGTGCCCAAGCGGCCGAAACCCACTTGCACTTCGTCTGCAATGCACAGACCGCCCGCGGCGCGAACGTGGCGATACGCTTCAGCTAAATAGTTTTGCGGAAAAACAATTTGCCCGGCGACGCTGGGAAGAGTTTCCGCGATGAAAGAGGCGCAGCGATTTTGCTTGCGCAGCTTTTCAGTGATCTCTCCCACATGCGCGGCGTATTTTGCGCCGAGATTGGCATCGCCTCGGCGGTAGAGGCCACGATAGTCATCCGCGATCGGGGCGACATGCACCCAGGGTTTCTGGCCGCGACCACCCGGGCCACCAAATTTGTAGGGGCTGACGTCAATCAATGTGTTGGTGTGGCCGTGATAGGCGTGTTCGAGGACGATGACGTCGTCCGAGCCGGTGTGCGCGCGGGCGAGGCGAAGTGCGAGTTCGTTCGCTTCACTGCCGGAATTCACGAAATAACAGACGCGCGGCGGAGCGGGAAGAAGCTGCGTGAGACGTTCGGCGTAACGAAGAACGTTCTCATGCAAATAGCGCGTGTTGGTGTTGAGAAGCGCGAGTTGTTCCTGGGCCGCATGGACGACGCGCGGGTGACCGTGGCCGACTAGCGGAACGTTGTTGTAAACGTCGAGGTAGGCGCGGCCGGTGTCGTCGTAGAGAAATTGTTTCCAGCCACGCACGATACTCAGGGGTTTCGCGTAAGAGACACTGAGGTTTCCACCGATAAGTTTTTTCCGGTTTCCGAGAAGCTCCTCGACATTTCGCGGAGCGGGCGGGAAACGGCTGGCGGGAATTTGCAACAACAAATTGGGATCGGGTGAAAGTGCTTTCCAGAGCGAACGTTTCGAAGCGTGGGCCACGCCCGGAAAATCGGGGCCGCGGTCGAGCATGTCCAGGATAATTTGAAAGTGAACGTGAGGCACCCAACCGCCGTTTTCATGGACCGCGCCAACGTGCGCGAAGAGCTCTCCTTGCGCAATGGACTGACCAACATGAAGTTTTTTGGGAGTTTCTTCGGTCAAATGACCGTAGAGTGTGAAGAATTCTTCACCAGTATACGTCGCATGTTTCAAAACCACGAGCGGGCCATAATCGAGCGGGATCGCATTGTTGGCGAGAACGTGAACGACGCCGGCGAGAGGGGCGCGCAGCGGCGCGCCGGGTTCGACAAAAAGATCGATTCCAAGATGGATCGTGCGGCGTTCATCCGTAGGATTTTTGCTCATGCCGAATTGCGGCGCATCGTAAAGGAGTCGCGGTTCATCGTAGCGGCCGATGCCCACCCGTGCGCCCGCCTTTTCCAGCGTTTCGGAAATCGCGGCGGTCAGATGTGGCGTACTCGCTGCAGCCGGGTCGGCGCCAAGAAATGTGCTCCCGACGCTGAGGTCGAGCACGACGGACGACTCCGTGCGGAGATCACAATCAAGAATCGAACTGGCAGTCGCTGCTGATTTTTTCAAATAACTTTCGAGCGCAGCTGCCTTCGGAATCAGCGCGAGTCCACATGCGCCGCGGAATGTGTAATAAGCAAAGCGCGGAAAAATCTTTGCCCACCGTTCGAGCGCTTCCCAGGCGGGCGCTTCGCTGACGGTAACATACGCATCGTCCGGTTTGAGCGACTTCCGGTGCGCCGAGTTCACTACGCTGACGGCCAGCCGCATGCCAATGAGCGGATAGAGCAGCGCGATTTCTTCTTCCAGGAACGGAAACTCACGGTGATACCCGGCGACGACTCTCGCTGCCGCGGCGAGGACATCTTTCTTCCCGAGGATTGCGTAGGCGATAGTTGTAGCTACTTCGGAAATCGTGATGCCGTGATGCGTGTCGCCAAAATCGATGACCCCGACAATGTGCGGCGCCTTTCCCGGCTCATGGCGTACGAGAACATTGTGGTCATTGGCATCGCCATAGATGACGCTTTTTCGCAGGCGCGAAAACTGCGGCACGATTTCGGCTTCGAAAAGGCCAAGGAAACGCTGCACCAGCATGCGTCGCGGCAATTCAACAATGTGGTGAAGATAGTCGCGAATCCAGCCGGCGCGCGTGGCGTCCCACTTCAATTCGCGATGAGCGGCGGGATGCAGAAACGATTGGAGCGCGCCGTCCATCCTTCCCAGAAATGCGCCCAACTCTTCGAGCAGTTCCGGCGAGTGCGGTCGAAATTCCGCCAGCATTTTTCCAGGAAGAAAAGTTAACAACCAAACGAGGCGCTGCGAACCATCGGAAAGTTTTGTTTCAACGAACGATTCGCCACTCAAGGAAGGCACAACGCGCGGCAACGGCAGCGTGAGCGCATTCGTCGCGAGATGCTGCAAGGCGGCGCATTGCATCTCCACGAATGCGCGTTCGCGGTCCGGATGCATAATCTTCAAAACAAATTCCCCGCCATCCAAAGCGCGCAAATGGAAATTGTCGTCGTACTCGCCCGGAAGCGAATGCGCGGCAGCTTCTATTCCAAAGAATTGCCACGCAATTTCTAGCGCCTCAGATTCTTGAACGGGCTTTGCGACAGGTGCTTCGCGCATGGTGCGCAGAAGTTTAGCGGGAAGACGAAGAGGCGTCCACGAGGGGAGATGTGGGAGTCAAAGTTGAAGTTGAGATCCTTCGGCCGCGAAAGACGCGGCCCGAAGAATGACAGTCTGTCTTAATGAGGTGCCAACGGTTAAATGCGAAGCATAGCTAGTCAACAGAAATTGGGCCGTTGACGGTAGAGACGTGGACGAGCGTTGGGCCACTGCCAAATTCCACGCGCTTCTTGTCGTCTTCCCAGGTCTTGCGGCCTTCGGAGCAGACGTTTGCGTGGCAGCTGAACGGGCTATGCCCGTCGGATTCGATTACGACGCCGGATTGATAGCCATGCGGAACACGAATCGTAAGTGGACCGTTTTCGGCGTGCGCCTGCAGCCCTGAGCCATCCCAGGTTTGCCCGCTCAGCGCAACATCAATCGGGCCATTCTGCGTGTGAATATTGACGTTCCCACCGGTTGCATCCGTGGTGATGGGCCCGTTTTCTGTGCGAAGTTCAACGTTGCCACTCGTGCCGTGCGTTGAGATCGGGCCGTTCTGAGCGTCAAGCTTTACTTCGCCTTTGCAATCGCGCGCAGTGATCGGTCCATTCACAGCGCGAGCTGTGATTTTGCCGTCCACGGAATAGAAACTGAGCGGTCCGTTAGTCACATGCACGTCCAGAGCGGCTGCCTTCGGCGCCCGAATGAGAAGGAACGCCGTCCAATCGTCGTGGTTGGAGGGACCAGAGACGCGGATTTCGCCGTTTTCGGTGACGAGTTTGATCTGCGAGAGAACTTTGTTGGCATCGTCGTAGGGCGCGGCGGCTTTGCAAAGGCTCACGGAGTAAGCATCCTTGTCCCATCCGACTACCTGGACGCCACCGTTGGTTTCACCATTCGCGCGCAGAACAGGCATTTCAGCCTTGGTGAAAGTGCGATCTTCGGATTGAATCACAGCGTCGCGGCCATCGAATTCGATGCGAAGGTCGTTGCAGGTTGCGGCGGGTTCATGGCCGCGAGTGGAAATGTTGCGGGAATGGCGGTCGCGGGCCGCAGCGGAGAGCGCGAAGAGCGAACAAAGAGCGACAAGACTAAGGACACGGGTAATTTGGCGTGGATGCATGGTTCTAGCCTCCTGCTGCACATAGACGAGCCAGAAGGTGCAACGGTCTTGTCCCCCCAACTAAGAAATTCCGGGGAATGCGGGCTCGTTATCGTCGGGCGTGCCAAAGGGGCTGCCAATAGGCGGGCCATCCGGCGGCTGGGCAGGGGCGGACAACTCAAGCTTCTTCGGATCCCGTTCGAATTGCTCGATTTGGCGAATGGCTTGGGCGCGATGGGCTTGTTCGTCGTCGCCGGCGGAGCTCGCGGTAACGCTAAGCCACGACTTCAATTGACGCACCTTGAGTGCGGCGATGGCGCGGACTTCGGCTGGCGCAGCGTCGTTTGTGGCGAGCGTAAGCAAATCGTAGAGCGCGACGTCATCCACAACGCGGGCAATGGCGGCGCTGTAGTCCGAGCCGCGCGGCGATTTCCACGTAGCGGCAAGAATAGCGTCGAGAACTTCTTCGAGGCTGGGATTTGCGGCGGTTCGCGCGTGAAATTCGACGAGACGCGCGGCACGTTCCGGGCTGAAGAGAAATTGCAAAGTGTGCTGCGCCGCGGCCTCCGCCGGAGCAAGCGCATCAAACGCGGGACTGGTGTGAATTTTGAAATGTTCCCGGCCACGGTCGTAATCGGGCGGGCGCGGAGGAATCATTTTCAGCAGCGGCTCGGGAAGCGCGAGCACCTGCGGCTTGAGCGTAGCAAGCACAGCGGCGAGTGCACGGCGTTGCTCTGCTGGCGCGACGATTTTCGTCGGCGTTTGCCCGTCACCGCGCAGAGCAAAAACGTAATCCATGCCGCCGACAAGCTTGCTCGCGGCTTCGACTTGATAACGATGGAACATGTAAATCGGAACGAGCGCGTCCTCGATTGTGGCGAGCGGGTCGCCCTCGCGAATATTGTTTTCGCCGAAACGCTTTAGCGCAGCAGCGCGAACGACCATCAGGCGGTTGAGTTCGTCCACGGGATTCGTACCAGTGTCCCACAAGTGCGCGAGGCTGCTGGACGAGCCGGCGGGACGCGCATCTTGATCCGTGAGAAAGCGGAGGCCACGCGCAAACGCATCATTCAAAATCTTGTTCAGCGAAGCAGACTCGTCCGCGCCTGCGGGAAAATCCTGATAGCCGAACGCGATGGAAACTTTGTCCCATTCGCCGATGCCCGTCGCGTAGGCCTCGGAAAGATCGGGCACGCCGTCCGCACCGAGCTTCACGTAAGACGGCGGATAATCCATCACCGAAGAACGGTTCACCGTGCTCGAAGAATAGTTGTGCTCTAGGCCGAGCGTGTGGCCGACTTCATGCGCGGCAAGTTGGCGCAAGCGGGCAAGCGCCATCTCCAGCATTTTCGGCGAGACGGGCTTTCCCTTTTCGTAAGGCGCGAGCAATCCTTCCGCGATCAGATAATCCTGCCGAACGCGCAACGAGCCGAGCGTAACGTGGCCCTTGATGATTTCTCCGGTGCGCGGATCAATCACGCCGGCCCCGTACGACCAGCCACGCGTCGAACGATGCACCCACTGAATCACGTTGTAGCGCAGGTCCATCGCGTCCGCGCCTTCGGGCATCATCTCGACGCGAAATGCATTCTTGTATCCGGCAGCTGCGAACGCCTGGTTCCACCAGCGCGCGCCCTCAAGAAGGGCGGAACGAATTGGTTCGGGGGCGCCGCGATCCAAATAATAAATGATAGGTTCGACCGGTTCGCTGATTGCCGCGGAAGGATCTTTCTTCTCCAGGCGATGGCGTGCAATGAAGCGCTTGGCGATGTGTTCGCTGACGGGCGTAGCGTAATCGAAATAGGAAATGCCGAAGAAGCTGGCGCGAGGATCATAAACGCGGGGTTTGTAACCCGGTGGCGGAAGCTGCACGAAAGAATGATGTTCGCGGACCGTGATGGCTTGCGGGTCGGGAGTGACTTGCCGAACCCACGCGCCCGGGTCATCGCCGACGAAAGTCAGCGTCGCTTCGACTTCGGTGTTTAAAGGGAAATTCTTTGTGTTGGAAAGATAAATTGCTGAGCGGGAGTTTTCCAAGTGGAAGCTGCCTTGTTTCGCGCGGCGGAGTGCGTTCGTGACGCCGTGTACGTCGCGCAAGAAAAAGTCAGTCGCCTCCACGAGGACGCGGGAATTTTCTTCGGCGGCTACAGTAAAGCCCCAAAGCACGGACTCGGCGAAAGAATCGTGCACCGCGCGGCGCTCGGCGGCGTCATTTGTGGCGGCGCGAAAATCGAGATTTTCCTGGACGAGAAGAATTTTGGGGCCACTGCGTTCGAAGCGCACAACGCGTGTCGCGCCAAGCTGGCCGCGGTCGAGCCCAATGTCATTCGATCCAATTCCGGCGGGCAGCGAGCTCTGATAAAGAAATTCCGTGTCCCACTTGTCAATTTCGAGCCAAAGCTTGCCTTGCTTCGCGTCCCAATAAAGATTGAAGTAGCCTGGGAGCTTCTGCGCATCTTTGGTTTTTTCGGCGATGGTCTGCGGCGCTGGTGGAGTGGAGGTCTGCGCGCGGGAAAGAATTGGAAACAGAACGAGCAACAAAGTGAAGACTGCGAATGCCGAGCGCTTCGCCATTTTCGACGCCTCCAAATGAACTGAAACCTTTTACACCAGAAGCGTGTCGACCAGTTTGAAATTTTTGAACCGTGACGCAAGAAGTCAAAATTCAACTGGTCCACTCCCTAGCAAAACCCAGCGCGGAATTTTTGCTCTGCTATACTGAATCTCCGCGAGACATCCCGAACGTGAGCAAACTGCGCATCTCCGTCGTGCAATACCTGAATACGGCTCCACTGGTGCGCGGCTTCACGCACGGTCCGTTGCAAGGCAAGTACGATTTGTCATTCACGGTGCCTTCCCTGTGCGCTGAGGCGTTGCGAACGGGCGCGGCTGACGTGGCGATTATTCCCGCGATTGAATATCAGCGGATTCCAAACTGCGTGATTTTGCCGGACCTTTCGATTGCGTCGAAAGAGCGCGTGCGCAGCCTGCTGGTGGTTTCGAAGCCGCCGATCCGGCAAGCAAAGCGCATTGCGCTGGACCGCAGTTCGCGCAGCACGCAGGCGCTGACAAAGATTTTGTGCGCGAAACGGTGGAACATCGCGCCGGAATTTCGTGAAGCCGAGCCGGATGTCGCGGCAATGCTCGAGGAATCCGATGCGGCGCTCGTAATCGGTGACCCTGCGCTGCGGCTGGCGATTGCGGCCGAGGCGAAAGCAAAACCGGGGCGCGACGGCGAATTAATCTGCGAAGGCGCGACAATCGGAATGCCGCAACACGCCGCGCTGCATATTTACGACGTGGTCCGCGAATGGTGGCAGATGACGGAGCGTCCGGCCGTTCTTGCGGTGTGGGCCGCACGCCGGGAAATCGTCACCGAGGAGCTGGCGGAAGAATTTGTCGCTTCACTGAATTACGGGCTCGCGAATCTGGGCGCCATTTGCAAAGAGGCTGCAGACGAAATGCAATTGCCGGAAAAAGAGCTGGCGCTCTATTTGCGCACGAACATTGACTACTCGCTGGACGACGAGAATCGCAAAGGCCTGCTCGCCTATTATTCGCACGCGCTGAAAGTGGGTCTCCTGGAGAAGCTGAATCCGATTACGATTGCCGGGCGCAAGGGAATCCCGGCACGTTCCATGGATTTCAGCTGGGTAAAAACGCCGGGATCACGTTGACCGCTTGCGCGAGTTGGACATTTTGACTTCGAGATCGTAAGAAGTCTTCGGCCAATCCTCGCGCAGAAGGCGGGAGAAAGCGCGGTCGGCCAGCAGCTTTCCGCCTGTCTGGCATGTCGGACAATAATTCGTCTCGTTCGAAGCGTACTTGATGCGCTGCACTTTTCCGCCGCAACGCGGGCAGGGTTGCTTGTACTTTCCATGCACGGCCATCTCAGGACGAAATGCCGTCACGCCTTCGGGAAATTTCTCGCCAGTTTCTTTTCGCAACAATTCGATCCATTGCGTCAGCGACTCCCGCACCGCTTTGAAAAGCCTTTCGATCTCTTCCTCCTTCAATTTTTGCGTCAAAACCAGGGGCGAAAGCTTCGCAGCCCACAAAATCTCATCCGAATACGCGTTCCCGATTCCGCTGAACCATTCGGGATCAGTCAGCGCGCGCTTCAGCGTGTGATTTTCTGATTTCAATACTCTTGAAAATTGTTCCAGTGTTGCGTCCAAAACTTCCAGCCCGCCAGGATCAAGTTCCGCTAGTCCCGCTTCGCCCTTCGCCAAATGCAGCGAAGCCCGCTTCTGTGAACCAGCCTCCGTCCACACGAGACTCCCATTCGCAAAATCAAACGCCGCCAGATGCTGCTTCGACAGCTTCTTCCCTTTCGCTCCCCAGTGCAGCCGCCCCGCGATCATCAGGTGCAGAACAAGCCAGATTTCGTCTTCCAGCCCGATGCAGATTCTTTTTCCCATCCGCCGCAACTGCACAACGAATTTTCCGATAGCGCTGCCCACGGAAGGCTCAACACTCCGCAGCAAAAACGGACTCACGATGCGAAGGTTTTCGAGTTTTTGCCCAAGAATGCGCTTTTCGATCGCATCGATATAAACGGTGATGTCCGGCAGTTCGGGCATGTTCCTACAAATTACCTCAAGTCGACAGCTCCTGCTTTCACCTTAGGAAGATCTGCGGATTTTTCTGAATTGACAGATTTTTCTGCGCCGTTACACTCAAGTTTGCCTGCCTGGTTTCAAATTCTTTGCACCATCCAGAACATTAGGGGAAACGAATCATGCCCACTGAACACCGCCGAGCTAGACGACTGATCATGCGAGTTCCCATGCGCGTCAGGGCTTTGGACCCCTCTCTTCCGGCAGAAGAAATTGTTGACTGCATGAACATTTCCCTGCGCGGAGTCTATTTTCCCACTGCGCTCAAATTGCAGGAAGGTTCCGACGTGGAAGTCCGGCTCAAGATGCCGGAGGAGATCATAGCGGGGCAATCCACAGAGTGGACCTTTACGGCAAGAGTGGTGCATTTGGAATCGCTCGGAGGCCTAGGGAAGAAATCCGGCGTCGGCGTGCACTTTCTGTACTATTCGGCGGATTGAATTCTTGAACCGCAAATGATGCAGTTCAGTTTTTAGATCGTTGCTCCTCCGATCTGCCGGTATGATATTCTGCGCCCTTTTTCACTGGGCAAATTTCAGCAAATCGAATTTTTCAGGAGGGAAACTTCATGAGACGCCTCTTTTCGTTTGGTTTCGTTCTGCTTGCGCTCGGCCTGTCGCTACCTCTGCAGTCCGGAAGCGCTCATCCCGCCGGCGCTTTTCCCATCGCGGAAGGCTGGATCGCCGCCTGGAATTCCCACGACCCCGCCAAATGGGCCACCTATTTCACCGCCGACATCTACTATGAAGACGTAACCTTCGGCGAAATCAGTCGCGGCTCCGCCGAAGCCAGCAAATTCGCCGCTTCCTTCTTCGCGGATGTGCCCGATCTCAACCTCGAGCTAGTCGAAGCTTCAGTCGAAGGCAAACATGGCAGCATCCAGTGGATTTTGAGCGGCACCGACAAAGGCGTCTTCAAAACCGGAAAGAAATTCAAAATCCGCGGCGCGAGCATCATCACCATCGACCAAGGCAAGATCTCCCGCAGCGTGGATTACTACGACCTCGCCACGATTATGAAACAGGTCGGCGTCCTGCCTGCCTCCTGATTCGCCAGAGAATAGGGCGTTCCGAACGATCCCTCAGGGTCCCTCGGGATTGAACCGCCAACGGAGGAACCACCCTGCGAAATTTAGGCACGCGCCGACAATAAAGACCCCGCCATCCCAAGATAGTCATCTGGCCAGTGTTTGCCCAACTTTCGTAAGTCCTTTGTTTTCAAATTCATGCAATTTTCCTCGTCCGCTACGCCTTTGCTCTGATAACGATCTGGATTCCCGGGGGTGGGGTATCAATTGGCGTCCGAGCAAGGCCGAGTCTTTGCGGCGGTGTGGAGTGTCGCAGATTTCAGCCGCTACGAATTGCCAGACAAAACCGTTCCTCGGTTAGAATGGAACCTCGAAAAGGAAACACTGTGGGACTGACGAAACAACAAGCGCTGGAGATGCTGGAATCCGATGATCTGATCGGCATCGGCATGGAAGCACACCAGATGCGGATGAAGAAAAACGATCCTCGCGTAGCGACCTACCAGATCGATCGCAACATTAATTACACGAATTTCTGCACGGAGTATTGCTCCTTCTGCGCGTTCTACCGTCCGCTCGGTTCAAAAGAGGGTTACATCCTTTCGTTCGAGGAAATTTACCGGAAGATCGAAGAGATGCTCGAGCTTGGCGGCAACGGAGTACTGTTGCAGGGCGGCCTCCATCCGGATTTGCAGATCGAGTATTACGAGAATTTGCTGCGCTCCATCAAGCAGCGCTATCCGACGGTGCACTTGCACTGCTTTTCCGCCCCGGAAATTCTTTGCATCGCGGAAGTGAGTGAGTTGAGCGTCGAAGACGTGATTCGGCGGCTCGTGGACGCCGGTTTGCAATCCATCCCGGGCGGCGGCGCCGAAATTCTGGACGATGAAATTCGCGGAAAGATTGCGCGGCTGAAGTGCACGAGCGACGACTGGGAAAGCATGCACCGCACCGCGCACAAGCTCGGTCTGCGCACCACAGCCACGATGATGTTCGGCTGCGGCGAAGAGCTGCGGCACCGCGTGAATCACCTGGAGCGCATTCGCAGGATTCAGGAAGACACCGGCGGCTTCACGGCCTTTATTCCGTGGATTTTCGCGGCGGAAAATACGGCGTGGGGAAAGAAAGTCCAGGAAACCACGGCGGTGGATTATTTGAAGACGCTGGCCGTGAGCCGCCTCTATCTCGACAACATTGACCACATTCAATCCAGCTGGCTCACGCCGGGAATCAAAGTCTGCCAAGTAGGATTGCAATTCGGCGCGGACGATGTGGGCAGCATCCTGATCGAAGAAAACGTAGTGTATGCTGCCGGAGTCCGCAATCGTACCAATGAAGGCGAACTCCGCCGCATCATCTCCGACGCCGGCTTCATCCCCGCCCAGCGTGACACGCTCTACCGCTCCTACGCGTTGAAGTAAGGAATGTTGGAGTAAGGAATTACGATTTTGTTTTTGGCCGAAGCAGAATTTCCACTTCAGTGTTGTCGGGAAGATCGAGCGGCTCGTTGAGTTGCAAAAGGCCCTTGTAGTAGCGGGCTTTGAGTTTTTTTGGTTCGTTGCTGCGCGAGGGAATCGCAGCGGTTGCAGAGGCGGCGGAGGATTTCCCGGAGACTTCGTCCATCGCTTCGTTCGCAAGCGCATCGGCTTCCGCGTTCTGCTCACGGTAAACGTGATCGATGCGAAACGAAGAAAATGCTTGCGACATCTTCTTTGCGCGCTCGAAGAGCGGCTTCAAATCCGCACTCTTAACTTTGTACTGCCCGCGCATCTGTTTTACAAGAAGTTCGGAGTCGCTCTCAATGCGCAGCGCGCGAATGTTGTTTGATTGTGCGTAGTCGAGCGCCGCAATCAGTCCGTAATATTCGGCTACGTTGTTCGTTGTGCGCCCGATATATTTCTTTAGCCGCGCAATGATTTCGCCTTTCGGATCGCGGATGACGACACCGTAGGACGCGGGCCCCGGATTTCCGCGTGAGCCGCCGTCAACGTTGGCGCGATGCGCGGCGGGTTTTGCTTCCGGCGCAGGTTCGCCGAAAAGGCCGCCGCCTCGGGTACTTTGCGGAGTGCGTGCCATCAGGAAGCGCTGGAAGCTGCTCCTTCTTTTGCGGGCGGGGCTGGTTCGACGGCGTAAAGAATGCGGCTGCACGTTTCGCACTGAATGATTTCGTGATTTTCCGGTTGGCGGATTTCCTGAAACGTGTGAGGCAAGAGCCGCATACCGCAGCCGCGACACTGTTCGGTTGCGGCTTCGGCGAGCGCGACGCCGTGGTGGCGTTTCGCGACGCGAGTGTAAATCGTAAGGATCTCTTCCGGAATTTGGGCGGAGATTTTTTCGCGCTCGGCAAGGTCCGCATCGAGTTCCTGTCTTTTTGCGGCGCCTTGCGATTCTATCTGTTTGCGTTCGGCGGCGAGCGAAACCTCCGCAGCTTTCAACGCGGACTCGGCGGCCTTGATTTCGCGCTCGGTTTCTTCGACGGCCATCATTTGTTCGAGCTGGCGGTCCTCGGCGGCGGCGGCTTCCGATTCGGCGTGGGCGATTTCGTGCTGGAGCGCTTTGTAGGCTTCGTTGGTTTTTACGGAAGCGCTTTGATCGCGATACTTGCGCGCGCGGTCGCGCCATTGGTTTACGTCCAGCTCAAACTTTTTACGTTCGGTCTGTGCGTGTGAATGTCTTTCTTTCGCCGCAGCGAGCGCGGCGCGTGCTGTACTGAGCATTACGTCGGCGTCCTTGATGCGTTTGGGAAAAGCGTCCAGCTCCGCGCGAAGTGCCGCAATACGCTGATCGAGCCGTTGCAAATTCAGTAGGTGAGGAATCGCCGGATTCATGCCGCGATTCTAGCACACGGAGCGAAAGGGCCTTTTTAGTGCGGCAAAGTTAAAGCGAAGCAAGTCTAGCTCGCTCGCTTTTGCCTGCAAAAAGTTGGCGAGATGGCTTACGTGGCGACTTCGCGGCGGTGTAAATACGCGTCGATCAAAAAGCCGATGCCAACAGCCAGCGGTATCAAGCCGAATGCTGCCGCCGCCAGAGCATCTCTTTCGGACGCAACCCGCGCGATTATCGCAAAGGTCGCGATGTATCCGACCGAGCCGCTGATGCACAAAATGCCGAGGCGCCGCGAACGGCCGACCTGGGAAACTTCCGGCTCCATCGGAATATCCACGCCGCGGGCAATGGCTGCGAGCCGTTCTTCGGAGCGAAGCTTGCGGACGCGATAATAGGTAAACATGCCCGCGATGGGGATTCCCAAAGACAAAATTACCGCAACAAGACCAATCACATCTCCGCCCATGATTTTCTCCTTCTCATTTTTCTTTTGATGGCTGCTCTCTAAGGGTCGAATTGACCCGGTCCCTGGTTCACCGTTCTCGTAAATAGGTACGAAGGGATTTAGAGAAAAGTTCCGGAAATGTGCTTACTGGACTTCGGAGACCTGCATGTTTTGGTCAATGCCGAGCGTGGGGTAACGAATTGGGGAACCTTCCGGGGCGGGCGCGTGGCGCGCAACTACACTAAATTCGCCGCCATCCCCTTTGCATAGCACTTCGTAGGTATAGCCGTCGCGTTCGGGGCGGGACATGGTTAGAGAGCCGGAGGAAATGAGTTCCTCTATGCCGGCGCAGCGAGTATTCAGAGCCAGGTTGCCGCGTTCCGCCTGGGCGATCTGCAGAAGGTCCCTGCGGACTCCCGTCAAGCTGATGGCTTGAGTCGGGGCCGTGCCGGAGTCGGTCGTGGGCATTTTCCTCGTGGTGAAATAGAAGATTCCGAACGCCACGGCAACAAAGACGAGAATGCCGACGAGCTTGCCCATGTTAGAAGTCTGAACCCGGAAAATCGCGAGTGCAAGATTCTGGGCATGAAGACGTGCTAAAGAAATACCCCAGGAGATTGTCCGCCGTATCAGCCCGCGGACTCAGACGGCTTCCGATACTCGGTCGCGATATCCAAGGGAAATTCGAAGGTTGAGTCGGTAATAACGCCGGGAACGTCGATCGTTCTCAAGTGGGCAACGTTTACGCAGGCAGCGGACGAGGCGGGTATGGCCGGGCGATACGGCGGAATCCATTTTGCGCGAGGCGATTTGATGGGGCGAAAACTCGGGCGCGCTGCCGGCGAGAAAGCATGGAGGCGAGCGCAAAACTATTTTGCTGGGAGCGCGAACACAAAATAGTTTCAAGGTCCGCACGGCGGCGGTTTTGCGCTATTCGCTACGTTAATGCAGGGAAACGCAGGATCGAAATGAAATTGACAGTCCCAGAGCCCTCCGGTAACAACATATAGATAAAGCAGGCACAGCAAACAACAATTAGGAGAAGCCCTCATGAAGACGAAGTCCCCGTACGCCTTCGGCCTGGTCTTGATCGCTACGCTGGCCATTGTTCTACCGAACGACATTTTCGCTGAACCGCAAGCTGGCGGGCAGCGCGCCGGCGAAGTATCGCGCGTCATTCCGGCGGTGAGCATCGCTCGCGGCAGCAAGACGGTGACGGCTTCGGCAAAAACCGCAGTGGATTGGCTCGACGTACTGAACACGCAAGCCAACGCTCGCGCACGCGTTGCGCTCGACGACGGTTCGGTGCTCAACGTTGGCGCGGATTCTTCGCTGAAGGTCGTGAAGCACGACGGCGGCGCTCAGCAGACTGAACTCGAACTTGCCTACGGCAAACTTCGTTCGCAGGCGCAGAAAATCACCAAAACGGATGGAAAGTTTGAAGTAAAGACGCCGGCCGGTGTTGCGGGCGTCGTCGGTACCGATTTCTACCTGGCCTTCGACCAAACGACGGGACAAATGAACCTCGTCGTTTTTGAAGGGCTCGTCAAGCTTTGCAACAACGCAGGCGTGTGCGTAATGGTTAAAGCGGGACAGATGAGCAGTGTGCGCAACGGAGACAATTCTTCTCCTCTGCAGCCGACGCAGGCGATGCTGAATGAGTTGACTGAAGCAGTGAACGCGACGGTCATCGGCGATAAGCCGGGAACCGGAGTCTTGAACGCCGGCTCACATCTGAGCCACGGATGGGGAGTGACGCTGGGAATTCTTTCTGTGGTTCCCGTGGTCGTGGTTCCGGCAGTGGTTATTCACAACACAAACAACCCAGCAAGGCCGGCACCGCCCACCTGCAATCCAAAGACGAATCCGAACGGTTGCGGTTGATTTTGTAGAATTCGAGCAGTGTCCATTCGCCGCCAAAGATTCGACTGACGATTCCTTTCCGGCCCCGAGCGCTTACAGCGATCGGGGCTGCTATTTTTGCGTGCAACGAAATAAGGCGTAGAGCCGTCGAATGAGGTGTTGTTCCCACAGAGAAGCCTTATTTGTATGCTTCTGGGCAGTAACGTAAACTGGATGTTTGGCATTAGCGTTTCCTTCTAAGCGAGGCAATCTTTGAAAAAGTCATTGGCTGTGCGCCTTCTTTCCGTATTTCCGGCACTTGGTTCGGGCCTATTCCTTATTGCAATGTGCACCATGCCAGCCTTGGCCGGGCCGCCGGATAGCCCAGCGGCAAAGCCTTCGCCACTGATTGGGGCGATGCAGACGGAACTCGACCGTTCGTTCCGGACGCTAAACACGCAGGACATTCCCGCGTACTTCATCGGGTACACGCTGACGGACACGCAGCGCGCCGAGGTTTCCGGTTCGAATGGGGCGTTGCTTTCCAGCTCAGAGGTGCGAAACCGCTGGCTGCAGGTCGCCGTGCGCACGGGCACTTACGATATGGACGATACGCACAAGGTCGGGGATCGGCAATTGCCGACGGGCGGGCCAGGAACCGTTGCTCCCGTGGATGACGATCCGGAAGTGCTGCGCCGGGCAATTTGGCTGGAAACGGACGACCAGTACCGCGCTGCGGCTGAGGCGCTCATCAAGATCAGAACGAGCCGCGAAGTGAAAGTGGATACGGCAGAAGGGCGAGCGCCGGACTTTTCAAAAGAGCAAGCACACAAGTGGTATGGGCCACAGGTATCGTTTTTGCTGGATCGCAAGCCGTGGGAAGAGCGCGTGCGCGCATATACCAAGGGGTTCCGCGAGTCGTCTTCGATACTAAATTCGATTGTCACCTTCAGTGCGCTGGCGCAAAACACCTATCAGGTAAACACGGAAGGGACCCAGCTGCAGTTCGGCCAGATTCGCTACCGGCTTGAGCTTTTCATTCAGGGCAAAGCAGCCGATGGCATGGACATCGAGCGCTACTACAATTTTGATTGGGTGGACCCGAAGGATGCACCGGACGACAAAGCCGTGGCGACCGCAAGCGCGACCTTGCGCATGGAGATGGAAGGGCTTGTAAAGGCTCCCATCAATGAGCCCACGGTTGGACCAGCGATGCTAACGGGACGCGCCGCCGCGGTTTTCTTCCACGAGGTTTTCGGCCACCGGGCAGAAGGACACCGACAGAAAGACATCACGGAAGGGCAAACGTTCGCCAAAAAAGTAGGCGAGCAGATTCTTCCGGATTTCTTGAGCATTGTGGACGACACAACGCGAAAGAAGCTTGGCGGCGAGGACCTGCTGGGTTACTACCAGTTCGACGACGAGGGCGTCCCCGCACAGAACGTCACGCTGGTGGATCGCGGCGTTTTGAAGAATTTTGAAATGTCCCGCTCGCCGCTGGTTGGGTTTCCCCATTCGAACGGGCACGGGCGCCGCCAACTGGGCGCTACTCCGGTTTCGCGTCAGGGAAATTTGATTGTCGAAAGCAACAAGATGGTGACGAACGTCCAGCTTCGCGCAAAGCTCATCGAACTGATCAAGCAGCAGGGCAAATCGTACGGGCTGCTGATCGACGATATCGCAGGCGGATTTACGTTTACGGGCCGCGGGCAGCCGCAAGCGTTCCAGGTGCAGCCGCTGGTTGTCTATAAAGTGTTTGCCGATGGAAAGCCGGATGAATTGGTGCGCGGCGTGGATATTGTGGGAACTCCGCTCGCAGCACTGACTAAGATTGTGGCGACGGGCGATACACCGGAAGTTTTCAACGGATATTGCGGCGCCGAATCTGGATCCGTTCCTGTCTCCGCGGCTTCGCCCGCGATTTTGACCTCTGAATTGGAAGTGCAGAAGAAAGAAACGTCCACGGACCGGCCGCCGATTCTTCCTCCTCCTGCGCATGACAAAAGGAGCGCCAGCGCGCCAAGCGCCGCGCCAGCAGTTGCAGGAGGCCAACAGTGAAAACTTTATTCCGGACAGTTTTTTCCGCATTTGCTGTTGCGATTTTGCTTAGCCCCGCGGTTTTGCGCGCACAAGCCACACAAGATAATGACCCGTCGTTGCGCGCGTTGCGCGACGAAATGGCGCGTTCGAAAGAGCGCCTCGAGCTGACGATAGACAAAAGTGGCAAGCCGGTGCGGCCATACTACATCGAGTACCGTTTGCTGGACCTTGAGGTACGCGAAATTGTTGCGCAATTTGGCGCGTTGGTCACAAGCACGAAAACCCGCAATCGCTTCATGAATGTGGAAGCGCGCGTTGGCAGTTACAAGCAGGACAGTTCGAACTTCATTAGTGATGAAGGCTTCCGCGGATTTATCGGATCCACCGGATCCGTCGGCATTGACCACGACTACGATTCACTGCGGCAGGACCTGTGGATTGCCACCGACCAGGCATTCAAGGAAGCGATTGATGGCTATTCGCGCAAGCAGGCATACCTGAACAGCTTGGCGCGGCAGACGGACATTGACGATTTCTCGAAAGCACAAACGGTCCAATTGATCGAACCTCTGGCGACCCCGGACTGGTCCGGCCGCACCTGGGAACAGGAAGCGCGCGATTCTTCCGCAACACTGCGTGCGTTTTCGCTGCTGCAGGAATCTCGTGTCACCTATTACCTTGTGTACGCGACCCAATATCTCTTGACCAGTGAAGGCACGGAAATTCGCACCAACCGCAGCTTCGCTGCAGTGGAAGGGGGATTGAACACGCTGGCCGCGGATGGCGTGCAACTCAATCACTATTATTCCGCGTATGCACCGCGGCCAGCAGATTTGCCGAACGTGGAAACCGTTCGCAAGGGATTGAATGTGGCCGCGACGGAGTTAATGGCGCTGCGCTCATCGCAACCCGCGCAGGACTATACGGGACCCGTGCTTTTCGAAGCGCGAGCCGCTGCGCCGCTGCTTGCGGAAGTGCTCGCGCCAAACCTAAACGGCGCGCGGCCGCCAATCGCGTTTCGCCCGGTGATGGAACAATTCCTGAGCAACATCGGAGGAAAGAGCGATTGGGTTGGGCGACTGGGAGCGCGCGTGCTTCCAGCAACAGTGACCGTTATGGACGATCCCTATGCGAAGGACTACAAGGGGACGCCACTGCTTGGTGGATACTCGGTGGATGAGGAAGGCGTTCGCGCGGAAAAAGTTACGGTCGCGGAAAATGGCGTGTTGAAGCAGCTTTTGATGTCGCGCAGGCCGGGACCGGATTCGAATCAATCCAACGGGCACGGGCGTGCGGCGTTTTTGAGCGATGCGAAGCCGTCCATGAGCAATGTGATCTTTAGTTCGACGGAAACGGTTTCAGCCGCGGACTTGAAGAAGAAATTTCTGGATGCGTGCAAAGCGGAAAAACTGCCGTATTGCCTTGTTGTGCGTGAGATGGACAATCCGGCGGTGAGCTTGCTGCATCAGGATGATTTTTCGGAATTGCTAGCCAGCTTTGGCGGCGGAGCGGGGAACGGCGACCGTTTGGTTTCCGTTGTATACAAGGTGTATACCGACGGGCGGCCGGACGAAATCGTACGCGGGGCCCGGATTATCGGCTTAAATGCGCGGTCGTTGCGGAATCTTTCCGGCATCGGCAGCGACGATTTCGTTTACAACTATATGCAAAACCAGACGGCTGGATTTGCGAACACGGCCTTGGGTGCATTCGGATCCGCGCAAAATGGTTTGCCTTCTTCGATTGTGGTCCCGTCGTTGCTGTTTGAAGAGCTGGAAGTGCGAGGCGCACGCGGGGAACCGAAGCGCCTGCCGCTGTTACCTGCACCACCGATGACCGCGGGAAAGTAGACGTTTTGCAGGGCGCTTGAAGGAACGGCGATGAATGATTTCTCCAGACGCGCATTTATTTTCGGTGGCGCGACGGCAGCTTCGGCGTTTGTATTTCTGAGCGTAAATGAACTAGGCAGTTATGAGCTGGCTGACCCGCCGGAACCCGATTCGAAGTCGGGGCCAGTAACCATCATCGAATTCAGCGACGAAGGCCAGCAGCTTCGTTCCGTGACGCGCGAGAAGATCAAAAGGACGCGAGACGAATGGAAGAAGAAGCTCTCCGTGGATTCCTACCGGGTCACACGGCGCGCAGGAACGGAATCACCGGAAGCCGGCGAACTGGTGCACGAACATCGCGCGGGAATTTTTCGCTGTATTTGCTGCGACAACGCCCTGTTCGATTCCAAGGCCAAATTTGAATCGGGCACGGGCTGGCCCAGCTTCTGGGAACCGATTGCGAAAGAGAATTTGTACGAGAAGGTGGACACGAGCCTGGGAATGGTGCGGCGCGAAGTTAGGTGCACGCTCTGCGACGCGCACCTCGGACATGTGTTTGCCGATGGCCCCGATCCAACTGGCCTGCGTTACTGCATGAATTCGGTAGCGCTGCGTTTTTATGCCAGGAAAAACGCCTGAGCCCGCAAGAACCTTTCCCATTTGGATTCCTCGATTTGATTCCAGAATTTTGAATGGCCAAGCGCGGGCCTGACTAGTTGGGGTAGTCTATGCGGGCAATGATGGCCAGCCCGAAACAAAACGAAACACGAGAAAAACGAATGGCCGCTCTGTTGAGCGTGGGCTCGGCGGCGTTGCTTGTGTCATTGAAGACTTTTCTTGTTTTGCGGACGAGCAGCCTGGGCGTGTTGAGCGAAGCGCTTCATTCCGGGCTTGACCTCGTCGCGGCTATCATTACTTTCCTCTCCATTCGCGTCTCGGACCGACCTGCCGATGAGCGGCACCCATACGGCCACGGAAAATTCGAAAATTTTTCGGCATTCGTCGAAACCGGCCTGCTGATTCTTACCGCGCTCTACGTCATTTATGAGGCATTCGAACGGCTGTTTTTCCGCAGCGTGCACATTCAGCCGAGTTGGACTGCGTTTGTGATTCTGGGAATTGCGTTGCTGATTGACATGACGCGCGCGCGAAAGCTGAATCTTGTGGCGCGGCGCTACGCGAGTGAAGCGCTGGAAGCTGATGCACTGCATTTTTCGACGGACGTGTGGAGCACGGTCGTTGTAATTGCGGGCATCGGGCTGGTCTGGGCCGGCGAAACGTGGAACGTACCGTGGTTGATTTATGCGGACGCGATTGCGGGACTGGTGGTGGCTGCCGTAATTCTGTGGGTCGGCTCACGGCTCGGGATGCGCACGCTGGACGCGCTACTGGACGCTGCGCCGGTTGGATTGCAAGAGGAGATTGCACGGGCCGTCGGCCGCATGAGCGGTGTGCAGGCCGTGCATCGCGTACGGGTGCGCCGCGCGGGAAACCGCTATTTTGTGGACGCGACCGTGAGCGTGCCTCGCACGGCGAGCCTCGAACAAGTTCATGCGTGGAGCGACGCGATTGAAAAGCGTGTGGGCGAAATTGTTCCGTCGGATGTGGTGGTTCACGCGGAACCGCACGCGCCCGCGAGCGAAAATTTCCTTGAGTCTATTCGCGCCACGGCACAGCGCATGGGCCGCGCGATTCACGATCTCTCCGCGCACCAACAGGACGGGAGGCTTTTCGTCGAACTGCACCTGGAAGTGGACGAAACGCTGACGCTCAGCGAAGCGCACCGGCAGGCCACTGAACTGGAGAACGCGATCCTTGCTTTGCCGGGACATCCTGCCGAGGTAAACATTCACATCGAGCCGATGGGAAGCAACATCGCTACGACAAATACTTCCGCCAGCGAAATGATGCAGCTTTCGCGTTCCATCGAGCAATTCGTGAATACTTTGCCGCAGGAATACGACGAGCTGGTGAATTGCCACGGCGTTCACGTGCGGCAGGTGCAGCATCGCATCCTGGCTTCCTGCCATTGCGTGATGAAAGGCGACCTTTCCGTCACGCAAGTGCACGACGTGACGGCCGCACTCGAAGATCGAATCAAGGAAAATTTCCCTCAGATTTTTCGGGTGACGATTCATCCCGAGCCAATTGGTGAGCGATAGCGGATCGCGCTGCGCGCTCAATCAGCGTCGCGCACCCAAACTATTGCGGTTCGGCAACGGGTGTGCGGCGGGACGCGAAGAGTGTCGCGCCCAGCGCGAGGATCGCTGGAAAACAGACCAGAACGTAGCGAGGCTCGGGCGCTTCGACAGTCGTGAGAAACGCGGTTCGTAGAATTAGATAGGCCGCGATTGCCAGAAGCGCGGGCCGGGCGCGCACGCTCCACTTCCAAAGTTTCCAAGCGCCCGAAAACGCCAAAACCAAATACACAATATTAAGTAGAAAGAATCCGGCCGTAACGACTTGGTCCTCGCGATCATCCTCCCAATTTTGCGTGAGAGGAAACACGTTACCAGCAAACGGCAGCAATTCGATGCGCGGCGTAAACCAAATGGTGAGCACACGCTCGAAAGGAATCCAGAGACGCGTGCGCAGGGGATGGCGGGCGGTTCTTTGCCGGGCAGTTTCACCGAACGCGGCGTCTTCTTCGGGCGTCAGAGTCTGGTCCTGGTTGTATTTTTCGAGGAGAGCGGCAACGCGTTGTTTTTCTTCGGCGGAATCGAATGCGCGAGGTGGGATGTCCTGAAGGTTGATGTTCTCTTCGTCTAGCTTCCACGTGACGGCGTAGCAATCGCTCAGCCGGTAAAGCCACGTTTTTTCCCAGGCCATGAAACCGACTGGGGAGACTTCGGAAGGCAGGGTGGTGTTTTTCGGCGCGAGGAATTGCACTTCGTGCAGTGTGACGGCGTTTCTGAGGATCCACGGAGAAATGGAAATCACACAGAACAGTCCGCTTACGAGCGCGAGCTTGAACCAGCGCTGCACATTGCGGTGTTTCCAGAAAAACCAGCCAAGCGCCAGCCACGCGGCGACGAGCAGCACGGGAGACTCTGGCCTAAAAAGCGTTACCGCGCCCACGGATAGTCCGAAGAGCGCCGCCCCATACTCGGGCGACTTATCCCAACTCCCTTTTGGCCGCCTGGGCGGAAAAACCAGGTCCGCGCAGCTTCCGGCCAGCCGAGCCAGAAGAATGAAGGAAATTGCACTGATGCAGGTGGCCACGCTCTCGGTGAGAAGGACCGCGTTGTAATTAGCCGTGAAGGGACAAAGCGCGGCCAGCCAGAATCCAGCCCTGAAAACGGGCCTGATATTGATGGGCTCATCAGCAAGGTGAACGAGAGAAAGCGCAAGGACGGCCACGACGGCGCAGCCCAAAAGGTCCGCGGTGGCTTGCCCAAGCATGACCCACATGCGCGCGGCCTCGCCCGTGTGGCCCGTGACGGCGTAAACGAGCGCCAGAAACGCGGGATAGCCGGGCATGCGCACGTCCACGGGCGTAATGACGCCGTTCAAGTTCACGGCGTAAGCGCCGTGCTTCAGCCAGTTCGTAGCGAGCTCTTCGTAAAGCGCAGTGTCGCCAGAAGTCGCCGGAAACTTGAGAAGGAAAAACAACCTCAGCCAGATGCCGAGCGCCAATGCAATCAAGGGATGCGAGAAAACTCGCTTCATGGAGTGTCCGCATCTTACAATAGACGAGAGAGATTTCAGCACCCGGCTGCGGAACACCCCGGACCCGTTCTGAGCCATTTCAGGCACGACAGGTTAATGAAAGAACGCCGTCCCATATTTTATGACGAGGAGCGCGTGCGCTGGCGCTTCACGCGTCGCACGCTGGAAATCAGCGGTGCGTTGCTGACGCTGCTGCTGATCTATTTTTTTGTGACGATCGCGGTCAGCGTGGACCTGCCCGCGGGATTAATTCCGGATACGAAGTCTCCCTACCGCGCACTGAAAGTTAAGAAAAACACCAAGCCTGTTCCGGTGCGCGAAGGACGCCATCGCCGCGTGGCGAATCTTGGCACTGTGCCTTCCGGCTACGATCCCTTGCGCGCCGCGTTTTACGTCAGTTACGACGCCAACAGCCTCGCTTCGCTGAAGAAGCACTACAAAGACATCGACCTGTTAATACCAGAGGAGCTTCACGCTGTAACTCCGGACGGCGCACTGACGATCGTGGACTACGTGCGCTACCAAACCGTCAAGGCAAGTCCTGGAGAGGCTTACGCGCGGTTGCGTGAGGACAAGCTGCACCAGTGGATGAAAAACACTAACGCGGAAATCCCCACGATGGCGCTGCTCAATAACTATGATGGGCAGGTCTGGCGCATCAAGGAAATGGCGGAGATGCTGGCAAATCCGACTTCGCGTGCGAATTTGAGCCGAGACGCCGTGCAGTTCGCGATTGAAGCGCATCAGGCAGGCATCGTCGTTGACTTTGAAGAAGTGCCAGAAAAGAGCCAGCCCGATTTTCGCGCGTTCATTGGCGAACTGGCTCCGGCGCTGCACGCGGTCGGTTTGAAAATCATGATTGCCCTACCGGCGCGCGACAATGCATACGACTACAAGTTCTTCGGCAAAGAGTGCGACGCCATCATGCTGATGAACTACGACCAGCATTGGCTAACGTCGCCTCCGGGCCCCATCGCTGCACAAGACTGGTTCGTGGAAAATTTGAGGCAGGTGATGGAAGTCGTGCCCGCCTCAAAGATTGTCGTGGGCATCGCAAACTACGCTTACGACTGGTCTGAAGCACCAAAGAAACGCGGACAGCCCGAGGAGCCCGCGCAAGAATTCAGCGTGCAGGAGGCGTTGTTGCACGCCTACGAATCGGAAGCGCAGGTGGAGTTCGACCCCGGTTCGTTGAATCCTTATTATTCCTACTCAGACGAACACGATCACACGCATCGCGTGTGGTTTTTGGATGCGGTCACCGCCTACAACGAGTTACGCGCGTGTGAACGGCTTGGCGTTCAAGGAACCGCGCTCTGGCGGCTTGGATCTTCGGACACTTCGCTTTGGAAAGTGTGGGACGCGACACACCCCGATGATGCGACGCGCGCGAAACTTGCCGACGTTCCTCCCGGTCCGGATTTGGTTCTCGAAGGCGACGGCGACATCTGGCGCTTCACCGGCCAGCCGAAGCGCGGCGCGCGCAGCTACACTTACGACCCAACGACGGACCTTTTTACGAGCGAACGCTACGACAGCTATCCGATTTCATACGACATCGATCAGCTTGGTGCCGTGCCCAGAAAGTTAGCGATTACGTTTGATGACGGTCCTGATCCTCGCTGGACGCCAGAAATTTTGGATATTCTCAAGGAAAAACACGTACCGGCTACATTTTTCGTTATCGGGCTGGACGCGAGTCAATGGCCACAGATTCTGAAACGCGAATATGCCGAAGGACATTCCATTGGCAATCACACTTACACGCATCCGGCGTTCGAAGATATTTCTCCCACGCAGCTTCGCTGGGAATTGAACCTGACGCAGCGGCTGATTGGCAGCACGCTCGGCGTGAAATCCATTCTCTTCCGGCCGCCGTATGGTATTGACCATCAGCCGGAATACGCGGAGGAAGTGGCGCAGCTTCCTCAAGCTCAGGACATGGGTTATTTGATCGTCGGGCAAAAAATTGACCCGCACGATTGGCGGCAACCGTACGGCAAACAGGTTCCGGCGCAAGAAATCGTTGAGGGTGTGCTTCGCCAGGCTGCAAACGGAAACATTATCTTGTTTCACGATGGAGGCGGGGACCGCAGCCAAACGGTCGCGGCGTTGCCGCAAATTATTGACCAATTGCGCGAACGGGGCTACGACTTCGTTTCGGTTCCGGAATTAATCAGCAAAACGCGCGCGGACGTCATGTCCCCGCTTTCGAAGCAGGAATGGCTCGAAGCACGCGCGGATGGTTTCATTTTCGCGTTGTATCGCTGGTTTGTTTTCAGCATCGCCACGGTTTTTGTTCTTGGAATTGTCCTGGTCAGCGGGCGTGCGGCAATCATAGGAATTCTTGCGATCATCGAAAAACTGCGTCCGGAGCACCTGAAGGAACCCGACCATCTGCCCGCGGTGACAGTTCTTATTCCCGCGCACAATGAGGAAGGCGTGATTCTGCAAACTGTCACATCGGTGCTGGCTTCTGATTATCCGGAGATGCAGGTCATTGTCGTGAATGATGGTTCGGCCGACGATACCGGGCCGCTACTTGAGGCGCACTTTGGCAATGACCCGCGCGTGCGCATCATTCATCAGGTGAATCGTGGGAAGGCCGCCGCGCTCAACCGGGCGATGGCGGAGTCGCACGCGGAAATTGTCGTGACCATTGACGCGGATACGGAAATCGAGCCGGACGCAATTCACAAACTGGCGCGCCATTTCTCGGATCCGAAGCTGGCCGCGATCGCCGGTAACGTGAAGGTCGGCAACCGTTCGCGCTGGCTCACGCGCTGGCAAGCGCTTGAGTACATTACGAGCCAGAACATGGAAAAGCGCGCGTTTGATTTGCTGAATTGCATTACGGTTGTGCCCGGCGCTTTGGGTGCTTGGCGCAAATCGGCAATCGAAGCGGCAGGTGGCATTACGGCGGATACGGTCGCCGAAGACGCGGACCTTACGATTGCGATTCGCAGACTCGGCTGGCGTATCGGCTACGAAGAAGAAGCGATTGCGTGGACCGAAGCGCCGGAGACTCCAGGCGCGCTGATTCGGCAGCGGTTCCGGTGGACGTTTGGCACTTTGCAATCGTTCTGGAAACACAGAGACACGCTTTTCCGCCCCAAACATGGAACGCTCGGCTGGATTGCGCTACCCAATATTTTTGTGTTCCAGCTCGCATTGCCCTTGATCTCGCCCATCATTGACCTAATGTTCTTCGGCTCGATCGCAGCCTGGGGGCTGATGCGTCTGCACCTTTCTTGGCTGCCGCAATTCAACTGGGGTACCGCGGACTTGGAACGCTCCGTTTTGTTTTTTCTGGGATTCCTGATTATTGATGTTCTGACCTGCGTCGTTGCGTTCGCGCTTGAACGAAAGGAAGACTGGACGCTGCTGATTCCGGTCCTGCTGCAGCGTTTTTACTACCGGCAATTGATGTACGTCGTGCTGTTCCGTTCGGTGAAGGAAGCGGTGCGCGGGCGTCCGGTGGGCTGGCGCGGCGTGGAGCCCGAGCCTCCTCGCGCCACGTCCGCGGTTCCGACCCAGCCGGCGTCGGCAGAAGGCAATTAGGCCTGCTCACAATTTGATGCCCGAAGCGTCTGAATTTGCACGGAGCGTGGCTCGGCTGGCTCATGTGGTTGATTCCGTCAGATCGGAAATATGCCACGGATTCTGATCGGCTGGACGATTTTTCGTTGATTTTTGTCCTGGCACGAAGTTGAGGTAGGATAGCTGGTGCTGGCAAGGCTTTCCGCAGGAGGTTCCCATGGCCGTCACTTTCACCCTGAATGGCAAATCCCAAACTGTTGAAGTTGATCCCCAAATGCCTCTTCTCTGGGTTCTTCGCGACACGCTGAACCTGACCGGCACAAAATTTGGCTGTGGCATGGCGCTTTGCGGCGCGTGCACGGTTCACATTAATGGCGAGGCGTCTCGCTCCTGCATCACGCCGATTTCCGCTGTGGCAGGGAAGAAAATCATCACGATCGAAGGACTCTCCGCCGACGGCAGCCATCCCGTGCAGCAAGCGTGGATGGAGGAAGACGTTCCTCAGTGCGGCTATTGCCAATCGGGGCAAATCATGTCCGCCGTCGCGCTGCTTAGCAAGAAACCAAAACCCACAGACGCCGACATTGACGACTTCATGAGCGGCAACATCTGCCGCTGCGGCACGTATCAGCGGATTCGCAAAGCGATTCACCGCGCCGCCGATCTACAAACCAGCAAACCGAAGTCCGCATAGTTTTTCTCTAAAGAGACTAAAAAGATTAGAGGTGTCCCATGACGACGTCGCTTTTGCTTGAGCGCCGCGCATTCTTGAAAGTTGGAGCCGCCGCTGGAACGGGGTTGCTCATCGGCTTTCATCTTCCCGCGTTCGCCGGTTCCGCCGAAGACCAGGAAAAGAAAAAACCGAACCCGCTGAACGCGTGGGTGCACATCACCCCGGACAACCACGTCTCGCTGATCCTGGGAAAATCCGAAATGGGGCAAGGGATCATGACGGCGCTACCCATGATTCTTGCCGAAGAGCTTTCGCTGGACTGGGACAAAATCAAGATTGAACAGGCGCCGACGAATCCAGCTATTTACGATCATGGAACAGGTGGAAGTGGGAGCGTTGCAGGTTCGTGGCTGCCAATGCGCCGTGCTGGAGCGGCGGCGCGAGAGATGCTCATCACTGCCGCGGCGCAACGATGGAATGTGAATCGCGATACGTGCAAAGCGGTGGATGGGGGCGTGCTTCACGGGGCGCGCAAGAATTTTCTGACCTACGGGGAGCTGGCGGAAGATGCGGCAAGGCTGCCGATTCCCGACTTCAATACCGTGCCGCTGAAGAATTCCGACGATTTCACCATCGTCGGGCACGACAAGCGGCGCTATGAAAGCTCCGCGAAAGCCACTGGAAAAGCCGTATTCGGAATCGATTCGCATCCGCCCGGAATACAATACGCGGTAATTGCGCGCTGCCCTGTTTTTGGCGGCAAAGTGAAATCGTTCGATGCGGCAAAGGCGAAGGCAATTCCCGGTGTGAAAGACGTCATCGCGATTGACGCCGTCGGCGAAGGCGCATTCACTGCAGGCGGAGTTGCCGTACTGGCGGACAATTCCTGGGCCGCGATGCAGGGGCGCAAAGCGCTGCAAATCACGTGGGACGAAGGGCCACATGCCAGTGAATCGACAGATTGGCTGCGCAAGCAATTTCTGGATAACGCAGCGAAGCCCGGCAAAGTGATTCGCAACGACGGAGACGCCGATGCCGCAATCGCCGGCGCTACGAAAAAAGTGGAAGCAACTTACGAATTCCCCTTCGCTGCGCATGCCACTATGGAGCCGATGAACTGCACCGTGCACATTGGTCCAGACAGCGCGGAAGCTTGGGTACCGACGCAAGCGCCACAATGGGCGCAGGACATTATCGTTGGCATTTCGAAGCTGCCGCGCGAATCCGTGATTGTGCACACAACACTAATGGGCGGCGGCTTCGGCCGACGTTACATGGGCGACTTCGTCATGGAAGCTGCGCAAATTGCGAAGATTACCGGCAAGCCCGTGCAAGTTCTGTGGACGCGGGAAGACGACATGCAGCACGATTTTTACCGGCCGGCGTCGTATCACAGACTTTCCGGAGCGATTGACGGCAAGGGAGACCTAGCCGCGTGGAAGCATTTTCAGACTTCAACTTCGATTGACGCGGTGTGGAGCAAGAACGGTAAAGAACATCCGGAGAATTCCGAATTCGCCACGGCGCTATTTATTCCCTACCAAACGCCGAACTTCCGCGTGGAATACACGCTGGCGGAATCCGGTGTGCCGCGCGCGTGGTGGCGCTCTGTGGAACACTCCTCGAGCGGATTTGTCGTGGAATGTTTTGTGGACGAGCTTGCGGCGGCCGCGGGAGCCGACCCGCTCGAATTCCGTTTTAAACTGATTGGCGATGATCGCAAAATTCCTGACTTCACCAATCCCAAAGGGGGCAAGCCGCTCGATACGGCGCGCCAAAAGGCCGTACTGAAGCTTGCCGCGGAAAAAGCCGGATGGGGCAAACCACTTCCCAACGGAATCGCGCGCGGCATCGCCGCGTATTTCTCGTTCGATTCTTACACCGCAGCAGTCGCGGAAGTCAGCGTGAAGGATGGCGCCGCTAAAGTGCATCGGCTCGTTTACGCCGTGGACTGCGGCAGGCCCATCAACCCCGAAGGGGTTCGCGCACAAGTGGAAAGTGCCGCGATCTACGCACTCTCCGCTTCGCTGCATGACGCCATCACCATCAAGAATGGCCGCGTGGAACAATCCAATTTCAATGATTACCAGATGCCGCGCATTGCTAACACGCCCAAAACAGAAGTCCACGTGATTATGAGCAAGGAAGAACCGACTGGAATCGGCGAACCTGGATTGCCTGTCGTTGCCGCGTCCGTCTGCAATGCGATTTACGCGCTGACTAAAAAACGCATTCGCCGCCTGCCGATCCGCAGCGAAGATCTCGCGTAGCGAATCTGCCACGACCGTTGCAAAATGTCTTGTGCATTTTGTAGCCATTGGTATCGCTTTACTCAGCCTTCTAATTTGGATCGGAATCTTCTTTTTCAACGGCCACTTCTGGCAGATCTGGATTTCCGACGCAGACCGCGAGACCGCTGATCCAACAGCCGCCTGGCCGAGCGTGGTCGCAATTGTCCCCGCGCGCAATGAAGCCGCGACAATCGCCCAGACCGTCGCCGCACTCGTACAACAAAGTTATCCAGGTCATTTTTCGATCCTGATCGTGGACGATCACAGCGAAGATGGTACTGCCGGGCTCGCACGCAAAGCTGCAGCAGATTCCGACGCGGCGGAAAAGGTCCGAGTCCTTACGGTTCCGCCGCTTGCTGCGGGCTGGACCGGCAAACTCTGGGCGCTGCAATCTGGTGTTGAATACACACAGTCAAGCTCTCCAGATTTTTTCTGGTTTACGGATGCCGATATCGTTCATGCACCAGACACGCTCTCTCGCCTAGCTTCCCGCGCCGAACGCGATCAAGTTGGCCTTACTTCGTTGATGGTTTTGCTTCAGGCGCAATCGTTTGCGGAGAAACTGATCATTCCACCATTCCTCTATTTCTTCCTGATGCTCTATCCGCCGCGCTGGATCGCAAATCCAAAATCACCGACAGCGGGCGCGGCTGGTGGTTGCATGTTGCTGCGCAGCTCGGCGCTGGCGCGAATCGGCGGTCTGGCCGCAATTCGCAACGAAATTATCGATGATTGCTCCCTGGCGCGAGCCGTAAAACGCAGCCGCGGCCGCATCTGGATGGGTTTAACTCGTAACAGCTTGAGCCTGCGCCGTTACTCGCGTCTTTCCGAACTCCGGGACATGATTGCCCGCACAGCGTTTACGCAGCTCAATTACTCCGCGTTGCGGCTTCTAGGCACAGTCCTTGGACTTTTCCTCACATTTGTGGCGCCTGTCGTTCTTGTTTTTTCCTCAAACGTACAAATTTGGCTTCCGGCACTGCTTGCCTGGTGCTTGATGTCTGCATCATTCCTGCCAACGGTCGTTTTCTATGGTCTCACTCCGCTCTGGTCGCCATTTCTACCCATCGCTGCGCTCTTTTACTCGTACGCGACTCTTCTTTCTGCAGTTCGCTATTGGCTAGGTCGTGGCGGCCAGTGGAAAGGCCGCGCCCAGGCACGAAATACTTAAGCTCTCTTCCCGCAAACCTAAAATTTAAACGAAAGATTCAGCTGCAATCGGCGGGCGGGATTTGCGGAGTTTGGCTTCCCAAACTGCGGATTTATGATCCCCGTCGTCGAGCCGGTCACGCCGATATAGGTGATGTAATTGGCGTGGTTCAACACATTGAATGCGTTAAGCCCTACAGTGAGCTTCGGTCCCGTTTTCTTGTCTTTGGAAAAACTGAAATCACGCTCGGCGTTCAAATCCAAACCCAGATAGCCAGGGCCATGGAGCGAATTGCGCGGAGCCAGCCCGCCATCGGGGCGATCGTTCGTCACACCGTCTCCATTGCTATCGAATCCGGTAATGACATTCACAGGCTTGCCCGAATAGGCTTGCAACGCTGCCCCAACCGAAAGTGTTTCGCGAATCTGAAACGCTCCAAGTAGATCGAATTTGTGCCGCCGGTCGTTGTCGGATCGCGCCCAATCAAGAGCCGGGAAATTGCTGTTGCCGGGCAGGTAGTTGATGCCGCTCGTGTTGTTGTAAGTTTTTGAGAGGGTGTATTGCGCCTGCCCGGAAAAGAATTTTGTGGGCTTTCCGCGCAGGTTGAACTCCACCGAATTGCCCTTTTGATAGCCTCTCGATTCGATTTGCCTCACTTGCCCCATGTTTGCGTCTGGCCGCGCAGGGTAGTCCGGCGGAATGGGAGCGTTTGCGTCGCGCGAACGGAAGAGGTCAATTCCGCGCGAGCCCACATAAGTGACGCTGGCAGTACTCTTGGGCGTGATTTGCCGCTCCACGCCCGCGCCGTATTGAAATATATAAGGAATGTGCGCGCTTGGGTCCAGCGTGACGGAACTCGTTGGAACGCCAACCAGGTCCGCTTCCGTTACTGGAAATGGCAGAGGGTTCGCCGGAGTGCTCGACAGGATAAATCGCTCCACGTTGATGCGATTGAAGAGCAGAAGATCTGCGATGGGACGCGGCCCGGTCCGGTCGAAAAAGATTCCGGCCCCGCCACGGAAAACAGTTTTGCTGTTCTTCGAAGGCGCAAAAGCTAGAGAAAAACGAGGCGCAAAATTATTCGCGTCATTGTGAAAATAATTTTGAAAGTAATACCGCACTCCAAGGGAAATTGAAAAATTCGGCTTCAATCTCAGATTATCCTCAAGAAAACCGGCCACTGTTCGTTCCCAAAAGACGACATGCCCTGTGCCTTGCTGCAAAAGAAACGTTGCCGGCAAACCGGCGTTATAGTCCGCGAGGTTGCCGAACGTATAGGTGCCTTGGCGGTTTGCGTGATTGTCAAAACCCCGCCGGCTCAAGTCCGGAACGTCCACCCCAAAATTCAGCAGGTGTTTTCCATTCGTGTAAGTTAGAAAATCCGTGCCGTCGAAATGCGATTCCGTCCGATTAGAGTCGGCCTGCGCGCCGCCTCCTGTGAAATATCCTTCCACGATGATTTGCGGAATCGCATTGACGCTCGTGATCGGATTGTCGTTATGCCCGACTAGGAATCTCAGTTGATTCACCCACTTCGGAGAGAAAATGTGGCGGTAGCTGATGTTGATTTCGTGTTCCCGTCCGACTTGCGTATAACCGGCTTCGCGCAGAACTGTGCCGCCCACGCCCTGGTTTTCCAGTGTCTCGCTTTCATAGAAATAGCCGACCCAGACCTGGTCGCCATTTGTAAAATCGTGAAACGCCCGGAACGACGAAAATAAATGCCTCTCGGGAGCAGGCACATTGTCGTGGATCGGCAAATTGTCCGCTCCGATCGCGGACACGATTGCTTCCAGATTGTTACTGTCGCGCTCCAAGGTGAGTAGAAACGTATTCTTCTTGTTGTGACCGAGAGGGCCGGTGAGAGACCCTTCGTAAAACTCCCGGCGCTCCACTGGCTTCGTGGCAGCAAAAGCGTTCTGTGCACCAAACACGGAATCTCGAAAGAGAAAATTCACAGCGCCATGAAATTGCGGGGTGCCGCCTTTTGTGGTGATCTCCAGGCGGGCGCGCCCGGGCCGTGCAAATCGCGCCGAATACGGATTCTGATTTACCTTTACTTCCTGCACGGCCGAAGGAGAAACTCCCGGCCCGTTTGCTTCTACTCCGTCTACGACCAGGGAGACACCATTCGTGCCCGCGGCATTGTCGTCGAGAAATCGCGAAAGCGTGGTGATGTAATCCTGATCAAAAACGGGAACCTGGTCCAATGCGTCGCGTTCAAACGTGTTGGCATTCTGGTTTTCGGAAGTGTCCGTGCTCACTTTGGGCGCGGCGTCTGTAGCCGACACATTGACGGTTTCGCTTTGTGAAGCGATTTCCAGGATGATGCGCAGAGGCGGTATCGTTTTGCTTCCGACGCTGATTTCACGTTCGTGTGCCTTAAAACCCGTCGCGTTGATTGAGAGTTTGTATTTTCCCGGTGCGACTTTATCAAGACTAAAGAAACCCGTCTCATCCGTGGAGGTGGCCGCTGCGAGTGAGCCGTTCGCGCGACTCAGATTCACTAGTGCTCCCGCAATCGCCGCGAGCGCTGGGTCCAGCGTGTTGCCAGAAATCGTGTGTGTGCTCGCGCCTTGTCCCGCGGCGCCAGAACAAAGCAGCAAAAGAACCAGAAACGCGGCAAACGACTGGAATCGCGATGGGGTCCCTGTCATAAACAGCGTAACCGCCTCATGGCTTCGAGGATAAAGGCAATTGAAGATAGTCGCGCCAACCTAAACGCAGAATAAATGAGTCGCCGCCTCGTGCCTCGTGCCTTTATTGCACGAAAATGACCAGACGGCTTCTACGCGCGAATACTTGCCTCCTTCCTTGACGGCTGCCAAATGACAGTTCGATGAAAAATCTGTTATGCTTGCGCTTAGGTACAGGGCTGTATCCCACATTGAGGGAACGGCACCGGAGGCCGCCATGAGCGTTTCCCGCGAACAGGGCAATGGAAAAGTAACCGTGCCCGCCCTTCTGCAGCGAAAGACTGCTGCAGATTTCTCCACACAAAAAATCACCTGCCTCACCGCTTACGACTATGCGACCGCGCGGCTGCTCGATGAAGCTGGCGTGGACGTTCTGCTTGTCGGCGATTCCGTTGGCATGGTCGTGCTCGGCTATGAGAGCACGATTCCGGTGACGTTGGAGGAGATGCTGCACCACACGCGCGCCGTGCGCCGCGGCACGAAGAATGCTCTCGTCGTCGTGGACATGCCTTACGGCACCTATCACGCGGACATTGGCGATTCCTTGCGCAACGCCGTGCGGCTCGTGAAAGAAGCCGGCGCAGAAGCAGTGAAAATCGAAGGCGGCGAACGCCGGCTGGAACTCATCTCGCGATTGACCGAGGCAGAAATTCCCGTGATGGGCCATGTTGGGCTGACGCCGCAATCGGTGAACGCGCTGGGCGGCTTTAAGGTTCAGGGCAAAACGCCTGCTGCTGCGGAGCAGCTCATTCGCGACGCGCGGGCCGTCGAAGCTGCGGGAGCGTTTGCGATAGTGCTCGAAGGAATCCCACGCGAGCTCGCCGCGCAAATTACGCGGGATTTGCGCATCCCGACGATCGGTATCGGTGCGGGCCCAGATTGCGACGGCCAAATCCTGGTGGTCAACGATCTTCTGGGCTTGACGTTCAATGCACCGCCAAAATTTGCGCGACAGTACGCGCGGCTTGGCGAGCTAATTTCCAGTGCAGTGCGCGAATATTGCTCCGACGTGCGCCGCGGTTCGTTCCCTTCAGAGAATGAGTCTTACCACATGCCGCAATCGGGCACCGGCGACAAATCGATTAACATTGACGTGGAACTCGCGGACTAACCGGCCGCGAAGACGAGGAACAAATCATGACCCCGGAAGAAGCTCGTCTGTTGTTTGATTACAACGCCTGGGCGAATCACCGCTCGCTGGATGCGGCTGCGCTGCTTTCCGCCGAACAATTCACAAAGCCGCTCGGCTCCAGCTTTTCTTCGCTACGTGACACGCTGATGCACATCTGCGGTGGCGAATGGATTTGGTTCGAACGTTTTCAAGGCCGCTCGCATTCGGCAATCCCCGATTTTTCCGCGATTCAAACCGTGGACGCGCTCCGCGCTCATTGGGCGCCACAGGAAAAGGCGCTGCTCGACTACGTCAGCGGACTGACGCAAGCCGAACTCGACCGCGTGTTCGAATACAAAACGATCAACTTCGGCTTGTACACGAATCCGTTGTGGCAATCGCTACAGCATCTCGCGAACCACGGCACGTATCATCGCGGCCAGGTCACGACTATGATCCGCCAGCACGGCGCAAAACCCATCGCCACCGACCTGATGCATTTCTACCGCGAGCGCGCCACCGCCGCCAAAGCGTGACCTGATAGACTCATTCGCTCGTGGAAACCATTCGCACCATTACCTGGATGAAAGAAGCAGCGCGCCAAGCTCGCGCGGAAAATCATCTTATCGGCCTCGTCCCAACGATGGGCGCCCTGCATGAAGGCCATCTCTCTCTTGTGCGCCGCGCAAGACAGGAATGCTCTCGCGTGTATGCCTCACTCTTTGTGAACCCAAAACAGTTTGGCCCCAGCGAGGACTTCGCAAAATATCCCCGCGCGTTTGAATCGGACTCTGCGCAATTCGCCGGACTTGGCGTGGACGCCCTCTTCGCCCCCACACCCGAAGAAATTTACCCCTTTGGATTTTCAACATACGTAAATGTGGAAGGAATCAGCGACCGCCTCGAAGGCCGCTCGCGTCCCGGTCATTTTCGCGGCGTTTCCACCGTCGTTCTAAAGCTTTTCGAAATTGTTCAGCCGGACTTTGCTTACTTCGGCCGCAAGGACGCGCAGCAAGTCTGCGTGCTCCAACAAATGGTCCGCGATCTGAATCTCAACGTGCAAATCGTCGTCTGTCCCATCATTCGTGAAGCGGATGGACTTGCCCTCTCTTCTCGTAACGTTTACCTCAACCCTGAAGAACGCCGCACCGCCACGGTGCTTCATCGTGCGCTGGAAGCCGTTCGCGCGGAGATTCTCTCGGGCACGCGCGATGCCACGCAACTGCAAAACACGATTCGCTCCGTTTTCGAAAAGGAACCGCTCGCCCGTCTCGACTACGCCGAAGTCGTTTCCGCGGACAATTTCGAACCCGTCGTACACGTCTCCCGTGCAAGCTACGTTCTTATGGCAGCTTATCTCGGCCAGACTCGCCTCATCGACAACCTGTACATTGAACCAGCCAGAGCCGATGCAAGCGAACTCCGCTTTCAACTCTGAGTTTTCCACCGTGAGCTTTCTGCTAGACTTTTCTTACAGGTCAATTTCTTTTCGAGGTGACGGAGATGAATTCTCGTTTCAGAAAAACCGCAACCGTTCTTGCATCGGTACTCATTCTGCCAGTTTTGGTTTCCGCGGCGACAACGATTCCGACCGGCACTTCCATCAGCGTGGCAACCAGCCAGTCCATCAGCTCCAAATCCGCGAAGGCGGGTCAGAGTGTTGCTGGAAATGTTTCCCATGACGTCAGCGTTGATGGCAAGGTTGTTATTCCCAAAGGATCGGCGGCGAAACTTGTTGTTGCAAGCGTCCAGGCGTCCGGCCGTCTTTCTACTCCGGCAAAGCTCTGGCTTCGCCTTCGTTCTGTGACTGTGAACGGTAAGACTTATGCTGTTTCGACGTCGCTAGCCGGTCAAACAGCCGGAAGCAAAGCAAAACGGGATACTGTGTTTATCGGGGGAGGTGCAGGAGCGGGCGCCCTGATCGGTGGGTTGGCTGGTGGCGGCAAGGGCGCAGCCATTGGCGCGCTCGCCGGAGCTGGCGCAGGCACCGCAGGAGCGGCTGCCACGGGCAAAAAGGACATCGAGTTTCCCGCAGAAGCGCGTTTCTCGTTCACGACGAAAGCAGCTATAGGCGTCAACTAATATTCAAAAAGAAAGCGGCCCGAAAGAGCCCCGCCTTTTCCTTCACCGTTTCCACTCCTATTTCAGGGACTCCAATTCTTGCAGCACTTCTTTGGCGTGGCCCTTCGCCTTGACGCTGTCCCAAACCTTCTCCACGTTTCCATCCGGCCCAAGCAGCACACTGCTTCTCACAATCCCTTTATAGGAACGTCCCATGAATTTCTTCATCCGCCAGAATCCGTACGCTTCGATCATCTTGTGGCCTGGATCGCTAAATAATGGGAAGTTCAGCTTGTATTTTTCTTTGAAGCGCACCAGGGCTTTCACTGAATCGGCGCTCACGCCGAAAATTTCCGTCTTTAGCTTTTCAAAATGCTTCTTCGCGTCACGAAACTCGGACGCTTCTACCGTTCAACCGGGGGTGTCGGCCTTGGGATAGAAAAAGAGCAGCGCTCGCTGGCCTTTCAAATCCCACAAAGAGACTTCCCCACCTGCATCTGTTTGCAAACGGAAATCCGGTGCTCTATCTCCCGCTTTCAGCATATTTCTCCTCGGCACGAAGTCAGGAAAGCAAACGGCGCAACACATCGTTGATCGTTTGCGGATTGGCCTGGCCCTTGGTCGCTCTCATCACCTGGCCGACAAAAAATTTGAACACGCCTTCATTCCCGGCTTTGAATTTCGCGACGTTATCGGGACTCCTTTCGATGACTTCCTTGGCCGCCTGTTCGATTGCGTCATCGCTTACTTGCGCGCCCAGCCCTTCCGCGGCGACGATAGCGGCGGCAGTTTGCCCAGTTTCAAACATCTTGCCGAACACTTTTTTGGCGACCGCACCTGTAATCTTTCCGTCGTCCACGAGTCCGATCAATTCCGCCAATGCCGTCGGCGCAACGGGGCTCACTCCAATTGCTTTCCCGCTGTCGTTCAATTGCCGCAGCAATTCGGTCTGCATCCAGTTCGCGGCGGATTTTCCTGCGGCACCAGCTTTCACTGCTGCTTCAAAATAATCCGCAAGCTCCTGCGTTCCGGTGAGCACACCAGCGTCATAAGGAGTCACCCCGTACATGCTGACAAAACGTTCCCGCTTCGCCGCAGGTAACTCCGGCAGCGAGCACCTCACCTCTTCGCGCCATTCCGCGCTCACGTGAATCGGCAGCAAATCCGGCTCGGGGAAATACCGGTAGTCGTGCGCCTTTTCCTTCGAGCGCATGGACACTGTGTAATTTTCATTCTGATTCCAAAGCCGCGTTTCCTGGGAAATCTTCCCGCCGCCTTCAATCACGCCGATGTGTCGTTCGATCTCGTATTCCAGCGCCTTCTGCAGGAAGCGAAACGAATTCAAATTCTTCACTTCGACCTTCGTTCCGAATTCCTTCGCGCCGCGCAGCCGCACGCTCACGTTCGCATCGCAGCGCAGCGAACCCTCTTCCATGTTTACGTCGCTGACGCCGGTGTAGAGCAAGATCTGCCGCAGCGTGGTCAGGTAGGCGTACGCCTCATCGGGCGTTCGCATGTCCGGCTCGCTTACAATTTCGGCCAGTGGAGTGCCGCCGCGATTGTAGTCAATGTAACCCTTGGTGGCGGACTGCGAAAATCCCTCATGCAGATTCTTCGCCGCGTCATCTTCCAAGTGCAGGCGCGTGATGCCGATGCGCTTCCGCTCACCGGCAACATCAATATCCACCCAGCCGTGCTCGGCCAGCGGCAGTTCGTATTGCGAAATCTGGTAGCCCTTGGGTAAATCGGGATAGAAATAATTTTTGCGTGCAAAACGCGAATGCTCGTTCACCGTGCAATGCAGCGCAAGCGCCGCGCGAATGCCCATCTCCACAGCGCGCTTGTTCAAAACGGGCAACGTTCCGGGCAAACCAAGGCAAACCGGACATGTATTCGAATTGGGTGGATCGCCGAACTGCGTGGAACAACTGCAGAAGATTTTTGTCTTCGTCAGTAGCTGGACATGAACTTCCAACCCGATCACGGCCTCATATTTGGCCAGGATTTCTGGAGCAATGCTCATTTCTGCGGCGTTCTTTGCCATAACGAAGCGGCAATTATAGCATCAGCCCGTGGCGCAGCCTGCCGTTAGCTCTGGAGTTCGGTGACTTCGCGAGTTTTTCCAACCCACCGCTCCGCCAGAACGTATCCGCCGAAGAGCAATGTTACGTAAACCGCGTCCCCCGCCAATGTATTCCAGAAGTAGGGTAAACCTCCAACATAACAGGCTATCAGGCCGGTAAGAGACTTCGGATAGGTTGTAAACGCCACCCACACCGCGAAATTCGTTATTAGGAAAAACTGAATTGCTCCTAGCAGCGTGGCGCCCGAGATGCGTAAGACTCTTCTGTGTTCACCCACCCACATCCCGATCGCAACGTTCAACGCAAAACTCAAGTAAACGACGAGCATCAGTTTGTGAAAGCCAATCACCGTATCGCCCACAAACAACGCCGCCAGCGGAAACGCAAACTTCACCCACTTTTCCTTGAATACCGAGCCGGAAAAAAGCGCCATCGCGCCAATCGGTGTCAAATTCCACGGATGCGGCAAGATCCGCAGCGCGGCCGCGAACAAAACGAGCATCGCGGCGATTCCCGCCTTCATCCACAGCACTTGTTTTTCCGTCATTTCATTTTTCATGCCAAAACCTCCTCTTCGGCCAGCAAATCGCAAAATACAAAAGAATCTCGCTCGACAACTTTTCCCGTCCTGCACTTCACAGGTTTCTGAAAAATCGGTCCGTCATAAACGAATGTGTGAAATTCCCCGTTTTCACCGCACGGGTCGGCTTCGGTCGGCAGATCACGAAAAAAGGATTCATCCAGTTCCCGCCCAGCAAAACTGCGATTGAGGACTCGCGGATCCACGCACACCGCACGTGCACGGAATCCCAAGTCCACGAAATTGCGGGCAAGTTCTCTTGTGTCTCTCTTCCAAATCGGAAAGATCGCTTCCATTCCCACTCGCGCCAGATTTTTCTCGCGGTAGGCGCGCAAATCCTCGAGGAAAATATCGCCAAAGGCCACGCGCCTGATTCCCTGCCCAAGCGCGGAGCGCATCGCCGCCTCCATGCGCGCTTCGTAAATCGGATTCACGCACTGCGGAGGAATGTAAACCTCCTGCAACGGCAAGCCGATGCTCTCCGCCTGCCGATACAAGAGTTCGCGCCGGACGCCGTGCATACTCACACGTTCAAATCCTTCCGTGACCGTCGTGAGCAGCCCGGCAACGTGCACATCCTTTTCCTGAAGCAGCGCGTGCAGCGCCATGGCGCTATCTTTACCGCCGCTCCAACAAAAGAGAATGCGCTCTGGCTCAGCCATCAGCTCTTTCCACCAAAGCGGTAATTCATTCCAACGCGCACTTCGCGGCCAAGCGCCGGGTACCCCAACGCATCCTGATATTGCTTATCGAAAAGATTCTGAGCACGCACGTAAGCCCTCACACCACGTCCAAAGTTGTAGCTCGCCGCAAAATCAAACCGGGCGTATCCCGGAGTCCGCGGCGGCAACCCCAAAAATAAAAAGTCGCTGTCCGTCCGCTCACCGCTGAAGTATCCAGCAAGACTGCCGGTAATATTTTTCCAAGCTGCGAGCAGAGAGACCGATCCGGAATCCACTGGCCGCCTTATCAGATGGTTCCCCGGCAGCAGCGCAGGATCTGACGCATTGGGGGAACTGACCACGCGGCTGTCATCATGCGTGTAATTTCCTATAATGCGCAGCCAACGCGCCGGCATCACTTCGCCCGTCACGTTGACGCCACGTGCCCGCGCCAGGTCCGTGTTGAAATACGTGCCGGTGCCGATCGGACAGGCTGATGTCGGCGGCAAGAATTCGAAGCTCACAATGTCGTAAAAGCGGTTCGCAAAATAATCCACGCTGAATTTCGCGTGACTATCCCAAAGCTTCTGCTCGATTCCAGTGCTCCATGTTTTGCTCGATTCCGGTTTTAGCGCCGGATTCCCAGGAAAACATGTAAACGTGCTGTTCGTTTGATCGAAGCGCGCCTCCTTGATTCCCTCGCCGTAGAAAAACCGCAACCGAGTCTCACCCCAAAAGTCCCGCCCCTGCAACAGCGCAAGAGAGGCGCCCGCGCGAGGCACCACACGAGTTCCGAAAACTGAATTCGCCTCTGCCCGCCCGCCAAAACTGATGGTCGCACGCGGATGCGGCGAGTACCGGAAGTCCAGGAATCCACCCTGATTGTTCCGCCTCAAGTGGGGACCCAGAAAAAGATTAGTCACTGTGTCCAGCGACTGCAGCGTCGCATTCTCCACTTCATATTGATAACCGCCAGTTGCCGCGAAATTGGGCAGCAGGAAGCTGGATTGCGCGTTCACGCTGGCACGGTTGTATCGGTTTTTTGAAGTGAACGGGAAGTCGCAGAACTCCGCCGTAGGAACGGAATTCGGGGCGGTCGGATCTTGTGGACAAAACGCGTTGGGGTCCGTCGCAAAAAAACTTTGCACTGGATTGGCAATGAGTTCTCTGTTGTGGGATTCCGCGCCACTCAACTGATGGTGCCAATGCCTGCCGGTCGCAAAATCCCAGCGCGCGTTTGAACTGAAAAAGCCGTAATCGGTGTGCGCATCCAGATTCGGCGGCTCAAGCAAAACCTGTCCCGGCGTTTGCGCGTTGCTCGTATTGTTCCGCACGGTCAGCCGGATCTGGTTATCTTCACTGATGCGGTAGCCAAAATTTCCAGAGAGCGTACGATTGGTGAAGTAATTCTGATCATCGGGTCCATCCGTCCCAAAATACGAGCCCCCTGCCGAGTAATCGAAATTCCCGAGCAAGCCGCTGACTTGCGCGCCGCCCCGGCCCGTTCCAAACGTGCCGCCTTCGCCGAACACGCTGACTTCCGGAGTTCTCGTTGCGCCGCGATGCGTGAACACCTGCACGACTCCGGCAACCGCATCCGTTCCGTAAATCGCGCTCTCCGCTCCGCGCACTACTTCCACTTTGTCAATGTTGTCGAGCGTGAAGTTTGAAAAGTCCACCGCATTCCCAGGCTCATTCACTGGCGTGCCGTCCACCAGGACCTTTGTGTAACTGGAATTCCCGCCACCCAAAAAGATGGACGCTGTTCCACCTTCCGACCCGGTGCGGCCAATTGCGACTCCTGGCGAATAGACCAGCACATCTGGCAAGGTTCTGGATTGCCTCTGCTCAATTTCTTCTTTCGTGATTACGTACACCGGCGCCGTCGTCTGTTGCACTGGCAGCGGCTCCGCTTCCGCAGTGACTACGACGCTCGCCGATAGCGTTTCCAGCTGCATTCGCGCGTCGAGCCTCTTCGTTTCGCCGCCGGCAAACTCCAAAAAATACTCCCGCGTGGCGAATGGCGATCGCACCAGAACAACACGGTATTTCCCTGGCGGGAGTGCCAGCGCGAATTCACCGTCGGTCGTGGACGTCGCCTTCCAGATATTTCCCTGCGGCTCGTTTTCTTGTTGGGCGCTTACGTGCACGCCGCCGACGCCAGCTCCGCTGCTGTCGGTAATCGTGCCGCTCAAGTGCGCGTCGGGTTGATTATTTTGTGCAAAAACAAGACTTGGAGAGATTGCTATGAGGAAGGCCGGAAAAAAGTAGAATGCAAAGCGTTTCATATTTTCCTCCACTCCCTCTCGCGCGGGAGCTCTGAAGGTTGGCCTCATCCCTGTGCTTCCGGAATGTGGCTTGCGGGCTTCGCCGGTCTCCTGGCTTGGCGGTTTTACCAGCGCGTCCTTCCCGCGGCGTCGTCTTGCGAACGTTTCGCTGCAGTGTCCTGCGCTGTGCTGCTTCCGCCTTACAGTCGCGCGGCGGCGACGGCTTGCTTTGCGGCCGCTCGCAATTTCGGCGGCCCACCGTCTTCCCGTGCACGAAGCCTGCAGTTATTGTCGGGGGCGTTTCCGCCCGCTGTGGATTACAAGGGACCGCATACAACCATCGCGGCTGGCGAATCACGCTTGCGCAAAATTCGCCCGGTCTTTCACCACATCTTTACTTCGTCTCTTCACTGCTTTCCAGGACGTTCACTCTCGGCCGCCCATTTACTCTCTGCTCGACCGTGAGCTGCGTTTGGAAAACTTGTTCGAGCAAATCGCGTTGATACACGCTCGCTGGCGTGCCTACCCGCAAACATTTGCCTTTCTGCATCAATACAACCTGATCGGCGTACTCGCCGGCCAGATTTAATTCGTGCGTGACAATCACCACTGCGTATTTATTTGCCACCGTAAGTTTCCGCAATGTATGCAGAAAATCCACCTGCGCGCCGATGTCCAGGTGAAGCGTCGGCTCATCCAAGAGCAACAGCACCGGTTGTTGCGCCAGCGCGCGAGCCAAAATCACCCGCTGTTTTTCACCGCCGGAAATCTGGTCCATCCACCGGTCCATCAGTTGATGCGCTCCCACTTGCCCAAGAGCGTTTTTCGCGATCTTCACGTCATTTTCTGTTTCGAATCGCAGCGATTTTCCGTGTGGATGCCTGCCTTGCAGCACGAATTCCCACACTCTTGCAGGAAACAAAAGCTGGCTTTCCTGCTGCACCATCGCGATGCGCTGTGCGCGCGTCCGTGGCTCCATTGAGTGCGTTTCCGATCCATTCAGCAGGATTCTTCCGGACAACGGCTGCAGAGCGCCGGCGATTAATCTCAATACCGTTGATTTTCCGCTCGCGTTCGGCCCCAGTATCGCTACGATTTCGCCTGCCCTAACTTGAAAGCTGGTTGCCTCAAGCGTGAAAATTGGCGCCTGCGAAGGATTGGGCGAATACGCGTAGCTCACCTGCTCGATGCTTAGCCGCACATCCGCGTTCATGCGCGATCCATCCGGCGCGCCCCGCTCCACTACGGAATCCCGCACCGCACTCACGCCAGCCTCCGCCGCAGCAAATAAATGAACAGTGGCGCCCCGGCAATAGCAGTAATCGCGCCCACGGGCAATTCGCTTGGCGCAGCTACCGTTCGCGCCGCAGTATCCGCAATGACCACGGCAATCGCCCCGCCAAACGCGGACGCCGGCAGCAGCATCCGATAATCCGTGCCAAAAATCATGCGCATCACGTGTGGCACGATAAGTCCCACGTAGCCAATCGACCCACTAACCGAGACTGCCAGCCCAGTCAGTACGGATGCCGCCAGGTACACGACTAGCTGCACCTTTTTCACATCTACACCGAGGTGCATGGCTTCTTTTTCGCCGGCAATGAGCAAATTCAGGTCGGACGCTGTCAAGTAAATCAAAGCGAACCCTGCAAAAAAACCGGTTCGCAAAATCCAATTCAGCAGTGGCAGCGTTGGTGTGCCAAGGTCGCCCATCAGCCAGTACGCCATGCCGCGTGTGTTACTGCTAGGAAGCATGGTCATGAACAGCATGATGATTGCCGACAGAAAAGAGCCGGCGATCACACCGCTCAGCAGTAGCGTTTTGCTATCCACTTCTCCGTGATACCGACCAAGCAGGTAAACGACCGCGATGGTCAAGGTAGCGCCGAGGAAACCACCGAGCGGCGTAAACACCGCCGCGATTTCGGGGCGCAAAGAAAGGTGTGGTTCAGTTATCAGCGCGAGAATGGATCCTACGGAAGCTCCGAAAGAAACGCCGAGGACGTATGGATCAGCCAGAGGATTGCGCAGCAACGCTTGAAAACTTGTTCCAGCAACTGATAGTGACGCTCCGACGAAAATGCCTAACGCGATGCGTGGTAGGCGAATCTCGCGAATGATCATTCCGTATTCGCTGGAAATTTCGCTGCTGCGGCCAATTAGAACGCCGAGCAAATCCTTCGCCAGTCCATACAAGGAAACAGGAACCGCGCCGAACTTCAGCGCGATGACGACCACAACGAACAGAACTACTGCAAGGATCCCGCATCGCACCGCTACTTTGCCGAGCGTGAGCGGCTGCATCAATTTTTCTCCGAAAACACTTCGGGATGAAGCTGGCGCGCCAATTCTTCCACTGCTTCAACAATTCTCGGACCGGGCCGGTTAATCGCGTCGCTCACAATCGCAATTTTCCTTTTTTTCACCGCATCCATCGCCGACCAACCCGGCTTCAGCGCAAGTGCTTCCATGTCATTCTGCACCGTTTCCGAATGGCTGGACGCAAACACAAGATATTCCGGTTGCAACCGCACAGCCTCTTCCAAACTGAATTGCGGCCAATCCTGTTTTGATTCCACCACCGACATACCCCCTGCCTGCTCCAAAACGTCCGCAATAAACGTTTTTCTTCCCACGGAAATCAGTGGCTCAGTCCAGACCACAAACATTACCCGCTTCGCCGCAACGCCGTTCAATTTTGCATGCACGGCCGTGAGCCGGTTCTCCAGTTTTTCGTTCACCGCATCGCCCGCTTCCTGTGAGCCGAGAACGCCCGAAAGTTTTTTCATCGATGCGACGACATCTTTCACGGTGTGCGGGTCCGTCGAATACACCGGAATGCCAATCTGCTCAAGCGCGCGCACCGTTTCCAAACGATTCAAACTCTTCACCACCAGCACGACGTCCGGCTTCAGCGCCGCCACTTCTTCCATATTCGGATTAATCGCTCCGCCCACTTTATGTTTCTTTGTGGCGTCCGCGGGATAGTCACAGTAGTCCGTGTCACCCACGAGTTTGTCCTCCAGCCCCAGCGCATACACCGTTTCCGTTAAGCTCGGCGCAAGCGAAACAATCCTCCGTACCGGCTGCGGAATTCGGACAGTGCGTCCAACTTCATCCGTGAACTCGCGCGATGCTGGCGCCGCACTCCCCTGCGAGCGCGCCTGTAAGGAAATCGCAAACGAAGCCGCAACAAACAGCATCGCTAGCGCCGCGCGCAACAATTGTTTTTCTTTTCTAAGAACGCCGTCCTTCATTTTGTATCCGACGGAAATTCGCAAATCTCTATTTTTATGCAAAACAAAAAGCCCTACGAGATCCCGTAGGGCTTATTGCGATTCTCTTTCTCGCGAAGAGTTTCGCCATCCGCAGCAGGGAGGGTAGCCTGGCTTACGGCTTTTCAGCCGATTACAGTGGCGGGACCGCGGCCGAATCTCACGGCCTTCCCCGCTTCCCATGCTTACAAACCGGTCATTTGAATCTGCCGGCCAGCTCAAATGTGAAGTCTGAGTCTAAGCTCCGAGCCGCATGCTGTCAAACCTTCGTATTCACGGCCGCAAAATGATGCCCACGCTGAAATTGCCACGATTCAGGTAATTGTGCACTCGCGCCGTGTAGCAAAAGCCGAACGGGTCGCACACAAGTCCCGGGCTGCTGCTTCCGTAAGTCGGCAGGAATCTCGCATCAAACCGGAATCCGAGATGCCGTGTCGCGTAGTATTTCGCGCCGCCTCCAAGGCTATAACCGAACGCCGTCCGGTTCGGATTCCCTCCGCTGTTCGCATCGTGTGTGAACCCCACGCCAGCTCCGAAATAAGGCCGCAACTTTGCATGTGTGCTTCGGAACAAGAAACTTCCCCCAAACTGAAACTGATCGATTTGCGAGTTGAACGCCTTGCTGTAGACGCCGGTGAAAGTATCTCGCTGGCTGAACGAGGAAGGATTGTGCACCCACAAAAATTCCGGTTCAAAGTACGGAGTAAGAGAATAATTTAGAAATGTTCCAAAACTGACGTTTCCGTCCGCTCTCAGCCGGTCCACGGTGAAGGATGTCTGGATGGGATACGATCCGCTAGTTTCATATCCGGCGAACGCAGTGATTTCAATCCGATGCTCCTGCGCCTTCGCGCTCCCCTCGTTCAGGAGCAACAATTCAAATAATGCAAGTACGGCCCGCTTCTTCATTCTTTCCCCCCTGTTACACACCTGGGGCCACTCGCGCTTAGTCAGATTTGATCGGACCGCGAAAAGTTGCGTCGGGCCGTTTTCGCGCGACGGGGTCGAGGGTTAAGGAAATCTCTATCGGTTTTTCCAATTCGGCTTCCGCTTCTCCACTAAAGCGTGCAAACCTTCCTGCGAATCCTCAAGACGATAGAGTTCGTTCAAGAAAATATTCATGGATTGCTTCAGGCCGTCTTTCAGCGAAAGTCCCATTCCGCTCAGAATCGCTTTTTTCGCCATCGTCAGCACCGGCCCGGAGTGGCCCGTAATTCGCGCGATCAAATCATTCACCGTTTTTTCCAGCTGCGCTTCCGGCACCAATCTGTTTATGAGCCCAATTTCCAACGCGCGTTCCGCCGTGACGGGCTCGCCAGTGAGAACCAGCTCCAAAGCCGTTTTCGGTCCCACCAGATACGGCAAAATTGTCGAAGCAAGCGGTGGAAAAACTCCAATCGAAATCTCCGGTTGCGCAAACCTCGCTTTGGGCGTCGCAATCACCAAATCTCCAAACGCAGCAAGTTCCGCGCCGCCACCGATCGCGGGCCCATTCACAACGCAAACCACTGGCTTCGCGGTCTCCAAAATTCCCGAAAACGCGGAATGAAATGCGTCCAGCATTTGAAACACGCGCTGCGACGTATACTCTCCAACTTCAATCCCGCCGCAAAAAACCTTGCACGCTGAATCCAGCACGATCAGCTTGATTTCGTCCTTCTGGCCAACCAAGTCAATCGCGTCCGCCATTTCCCGCAGCATAGGCTCATTTAAGAGGTTGTGCTCCGGCCGATTCAGCGTCATGCGCGCAACGTTGCCTTCGAGGCGCACCTTCAAAAATTCAAAGTCCTCCAGGCGCCGCTTCTTCTGCCGAGTCGAAAAATCTTCCGGATTTGCCGTTTCCACCATGGAGAAATCTCCTCGCGGGCCCGATTGTCACGTTCGGTCGAGTCTGTTCGATGCTAGCACGCGCCGCTTTTCTGCCGTTTTCTCGCTTTGCCGCGCGTGCGCAAAGAGTCTTTGCCCTCATCGCCGCTGCTGCTCCCCTTCTCGTTTTCCTTCGATTTCCGCGGCTCTTTCCAGTTATTCTTGTCCGCGGTTCACGGTTTGGAGAATACGGCATGGCAGCCGAAAAATTCGCTTATGTTGCATTGCTTGCTGTTGGCGCCATCGCCCTTGTATTTTGTTTTTTCCGGCAAACACACGCGGCAGTTCTCGCCATATCTCCGTTATTTTTGTTTTCCGTGCTGGGCGCGATGATACCTTCGGATACGGTCAACGTTTCGCATCTCTCACAAGCTCTAGCGCCGGATGGTTATCCTCCTTCCGCCGCCTGGGACTTAGCGAAACCCATCGTGTTCAACACCGATTGGCAGGGGAAAAACCCCGATCCCGAACGCGAAACACAAGCGCGACTGCTCTGGACGCCCGAAACTCTTTTTCTTCATTACCGCTCGCGCTTTCGCGTCCTTACCGTTTTTCCAGACGCAGACTCTTCCGGCCGCCGCGACCATCTTTGGGACCGCGACGTGGTCGAAGTTTTTCTCCAGCCCGATCCCACCTATCCCGGTCACTATTTCGAATTTGAAGTCAGCCCAAACGGATACTGGATCGACCTCGACATCGAACACGGCGAGCGTTCCGACCCACACACAGGAATGAAATGCCGTACACATATTGATGAAAAAGCAAAAGTCTGGACGGCCGAGCTCGCCATTCCTCTGCGCAGCCTCGCACTGCACTTTGACTCTTCTTCGATATGGCGCGTCAATTTCTTCCGCGTGGAAGGCGCTTCCGAACCGCGTTTCTACTCATCCTGGCGCCCAACGAATACTCCCGAGCCGAATTTCCACGTTCCCACTGCGTTCGGTAAATTGCGTTTTGTTCCTTCCACGGAATCAAAATGAATTTGGCAAAGCCTCGCCGGGTCATCTGCGCTTTTCTTTTCGCAGCGCTCGCTTTTTCTTCTCCGGCGTTCGCGCAAGAAGTTTCAAATCACGCTCCCACGGTCACAAAAATTGAGCCGCCAAATTGGTGGCTCAATCTGACTCCGGACCTGATGCTTCTTCTTTCCGGCCACGACCTCCAGGCAACCCAGCTCACGTGCAACATTCCCGAAGTCGTCATCTCGCGCACGCAAGCCTCGCATCAGGGTGATTATCTTTTTGTCTGGTTGAAATTCTCCACAAGCGCGCGCTCCGGCACGCTCGTCTGCCGCATCGTGACGCCCAATGGAAAAACCACGTTTGAGCTTCCGCTCGCCGCGCGGGCACCAGCCGCCACAAGGTTCCACGGCCTTTCGCAGGACGATGTGCTTTACCTAATCATGCCGGACCGTTTCGCAAACAGCGACCCCACCAACGACGAGCCCGCAGAATTTCCCGGTTCGCATGACCGCTCGAAACCGCGCGCCTGGCACGGCGGTGACCTCCGCGGCGTGCGCGATCATCTTTCCTATCTGCAGGATCTCGGCGTCACGTCGCTCTGGCTAACGCCCGTCGTAAAGAACGGAGCCACCGAGGATTACCACGGCTACGGCGCCGTGGATTTCTATGCCGTGGACCCGCATCTCGGCTCTCTTGACGATTATAGAGACCTCGTCTCCGCCGCGCACAAACAGAAGATGAAGATTTTCCTTGACTCCGTTCCGAATCACGTCGGCCCGCGCCATCCGTGGGTCGCAAAGCCTCCCCTTCCCGATTGGTTTCACGGCACACTGCAAAATCATCGCGATTCGTTTTCGCCCGTCAAGAAATCGTTCTACGGCTTGCCCGAAAAATCGCCCGTCGCCAACGATCCCTTCGAGGCGCTTGCAGACCCGCACGCTCCCGAAAGTCTCCGTCGCAATCTTACGCAAGGCTGGTTTTTTGGCATTCTTCCGGACCTCAACACGGAAAATCCCGCCGTCGCCAGATATCTTCTGCAAAATACGATTTGGTGGGTCGAATCCACCGGCCTCGATGGTCTTCGCGTGGACACATTTCCATACGTTTCGCGCAAATTCTGGGCCGATTGGCACGCTTCGCTGCGTCGCATCTATCCGCAGCTCAGCACGATCGGTGAAGTTTTTCATCCCGATCCAACAGTCACGTCCTTTTTTGTCGGCGGAAAAAAAGATTGGGACGATATAGATACGGGCCTTACAACGGTCTTCGACTTCCCGCTCTTCTTCACAATTCGCGATGTTCTTCTTCGCGGTGCTCCCGCCGGGCGCATCGCGAATATCCTGCGCCAGGATTCGCTCTACCCGCATCCGGAGCTGCTCGTCCCGTTTTTCGCGAATCATGACGTGCCGCGCTTCGCCGGCGCCGAAGGGAGCTCGCTGGAAAAATTGAAGCTCGCTTTTGGATTAGTCCTGACGCTGCGCGGAATTCCAGAACTTTATTATGGTGATGAAATTGGCATGACCGGCGGCAATGATCCCGACAATCGCCACGATTTTCCCGGAGGTTGGATCGAAGACCCGAAAAATGCGTTCCACGCGGAAGGAAGAACGCCGGAGCAGCGAGAACTTTTCTCAGCAGTACAGAAATTGCTCCGCCTGCGCCGCGAGCACCCCGCTCTTGCGGGCGGAAAGCTTTGGCATCTCTTTTCTGACGATTCAAGTTACGTTTTTCTGCGCCAATCGGAGGATGAACGCATTCTGGTGGTCTTCAACAATGCCAAGGAATCCCGAACTCTATCCGTACCAACTGCCGATACGCCCTGCTTCGGCGCTCAATCCAGTTCTCTGCTCTACGGCACGGCGCAAATGGAATCCGCGCCAAATGCCATTCGCGTCGTTGCTCCCGCACAATCAATTTCTATTTTTTCGCTGCAATGAGAGTCGGCGCGCCCCTGGCAATCAATACGAAATCTCAACCGTCCAATCCTTCAATGCATCGGGCACGGTCAGCGTCACCGTATGCATTTTGTCGTCGAAGCTCCACGCATGACTTTCCATTCCGCCGACTTTGACCGTCTTCGGCGAAGAAGCTGCTCCGAACACTTTCACTTCCGTGCTGGTCCACCACGGTGCATATCCGTTCTTCTCCGCTTTGCCGGATACCGTTACTTCTCCTGCGCTAGCCTGACACGAATAGTTCACGCGCAACACTTCGCCTTTTTCGTAGGCGAATGTGTGCCCATCATCTTCATACAATGTGCCGTTGCAATCTGGACCGGGATACACGCGAAGCTGCAGCGGTCCGCGCGGAATCTCTTCCGTGAATTGCACCAACTCCTGCATCGGCACAATCGCTCCGGCGCGAACGTAAAGAGGCATCTGATCCAGCGCAGGCTGCAAAATAATTTGATCCTTACTGCTATGCTTTTCCGCCGTCCAGTAGTCGTACCAATCACCAGGCGGCAGGCGAACCACTTGCGCGTCCACCATCTCTGTCGTCACAGGCGCGACAAGCAAGTCTCGCCCGAAAAGAAAATCGTGATCGTTTCCTGCAATTCCATCCGCTTTCGGATATTCCAAAAAGAGCGGCCGCATCAACGGAACGCCCGTCCGGCTCATCTCTTCGATGCCTGTATAAATGTATGGCATTAGCCGGTAACGCTCTTCGATGTAGCGCCGGCGAATTGCTTCATGCTTCGGCCCGTGCACCCACGGCTCCTGGTCCGCGGTGCCTTTTGCCGTGTGGTCGCGATAAATCGGATTGAACGCTCCCACTTCAAACCAGCGCGTCAGTAAATCCGCCGTCGGTGAGCCTGCGAATCCGCCGATGTCATCTCCAACCATTCCGTAGCCGGAAAGGCCCATGCTCAAAAGTTGCGGCGTGCTCATCGCCAGGTGATTCCACGTGCTGCTGTTGTCGCCCGTCCAGGTGGCGGCATAACGCTGCGCGCCTGCATATGCTGCGCGCGTCAAAACAAATGGCCGCTCGTTTGGCTGCAGTTTTTTCACGCCATCGAACGTCGCCCGAACATTTTCCAACCCGAAAATATTGTGAATCTCCGTGTGCGGGTGTTTCGCGCCATCGTCCGTGCGATGCACGTTGTCGAGTGGCATTGTTTTCGTCGGAGTCAGAAAAACAGCCGGCTCGTCCATGTCGTTCCAGAATCCCGCCGCTCCCATCCCAATGAAATCTTTGTAGAGGGTGCCCCACCAATCCCGCACGCGTGTCAGCGTGAAGTCCGGGAAAACGCTTGGCCCGGGCCATACTGGACCGACGTAGAGCGATCCATCTGCGCGTTTCACAAAAACATCTTCTTTCATTCCGGAATCGAAGGGCGCGTAACCGTGATTCGGATCATGCTTGATGTGCAGGTCGGTGATCAAAATAGTGTGAATCCCCACCGCCTTGAAATCCGCAATCATTTTTTCAAAATGGGGGAAATATTCGCGGTTTATCGTAAAAGGCGCGTAACCCTGCTGGTAGTCAATGTCGAAATAGATGGTGTCGGCAGGAATTTTGTCTTCGCGCAACCGCTCCACAACTTCGTAAGCGCGCTTTTCTGGATAGTACGAATAGCGGCACTGCTGATAGCCCAGGGTCCAGAGCGGCGGCAATGGCATTCGCCCCGTCAGGGCGGTGTAATCCTCAACGATTTTTTTGGGGTCGGGCCCGGCAAAGTAATAGTAATTGATTTCGCCGCCGTCGGATCCGAATGAGTAGTAGTCGCGCGAGTCTTTTCCGAAATCAAACGAGCTCCGCCACGTGTTGTCGAAGAAAATCCCGAATGCAATTCCCCTTCGAAATCCCTGGAAGAACGGAATCGTTTTGTACAGCGGGTCGCTCGATTCCTGCCAGCCGAACTCATCTGTGTTCCACATCGTGAATGAGCGATTGCGCCGGTTCATCGGTCCGGCCTTGTCGCCAAGACCAAAATAACTTTCATCCGCGGGCATTTTTTTCCAAACGTGAACCTGAGCGCCGTTCCACGCCATTGGCAGGCTTGGTTCGTCCGCAACAATCACGTTGCCGGCTGCGTCCAAAAAATCTATAAGCAGTGGTGTCTTCTTTACGCGCACGAGAGTGTTTCCCGAAGTTAATTTCACCGAATCCTGCGCATCTTCTATAACTAGTGCAGGGGGTGCAGGCGCTTCAATTACAGCCCACGAAAAATCTTTCGGAAAATTCCCGTCGGGAGCGACCTGCACGCGAAAAATTCCTTCGCGAAAAGCCGTAATTCGCACTTTGGCCTTCCCCGCAGTCAGTTCGACGCCGTCATTTAGCTTCACGACGCGCTGGATATTGCCGATGTGTTGCCAGCCTTCAGCGCGAGAATTCGCGGCCGCATACAAAATAAAAACCGCAAGCAGTACAAGGCGATGACGTGCGGTTCTGTCCATAACGACCTCCGTGAGATTGTCCGTGCCTGCGGGAAAGGGTTCAGGCCGCGAGCCACTGCTCAAAGAATGTGGAAGCTTTTGCACCTTCCAGACGACGCCGTACCGCGTCCATCACGCGGCACCGCAATACGTTGCTGTCCCCGTAAAATCCCAGCCAGTATGGAAGATGAATTTCGCCCGGTAGCCGCTCAATTTCGAGTGATGCATCACGCATTTTGAAGAATCCCTGCTGAAAAACCACGCGCAACACTTTGTCGCGAAGAATTTCCTGCGCTCGCAAATCGTCCAAAGTGGCCAGTGGACAATTTCTTGTTTGAATCTCCACGAGTTCCTGCTCTTGCGGTATGTTTCGGAACTCAAAAAGATCGAGCGATCCGTCCACCGCATCCATGGCGAAAATGCGCTCGATTTTTCCGTGATTCATCGTGTACCGAACGCGACAAAGACGGAAAGGAACGTACGCGTCCGCGATCCGCTGCAGCGGGCCCGTCCGTAGACGCCAGAAAAAAGAGGACGGTGCGCGAAACGTCTGAAGCGCTTCATCCTGCGTGACATTAGGTTTCAGGCTGCGAATCAAATGCGTTTCCCTTTCGTGAAATTCGCGGCTGTCCGGCTCACCGGAAGCGAATCCACAATCCGATCACGGTCGCGACCAGGGCAAGTGAAAAGACCACGTTCATCGTGCGTTCCATCGGAGTCTCTCTTTCCAGATGCGGCGCGCTGGCGTCCATGCTGTCTATCTTTTCGCCAATTGTTAGAAAGGTTAGCCCTGCCAGTTTTTTCCGATCCGGCGCGGGATACATCATGCTGACGGCAATCAGCACAATCGAGCAGACGACAAACATGAAGATCGCATAGTGGAGAAAATTCATGTCCACCAGCCAGCGAATCGCGCCGGAGTCGTAATGCGCAGTTTTGTCCAGCACTTCAGACACGAATCGCGACGCGCCCAGCATAAATCCCACGAGGAGCGAGGAAATAGCTCCTTGCCCGTTCAGCCGCGGCCACAGAATTCCAAAGACGAAGCACGCCGCGATGGGCGGGCTGATGTACGCCTGCACGCTCTGCAAATAAATATAAAGCTGCGCGCTGAGCAGGTGGATGAACGGGACCCAGAGCAATCCCAGAAGGACCATTCCACCTGTCGCGACACGGCCGAAAGTCACAAGCTGCTTTTCGGAAGATTCCGGCCGAATCTTTTTGTAAAAATCCAAGGTCACAAGCGTCGAAGCTGAATTGAAAACGGAACTCATTGCGCCCATCACCGCCGCGAGCAGCGCCGCCAATACGAGCCCAACAAGACCAGTCGGGAGCAGATTGAGTACCAGCGTGGGATAGGCATAGTCCGGTTTCACAACCTCGGCCGGAAACAACGCGTAGGCAATGATTCCCGGCAGTACGAGCATGAAAACCGGAAGAATCTTCAGAAATCCCGCGAAGATGGTTCCTGCTTTCGCGTGCCCTTCATCCCGTGCGGAAAGTACGCGCTGCACGATCACCTGGTCCGTACACCAATACCAAATTCCTAGGATCGGCGCCCCGAAAAATATGCCTGTCCACGGAAACTGGGAATCGGTTGCAGGTTTTATCATGTGAAAATAACTGGGCGGCACCATCGTTTGCAGATGCGCAAATCCCCCCACACGGTGCAAGCCAATCAACGTCAGTGCTACCGCGCCGGTGATGAGAATCAGCGTTTGTACGGTGTCCGTGTAGATCACCGCCGCTAGCCCACCGGCGATCGTGTAAATTCCCGTCGCGATGACCAGCACCACGGCCGTCTTCCACAACGACCATCCCGCGACGCGTTCCAGCACGACGCTGGCCGCGTAGAGCTGCACGGAAATCTTTGTGAAGATGTACGCCACAATGGAAATTCCGGCGAGGTACACCGCGCATTGCCTGCTGAACCGCCGCTCAAGGAATTGCGGCATGGTGAAAACATTGCTGCGCAAATAAAACGGCACGAACACCCAGCCTAGAATCAGAAGAATGACGCAAGCCAGCCACTCGAAATGGCCGACGGCGAGGCCGGACGACGCGCCCGTTCCGGAAAGCCCAATGAAATGCTCCGTAGAAATATTGGACACAAACAGCGATGCGCCGACGAAAAACCAGCCAATGTTGCGGCCCGCCAGAAAATATTCCTCGCTGGTGCGCCCGCGCCTCGAAAAGTAAAAACCAATTCCGAAAATGATCGCAAAATAAATACCAATGATGGCGAGATCGAGATTGGCGAGAGCTTTGTGCGCAGTTGCAACCTGTGCTGCAAAGAGCATTCAGTTCTCCTTGGGGCTTCCTGAGGCCACATGGCGCGTGCTGCTTTGACGGCGGTGCCGTTACAGATTGTGGGGCTAAAACGACCCAGCGGAGTCTACAACAGCACTCTTCACCGCTCAATGGCGGAGTGAAATCCCTTTGGGTTCCGCTAGACAACCCAGATGAAATGCCTTGGCGCAGAAAATTTTTCCTCGCAGCCGCCCGTTTCTTGGGCGATACTGTCCGGCGGCGCGAAGGTGGCCAACTATGTCTGAAAAGAATCCAATCACACGGCGTAAATTCATAAAGAACACAGCAATCGGCGGCGCTGCGCTGACGATTGTTCCCCGCTACGTCCTTGGCCGCGGCATGACTCCTCCCAGCGATTTGCTGAATATCGCGGGCGTTGGCGTTGGAGGAATGGGCCGCGCGAACCTCATCGCGCTGGCCAGCCAAAACATTGTCGCGCTCTGCGACGTGGACTGGGATTTCGCGGGCAAAGCATTCGAGAGACTGGGCGGCGAGATCGATCGTCTTGAAGCACGCATCAATCAGCCCCCCTCCGGCGGTCAGGCGCAATCGCAAACGCGTACCGGTCTGAATTCCTCCACGCCGGAACAGCAACTTGCCAATATGAAGCGTCTCTACACCGAACACTGGCAGAAGGCGAAGCGCTACAAAGACTATCGAGAGATGCTCGAAAAGCAGAAGGACATCGACGCTGTTGTCGTCGCCACTTCCGATCACATGCACACGCCGATCGCGCTCGCCGCAATGGAGCTTGGCAAGCACGTCTATGTACAAAAGCCTCTTACCTGGTCCGTGGCTGAAGCCCGCCAACTCGCGAAGAAGGCCAAAGAGACCAGGGTCGCCACGCAGATGGGCAACCAGGGTCACTCCTCCGACGAAGCCCGTCTCGCCGTCGAATACATCCAGTCTGGCGCCATCGGCGAAGTCCGCGAAATCCACGTCTGGACTAACCGCCCGCTCGGCTTCTGGCCGCAAGGTATTCCGCGGCCACAGCCTCTTACCGTCCCTGCGGAAAGCCTCAAATGGAATGGACAGGGCGTGGATGCGCGCCTTGCCGCGTCTTTCGCTGGAAACTACCCGATTCCGGACACTCTCTCCTGGAATCTTTTCCTCGGCGTCGGGCCGGAAGTTACCTATCATCCGATCTACCATCCCTTCAATTGGCGAGGTTGGGTCGATTGGGGCTGCGGTCCAATCGGCGACATGGGCGCGCATCTTCTAGACGTTTCTCTCTGGGCGCTCAATCTTGGTCTGCCAACCAGCATCGAAACCGTTTGCACGCCGTTTAACAAGGTCTCTTTCCCGAATGCGACCCAAACCTTCTTCAAATTCCCAGCGCGCGGCAAGATGCCGGCCGTCAGTCTGACCTGGTACGACGGTGGCCTCCTGCCTCCGAAACCGGAAGAACTCGGCGAAAACGAAGAAGTGAACAAAGACGGCGGCGTCATGATTGTCGGCAGCAAAGGCAAGCTGATGCATGACACCTACGGGCTCAGCCCACGCCTTCTACCCAAATCGCTCGCGGAAGCTACAGCCAAACCTGCGCAGACGCTGCCGCGTATCAAAAGCCAGAATCACGAATTGAATTGGGTGGACGCGGCCAAAAGCAAGACCGAGGCTTCCTGCCCGTTCGACTACGCGGCGCAACTCACCGAAATCATGCTGCTCGGCGTAGTCGCTCTGCGTGCAGGAAAGAAGATTTATTACGATCCGGCCAGCATGCGCGTTACCAACGTGCCCGAGGCGAATCAATATCTCCAGCGCGAATATCGCAAGGGCTGGTAGTGGAGATTCGCGCGGGAAACGAGTCGGCGTAGAACCACGAAAGGGACAAAATGAAGAAAATACTGGTGTGTGTGCTGGTTTTGGCGGGGGTGGCGATGGCTGCGGAAAAATCCGTTTATGATTTCACAATGAATTCGATTGATGGCCAGTCAACGCCGCTTTCCACCTACAAAGGCAAAGTGGTGCTGCTGGTGAACGTGGCGAGCCGCTGCGGATACACGCCACAATATACGGCGCTCGAAAGCGTTTATGAAAAGTACAAAGGGCGCGGATTCGTGATTGTGGGAATTCCGGCGAACAATTTTGGTTCGCAGGAGCCCGGAACGAACGCCGAGATTAAAACGTTTTGCTCGACGAAATACAATGTGACGTTTCCGATGATGGCGAAAGTGAGCGTGAAAGGCAGCGACATTACGCCGCTTTATCAATATCTGACGGACAAAGCTACCAACCCGCAAACCGGCGGGGAGATTCAGTGGAACTTCACGAAATTCCTGATCGGACCGGATGGGAAAACGGTGGCGCGGTTTGAGCCGAAGGTTACGCCGGATGATCCAGAGGTGACCGCCGCAATCGAAAAGGCGCTGGCTGCGGCGAAGATGTAAAAACGGCAGGAAGCAAAGATTGGGACCGGCAGGATTGCCGGACCTGCAAGATAGCGGGCAGCGCCCCGTTCCTTTTTTGATGACTCCCCAGCGATGCGAAGTGGTTTCATTTTGGGAATAGTTTGGGGACGCCCCGGTTGTTTCGTAAGAGTGGCAAATGCAGGACCTACTAGGCGCACTTGCCCTAGTACGGAGAAAAAAAGGCGGGCAAAGCCCTGCCTCTACAAAGATAAAGAGCAAAGCCGGAGTGCCTCATTCAGCGCCAATGGCCTTGCGTACTATTGAAGAATGCGGAGCGAGGGCTGAGTCTAGAGATACATACCCAGCTAAAGGTAGGCTTTTTCGTTGCGATGTTGCCGTGCGGAACGGGCGATGATGCAAAGAAATAAAACCTTGCAGCCAGCGAAACAGCGTGCGGTGCGGCGCTGCCCGTTTGTCGCCTCGGTGGAGGTGACGGACGTGCAATCCGGGGCGGTACTTTCCGCGCGCGTCTCCGAGCTGGCCATGGGTGGGTGCTATGTTGACGCGCTCAATCCCTTCCCTGCAGGGACGCTGATTACATTGCGGATTCTGCGGGATCAGGGCGTCTTCGAAGCCAAGGCGAAGGTGGTTTACTGCGACCCAAAATTTGGGATGGGTGTGGCGTTTACGGAGATGGCGCCCAATCAGAGAGCAGTCCTTGAGGGCTGGTTGGCCGAGATTGTCAGACTGCTGAAACCGGCAGAGTAGGTTCTGAAAGCATTCCTTCAAAATTCCCTCCGAAAAATTTCTCGTGGAAGATATTGTCAGCACCCTGGCCAACCTGAAGCCCGGCCTCTATATAAGTAATGTCCTGCAGAATTGTGCTGCGGAGCGCGCTTTTTGCGATTGCGCTAGCATGTTTGCACCGGTTGATGACAACGGCGACGAGGCTCACGGGAAATGGTGACGCTGTGCAACGTAGTGAAGGACTATCCCGCCGATGGGCAGCTTGTTCGCGCCTTGGATGGAGTGTCGCTCGAGGTCGCTGCCGGCGAATTTGTGGCGCTGGTTGGCCGAAGCGGCTGCGGTAAGTCCACTTTGCTGAATTTGGCCGGCGCAATGGATTTTGCGACAAGCGGCGAAGTGTTGCTGGATGGAGTGAGCACGAATTCGCGTGACGATACGACGCTTACGAGGTTGCGGCGCGAGAAAGTGGGATTTGTCTTTCAGTCGTTTCAACTACTGAACACATTGAGTGTGGTGGAGAACGTGGAGCTGCCGTTGCTTCTGGCTGGAGTGCCGCGCGCGCGGGAAGCGGCGCTAGAGCGACTGGCATCGGTTGAATTGTCGGGTCTTGAAAGCCGCATGCCGCATCAGCTCTCCGGCGGACAGATGCAACGCGTAGCGATTGCGCGGGCGCTCGTCAACCGGCCAAGAATTCTGCTCGCGGATGAACCGACTGGAAATCTGGATACCGCGACGGGAACCATCATTTTGGATTTATTGAGGCGCCTGACACGCGAACAGAAAACGGCAACACTCATGGCGACACATAGTGTAGAGGCCGCGGCGATTGCGGACGTCGTCATCGAATTACGCGACGGAAAGATCGCTGGGATCAAGAGAAACTGAGCATGATTGTTCTAGGCTGCGGTTTTGAAGGTGATTTTTGCGGAGTAGCCCAGCGCACACAGCACGCGCAGCAATAAATCGGTGGAGATGTCTTTGGTATTGCGATTCAAAATTGCCGTGACGCGAGGGAAAGCTAGTGTATAGAGCTGCGCAATTATTTTGGCGGTTGATGATGAGGCCGCTGGCGCGAGAACCGGTGCGCACAGGGTTGACGGTGGTGGCTGTGGCGCTCGGAGTTGCCGTCGTGCTGGCGATGGATCTGGCCGGGACTGCAGCGACTGGCTCGTTCCGGTCTTCCCTGGAGGCGCTGTCCAGCAACTACAACCTGGAAGTGACTGCGACCGGCGGCATACCGGAAGAAATGGTCGGAGACATTGCGACGCTGCCATTCAATCTTCGCATTTCGCCGCGCATGGAAGATTTTGCCGTGGTTTCTGAAACGAAGAAAACCTTTGCTCTGATTGGACTGGATCTAATCGGCGAGGCGGACGCGTTGAAAGAGGGCAAAAGCGCGCCTCGCGAACTTAATACAGGAGAGAACGCCTGGGTAGATTTCGCGAAGGAGGACAGCATATGGGCCGGCAGCAGTCTGGGATGGAAGGCGGGGCAACAAGTTTCGCTGATCATTGGCGATCATGAGCAAATATTCACCGTGCGTGGAATCTACGAGGATCAAAATCAGCCCGCGATCGTGATGGACATCGCGGCGGCGCAGCGCGCGACTGGACGAGTGGGAAAAGTAGATAGAATTTTGGTGCACGCCCCGGAAACTGAAGACGCGCGGTTCTGGATAACAAGAATCAGCGCAACGCTTCGGCCCGGGGTTGAAGTACGCGCGGCGGGAACGGGCACCGAAGAAAATCGCAAGATGCTGGCGGCGTTTCGCTGGAATTTGAAACTGCTGAGCTACATCGCGCTCATCGTTGGCGCGTTTCTGATTTACAACACGATTTCTGTTTCGGTAGTGCGGCGGCGCGGGGAAATTGGCATCGCGTGCGCACTGGGAGCAAGCCGCGCGAGTATTTTGATTGCTTTCACGGGAGAAGCCGCCGCGATTGGGCTCGTGGGCGCTGCGATTGGAGTGCCGCTGGGGCGCGTGATGGCTAGCGGCGCGGTGAAGTTGATGGGCGCAACGGTGGATGCGCTATACGTGAGCAGCCGGCCGGGGCCGATTGAGTTGGGCATTACGTCAGTCTTCACAGCGTTGATCGTGGGGATCGGCGTAGCGGTCGTGGCGGCTTACGCGCCCGCGTGGGAAGCCGCCCAGGTCCCGCCTGTAGAAGCGATGGCACGCGGCCGGAGAGAATTTCTGGCGCGCGTGCATAAATCACGCGATTTGGCGGCCTCACTGGTCCTTGCAGCAATGGCGTGGACCGCATCGAAGGCGCCACCGGTCGCGGGAAAACCGCTCTTTGGATATTTCGCTACGCTGCTTGCGATTGCTGCCGGAACATTGGCAATTCCCGCGGTCGTCAGCGCGGTGTTGCGCATGTCAGGCGGCTTGCTGAAAAAGCTGGGAGTCGCCTCGTTGCTTGCTTCGCGAAGCCTGCTTGGGTCACTGCGCAGAACTTCCGTGCTGGTGGGAGCGCTGGCAACCGCGATTGCCATGATGACGGCGGTGGGAATCATGGTGGGCAGTTTTCGCGAGACGGTAATTCAATGGATGGAAGGAGAGGTTCCGGCCGATTTTTATTTGCGCCCCGCGGGGAGCCATTCCGTGGACCGCCATCCGACAATTTCGCCGCTGCTTGCGGACAACATTGCCGCGCTACCCGGCGTTGAGGCCGTGGACCGGCTTCGTGCTTACGAGGTGAGCTACGACGGAGTACCCACCATAGTGGCTGCGGCAGACTTGCGGGGCGCGAGAAAACGCGGAAGAAGTGACTTTTTTTCCGGCCGTTCGAGTGAAGAAGTGCTGGCCGAATTGCGAAGCGGCGATACGGTGGTGGTGAGCGAGCCGTTCACTTACAAGCATAACGTCAAGCGGGGCGACACAATCACGCTACGGCTGGGAACTTCGCTTACAAGTTTTCGCATCGCGGATGTGTACTACGACTACGGCAGCGAGCGGGGTTTCGTCCTGATGGACCGGAACACGATGAAGAAGTATCTGCCGGACGACGCGCCGTCCAATCTTGCTGTTTATGTGAAAAACGGAGCGGACGCCGCGCAAGTGCGTGGAGAGATAGAACGCACAGCCAGTGAATACCGCATCCTGATTTTTTCCAATGCCGATTTGCGGCGCGAGGCTGTGAAGATATTCGACAGAACCTTCGCGATTACGTACGCGTTGGAAGCAGTAGCTGTTCTGGTCGCGGTGATGGGCGTGGCGGGCGCGCTGCTCGCTCTGGTGATTGACCGAAAGCGCGAGCTTGGGCTCTTGCGATTTCTTGGGGCAACGAGTGAACAAATCCGGCGCATGATTCTCGCTGAAGCGGGACTGCTTGGTTTGCTCGCGAATGCGGCCGGAGTGGCGCTCGGATTCGCGTTGTCGCTCATTCTGGTATTCGTCATCAACAAGCAATCGTTCGGCTGGACGATTCGGTTCCATTGGCCCGTTGCCATTTTGAGCGGAGCGATTTCGTTGATCTTTGTGGCGACCGTACTGGCGGGATTTTATCCGGCAAGGGTCGCGGTGCGACTGAACCCGATTGAGGTTGTGCATGAAGAGTAGGGCGATTTGCGCGGGCCTGCTGCTGGCGATTTTTCCCACGCTGGATGGACCTTATCGCGTGGCGCTTCCCGGGTATCACTACGAATTTCCCAAAGATTATTTCGATCATCCTGAGTTCCAAACAGAGTGGTGGTACACAACGGGAAACGTAAAGACTGTTGATGGCCGCGCGTTCGGTTTTGAACTTACGTTTTTCCGGCAAGGCGTGAATCGCGACGAAGCGAAAAAAAGTCCCTGGGACATGATGGATCTATACCTGGCTCATTTGGCGTTGAGCGATCTGGACGGAGGCCATTTTTATCACTCCGAGCGCCTGAATCGCGCGGGGCCTGGAATCGCGGGAGTGAGCGGGCACGATGGAAAAGTGTGGAATGGGAACTGGTCAGCGAGTTGGAAGGATGGCGGACAGCAACTTGTCGCCCAGAATGAAGATTTCCGGTTCCAGTTCACTTTGAAAAGCGAAAAGACGCCGGTGGTTCATGGGGAAAATGGCGTGAGCCAGAAGGCGGAGGGCACGGGAAGGGCGAGCCACTATTTTTCTCAAACGCGGCTCGCGACCAGAGGAACGATCGAATTGAAGGGAAAACAGTACGCTGTGTCCGGCCTTTCCTGGATGGATCATGAATTTTTCACGCACCAACTGGATGCGGAGCAAGCCGGGTGGGACTGGTTCAGCATTCAGCTTGAAGACAAGACGGAGTTGATGCTCTTCGAGATCCGGCGAAAGGACGGAACGATTGATCCCTATTCCGCAGGAACTTACGTAGATGCGTCCGGGAAGTCCAATCATTTACGCTCGCAAGATTTTTCGTTGCAGCGGCATAGTGCCGAGTGGACAAGCCCAATAACCGGGACAAGCTATCCGATTCAGTGGAATGTGACGGTGCCGAAGTTCGGCATTTTTCTCGATGCGCGCACGAAGCTCCCGCAACAGGAATTAGCAGGGGGCACAAAACTAGCTCCAACGTATTGGGAAGGCGCGATGGAATATTCCGGCAAGCGCGGAAGCGCACCGCTTCATGGGAGCGGTTACCTGGAAATGACGGGCTATGATCATCCGATAGGGCTCAAGTAAGTTCGTTCTAGTACGCAAGATTGCCGTGAACTTTTTACACGCCGCGAGGCAAAACCGCAGGACCATCCGCGAAATCAGCTCATCCGACATATATCGTGTGGCGATCTACCGCTTGTAAATGCAAGGACATACGAAGTTTTTCAAGGGAACGGCAGAGTGATTGCTTTCATAACCTTGCGAGAAAAAAGCACGCATCGGGTAATTACCTGAGGAACAGAAAGTATCTCTTGAGGGGGCGGAATGTTGAGATGGGCGTTGGGGTTCTTTATCGTTGCAATCCTCGCGGCGATTTTTGGATTTGCAGGAATCGCGGCGGCTACGGCGGGTATCGCAAAGATTCTCTTCTTCGTGTTTGCCATTCTGTTTCTTGCCTCGGTCCTCGGCCATTTGCAACGGCGGACGTAAATTGATTTTCATCCATCGTGAGTGAGACACCAACGGGCCCGAGTCCACTTACAAAAAGATCCAACCCAAAGGAGAAAAACGAAATGAAACGTTGCACAGCATTGATGTTGGGTGCACTACTGATCGCGCCAGCGGGCTTCGCGGCGGGCTCAGACGAAAACGCAAAGGACGAAACGAAGCGGCTCGAAAATGCGGGCAAGGTCATGGAAGAAATCCTGAATGTGCCAGACGACATTCCACAAGACCTTCTAGACAAGGCGCGCTGCGTTGTCGTGATGCCGTCGGTATTGAAGGCGGCGTTCATCGTCGGCGGAAGTTACGGGCGCGGCACGATGGTTTGCCGGACAGGTAAAGACTTCAGCGGACCATGGGGCGCTCCAGCAATGTACGCATTGGAAGGCGGAAGCATTGGCCTGCAAATCGGCGGAGAGGCAACGGACTTCGTGATTCTTGTGATGAACAACCGCGGCATGGACAGTCTGCTGCACAGCAAAGTGAAGCTGGGCGCAGATGCGACCGTTGCTGCGGGACCGAAAGGCCGCACGGCTTCCGCGGACACAGACGCGTACATGCGCGCGGAGATGCTGAGCTATTCGCGGGCACGCGGCGTGTTTGCGGGAATTTCGCTGGAAGGCTCAACGCTGCGACCTGATGAAGATGCGAACCGCCGTCTGTACGGAAAGGATGCTTCCGCGGCGAAGATCGTGCTTGAATCGAAGACCGAGGCACCCGCAGCCGGCGAAAAACTAGTACACAGGCTGCAGAAGGCTTCCCCACAACTAAAAGCGTAAATAGAGTGTCATCGAGGACAAAGCGGAGGCGGGTCCGCGCCTCCGCTTTCCTTTTTGGCGTCCAAGGAGCTTTTACGGATTTGTTTTGTTGCGAATTTCGAGGGATGCCCCTGTTCCCGATGCGGCGTCCGGGCTGATCCAGATCGTGACGTGAGATGGCTCGACTGTGAATGTGTTTTGGTCGTTCCAGAAGGCAAATGTTTCAGGAGCGATGGAGAAAACGACTCGGCGGGTTTCGCCGGGAGCGATCGTGACGTGCTGAAAGCCTTTCAGCGCACGGACCGGTTCGGAAACGCTGGTTCCTTCGAGACGAACGTAGAGCTGCGCGGTTTCTGTTGCGGCGCGGGAACCGGTGTTCGTGACATTCGCGCTGGCGAGCAACGGGGCGGGCGCGCTTGTGGAAGTAGGCGCAAGACCCTCGCGCAGCCAATCGAGGCGCAGCTCGGTTTTTCCCAATTCGACGGGGCCGTAGCGAAAGGTTGTGTAGGTGAGGCCGTAGCCAAACGGAAACTGCGGGAGATTCGATTCGTCAATATAGCGCGAGACGAATTTCTTATCGCCTCCATTCGAGAAGCGAGCCATTTCCGACTGCGCTGCAGGACGGCCAGTGTTTAGCGCATTGTAGTAAAGAGGAATTTGCCCTACGCTGCGAGGCCAGGTGACTGTGAGTTTGCCACTTGGAGTATTTTCTGCAAAGAGCGTGCGAACGAGAGCAGGACCGGCCTGAATCCCAGGGAACCAGCCGGCGAGAACGGAAGGAACATGCTCAAACGCCCAGGGCAGAGTGAGCGGGCGGCCGCTGAATAGAATCAGCGCGACGGGTCTGCCGGTCGCGACAATCGCTTCGAGCAATTGCTGCTGACGGCCGGGGAGATCGAGATGAGCACGAGAAGCGGCTTCGCCCGTCATTTCCGGGCCGTTTTCTCCCAGAGCGAGAATGACGACTTCTGAATTTTTTGCGGCATCCACGGCAGCTTTTAGTTGTGCATCCGTGCCGGTGGCAATTTCAGAGCCTTTTGCATAGTGGACGCGAGACTCGCCGAGTTTTTCCGTGAGCGCGGCGCGCAGTGTGACGACATCCTTGGCACGGCCCTGCGCAGCCCATGAACCGAGCATGTTGTTGGCATCGTCTGCGAGCGGGCCGATTAGGGCGATGGTCTTTACATCCGGGGAAAGTGGCAAGAGAGGGGAGGCGGAAGGCAGTAGATCATTTTTGAGCAGAACGAAAGAATGCTCGGCTATTTCACGGGAAAGTGCCACGGCTTCGGGCAAGAGCATTGCGGACGATTCCTTTTTTTCGTCTGCGTAGGGATTTTCAAAAAGGCCGAGGGCGAATTTTACACGGAGGACGCGGCGGACCGCATCATCGAGACCGGCCTCCGGAACATCACCTGAGCGAACGAGATTTGCCAGGTAATCGTGGTAGAGACTACTGACCATGTCCATATCCACACCGGCGAGAAATGCCTTGCGCGCCGCCGTGGCACCGTCGTTTGCAATGCCGTGGTTCATTAGCTCGGCGACAGAAGTCCAATCGCTGTCCACGAGGCCACGAAAATCCCATTCCCCTTTGAGGATTTTCTTAATGGTGAATGGGTTTGCCGAAGCGGGAACTCCATTTAGCGAATTGAAAGCGGTCATGAGCGAACCACTGCCGGCCTCAACCGCTGCGTGAAATGGCGGCAGATAATATTCGCGAAGCGAATGCTCTGAAATTTCGGTCGTATTGTAGTCGCGACCAGCTTCGGCTGCGCCGTAGCCGACATAGTGTTTGACACAGGCGAGAATGCTTTCCGCGTCGCCCAGGTGGCGGCCCTGATAACCACGAACGTAAGCGCGGGCAAAAGCTGAACCGAGAAACGGATCTTCGCCGGCACCTTCTGTGATGCGGCCCCAGCGAGGATCGCGAGCGATATCCACCACGGGAGAAAACGTCCAACGAATGCCAGTGGAGGATGCTTCGCGAGCTGCGACGCGGGCTGCGCGTTCGGCAAATTGTGGATCCCAAGTGGCGGAAATGCCGAGAGGAATGGGAAATTCCGTGCGGAAGCCGTGGATGATATCGAGCCCGAAAATAAGCGGAATGTGAAGACGGGATTTTTCCACGGCGATGTGCTGAAAGGCGTTGGTTTCTTTCGCGGTGACGATGTTGAAGAGGGCGCCAATCTGACCTTTGGCGAGCATGTCTTGGTAATCCGTGCGGCCCGTGCCGGGACCAGTCGGCTGGCCAGCCGAATATTGAACAAGCTGGCCAACTTTTTCTTCCAACGTCATTTTCTTGAGGAGCTCTTCGACGCGGGCTTCCGTGGCTGGATCATTCAACTCAGAATTTGCCTGGACCGCTTTTTTCGCGGAAACGGCTTGCGATTGCGCGAAGGACGATCGCGTGGCAAATGGCGACAGCACAAGCAGCCCAAGAAAAAAAGCTCTAGAGAAAAACGGAAGACCAAAAAGGTGTTGACGACGAAAATATGAGTGCATGGCCTCGACTCAGAAAAGCGTTCGGATTTTCCCACTGTACTGCGCGGACCCATGAATCGCGAGCATCCTACCCTAGATAAATCCTTTAATAAAACGGTTTATTTGCCCGCTTGACGTGAGTTTACATCGTAGATTCGATCGGTGCAAAAAGACAACCTTGCCTTTTCTTGCTCTGATGCAAACCCTGTGCCAGACTATGCCGCCATACCGTCATGGCCAAGTCCAAATCCGCTCAGTCAGACACTGCCGCCGATCCCTCGGCGAAAAAGGTAAACCTCAGGGAGCTTGCGGAACACCTGGGCCTCTCCGTGGCCACGGTTTCGCTGGTAATGAACCGTTCACCCGCCGCGAAATCCATTCCCCAGCAGACGCAAATTCGTGTTCGCGTAGCGGCGCGCGAACTGAACTACCGTCCGAACGCCATGGCGCGTATGTTGCGGCAGCGCAGGAGTTTCACAATTGGGGTGATCGTTCCGGAAATCAGCGAAGGTTATGCGGCGCTGGTGCTTTCTGGAATCGAAGACCATTTGCTGCAAGAGGGATATTTTTATTTTGTCATGAGCCATCGTCATAAGAACGATCTCATCGAGGAGTATCCCGGGTTGCTGCAGGAACGCGGCGTGGAAGGGCTGATTTTTGTGGATACGACGTGCAGCGGAAGAATCTCGGTACCGGCAGTTGCAATTTCCGGCCACCGGCACGTCGAGGGCGTGACGAACATCACGCTGAATCACACGCGCGCGGCGCGGTTGGCGCTTGATTATCTGACGGAACAAGGACACCGACAGATTGCGTTCATCAAAGGGCAAGCGTTCAGTTCGGATACAGAAGTGAGATGGAAAGCGGTGAGAGCGGCAGCGCAGGCTGCGGGACTTTCGATTGAAGAAAAACTGGTCGTGCAACTGGATAGTGAGTCTCCTACCTCGCAGCCGGGCTACGAAGCTGGAAGACGGCTGCTCGAAAACAGCAAGCCTTTTACCGCACTATTCTCGTTCAATGATATTTCCGCGATTGGCGCGATTCGGGCTCTGCGGGAGGCAGGGCGGCGCATTCCCGAAGATGTTTCGGTTGTCGGATTTGACGATATTCAGAGCGCGGCGTTTCAAAATCCGAGTTTGACGACGATACGCCAGCCGCTGCGGGAGATGGGGATGTCCGCGGCGGAAACGCTCTTGAAGCGGATTGCAAACAGTCCGAAAGATGATTATCCGAGAAGCATTGTCGTGGAGCCGGAGCTGGTGATTCGCGCCAGCACGGGCAGGGCTGCAAAGTAGGTAGTCTTTCTTACTACTCTTTTTCGTGTGTGACGATGTGAACGTCCACTTCCGGTGATTCGCGCAAGAAGCGGTGCGCAGCGGAGAGATACAAATACTTCTTCCAGCCCTTTTCAATGGAGCGGCCAAAAATCACCTGAGTGATATGCTTTTCACGCACGGCACCAGCCACGGTGTCTGCCACGCTGACTCCCTTTAGCTGCAGGACCGTTGCCCCAAGGTTTTCCGCAAAACGAAGGTTCGCCGCCACGGATCTTTTGTCTTCAGGTGCGCCGATGCGGCCCGTATCCACGTGAATGACATACAATTCGGAATCCAGCCGGCGGGCCATGCGGGCGGCGCGCGCAATGAGATATTGCGCCGCGGGATTCGAACTGACGCAGACTGCAATGCGTTCGCGGACGGCCCAGTTTTTCTGAATGTCCTTCGCGGCCATGTAATTTTCCAGGCTGCGATCTACTTGCTCGGCAACCTGGCGGAGGGCAAGTTCGCGCAGGGCGATCAGATTGCCGCGGCGGAAGAAATTGTCCAGAGCCTGCTCTACTTTGTTTGGTGAATAGACATCACCGCGGCGCATGCGGTTTTGCAACGCTTCCGGCGTAAGGTCCACCATGACGGTTTCATTCGCGGTCATGGGGACCCAATCGGGAACCGTTTCGCGCACGGTGATGCCGGTGATGTTGCGAACTGTGGGGGAGATACTCTCGATGTGCTGGATATTCAGCGTGGAAAGCACATCAATGTTGGCGGCGAGAAGCTCCTGGATGTCCTCGTAGCGCTTGCGGTGTTTGCTACCAGGAATATTTGTGTGCGCGAGTTCATCCACCAGAGCGACCGCGGGCTTGCGTGTGAGGATCGCGTCCACATCCATCTCGTCGAAGGTTGTGCCTTTGTATTCGAGCGGGCGGCGCGGCACGGATTCAAGCTGAGCAGTAAGTTCTTCGATTCCTTTGCGCCCGTGGGACTCAACGATACCAATGACAACGTCTTCGCCGCGGGCCTGCCTGCGAATAGCTTCGCTAAGCATGCTGTAGGTTTTACCAACGCCGGGGGCGTAACCGAGGAACAACTTGAAGTCCCCCTTCGTTTTCTCGGAAGGAGAAGCGACTTCCAGCCAGTCCTCGGGTTTCTTGGGCAAGCTTTTCAATCCTCAAAAACGATGGTGGCCTTTAGAAACAAACGTTGCGGCTGATAGACTCAGAACATGCAGCGCAAGGTCCAGCTCCGCATCCTGCGTATCGTCGCAGCTTTTTTGATCATCGCTGCGATTACAGCGCTCTATCGAAAGGCCCTTCCCACGGTCAATCAGACGACTGTGGCATTGTCGTTTCTTTTGGCAATTCTAGCAGTTTCCGCGGCTTGGGGAATGGCCGTATCCGCGCTGATGTCCGTTGTGGCGATGCTGGCATTCAATTATTTTTTCCTGCCGCCGGTGGGCCGCTTCACGGTCGCGGACCCGCAAAATTGGGTGGCGTTGCTAGCATTCCTGGTGACGGCGATTGTGGGCAGCCAGCTCTCCGACCGCGTCCGCAAGGAAGCGGAAGTTGCGCACCGGCGCCGGAGAGAGATAGAACAGCTTTACGCGTTCAGCCAGAAATTATTGGGCGAGGGAAACGTAATTCAATTACTGAACGCGATTCCGAATCATATTGTGGAGTCATTCGAAGCGGGCGCTGCCAGCGTGTTTCTGGCGGAGAAGCAGAAGTTCTACCGTTCCGGATTCGGAACGCTACAACTCGAAGAGGAACAGTTGAAGGCAACGTTCGAGCGGGAAGAGCCGCTGATAGAGCCCGGGAAGAGTTTCAGTTACGCCCCAGTTCGTCTCGGAATGAAATCCATCGGCAGCTTTGGAATTTCTGGAGCGCGATTGACGAGGCAGACGCTGGAGGCGGTGGGAACGCTGCTCGGAATTGCAATCGAACGAGCGCGGGCTGTGGAGCAACTGAGCAAGACGGAAGCGGACCGGCAAAGCGAGCGACTGAAATCCGCGTTGCTTGATTCCGTTACGCATAATTTTCGCACGCCGCTGACTTCCATCAAGGCTTCGGTAACTTCCCTTCTTTCGAACCGACCGCCGAGTGCCGCGCAGACCCACGAACTGCTGGAAATCATGGACGAAGAGTGCGACCGGCTGAACCGATTGATTGAGGACGCCTCCGAAATGGCGCGTTTGGAAGCCGGCGAGGTGGAATTGGAGTTTGCATCTGTTGAAGTGAGAGCCTTGATCCACGCGGCGATGGAGAATTGCAGGTATGCACTGGGAGGCAGAGAGGTGAAGCTGCAAATCAAGGGTGGCTTGCCGCCGGTGCGCGCGGACCTGGCGCGGGCGAAAGAGGTCTTGGTACAGCTGCTGGGCAACGCAAATCTTTATTCGGAAAAGAACAAACCGATTGTGGTAAGCGCGGAACCAAATGGAAACTACGTGATGATCAGCGTGGCGGATCAGGGCCCGGGAATTGACGCGCTTGAGCTGGGGCTGATTTTCGACAAATTCTATCGCGGCAAGGATCAGAGAGCCGTAGTGCAAGGAACGGGTATGGGATTGCCGATTGCGAAGGCGCTTGTGGAAGCGCATGGAGGATCGATCAGCGTGACGAGCCAGCCGGATCGCGGTTCCGTGTTTTCCTTCACGCTGCCGATTGCGCGTGGCACGGGTGAGTTTCGATGAATAGCACAAAAATATTGATTGTGGATGACGCGCAGCAAGTGCGGCGCGTGCTGCGCACGGCGCTGTCCGCTGAGGGCTATACGGTTTTTGAGGCAGGGACGGGCGAGGAGGCCTTGAATCTGTTTCGCACGTCGCCACCCGACGCGATTTTGCTGGACGTGAATATGCCGGGAATGACCGGACTCGAAACTTGCCGGGAGATTCGACGGCATTCCGATGTGCCGATTCTGATGCTGACGGTGCGCAACGCGGAACGCGACAAAGTCTTGGCGCTGGACGCTGGCGCGGATGATTACGTGGTAAAGCCGTTTGGAATGCAGGAGCTGCTCGCCAGACTACGCGCGGCGTTACGCAGGCGCGGGGCACACGCAAAGCTGACGCAATTTGAATCGAAGCCGTTAACCGTGGACTTCGAGGCAAGGCAAGTGACAGCGAATGGGAAAGACGTTCACCTGACGCCGAAGGAGTTTGAACTTTTGCGACAGTTGATTGCGAGCGCGGGAAAGCCGCTGACACATCGGAGATTGCTGCAAGCGGTCTGGGGACCGGATTACGGAGACGAGCCGGAATATTTACGGGTGATGATCAATCAACTGCGGAAAAAGATTGAAAGCGATCCGGCAAGACCAAAATTGATTTTGACGGAGCCGTGGGTGGGATACCGGTTTCAGTCACCGAAGGATAAAAAGGCAGAGGAGACGAATGAGGAATAGAGAGATTTGGTCATCCTAACGCGAACGCACGGGCCAATCACACCTAACCGCGGTAGGCAATTTCAGGAGCGCTAGATTCTGATGGAAATTTCACGACTTGCGGCCGAGCTTCAGCGGCAGGTGGAAGGGCCGGTCAGCTTTGACGCAGGGGCGCGCGCGCTTTACGCCATGGATGGTTCGAATTACCGGCAAGTGCCGATTGGCGTGGTTGTTCCTCAGACGATTGAAGATGTGGTTGCCGCGATTGGGGTTTGCCGTAGTTTTGGCGCGCCAGTTTTCTCGCGTGGTGGAGGAACGAGCCTGGCGGGACAGTGTTGCAACGCGGCGATTGTGCTCGATTGGAGTATGTACCTGAATCAAATCCTGGAGATAAATCACGGGGAGCGTTTCGCTCGGGTGCAGCCCGGTGTGGTTTGCGATCAAATGCGCGACGCGGCAGCGGCTTTTGGTCTGACGTGGGGACCGGACCCCGCGACGCACACGCATTGTACCTTTGGCGGAATGGTTGGGAACAATTCCTGCGGCGTGCATTCGCAGATGGCGGGAAAAACCGTCGAGAACGTCTTGGAACTGGAGATTCTGCTCTACGACGGCACGCGAATGACAGTTGGGCCGACGACGCAGACGGAACTTGCGGCAAAAATCGCCGCGGGTGGAAGAATTGGTGGCATTTATGCGGGGCTCTCCGCGCTTCGAACGAAATACGAGAAGCTGATTCACGAGCGCTACGCGAAAATTCCACGGCGCGTTTCCGGATACAACCTGGATGAACTTTTGCCGGATGCGGGCGGCAGCTTCAACCTGGCGCGCGCGCTGGTGGGGACGGAATCCACCTGCGTGACAGTGCTCGAAGCAAAAGTGCGATTGATCGAAGGGCAATTGTCGCGCGTGCTTGTCGTGCTGGGCTTCGCTGATATTTTTCAGGCGGCGGATCACACGGCGGAAGTTGCCACATTTGGACCGATTGGGCTCGAAGGATTTGACTGCGTTACGACGCACAACATTCTTAAGAAGGGATTGCTGCAAGGCGAATATCTGCCACTTTTGCCGGAAGGCGATGGGTGGCTGCTGGTGGAATTTGGCGGAAAACGGCTGGAAGAAGCGGAAGAGAAGGCGCGCACGTTCTTGCGCGCATTCGAAGGCCGGAAGGGTGTGAGTTCGAGGCTGCTTTTGACGGAGCGAGAGCAGAAGAAAATTTGGACGATTCGCGAATCGGGTCTGGGCGCAAATTCTTATGTGCCCGGAGAAGATCCAAGCTGGGAGGGCTGGGAAGATTCGGCGGTAGCCCCTGAGAAATTGGGTTCGTATTTACGTGAATTGCAAGCGCTCTATGACAAATACGAATACAAAGCCGCGTTGTATGGGCATTTCGGACATGGGTGCGTTCACAACCGCGTAAATTTTGATTTGGCGACGGCGGCAGGAGTAAAAAAGTGGCGCGCGTTCATGGACGAAGCAACAGACCTTTGTGTGCTCTACGGAGGATCGCTCTCCGGTGAGCATGGCGACGGACAGGCGCGCGCGGAATATTTGCCAAAAATGTTTGGGCCGGAATTGGTTCAGGCGTTCCGCGAATTCAAGGCGATTTGGGACCCGGACGGAAAGATGAATCCTGGAAAAGTGGTTGAGCCGTATCGCATTGAAGAAAATCTGCGATTGTCCACCAAGCCGAAATTGACTGCGATTGAAACGCATTTTGCGTTTCCAGAGGATGGCGGAGATTTTGCGCAAGCTGTGGAGCGTTGCGTCGGCGTGGGAAAATGCCGGCGCACCACAGGACAGGGCGAACAGGACACAATGTGCCCGAGTTTCATGGTGACGCGCGAGGAAAAACACTCGACTCGCGGGCGGACGCACTTGCTTTGGGAAATGACGCGCGGAGAAGTTTTGCGCGATGCGTGGAAGAGCGAAGAAGTGAAGGAAGCTTTGGAACTTTGCCTAGCATGCAAAGGGTGTAAGAACGACTGTCCGGTGAATGTGGACGTGGCCACGTATAAGGCGGAATTTCTTTCGCACTACTGGGAGGGACGCGTCCGTCCATTGCGCGCATTTGTGTTCGGTTGGATCAATAAATGGGCCACGCTCGCAGCTGTTGCGCCATGGCTAGCGAATGGATTTGTGCGTTTGCCGATTGTCAGCGGCTTGATAAAGAAGCTTGTCGGGATTGCGAAAGAGCGAACCTTGCCCAGGTTTGCCGACAGAACATTTGGTTCGACGTTTCGAAAGCGCAAGCCGCCAACGACAAAGCAAACGCAGGTCACGCTATGGCCGGATACGTTCAACAATAATTTTCGGCCGGAGACACTGGATGCGGCGGTGGAAGTCCTTGAAGCTGCCGGTTTCACGGTGACGATTCCGCAGGTTCGGCTGTGTTGCGGACGGCCGCTCTACGACCATGGATTCTTGGACATGGCCAAGGCATATTTGGAGAGAATTCTGGACGCATTGAAGGAGACGATTTCGCAAGGAATTCCTCTGGTTGTGCTCGAACCAAGTTGTTGCTCGGTGTTTCGTGATGAAATGCTGAATTTTTTTCCGAAGCGGGAAGACGCGGGGAAACTGGCCTCGCAAACGTTCACGCTGGCCGAATTTCTGGAAAAGTATGCGCCTGCGTTTTCGCCGCCGAAGCTGGAACGCGACGCCGTAGTGCAGGGGCACTGCCACCACAAAGCGATCATGCGATTGAAGCAGCAGAAATCGCAGATGGACAAGCTCGGATTGCGGTACGAAGTTTTGGAGTCTGGATGTTGCGGAATGGCTGGGGCGTTCGGTTACGAAGCGGACAAATACGAAATTTCCATGGCGTGCGGAGAGCGCGTATTACTGCCGCGTGTGCGTGGAGCGGGCGCAGAAACGCTGCTTTTGGCGGACGGCTTCAGCTGCCGCGAACAGATTGAACAGTCTACTAGACGCAAAACTCTTCACTTGGCCGAGGCGATTCAACTGGCCTTACGACTTCGTTGACAACGGCTCTCCCGAGCCGATATTCTCGCGCGCAACTAGGAAATCGCAGATTGGCTCTCCCTCTGGAGAGGTGTGCGGAAACAGACGGCTCCCGGCAGGTTACCGAACTCCTCGTTCGATGGCGAAAGGGAGATCATAAGGCGCTTGATGCGCTGATTCCTCTGGTTTACGAGGAGCTGCGGCGCATCGCACAGCATTTCTTGCAGCGCGAACGAAGCTTGCGTCGCTCCAATGAGTCTTCGCGCCACGCCCGCCAGGCCATTTAGCCGTAAACTTGCAATCGGACCAAATTAGTCGTATATAGTTCACTTCAACCTCTTTTTGCGCCCATTCGCTGGAATAAGGTTGGCTCATCCGCGTGGGTTGAGTAGTCTGTGACGCGATCCATAGTTGAGAATTAGTTGCAACTAGAAATTTGGGGATACCCAACAAGTATTGGAAATTGATGATTATTGCCGGTTCTAGATGCAAATGGTTAGCAAAATACACCCTGCCCGGAGCGACCCTACAGAATTGCCGCCGACCGGCCGTCGGGAGTTTGCGGTGAGTGGCGTTACCTTGCCCGGAAAGCAGACGTCGCAACGCAACGGGAAGTGGGCTCGTCGGACCCATGCGTTCCTTGGCATCGTTTCCGCATTCAACCTTCTGTTGCTTATCAGCACCGGATTCTTGTTGCAGCACGCTTCCCTGCTCAAGCTCGACGAAAAAACGATCCCGCGCGCAATTCTGCCGTCGTCCTACCGTCCACAGGACGGCGCATACGGTGTTCGCGCAGATATTTTCGTGGCGGATCTTCACTCCGGAAGGCTGTTTGGCACTGCGGGAGCGCTAACGCTCGATGCGGTCACGCTGGCATGGCTGACACTGTTGACAACCGGTCTCGTGATGTACTTGGGGAGGCAGCGGGCGAAGCAAAAGGACGTTGATCGAGGCGCGAGTTTTGAGGACGAAGAATGACCGGGTCACTCGCCAATAGGCTTCAATTGGGCTAAGAGATTTGAGATTAGGACGCGGTTTTCGATTTTGAAATAAAGGGGCCCCCGCCGCAGCAACGGCGGAGGCCGAGTACGCAATCACATGGAGGGTCTGATGCCCGCACGCAATTGCAGTGCTGCACGTGTATTAGTAGCAGAAAAGAACGGAAGCCGCAAAACATCGCCACGACAATTGGCGGGGGCTCGCGGGAGTCTAGCGATTCTGTTTGCCGTTCTGCTCGGTTTGGCGTTCGTGCCGCGAAGCGTGGCACAAAAGCAACCTGCGTCGGCGGAAGAAGTGCAGCAACTTCGCAAAGAAGTGAGCGACCTGCGCGAGAACTTGAAGCGGCTTGAAGCACTGCTGGAATCGCGCCCGACGAGCGCGGCCTCTTCGCCCGCTGCAACAACCACGGCGCCGGCCATAACTCAGCCAGTACCAGCGACTGCCGTCGAGCCTTCATCGCAAGCGGCGAACACCGCGTTGCAGGCAAGGAAACCTTCCGCGGAAGACACAGGACTTCCCCAATACACGGGCCGCTCCACCGACTCGAGTGTGGCGATGGCGACGAAAGCGCACGGAGGCGATCTGTCTGGCGCCGGAAATCTGTTGCGGACGGATCGGGTTGCGGTAGGCGGTTACGGAGACTTTCAATTTCGCACGCCATCTTTGAATGAACGCGCAGATGGCGGCGGGAGTTCCACATTCCAGAGCACACGATTTGTGCTGGGAGTGGCAGCGGTTCTCTCGCAAAAACAGAACATCACGCTCAATTCGGAAATCGAATATGAACTCGGAGCCCATGAAATTGATGTGGAGCAAGCGTTTATCAGTTGGAGAGTGCGGCCGGAATTTGATTTCCGCGCGGGCATCATTGTTCCGCCGATTGGGCGCTTCAACACGTATCACGATTCAAATCTGAATATCCTGACACTGCGTCCGCTCATCAACCAATACATCGTTCCGACAGCGTACCGGGACGCGGGACTCGGCGTGCGGGGAGTTTTTCGCTTGCCGCGTGAAATGAAACTTTCGTATGAGGCGGATGTTGTCAATGGCTTCCAGGCGCAGAACGATGATGGAGAAGCGACACCATTTTCACGAATCTACGGACAGTCCTCCGCCGCCGAGCCAGTGTCGATTGCGTTCCAGGCGACGCGCAATAGCAAAGCCGTTGCGGGGCGCGTCGGCTTCTCGCCAATTCTGGGGCTTGAGTTTGGGCTTTCTACGTATGCGGGCACGTTCACGAACCAAGATGACCCTAAGAAATCGGCTACGATTGTTTTTTTGGACGCGTCGTATCAGCGGGGTCCTTTTGTGCTGAATGGCGAATACGGGCGTTCGAATATCGTGGGCGCAGGAATCGCGCGGCAGAGTCCACCGCCACCGATTGTGAATCCCAACGATCCGCTTTCCATTGCGGCACTCGGCAATTACGTGGCGCAAACGTCGCCCGGGCAGGATGGTTTCTACGTTGAGTCCGGCTACAAATTCTTTCGCGGCCTGTTCCGGAATCGCGAAAAGTTTGATGAAGGCGCTTACCTGATGCCGGTGGTGCGGTTTGAAGCCATCCGCCGCGACCGAACGCTTTCCGACTTCTATTTGAACGAATCGCGTTCGACGCTCGGTCTTAACGTTGCGCCCTCCCCCAGCGTGATTTTCAAGCTGAATTATGCATTCAACCATACGTTTGGCAAGGTTCCGAATGTGCCGGGAACGATCAACGGCGGAGAGTTTGGCGCGGACCCGATTCCGTACCGCGATTACGGGAAGAATGGCTTCACTGGGTCGGTGGCTTATGTCTTCTGAGAGCCCGCAAAGCGAAAAGCCGTTGGTAAACTAGATTGTCTGGCTATGGTGCATAGACTGATTTACAAAAAAGCGTTGTGGCTTACGGCGACTGCAGCAGTCGCCACGTCCGCGGTTCCCGCCTCGGCCGAAGTCTATCTTAGCGAATCGCAGGCTCTGGGCGTAATTCTCGGCGATAAGGCCATTGTTCGGCGCGATCAAAAAGTTCTGGACGAAGCGCTACGCAAAAGATTGGAACACGAGAGCAATCTGCAATTTCCAGAAAGCACCTATACATTTTTTATCGCCACGCAGGATGGCAAGCCGGCGAAGTACGCCATCGTGCTGAACGAAATCGGGAAAAGCGAACCCATCACCTTCATGGTTGGGATGAGTCCAGAAGGAAAAGTCACTGAAGTTGTGATCATGGAGTTCCGCGAAAATCGCGGATGGGAAGTTAAGGAAAAACGCTTTCTGAATCAGTTTCGCAACAAGACAGTTCGCAGTGCGATCCGTGTGGATGAAGACATCATCAATTACACTGGTGCGACGCTGAGTTCAAAGGCGGTCGCGCGCGGCGTGAGGCGCTCGCTGCTGCTACTGGACGCTTTCTATCCTGGAGATTCGCGCTACAAGCTGAGCGCGGCGCAAGACTTCGCACGACCACTGCCGCTAACACCAATCACCATCACCACGAACGGTCAAGAAACTGTTGGTCTCTATCGCCAGGCTCGCTACGCGATGGGAACACAGTGCGAGATCCGGCTCTGGTGCCGATCGGCGGAGGAGGCGCACGAACTGTTCAGCGTGGGATTCGGTGAACTCGGGCGGATCGAACAAGTATTTAGCGCGTATCGCGAAGATAGCGAATTGAGCCACGTGAATCGCAATGCGGGAGGTACCGAGGTTGAAGTCAGCGAGGAGTTTTTTCGCGTTACGGAGGATTCGTTAAGGTACTCGCACAAATCTGATGGCTCGGTGGATATTACTGTCGGGCCTCTCTTAAAAGCATGGGGAATCCATCGAGGCGAAGGACACAATCAGTTGTTCGCGGGGCTTCAAGCGGCCCGGCAACTCGTCGGCAGCGAGAAAGTAATTTTGGACGAGCGCGCTAAGTCTATTCGATTTCTACTTTCCGGCATGGAACTCGATTTTGGCGGCATTGCGAAAGGTTACGCAGCAGAAAAAATTGCTCGACGAATGGAGAAACTCGGCGCGTATTCCGCGCTGGTCAATTTGGGCAGAAGCTCTCTCTACGCATCGCGAGTGAAGGGAAATATGCGGCAACAAAATGCGCTCAGCGAAAACGCTGAACGAATTGATCAGTGGCCGGTCGGCATCGCTCACCCCGATGGAAAAAACGCGCCTCCGTTTTATTTGTTCCTGGGGACCGGCAACGCTGTTTCCACTTCCGGAACTTCTGAGCGCGCGTTCAAAATTGAAGGGAAGAGCTTCAGCCATGTCGTCAACGCAAGAACGGGAATGCCGCTTGGGGGTACAAGCTCCGCAACCGTGATCGATTGGGGTGGTGTGCAAACCGAAGTCTTGTCAAAGGAATTGCTTCTACTTGATCCCGTTCACCGTGCGACTTGGCAGAAGGAAAACTTGCGCACGAAGTGGGTTCATCTTGAAGTCACACCACCGGGAGAACTCATCGAAAACATGTCCGGCGCGATCAAGAGCAAAAGACGTTCCGGTGCTTAGCCTAATTCAACTTCGGAATGGAATGAGCGCACGAAGGCGGACGTCCCGAAGATAAATTGCGAGCCACAATAGCGCGCCCATATACGTGGGGAACAAAATGTGGCTGAACAACGGGTCGCCGACGCGCAAATGCGTGCACACCGCGCCGCCTAAATAACCGCTCAGCAAGATCGCGCCTAGAATAGACGTTTGCGGGATGGCGTAGAGCAGTGCGCAAACTATCAAAATGATTCCTAGCGGGTTGGCGAGACTTATGGACAGACCAAGATGAGCAAATGTTTCCACGACGGGAGCGGGCTTCATAAATTTGAGAACGCTGTCAAACAAGAGAAAGAGCACAATTAGCGCGCTGATGACGCGCCCAGTCCAAATGCTTCCCTTCGAGGGTGAAGTCACCTGAGACATGGCATCCATGAAGCCTCCTTAAGTTTTTTTTAGAAAACATGCCCTTTCGCTATCCGCCGGCAATTGCGCCCACAACAAGAAAGGGTTCCGCCCCGGACACGACCGCATCTGGAACGGGAGAGTCCGGCGATTCGTGCGACAAATCCTCTCCGCAAGCAAAGAATCGCAGGAAAGGACGCCGCTCTTGCGTCACGTGGTCACGGATTGTACCGCACAGCATTGGATATTGAGCTTCCAGTGCGTTGAGAATCGAACGCTGCGTCACTTCTCCTGCGACTTCGATTTCCACTTCATAGCCGACTCGCGCCAGATTGCGCAAATGCGACGGAAGCATCACCCGGATCATGACAACGTTTGCACCTCAACGGAGAGCACCGCAGGAAGATCCCGCACGATAGGTGCCCAGGTATCACCGGCATCCGCGGAGCAGTACACCTGCCCTCCTGTCGTTCCGAAATACACGCCGCACGAATCGAGTGAATCCACGGCCATCGCATCACGCAAAACGTTCACGTAGCAGTTGCTCTGCGGCAAGCCTTTGGTAAGCGCCTCCCATTCGTTTCCGCCTGTCTTGCTGCGATAGACGCGAAGCTTGCCATCGGGAGGGAAATGTTCCCCATCGCTCTTGATCGGCACGACATAAATCGTTTCTGGCTCGTGCGCATGAACGTCAATCACAAAGCCGAAGTCGGTCGGCAGGTTGCCACTAACTTCCCGCCAAGAGTCGCCAGCGTCGTCGCTGCGCATTACATCCCAGTGTTTCTGCATAAAGAGGACGTTTGGACGCGAGGGATGCATCGCGACATGGTGAACGCAGTGGCCGACTTCCGCCGTGGGCTCGGGAATGTATTGTGAATATAAGCCTTTGTTGATTGGCTTCCAGGTCTTGCCGCCGTCGTCAGTGCGGAACGCGCCTGCGGCCGAAATGGCAATGTAAATCCGGTTGGGATCGGCCGGATCCAGGATGACGGTGTGTAGACACATTCCGCCGGCGCCGGGCTGCCAGTGTGGACCAGTGCCGTGGCCGCGTAGTCCGGAAAACTCTTTCCAGCTCTTCCCGCCGTCAGTCGAGCGGAATAAGCCGGCGTCTTCTACTCCGGCATAGACAGTGTCCGGATCGGCGGGCGAGGGTTCGAGATGCCAGACGCGTTTGAACTCCCATGGGTGTTGGGTGCCGTCGTACCACTGATGAGTGGTGAGAGGCTTGCCGGTTTCCGCGGAGGTGTCATACACGAACTTGTTGCTCTCACCTTTTGGCGTGCCTCCGGGACCGGTCTGTTCGCCTGGCGGCGTCCCTGGCTGTATCCAAGTTTTGCCACCGTCGTCAGATCGCTGAATGATCTGCCCGAACCAGCCGCTGCATTGGGAGGCATAGATGCGATTCGCGTCGGCGGACGAGCCCTTGAGGTGGTACATCTCCCAGCCTGCAAAATGGGGACCGCTGACGTCCCACTTTTCGCGCTTGCCGTCTGAGGTCAGAACAAAAGCGCCTTTGCGTGTTCCAACCAAAACTCTCACTCCGCTCATTGGTGACTCCTTTGCGTGAATCGCCCTCGGATGGGCATAGGTTGACCTCGATAAACAAGGTCCATAGTGTAAAACTGAGATGTGAATACAGGCACCAGAAAATTTTGGCCAGTCAGGCTTTGCCAGAACGCACGATTGCAAGATGCTCAGCGAGCCTGTCCAGCGTCTGAGACAATCCTTCCACGGCGCCATATTTCTGGGCAACGTGCTCGCGGGCCGCAGCCGACGGAAAGAGCATGCGGACAGCAACTTCAGTTTCATCGCCCAAATCTGCAAAGGTTATGGTTACTTCAAAATTGACCGGTTCCGTTCCTTTTTCCGGATCGTGTTTGTACACCAAACGGCTTGGCAGATCGATTTCGAGATAAACGATCCGGTTTCTGTAATCCCTACCGTCCGGCCCGTGCATCACGAATCGCCAAGTGCCACCGGGTCTCACGTCCATTTCTTCGGTGGTCGTTGTGAAACCGCGTGGGCCCCACCAATTCCCGATGTGCTTCGGGTCGGTGTACATCGAGAAAACGAGCTCTCGCGGCGCAGCGAATATGCGAGTTGCGGCGATTTCGCGGCCGGCGGTGCTCGCTACGCTAGTTTTTGCGGCCATGCTTTTTCTCCTTTTTCTTCAACTCAAGCAAATATTCATCCAGGCGATCGAAACTCTCTTCCCAAAACTTGCGATAGTGCTCCACCCAGTCGGCGACATCGCGCAGAGGCTTCGCCTTTAGTTGGCAAGGACGCCATTGCGCATCGCGGCTTCGCGAAATCAACCCAGCCCGTTCAAGCACCTTCAAGTGCTTGGAAACGGCGGGAAGACTCATTTCGAAAGGTTCCGCGAGCTCCGTAACGGAACTTTCCCCGGAGGCGAGCCGAGCCAGGATGGTGCGGCGGGTAGGGTCGGCGAGTGCGGCGAAGGTTGCGGTGAGATGGTCGGAAACCATTTTTATTTAACCTGTAGGTTAAATACAGCTAGTCTGTCGGTTTTGTCAAGCGCAATCTTCCTCCTTTTAAAAACTTTGCTCCGTACACACAACCAAGCTGAATATTCCGGGGCGGCGCTTGCCGCACCGCATCCGCTGGTGATTAACTTAGGCCCTGTCCCCAGGAGCCTAATGCCGAGAAAGACTCAAGACCGTCCGACGATTGGCGACGTTGCCCGCGAATGTGGAGTCGGGCGCATGACGGTGTCCCGCGTGGTGAACGGGGGCCACCTTGTTAGCGTGGAAACTGCGGAGCGCGTGCGCGAAGCCATTCGAAAGCTGGGCTACGTGCCGAACGAAGCAGCGCGCATTCTGAAAGGACATGCACCAAGAACTATTGGTCTGATCATTCCGGATCTTGCCGATACTTTTTTTTCCATTTGCGCGCACGCGGTGCAGCAATTCGCGGCGAAGCATGGATACCTGACGTTGCTGCTTGCCTCAGAACGAGACGCGGGTAGTGAGGCCACGGAATTGGCAATGATGAAGTCGCGCAACATTGCCGGCCTTTTGATCGTGCCCTCGAGTCCGGAAAGCGTGGGCCAATTGCAGGAAGTTCGCGCGAGGGGCGTGCCGGTAGTGATGTTGGATCGCACGTTTCCCGGCTTGGACGCGGCCGAAGTGATGGTGGAAAACGAACAAGGAGCAATCAACGCCGTGGTCCATTTGATTGAGCATGGGCACCGAAACATTCTTTGCCTCGGCTATGACAGCCAGTTCAACTCCATCGGCTTGCGGATTCAAGGTTACAAGAAAGCAATGGCGCAGGCGGGCCTCGAACCAGAGTTGGTGATCACGGATTCGCCAGCTGCCCTTGGGGCAAGACTCCGTAAGCGGCTTCTCTCCTCAAAGGCGCCAACGGCCCTCTTTTCGTTGAACAACGTTACGACCATAAATGTTCTACAGGATCTTCGATCGGACAATATACGCGTCCCCGAAGAGATTGCCGTCATCGGATTCGACGATTTCGAAATGGCCGCGCTGTTGAGTGTGCCTTTAACCGCCGTCCGCCAGCCCGCTGCCGAGCTGGGCAGAACAGCAGCGCAAGTACTGCTGGATTGGATTCGAAGCCGCAAAACTGAGACCAGTCCGGCGCGTCACAAAATCGTTTTGCCCACAGAGCTCGTCATACGGCGCTCGTGTGGTTGCGAGCCCAATGAAAAGCATTCCGACGGCAAGGAACCAGCGCATTCCGCGGCCGTTCAATAGCCAATAGCACGATATACTGCCGCCACTCGCACCTCGAAGGAACATGGGCTTGGCAACCTCTTTGCTGGCCGCAAGAGCCACAGAACGGGAAACTATCCGCGGGACGATCCGCTTGCCACGCGAGCGGCGCTTGACGCTCGTCGCTCTTACCAGTCTTGTTTTCTTCACAACCTGCGGCGGCGCATACGGCGTCGAACCTCTGATCGGCGCCGTCGGACCCGGCTTGGCCATTTTGTTCATCGTCATCACTCCATTTGTCTGGAGCCTGCCAATGTCGCTGATGGTGGCAGAGCTTGCCACGCTGATGCCAGAAGAAGGCGGCTACTATGTTTGGGTCCGCGAAGCGCTCGGGCCATTTTGGGCCGTGCAGGAAGGATGTTGGACCATGAGTTGCTGCGTGGCTTTGCTCGCAATGTTTCCCGTTCTTTTCGTCAACTATCTGACGTTTTTCTTTCCCGCGCTTGCTCCATCCGCGAATGCCGCGCATCCGCTTATGGGGTCACTATTTCGCTGGTTCATCGCGTTTCTTGTCATTCTGACGGCGATGGCCGTAAATTTGCGTGGCTCGCGCGAAGTCGGCAACTCCGCAAAAATTAGCGCGACATTCGTTTTGAGCGCATTTGCACTGCTGGTCATCGTGTGGCTTCTGTGGGGGCCCGCGCCGAGCATGGCGTTTTCGATAATTCATCAGGACCTGGCTTCTCACCGGCAGAACGCATTGTTGCTGGGGCTGTCGTACGTCGTATTTAACTATTCAGGCTGGGACAACATTTCCACTTACGCCGCGGAAGTGGACCGCCCGCAACGCAATTACCCGTTCGCGATTGGAATCGGGCTAGTCGTGGTAACACTTACCTATTTCCTTCCAGTGATTGCTGGCATCAGTGTCTCGACGGACCCGCAAGTCTGGAGCGCCGACGCCGGTTGGCCTTCGATCGCGGAATTGATTGGCGGACGCTGGCTGGGAGCGCTTCTGGCCGCAGCCGGGCTGGTAGGGACGTGGGGTCTTTTTAACGCGCAATTGCTTTACGTTTCGCGCTTACCGTTTGTCATGGCATGCGACGGCTGGTTTCCCAAAGCGCTTCGAAGGATTTCGCCTGACACCGCGGTGCCAAAATTGGCCGTCGTAGGTTTCTGCGCGTTGACCGCCGTTTTCGTCGCATTGTCCTTTGGGAGCCTAGCCGTAATTCAGTGCTTAACTTATGCTGGAGCGCTGACGCTTGAATTCCTGGCGTTGATTATTTTGCGCATCCGGTACCCAAACGCTCCTCGCAGTTTTCGCGTTCCTGGAGGTTGGTGGGGGATGGCGTACGTATGCCTCACACCATTTGCCTTTGCAGCGCTCGTCGTATACGCGACGTTGCGCGACTGGCGCTCGATTCCGGGACAGCTTTTGGTGGTTGGTGCCGCAGTGCTCGGCGGCGTGATTCTTTATTTCGCACGGCGCAGAACCGCACTCCCATCCGAATCTTCGAGTTGACTGATGCGAACTCTCCGGGATACTCAGGGTTCGAAGACCCAAAGCGATATCGAGTCTTTTTCCCTTACGGGTACGAATAAATTCCGCGTCTTTTGATCCATGGTCATCGTCTTCGAGCCCGTCGCTGTATCAATTACCGGCAAAGGCGTGTAGGAGTCCGCAGAGGCTTGATGAAACCCATAAATATGGCCGTCCCCAGTCGAAGTAAATGCAATCTTGCCGGAAACATCGAACACCGACGCGTCTGCTCTGTCTCCAATCGGAAATGAAGCAACGACCTTGCCGGTGTTGCTATTCACCACGGCCATTAAGCGGCTCCTACATCCCAGAAACAAACGGCCGTTAGCCGCGTCGAATGCCATGCTGGAGGGAGCTTCGCAAGGCGCCACTGGCCAGCGATCTTTTACTTGCAACGATTTCGCATCGATCCGCAGCAACTCGCTTTTGTCTTCCAAATTGACGAAAACATTTCCTTTGCCATCCGCGACCGTAAACTCCGGACCACCACCGAGTGGAACTGTCCCCAGAACCTTGTTATCGGCCGCGTTGATGGCGGTTGAACTATCGCTGTCCCCGTTCATGGCAAACACTTGCTTCGTTGCCGGATCATAGACAATCGCGTCGGGCTTCTTGCCTACTTTCACTTCCGCGGTCTTTTTCAGCGTTCTCAAATCAAACACCACAACAAAATCCGTCTGGCCGCAGGTGATGTATCCACGGCCAAATTCCGACGCGAGCGCGATCCCGTGCACACCGGCGAGATCGGGAATGGTTCCCACGACTTCCAGAGTGTCTGCGTTCAGAACGACCACTTGTGTGGCGTGCGAAACATAGAGCCTGCGCGCATTTTCGTCCACGGTCAGATAGTCCCAACCGCCTGTTCCAGGCAGCGGGACTTTTTTCGATACCTGATATCCCGAGGGTGACGCGCCCAACGACAAGAGGCCCAGAATCCCGGCCAACATAAGTCCAATTTTCATTTCACATATCCCTTCTCTTCTCGAACAAAAACCAATCTAGTGACAATACCCGGTGCCAGAATCCGTAAATGTTTTCCCGGCTTCGGGGATGAATTCCCAATCATAGCTGTCGGGCTTTAATGTCAGCTTCAAAACGCCGAACGCGCTAGCGTCCCGGACTTCACTGTTCCGATGAGGTTCGCCGAAAGGCCGGTGGTTTTTTCCTCCGGTTCCGACGACAAATTCACGAATTCCGCGGCCTCGGTCCTCGAAACCGTTCGGAGTTTGTGGCGCGAAACGTTCGTAGTCGTGATCGTGTCCGCTGATGACGACTTCGGCGTTGGCGTCGTAGAGAGCCTGCCAGAATGGCTTGAGGGCAAGATCATCGCCGTGCGCACCACCGGAGCTGAAGAGCGGTTTATGAAAATAGGCGAGAGTACAAGCAACAGGATGCGCGGCAAGATCGGCACGGAGCCATTTTTCTTCGCGGGAGCCGGCCTCACAACCGCCGACTTCGACGCATTCACTGTTCAAAACGATGATGTGCCATGTGCCAAGGTCGTAGCTATAAAAGCCGTCCTTGGGATCGCCTGCAGCCGGACCAAAGTATTGGAAGTAGAAGGATGCACCGGCGGAATGAAATTCGTGATTGCCGGGGGCAGGGCGAGTTCTGTCTTTTACCCGACCCCAAGTTCTGTCGTAGCAATCGAAGTTTTCTTTTGTGCCATCCGGATAGGCGAGGTCGCCGACAACCATGACGGTGCCTGGAATTTTTTCCAGCAACTTGGCGGTAGCTTCGGCGCCGGAGAGATCTCTGCAATCGGCGATATCGCCTGCGCCGACGAGGACAACGCTCAGCGAATCAGGAGCTTTCGGCTGCGAAGCGAATAACGCGGCAGCAAGCAAGCCAGCACCAGCCAGAGTAAGGATTCGGAGACTCATGGAGTCGAACCTCTGGAGACACTGGAGCTCACCGCCTGAAGGCGGTTGCGGTTAACCATAATCGCCCCCCTCCCCCACTTTTTCTGTAAGTGCTTAAAATAAAAATGTTTATTTATTAAGTCAATATACATTTATTAGGTAATTGGAACGAACTGTGAAAAACAGTTCGAACGAAAAAAGATAGCTTCATAGGTCAGCGATTACTTGTGTTCGAAGACCGGGTTCCAGCGGAAGCCGGCGGCGACCGTCGGCCGATAATATTCACGCTGCAGCATGTATTGCTTGCTGCCGTTGTAGAAACCGAACACTTCATTGTTCAAATTCAGGCCATACATTACGAAGGATAGCCCATGCTTCAGCCGGACGCTCCCCTGCGCGTCAACTTGAAGGTGGGGATAGAAGTAATTGTCGCCGAAAGGCCCCTTGATGCCTCCGGGTGTGCCATCCGAGAACTGGTAGGCGGCGATGTTCGCGTCATTGTAGGAGAGTCCTACGCGAATAGAGACTGGGCCGCGGTCATAGGTAGGACTGATATTCCAGGTATGGGGAGCATTGCGCAAAAGCCGCGGATGATCCGAACGACCAAAATCCGGTCCCAAGGAGGCGCGGGAGGCCGTGTAGCCATAGTTCGCGGAAATACCGAGTCCACTGAGCATTCTGGGTAGAAACGTCAGGTGTTGGAGATAAGCAATTTCAAAACCATTAATCCAAGCACTGCCGGCATTGAGGGGCTGAGTGACTCTACAAGTAACAGTTGGCGTGCAAGCTCCATTGCCAAAGGTACCGGAAGTGATTATAGATTCGCGCGAAACGATGGGGTCGGTCAGGTTCTTATAAAAATATCCTGCTGTGATCATGCCAAAGGGGTTTATGTAGTGTTCAAGCAGCACATCGACGTTATCTGCAGTCTCGGCCTTGAGATTTGGATTGCCCAGGCTGACGAGAACAGGATTAGACGTACTATCAACGGAAAGTGCCTGAGCAATATCTTGAGGATCGGGACGTGATAATCCCCGACTGTAAACCAGACGCAAATTTGTATTGTTCTTGATCGCATAACGGATAGATGCGCTAGGCAATACTTTTACGTAGGAGCCGTTGGCCTTGCTCGTTCCTATGAAGTTGCCATCAGGATCAAGGATAGGAGCAGAGGTAGCGAGATTGGTTCCCTCAAAGCGAACGCCAGCAACAAGACGGATTTTGTTGAAATCGATGGAGTTCATTACGTATCCCGCGCTGACCTTTTCAACTAGACCGAACTGGCTCGAAATATCTTCGGAGAGCGAGTAGTTAGCCGCGCTGGCTGCTTGGTCCGCCGCAAAGGCCTTGAAAATGTCACTGAATTTCGGGTTTGGTCCTAGTTTGTAAGCACCTTGGTAGTAATCACTATTCGTGAACCCATTGGAGAAGTCAGCTAGCGTGATGTTCGCGCCAGCGCCAGTAGGGAAAAAGCTATCCGTGAAGGTGTTGGCGAATTTGTTGGCGTTGCGGAATTTTCCGCCGAATTCGATCGTGGAGAGGTGCGAGCCGATATGATAGCGCTTGGCCATGGCGCCCGTAAATTGCAGATTCAGCTGGGCCGTCAGCCCGTGATTGACTTGCATACGGCTCAGCGGCATCGTGCTTTGATTCGTGTACGCTTCCGTAAAGCAGGTAGGTGTCCACTGGGGTGTGTACACGTTTTTAGTGTTCGCCAAGTCATATTGGCATGAGCTGGTGGGCAGCGTGGAGTTGAATGACGCTGTGCGGTCGCCGACCTGGCCAGTTTGACTCGAACGCGACGCAGAAATATCCCAAGTGTACCAAGTCGTAGAAAGCACGTGCCTACCACCAAGAAGCAGGCTGCCGATTGCGTAATCGGGACGGCGGATTTGGGCGTTGAAAGATGGGACGCCGGTGCAAGGCTGCACCGTCACTCCGGTGACAGGATCAGTCGCACAACCGTTTGCGCCATCGAGGAGAATGCCGGGCGTATTGTCCGTAAAAGAGTAAACCCAACGATCACCATAGTTGTGAAAATCGGAGTAGAGGCCGCGGACGTAAATGTTTGAGCCGTCGCCAAGCTTGTAGTCTCCACTCCCGGCGAGCCCCCAACGGCTCCGGTAATAACGGTATTCGCGAACATCGATGGCCTCAAAATACCGGGCGGTGGAGCCTCCGGCCAGCGTTGCGATATCCGGAACAGGTTCGATGTCGTCAATGCCGCGCCCATTCCAATCGTAGGTGCCGCCAATGAGCAAACCGAATTTCTTGTCGGCCCCGAAGCGCTGGCCCACGGTGCTGGCGGTTTCCACAAGGTTGCGGCCGCCCATAATGGGAGTGTATCCACCCATACCGCTGACGTTAACGGTGGGCCGTTCCCCGGCCGTCTTTGTGACCAAGTTAATCGAACCGCCGATCCCATCGCCATCCATGTTGGCCTGCAACGTCTTATTAATCTCGACAGATTCAACAATGTCAGCCGGAATGGCGTCAAATTTGATCTGGCGCACACCGGATTCCGGGGAAGGAACATTGATGCCGTCAATGGTGGTGTTCGTTAGGCGAGGTTCAGTGCCGCGGACTTGCACATATTTGCCTTCGCCTTCATCACGTTCAATGGTGACGCTGGGCAAGCGGCCAAGAGCATCGGCCATGTTGGCGTTAGGCAAGCTGCGAATGACGTCCGCGGGAAGCACTTGCACGATGTTGTCCGCTGTGCGCTCGCGATTGACGGCTTCTATTTCGGCAGAGCCGCGTTCGGCTGTGACTACAACCTCGAGATCGACGGATTCGAGAGCAAGCTGAGCTTCGAGACTTGTGGTCTGGCCGGCGGAAAGGGTCACTGCTTTGGTGAAAGTCTTGAATCCCACATAAGTTATCTTGACTGTGTAGTTGCCTGCGTCCAAGCCGGAAATGCGGAACTCGCCTAGCACGTCAGAAACCGCAGTGTCTCCCCCTGGATCCAGCGTGACTTGCGCGCCCTGCAAGACGCCGCCGCTGCTGTCGGAGATCTTGCCGCTGAGGGTGCCTCTCGAGCCTTGGGCGGCTGAATCAACTGGGAACGAAGCCAGCGCCAACAAGACGCCGAAGAAAACAAAATGAATTAACTTATTAAATTTCAATCGCATATGAGGAGCCCCTTCACCCCATCGAGGTTGGGAAATTGCACGGGTAAGCATCAACCCTTCTTCGAGAAACACCCGAAAGCGCCAATATCGTGTGCCGAGGGAGGAAACGCACCATAAACAGTGTTTAAGCGAATCTTTAAAGGAAGCTGAAGTTTTTTCAGATAGCCAAAAAATGATGAAAAAACTAGCTTTCTTGAACAGGCAAAGACACGGTGAAAATGGAACCCGCTCCGGGTGCGCTCTCCACGGCGATGTTTCCGCCATGGATGTCTGTAATCCAACGAGCGATCGCGAGCCCTAAGCCTGCGCCGCGGCGATTTCTCGAACGCGCGCGGTCGGCGCGGTAGAACCGATCAAAGATGTGTTGCACATCTTCCTTGGCGATACCAATACCTGAATCGCTGACTGTGATCTGTGCGTTGCCTTTGCCTTGCGACAAAGCGATTTCGCAATGTCCTCCGCTTGGCGTGTACTTGATCGCGTTATCCACAAGAATCAGCAGCAAGCGGTCAAGCGCGATCGCATCGGCTTTTACCCAGACGGGAGTCGGCGGCGTATCCAATCTGATGTCCAGCGCCTTATCGGCAGAAAGAATTACTGCTCGCTCCTGGACTTTGCGAACGTGTTCTCCAAGTTCCAGCGGGTGCAGTTCGATTCCCAGGGCGCCTGCATCAGCCCGAGCGAGGGAGAGAAGATTTTCCAAAAGTTCTGAAGTTTCGACGGAAGTAGTCAGAATTTTGTTCAGAGCATCGCGATACTCAACTTCTGATCTTTCCCTTCGCAATGCAAGTTCGGCGGAAGTACGGATAACAGCCACAGGCGTACGCAAATCATGAGAGGCGTCGGCAGTAAATTGGGTAATTCTTTTGAAGGACGTCTCGATGCGGTCCAGCATCGCATTCAAAGTGAGCGTCAGACGCCTTAATTCGTCCTTGGCTCTCGGCACTTCTAGCCTTCTGGAGAGATTTTGCACACCGATTAATTCTGCCGTCTTGATAATTCTGTTAACCGAAGCAAGGGATCTGCCGCTAAGCCAATAGCCCAGAAGTGAAGCGAGCAAAACGAGCAGGGGGAGGCACTCTTTTTCAATGAGTCGAAAGTGATCCAAGGCTTGGTCGAACGGTTCAGTAGGAACAGCAGCGTGCACTTCAAACATCTCGGTTCCGACCTGAATGCGCTGCATCGCGATGCGGTACTGCGATAAATCGAGATTTGTAGTAAAGAAAACTCTTTCCGCACCTTCGAGATTAGGGATCGGCGGCTGAGCAAGGGCAAATTGAGGGGAACGAAAGGTCCAGTTTCCCTGAACGTCGGCAACCTCCAGCAGGGCGCCATTCGCCCAAAGATTGGAGAGTTCTTCCAGCTCTTGTCTGACTTTCTCTTGCCCCTTATTTTCTGGTTTTTCCAGCAGTCGCCGAATCGTGTCGAGGTTTGTTTGGGACGCATTGTTCACAGTTGTTTCAATGCTGCGGCGGAACCCAATATCGCAAATCCAGAAAAAAGCGAGAAACGATAACGCGAGGACCGCGAAATAGAGAAGCGTCAAACGCGCGCGAATTGTAAGGTTCAGGCTCAGTTCGCAACTCCCACGGAATAACCTAATCCGCGGTGTGTGTGGATCACCCGTTCCGGAGCCACATCGCCAATCTTGCGGCGCACCAAGCGGACGAACGCGTCGACCGTGTTCACTTCAACCTCGCGGCGGTCACCCCAAAGCGCTTCGACAATTGCCGCACGCGGCACTACACGGCCCTGGTTTCGAACCAGGAGTTCGAGGAGCCGGAATTCCGTAAAAGATAATCGGATTTCTTTTCCGGCACGGAATGTACGGAAGGTGCTCGTCTCCAGAATCAAATCTCCGGCTTCAAGTACGTTTCGCGCTTTGGGCGCGCTCCGTCTTCCAAGGGATCGAACGCGCGCCAAAAGCTCCTGAAAAGAGAATGGCTTTGTCAGGTAGTCATCGGCGCCGGCGTCCAGACCATGCACGACATCCGGTAAGGCATCGCGCGCTGTAAGCATGAGCACACCGACGTCCTGTTTCCGGCAGCGAAGTTGTCTCGCCACATCGAGGCCGCTGATGCCTGGGAGCATGACGTCTAGCAGGATTACGTCGAACGAATTGGCTCGGGAAAGTTCGAGGGCAGTGACACCATCCCGCGCAATGTCAACTTCGTAGGTTTCCTCGCGAAGGCCTTGCGCCAATAGCTGTGCCAATTCAGCGTCGTCTTCTACGACCAGAATATTCAAGGAATCCCCCAGTCGGAGCTTAGTTCGACGTGTGTGACACCGCTGTAAACGTGCGATGACTACCTTGTTTCAGCCAACTTTCGCATTTTGTTCTCAGGCTTGCTCAGAGACCGCGGAGGCTCTGCCAGGTTGCAGGTAGTAGTGAATCGCCGGCGTGAAGATAAGCGAAAGGATCATCGAGCTTAGGAGGCCGCCGATCACCGTAATGGCCAGTGGCTGCAGCATCTGCGAACCGGACCCGATCGCAAATGCCAAAGGAAGCATTCCCGCAATGGTCGCGAGAGCCGTCATCGCAATCGGACGCAAACGGCGGCGCCCCGCTTGGATCATTGCCTCTTCGGGTGGAAAACCGAGGTCGCGGAAGCGATGCTCGGCATCCAGCAGCAAGATGCCGTTCTTGGCCACGATCCCGATAACCATGATCATGCCCATGAACGACGCGACATTAAACGTATTCCTGGCTGCGAGCAGCGCGAGAAATCCACCGAACGTGGAAAGCAAAGCCGAAGCAAGAATCGAGGCGGGCGCAGAGAACGTCCGGAACTCGAACAACAGAACGATAAATAGAAGCAGAAGCGCGAGAACGAGAACAAAGAGCAAATCCTTGAATGATTTTTGCTGTTCCGCATATTGACCGCCGTATTCCACGCGGATCGATCGTGGCAGATGAAAATCGTTCACCGCTTTTTGTACGGCGCTCATTCCTTTTCCAAGACCCACGCCTTCAAATCTCCCCGTGATTTGCACAAGCCGCTGGAGATTCTCGCGCCGGATTTCCGTTTCGCCCGGGTTGTTGACGATGGTGGCGAGCGACCCTAACGTCGCCGTGCGGCCCGTCGAGCTGGTCAACAGTGTGTTGCTCATTTGATCGAGCGAGGCCCGGCTTTGGTCAGGAAAGCGAACGCGGATCGTGTAGGCCCGGTCGTTCAGAACGACCGGAGTGGCTGCGGGTTCGCCTTCGAGTACCGCCGCGGCGTCGATCGCCACTTCTTCCGCCGTAAAGCCAGAACGCGCGGCAACCGTAGGATTAACCTGATATGTAACCGCGGGACCGCTGACCGTATTTTCGACTCCGTTCAGAACGTCGACGACACCAGGAACTTTTCCGATGGCGTCAGCTAACTTGGGAGCGGTGTCATTTAGCAGGTTTCCATCCTGCGCGAAAAGTTTGATCACGATGGGCTCGGGTTGGCTGGTCAAATCGCCGATCATGTCCTGCAGCAATTGTATGAATTCCACTTTGGTTGCCGGTTCTTCTTCTTCAATCTTTGCGCGAAGTTCTGCAATGACTTCCTCCACGTCACGATCCCGCTTGCTTTTGAGCTTCACTGTAAAATCACCGTTGTTCGCTTCGGTGACCGATGCAAGCCCAAGCTGCAATCCTGTTCGGCGCGAAGTTGTCTCCACCTCAGGCGTGGCATGAAGAATCTCCTCGAGGTGATTCAAGATGCGATTGGATTCGGCGAGTGAACTGCCGGGCGGCGTGAAGTAATCGAGAATGAATCCGCCTTCATCCATTCCGGGGAGAAGTTCGGAGTCCAGTAGGTTGTAGCAAAGCACAGCGAGGGCGACAATCGCCAAGGAGCTGGCCACCAAGGTCCAAGGCCTGTTGAGCACGGCCTGCATCACGCGCCCGTAAAATTCAACCACTCGTCCGAAAAAGCCGGAAAGATGCGCCTCCTCCGCAGCCAGCAGCGTGGCGGCGTCGGGGGCCCCTTTGGCTAGCGCTTCTTCCGGAGTGCCCGTGTCTTTTCTACGAACCAGGTAGAGGCTAAGCGTCGGAGTCCAGGTCAGAGCGAGAATCAAGGAAGTAAAAAGAGAAACCGTCATTGTGACGGCCAAGGCCCGAAAGAAGCTTCCGGTAACTCCAGTGATGCTAATGAGGGGCAGAAACACGACGATTGGCGTAATCGTCGAGCCGATGAGCGGCACCGTGAGCTCACGCAAAGCGCTCTGGATGGCCTCGAAACGGTTCTGGCCCGCGTCCCGGTGCAAGACGACGTTTTCAAGAACGACAATCGCGTCGTCAATGACCAATCCCACGGCCGCGGCAAGTCCTCCTAGTGTCATCAGGTTGAAACTTTGTCCGGTTACTCTGAGCACGATGAACGTCACAAGCAATGTGACCGGAATGACCAAGCCGGCGACCAGAGAGGTTCCCCAGTCGCGCAAGAACAATACGAGGATGATGGACGAAAGCACGATGCCGAGCAGCACTGCGTCACGGACGCTCGCGATGGAATCGTGGACGATGGTGGACTGATCGTAGAACGGTTCGAGACGCACTCCTGTCGGCAGCGTCGGCGTAAGCTCCTGAACGAGCGCGTGAACCTCGTTCGCGACTTGCAACGTGTTACTTTCCGGCTGGCGGTCCACGTTCAGCAAGACCGCGGGTTTTCCATTCGCCGTCACTACCGTATAGACAGGTGCAGTTGATGGCGCGATCTTTGCAATGTCTCCCAAACGAATGGGTACGCCCGCTGTGGAAGTCTTCACGACGATCTGCGCAATTTGTTCCGGAGTACGCACCTGCCCGCTGATTAATCCGAGCACAAGTTGATGTTCGTGCTCGATGAGACCCGGTGAATCGATCATGTTGGTCCGGCGTACCGCGTCGAGTATGTCCTGCACGGTGACACCCGCAGCCAGAAGCCGGGCCGGATCCGGAGTAACTTGGAACTCCGGAACACGTCCGCCCTGGATGATCACGGTCGCGACGCCGTCAAGCCGATTCATTCGTGGCTTTAGATCGTAGGTTGCGATTTCCCAGAGTTTGTTTTGAGGAATCGTTTCCGAAGTCAGGCTGTAGCCAATGATCGGAAATACCGCGAACGTCAGACGATGCGTCTCCACCTTCGCCGTCGGAGGCAGCTCCGCCTGCAGCCGCGCCACAACCGCGTCCACCCGCTGCAGGGTAAGGATCATGTCCGACTTCCAGTCGAAATATAGATCGACCTCCGCAGTTCCACGGCTCGTCACGGAAGTGACTTTCTGGAGTCCGGGCACGCTGTTCACCGCTTCCTCCAGCGGCCGCGTTATGGTCACCAGCATCTGGTCAATCGGCATTACGCCGTTATCCACGCCGACGACAATCCGCGGGAAATCCGTGTTGGGAAATACGGAAACGGGGATCGAGAAAGCCAAGTACGCGCCGACAACTGCAAGGCTGATCGTCAGAAACAGCACGGGCCGGGACAATCTTTCAAACCACGGCGTAGCGCTGCCGGCTTTCGTTGAGATCGCCACGCGCGCCTACTCCTGATCCTTGGCCGCCGGAGTAGTGGCAGTTTTCTTCTGCGTATCGGGCTTCGCTGCAGGAGTTTCCGCTTCGCTCTTTTCCGGCGCGGATGGCTTCTCAATCTGAATCGCAGTGCCATCAGGAATGGCGTAGCCTCCCGATGTAATCACCGGGTCGCCTGCACTGATGCCGCTCGCGATTTGTGTGCGCTCCGCGTCCTTCACGCCGAGCTGAACCACTTTCTGGTGCGCTTTTTTGTCTGCGCCCGCGAGAAGAACGTAATAAGCACCGTTTGAATTCTTGAAAACAGCCCCAGTCGGCACCGCGATTGCATCCTTCACCGTCTTGGCTGTCATCTCGACACTTACGGTCATCCCCGGCTTCAACGCGGGATTCGGCTTACGCGCCTCGACCCATACCTCAATCGTTGTGCTACCCGGATCGAGCGCCGGGCTGACTAAACTGACGCGGCCTTTGATCGCCTTTTCGACATCGGGCACTTTAATTTCCGCTGCGTCGCCAACCTTTAACAAGACAGCTTCGGACTGTGGAATGTGCATCTTCGCGACGAGGCTCGACGTGTCCATCACCGTCAGGATCGGCTGATTTGCCGTCGCCAGATCGCCAACGTACAGCGGGCGGTCCGTAACGACTCCATCGATGGGGCTGCGAATTTCCGAATAGCTCAATTGAGCCGCGGCGGCGTGATAGTGGCCCTCGGCGGATTCCTTGGTCCCCTGGGCCGCTTTTCTCAGCTGGTCTTTGCCGATCCGCTGTAGGTCCGCAAGCTGTTTCTGTGCCTGTTCATTCTGGCTGCGCGCTTGCGCCAGAGCGACTTCCGCCGAATCCAGATCACGGCGAGGAATTGCGCCCTGTTGGTACAAATCCTTCCGGCTGTCGTACACCTTTTGCGCCGCTTCGAATGCGGCTTTCGCGGCCGCGGCATCGAGCTCTGCTTTCTGAATTTGCTGCGGGAGCCCGGCGTTAATTGCAATCACATAGTTCGCATCGGCCTGTTCGAAATCCCCTTTGCTCGCTTCCGCTTGCGCGGCCAGGTCTTTGTTCTCAAGTACGGCGAGCAGTTGTCCTCTCTTCACTCGGCTGCCGCGTTGGACCTTGAAGTCCGCAATCGTGGAGGTGATTTTTGGGGCTACTGTCGCTTGCTTCAGAGGAAAAATGACTGCCTCGGCCGTCACTATTTGCGAGATGGAAGTCTTTTCGGCGGGCGTCACTTCCACACTGACGACCGGCTCCTTCTCCTTCTGCGTCACGCCACATCCCGCCAAGGTCAACGCCAGCAAGGACGTCAGCCAAGCACGTTCTCGCCTTCGGCTGTAATTGCCTGCAACGTTGTTCATTGGGTGGTCAGCGCTCCCGTCAGTGTTTGCAGATTGGCAAGCGCAACGCGGTAGCGCACAGCGCCGTCCTGGTAGGCCGCATCGGAGAGCATCGCCGTATTCTGGGCGTCCACAACCTCGAGCACTGTCGATTCACCGTTCTTGTAGCGCAGTGTAATCAGACGGAGACTCTCCGCGCCCAGCTCAGCGGAACGCTGCAAGCTCATCAGCGCATCGGAAGCGGTCTGCGCTTCTGCATACAGTGACTGCAGTTCAGCGAGCAGCTTTCTTTGCGCCAGGGACAGCTCGCGCTTTGTCTGGTCGCGTTGCAGTTCAGCTTGCTTCACTTTGCTTTGCGTCGCTCCCCAGTTCCAGATCGGAATGTTCAAGGTCGCGACGGCGGAAGAGCCAAGATTCGAAATGCCATCCGTTCTCGTTGCAAAATGCTCGGCGTCGATTCCGTAAAAATAATCGAGATTCAAAGCGGGCAGGTATCCGGCACGCGCGGCAGCGACGCTGTGCCCCGCCGCTTTCACCGTTTCAAGCGCGGCACGAATATCCGGATTGTCGCGCGCCGCGCGTGCCTGGATTTCAGGAAGCGTTGGCAATGGCAGATTCGCGTGTAAATCTTCGGCGAGTTCGAAGTTGTCGTTGAAGTCCGGAAAAATTAAGACCGCCAAATCGAGACGCGCGTTCAGAAGTGCGAGCCGTGCTTCTTGCAGCTGCCGACGTCGCTCATTCACTTGCAGCTCGCCCTTGATCACATCGGAATGCGCTACTTCGCCGCCGTGTTCTAGACCTTGCGTCAACTTCAAAAAATTCTCGCCCTCATCCGCGGCTTTCTGCGCCGCTTCGAGTTTTCTCTGTGCGGCCGCGGCGGCGTAGTAACTCTGCACGACAGTCACCACCAAACCTCGCGAGGCGATTTCTGCGCGTGCCCTGGCAGCAGAGGCTGCTGCCGCCGCGCGCCGCGCTCCAGCGAAACCTGCGACGTCCAGGACTTCGTGCACGTTTCCCTGGCTGATGTATTCGTGTACGGCGTTGTTTGCGATGAACCTTACAGGGTTTCCTACTCCATTTCCTTGTGAGTAGATTGCGGAGTTGTTGTAGTTCACGCTGGGCAGCAAACCGGCAATGGCCTGTTTTTTATCTTCGTGCGCGATGCCCGCCTCCATAACGGCGGCCTGGTAGGTGACACTGTTGCGCCGTGCTCGCTCCAAAGCATCTGTAAGCGTCAAACGAATGGGACTGACCGGCGAAGTAGCTGCGTTCTGCTGAGCTGCTAGAGAACCAGCCAGCACCAGGACAAGCGGCGCACACCGACAAAATCGATTGAGAAATTGTTGCAGCGAATACATGCTCTTCTCCACAGCCTACTGAAGACAGTTCGACCACTCAAAAGAACACGCTAACGACGGGAACATAAACGCAAGATTAACCATTACGAGGATGTTTTTGGCAGGAATACAGTAAACAAACTGCCTTGGGGAGTCGAGCGCGTCAGCTCAAGCCTTCCACCATGCGCTCCGGCGATCCAAGAAGCAATCGTCAAACCGAGCCCCGCGCCGCCGCTACCGGTTTCGCCGCGCGATCTCGCCTTGTCCGCCCGGAAAAACCGCTCGAAGATCCGGGGCTGCAGCTCTACCGGAATTCCCTGACCGGAATCTTGCAGGCTCACACGGTAATGCCCGTTTTCCTCCGCGCAGCACAGCGACACCGAGCCGCCCTGTGGCGTGTACTTGATGGCGTTATCGAGCAGGTTCATCAACATCCTGCGCAGCAACGATTCATCCGCATGGATGGGAAACTCTCCCGAGGATTCGCAGGAGACTGCAATCTGCTTTGCGGAAGCGAGCGTTCTCACATTCTTGGAACACTCCGCTGCAAGTTCGTCGAGATAAAAGTCGCTCGGCGCAAGGGGATGCTGGCCGGCATCCGCTCTCGCAAGCGTAAACAAATCTTCCACAATATGTTTAAGTCGCTTCGCTTCTTCGCCCAAAATTTGCAGAGACTCTCGATATTCCTGTTCTGTGCGTTTTTCCTGCGCCAGAGTAACTTCCGCCTCTCCGCACAGGATGGCTACGGGCGTTCGCAGTTCGTGTGAGGCATCCGCCACGAATCGTCTCTGCCGCTCGAACGATTCATTGAGCCGGTCGAGCAGCTCATTGAATGAAGCGGCAAGATGTCCGAGCTCGTCGCGCGGATTTCGCACCTTCAGGCGCTCGTACAAATTCTCCGAGCCGATGCGGCTCGCTTGCGCACTCATCGTGACCACGGGCGAAAGACTTCGCCGCGCCAAAAGATAACCGCCGGCACCGGCCAGAAGAATTGCCAGTGGAATGACGATTCCAAAAGTGCCTGCGAGTGTTTCGAGGAATTCGTTTTGCCGATGAAGCGATTGCAAAACGATTAGCGTTGCGCCCTGCTGATCAATGGAGAAGTGCCGCACGTAGCCCCGGTATTGATGCTCGCCCACGCGGACGAAGTGGAACGTGTCTGGCGCCGACGCAAGAGGGCGCAACGAAGCAGCGAGAGTTTGACGAGTTGGATACTCCGAGCGCCCCTGTAGACGGTCGTTTTCTGAAGATCCTAAAAGATCACCCTGCGGATCGAAAACTACAAAGACAACGTCCCGAAAACGATGTTCCGAAATCGCAGCCGCAATTCCATCGTCCACACTGTCTGGCTTCGTCGCGTCGCCTAGCTCCGCGTTGACTGTGGTAAGGAAAGAGTCGGCAAGCTCCATGGCATTCGCATCGGCGCGCCGCACGACATTCTCGCGAAGAACGAAATACGTGGCACCCGCGAGTACGACCAGCACAATCGTCATGGCGGCGGTGTACCAGAGTGTTAGGCGAATGCGTACTGAGTTAAGCATCGCCACGGTTCCGTGCGGCAGCTGGTTTTGCTTCCGCGGCAGCTGCATTCAGCGAGAGCACATAGCCCGCGCCGCGCCTTGTGTGAAGAAGAGGTGTCACTCCTCCCGAATCAATCTTCCGCCGTACCCGGTTTACATAGACTTCAATCAAGTTCGAGAACGGATCAAACTCCTCATCCCAGACGTGCTCAGCAATTTCCGCACGTCCCACAACGCGACCCGCGTTACGAGCAAGAAATTCGACCAGAGCATATTCCTTCGCCGTCATCGGGATCGTTTTGCCAGCGCGCGACACTGTCTGCCCCGCCGTATCAACAATCAGATCAGCGACGACCAACTGCGCAGGTTGCAGGCCGCCCGGCCTCCGCAGCAAGGCCCGCAAGCGAGCCAGTAGCTCGCGAAACTCAAACGGCTTCGTAAGGTAATCGTCGGCCCCGCGGTCCAGACCTTCAATCCGGTCTTCGACCGCATCGCGAGCCGTCAACATCAGGATCGGCATTCGCAGCCCAGTGTTCCGCAACTCCTTGCAGACCGCGAAACCGTCCGGCGCAGGAATCATCACGTCTAGAATGATCAGGTCGTAGGTGTTGATGGCCGCTTGGTACAACGCTTCCTCGCCGGAACGGACGACATCCACAGCGTAGGACTGTTCCCGCAGTCCTTTCGCTACAAAATGCGCGATTCGAGAATCATCTTCTACCAGCAACACTCGCACACCGAAATCATAATCCCGATTCCAAACTTTGCAGCAAGGAGAACTGGCCGCGTTCGGCTACCCGCAGTTCACTCGAATTAATGCTCTGTTTATCTTTAAACAGTTAGACAGTACTGGTCCATATGACTGGTTCAAGGACGATTAGTAAGGAAGGAGTCATCACGCCGCCATGCAAAAATACAGGACTTCACTCTTATTGAGTTCGCTTCTTCTCATCACTATCGTGGCATTCGCAGTCAATTTGGGTGCTGCCCAATCGGGGGCTGGCAAATATCGCGTCACGAAAACCATTGCGGTAGGAGGAGACGAAGGGTGGGACTACGTGACAGTTGACAGCGCCGCGCGGCGCGTCTATGTCTCGCACGGCTCTCATGTCGTCATTCTCGATGCCGATAACGATTCCGTCGTTGGTGATATTCCGGATACGCAGGGCGTGCACGGCATCGCCATCGCTCCCGATGCTGGCCGCGGCTATACCAGCAACGGCCGCGCGAACACCGCGACTATGTTCGATCTAAAAACTGCAAAAGTCCTGGGCGTGGTGAAGACAGGAACGAATCCCGACGCCATCATCTACGATCCTGCAACAAAGCACGTCTTCACGATGAATGGTCGCAGCCAGGATACGACCGCCATCAACGCCGCAGACGGAACGGTAGTGGGAACTCTCGCCCTCGGTGGCAAACCCGAATTCGCGGTTGCAGCCGGCGACGGAACCATTTTTGTAAACCTTGAAGACAAATCCGAACTCGTCCATTTCGACGCGCAAAAGCTCGCTGTGTTACATCGCTGGCCTCTGGCTCCGTGTGAAGAGCCATCTGGATTGGCTGGTGACCTCAAGACGCACCGTCTCTTTGTCGGTTGCGGTAACAAACTAATGGCCGTGATCAACGCGGACAACGGGAAAGTCGTCGCCACCGTGCCTATTGGCGACGGAGTGGACGCCAACGCCTTCGATCCGGGAACAGGCTTCGCCTTTGCTTCAACCGGGGACGGCAACGTTACCGTGGCTCACGAAGACTCGCCGGACAAATACACGGTGGTCGCGAACGTTCCAACGAAAAAATCTGCACGGACCATGGGACTCGACCTTAAGACACACAAAATCTTTCTCCCAGCAGGGGAATTTGATCCCCCCGCTCCCGGAGAGCGACGCGGAAAGATGAAGCCAGGTTCGTTCGTCGTGCTTGTGGCTAGCAAGGAGTAAGTCGCGCTTTTTGAGCTTGTCCAGTCCTTGTTACTATCCGCTTAGACGCCCTTGTACACCAAGGCGACAAATGCGCTGGCGTATTCTCTCGCGCCAGAATGCTTGCTCCCGCCTTGTAAAGCCATTCGTTTCCCCCCGTGTGATCGAAATGCCAGTGAGTGTTGATTAGTTGTTTGATGGGGTCTGCATTGATGCTCGCTAGAGCTTCGGAAACCTGTTGACGCGCAGTGACGATTTCCGCATCGACAAGCAATTTTCCGTCGGCGCCGGTTAGAACCGCGATGTTTCCACCGGCTCCCAGCAGTACACTGACGTTGCGGCGGAGCGCTTGGACGGTGATTTTCGCCTTAGCAGCTTCCTGAAATGCATTTACAACGAGATTGTCCGACTGACCGAAGAGGTTTCCCGGCGCAAGATACGCCGCCGCTATAGTCATTCCTCCGGTAGCGAGAAACTGGCGGCGAGAAGTTCCGACTCTCGATTCCTCGATCATCATTTTGCTCCTCAAGCCAATGTTCTGGAAATCGCTTCAGAATCCAAGGTCGCTCAATCCAGGATGCCCGTCAGGACGACGGCCGAGCGGCCAGTGGTACTTGCGTTCTGATTCTCTAATGGGAAGGTCGTTGATGCAGGCAAACCTCCACTGCATCAGGCCATCTTCGTTGAATTCCCAATTTTCGTTTCCATACGATCGGTACCAATTCCCCGAGTCATCGTGCCACTCGTAAGCAAAACGCACCGCGATGCGTTTCTCATGAAACGCCCAAAGCTCTTTGATTAGCCGGTAATCCAGTTCTTTCGCCCACTTGCGTGTCAGGAAGGCAACGATCTCCGCTCTTCCGTTCACGAATTCTGCGCGGTTTCTCCAGTGGGAATCCACTGAGTATGCCTGGGCTACTTTTTCCGGATCGCGCGAGTTCCAACCATCCTCGGCCAAGCGAACTTTTTGAATGGCACTCTCCTTGGAAAACGGTGGAAGTGGCGGGCGTGTCGTCATGGTTGTCTCTCCCCTATGCGCATCGGAGCAACCGCGCTGCGATTTGCGTCGAGATTCTGACATTTGGATTCAGCACGCAGGCAATTCGATGCGGGGAAAAAAGCCCAAAAAGAGGAAACGGCCCTATTGCTGCCGATCGGAAGCCCGGAGCTTTTTCAACGCCATAGCAGCCCGAGTGGGACTTACCCCAATGGCACATCGCGTCCAGCAACGGCCGCAGAGACTTTCCGAGAGGGGTAACGGCGTACACGATTCGCGGAGGCGTATCCGGATAAACGGTACGCTCAACGATACCAGCGCTCTGCAATTCGCGGAGTTGTTGGGAGAGGGTCCGCTGCCGGATTCGATGCAGGAGCATTTTTTTGGCGTTGACGGCTAAAAAACACACACCTAGACTAAAATTTACATTTTCTGCAGGAAGGGGTCCCAGCCGATGCGTCGTCTCGTCCTCGCGGTCGTGTGCTATCTCACTGTGACAATAGGTGTTGTGCAGGCCCAGAGCACCAGTTCCAACATTAGGCCCGTCCACGTTCCAGCCGGCACGGTCTTGACGTTTTACCTTCAGACGCGACTAAACCCTGCAAACGGAAATCTTCTCGATCAATTTCCGAAGGGAACTCTTCTCAGTATCAAGATTCTGGATCCGGTCGATTCCGATGTGACCCGTGATGGCGCGGAATTTCACGGTTTGGTTACTTCGCCCCTTGTTTCCAGGGATGAAATTGTAATCCATGCTGATTCGGAAGTACGCGGACTGTTTGCTCTCCTGAGAAGTCGAAACCATCCGGACGGATTTCGGTACGAGTTGTTAGTCACAGGTATAAATGATGGCGGGAAACTCTTTCAGCTAACGGCTTCGCTGAATCCTTCTTTTGTGGACAGTGGGAATCAGCCTGTGCCCATATCAAAAAAGAACGATGTATCTCCTCCACCTGCTGTGGTCAATGGTCGTTCACTCAGCGCGGCGCATAAGTAGTTTGCTGTATCCAAATTTTTCCACTGCAGAGTTTTAAATTCTCTGCGGATCCATCTTTTAAACTCGTACCTAACACTGAAAAAAAGTGAAAACGAGAAGATTCGAAACTAACAGTGAAGAGTTTTCCGGTCCCAGTACTTCCAGCTTGGGACTCTTCAGAGCTGCTCACATTTCATAAGACCCTTATTTAAAAGAAGATATGTGAATCCTCGCAATCTCTTCGGAAGTGGCCGAATTTCTGCACTGCTCCCAGTACCAGTCAAAATCTAGGAGGCGTTGGCGATGAAAAACGTATCGCGTGTAGTTTTTTCCGTGTTGACAGGTCTATTCCTTGTGGCGGCTGTGAGCGTATTGCCTTCTGTGGCAAACACCACAACACACCAGGAAGCTGGCCAGCAACCGGCCGCTCAGACGCAGACAGTGTCGGGGAAGATTGCATCGGTTGATAAGTCTTCCTTTTCTCTCACTGTTGCATCGGGCACCGCTTCAAATCAGGGACAGCAATTGATGAAGGAAAACGGCGGTCAGAAGAACATGACTTTCCTCATCGACAAGAACACGACGGTGGACGGCAAGCTGCAAGTTGGCGCCAATGCTGATGTCACTTATCGTCAGGATGGCAGCAGCAACGTGGCGATCAGCGTTCACGTCAGCCAGTAATCGCAGACCAACCAAGCATAGGTGTCGGGGGTTCTGCGAAAACCGCCTCTTGTTTTCGCAGAATCCCTGTACGCTTCTAGAGAGATCGAATTTGCCGCAGGCAGCTTCGACCCGAACCGTGTCTGAAAAATCCACAGTCCAGCTCTGAATTAGATGGATCTAGCGCTCGGCAACTCTTTGCCAAACCTCAGAAACATTCTCCCAACCGATTTTTACTAGGATTCATCCGGCGTGAGCTGGTCGCGATCTTGAGATTTCTGGTGTATTGCGTACAAAGCAAGTTCTAGTCGGTTTGATGTGCCGAGCTTATTGAAGATTCGGAATAAGTAGTTTCGAACAGTGTGCTCGCTCAGTCCAAGTTCGCGCGAAATGTCGCGATTTGTGCGGCCCTCGGTCACTAGGTGAACGAGTTCCTTTTCGCGCTTCGTTAAGAGCTGAACGCCCTTATCTTCTGTAGCTGGTGTGCCCGATTCCGTCAGTGATTCCACTAGATAGTGCAGTTGGCGATTGCTGGCCCAGACTTGGCCCTCATGTACCTTTCGGACGCTCTTGCAAAGAGTCTCAAATGGCTCTTCGCGAGAGAATACTCCTACCGCTCCGGATCGAAATGCTTCAAGAACGGATTGGCGCTGTTCAGACTCCAACAAAAGAATGACACGGGCATTTGGGCTTAGAGAGCGAAGCTCGCGCGTTACACCGAAACCCGAATGGGCGCCATCTTTGAGGTCACTGCCAATGATGCACACATCGGGATTTGATGAAGAGTATTGTCTGAGAACTTCCTCGCTGTCCGTCGCGGAAGCGGCGACGGAGATTGGATAGCGGCTACGCTCGAGCGCGGTAACAAGAAGCTCGCAACTCATCAAGCACGATTCCGCAACCAAGACACTGATCGAACTTTCTTGCTCATTTGCTCGTTGCATGACCAAACCTTCCGACGAGTATGGGGCGGGCAATTTGCTTAAAGGCTGGAACGTTCTCACTCAGGTGAAGAGTTTCAAGGAGGGCACGGGCCGCGCGGAGCATTATCGAAAACTCGGTAAAAAATACCGCCCTAAACAACAAGCTCCGACAAAAGGATTGCATGAAAATCTTACATAGCACCTTCCCGAGTTTGCAAGACTGTCTCACAAGCGCAACAGTACAAGATTTCGTGAGTAAAGATCGCACTCATTTTTGTCGCGTTAGGATAGAAATTTTTCATAACTCTCGTCCTACAAAGCTCATTGGTACGGCTCATTCGCATTTAGACCGTTCCCTATTTCCTCTGCGATTTCCCTTCCATAAGTCGAGCATTTCGAATGCCATAATGATCGGCAACGGAAAATGACTAAGCTACCGATGAGTATTTTTGTTCCTATACTCTGTACCTGCATCTAGGCTCTTTCCACTTCAGTAGTATTGTCGCGAACTGGATTCTCTAACATCCGGTTTTTCATGTAGTGTTGGGAAAATGTTATGAGACGGCTATACCTGGAAAATTACTGAGACAATTTGACCTAAGCAGTCACACTTTCCTTCTCTTGTACAAAAAATCCGCAAGAACTACTTTGAAGCCGTGGAACATCGCGTACGACAAACGAGAACCTCTTTCATTTCCTCCAGCCCTCTGGTTGTGCCGGGCAAGGAAGGCGTCATTCAGGAATTCCACAGGCGAAGACACATTCGCTACCCGATTCGAGTTCCAATGGAATTTCTGAAAAAAACGTCAACAGGGAAAAACGAGAGAGTTAAGGCTAGGAGCCGAGACATCAGTGAAGGTGGAGCGTTTATATTCACGCGTATGTTGCCCGCGCTCGGAATAACTATGGAATTGGTGATGCGCTTACCGGCTTCGCAGGCTGGGGCCGCACCCCTGGTTTTGGAAATGACTGGCGAAGTAATCAGGCTTGAGACCCCGAGCGGCCGGGAAAACCAGTGGGGATTTGCGATCAATGCTCGGAGAACCATTTTTCGCAAGCCTAGTTGAGGGGAGCAAGTTTACGGCCGGCTTTAGGGCCAGTAATTTGAGGACGAACACTTTTGGGAAGCTCAAGGGTGAGTGCCACTTTGTTTAAACAAAGTGACACTGTGAGTCACAGGGCGAAGCTTTATGCAAATGACGGGTACAGCGGAAAAACCGAATGACTTTTGCGAAAGTTGGTTTGCTTTGTACACGCGCCATCAGCACGAGCGAAAAGTTGCCAGGCATCTCGAGTTGCATGGATTTACAGTTCTTTGTCCGACATACACCGAAATGCACCAGTGGCGAGATCGGAAAAAAGAAATAGTGTTGCCCGTATTCCCCGGATACGTATTTATTCAGGGAGGGCTAGAGAGGCAGATATGCGTTTTGGCAACGCCAGGCGTCCATTCAATAGTTTGTACAGGAAGAACTCCGGCGGCGATTGGTCAGCACGAAATCGAAGGAATTCGCCGAGCGGTGGATCACGCCATTTCGTTGGAGCCAATTCCATTTCTGCTGGAGGGAGAGCGCGTGCGCGTGATCTGCGGGCCCTTAATGGGAGTCGAGGGTATTTTTCAAAGACGGAAAGATGGAGCTCGGCTGGTAATTTCCATTGAAATTCTGGGTCGGTCGGCAAGCGTGGAAATTCAGTCAAATGAAATCGAGCCTATCCGCCGGCCTCTTACATCTGTCCTTTCCGAAGTCGCGGGGAGGGCGGCCATGTTGCCTGCACCATCAGCGCTGCTTATGAACGGGAGCCATTGAGACTGAACTCGTTCTGTCGATGAGCGAAAATCGGCAACTACTATGTTTCTAAACTTCTACCAACTAAAGCGACAGCCGTTCGGAGTAACGCCTGACCCGCATTTCTTGTATTTTGGTGCGTCCCACGAGTCCGCGTTCTCAGCCCTTTTGTCATCGGTGCAAGAACGCCGGGGATTTTCCGCCCTCATTGCGAAGCCCGGCATGGGAAAAACCTCCCTGTTATTTAAGCTGCTTGATCTTCTTAAAGACTCCGCGCGAACTGGATTCCTTTTTCAAACACATGGAGATTCTCGGGAAATTCTGTCTTCACTCTTACACGACCTGGATGCTGATCCTTGCGTTGAAGATTGGCCCTCAATGCAGAAAGCCTTAAACGCTGCGTTGATGCGAGAGTCAAAAGACAACCGCCAAGTGGTTGTTGTAATCGACGAAGCTCAAAACCTGTCCGATGATGCTTTTGAATCGCTTCGGCTTTTATCCAATTTCGAAAAGCCGGATGCCAAATTGCTCCACATAATTCTCGCCGGTCAGCCCGCATTGGCACAAAAGATGAGCGGCGCCAAGCTCGCCCAGTTGCGGCAACGCCTCTCTGTTGTAGTCGAGCTTGCACCTCTCACCCTCGGCCAGACTGCAGACTACATTGACCATCGGTTGAAGCTTGCCGGCTACGAAGGACAACCGCTTTTCACTTACGAAGCGATACAGTTTATTGCACAAACAAGCGAAGGAATCCCCAGAGTCATAAACAATCTTTGTTTTCATTCGTTGTCGCTTAGTTGCTCGGCAAAGAAAAAGGCTGTAGATCTGTCGATCGCTCATGCGGCCGCGCGTTCGCTGGAACTTGAGCGCGGTCAGTATTCTGCTTTTGCGCCAGTATCCCGGCAGCACGAACAGCACGTTTTGAATGACAAGATCTCCGCGGATTTTCCGACCTGGAGTGAGCCGATTGACCATGCGCCGGGATTCTACCCGGGCTCGGATTATCGCCGGTCGAGGAAGAGACTTTCTGCCGTGAAGATAGGTTCCGCGGCATTTGCGTGCAGCGTTTTGTTTTTGGCTGTGTACTTGGTGTTTGGAGCTGGTTTATCTCCTGCTTATCTCACGAACTGGCTCAAAACTACTGTGTCGGAAAAGGTCCCGGCACCTACAGACAGTTTGCCCAAGCCGGACACACAACTTGGTCAACCGCAGATTCCTGCGCCCATTGCGCAAGCTGCTGAGCCGCCTGATCCAGCCAAAAACGACCTGGAAACAAAACCACATTTGCCGTCTGGCAACGATGAAGGAGCTTTCAAAGTTCCGCCGGATAGCCCTCCTTCTCCAGCTAAGCGGCCGGCTTCCGCGAGGCAAAGGAATTCTGGATCAAAAAGAAAGATGAGATCCGACCGATACAAAACGCTCGATAGACCAACCACCGTTCAAGTAAACAGAACAGAAACGCTATTCCAATTCGCGCTGGAGAAATATGGCCGGGCGGATTGGACCACGGTGCGAAAAATTAGGGCTGTGAATCCGCAAATTCGCGATCCGTATGAAGTCCTCCATCGAGGCCAATTGATCAAACTCCCGACGCAATCCATCTCTACTGATTAGGCGAGAGTGAAGCCAAGATGGTGGCGAGAAGAAACGAAACGGCCCAATTATCGGATCTAGGCGGACTGCTTCGCATTTGTTTGAAGAACATCAACAGCAGGCGTAGCAAGAGGTTTCCCTTTCAGTGAGGGATGTAACCATTGCCTGGCGGGCACTTCAACCAAATGATAAGTCAGCACGGCGGAGACGAGTACGACAAAACCATAAGCAAGTATGATTTCGGCGCGTATGAGCACTGAGGCCGACTCAAATCTCGCAACAGGGAGTGCGCGGTTCAAAACGATTTGGCAAAGGCCGTGCGTCATATACAGGGAATAAGATACCTTTCCCCAATACACGGCAATCGGACCCGAGAGAAAGCCTTCCTGATAGGTCGCCAATCCCCAAATGAGTAGCGCGAAGAAAGGCAAACTGCACGCCCTGGAAATACCATAGCCCGAGCAAATGGAGCAGATGGAAATACAGAGGAGACCAGAAAGCCAGGGGCGAATTGGACAAACGAATCCACTGCGATACAGGCGGAACAAAAAACATCCGGCGAGAAATTCCGAGCTGACACGAAGCAACGCCCAGCGCACAGAATTTTCCTCAAGGCCCAAAGCGGAGGGAATAGCGTACAGAAGCAGCGCCAAACAACCCCATTGCAACGGCCGCTTTGTTCTTGCGCTTCCGATTGAAAAGAGTGGAAACAGCAAATAAGCAAACCACTCCGCGCTGATGGACCAGGAAGGAAAGTTCCAAGTCAATCCTCGGTTGAAACCCGGCCAAACCTGAACGAGAAAAACGTTGGTCACCCAAGTAAACGCGGAATAGTGAGCCAGATTCGTTTTGATGTTGGAATGCCTCGCCCACAGGACGAAGGCCGTGAGCAGCAGAAGCGTGAACAAATGCACTGGATAGATTCGAGCAAGGCGTGCGCCCAGGAATTGGAAGTAGTTACGCTTGGAGAAAGTTTTAAAACTGTCCAAATAGTTCAGACTCAGAATGAATCCAGACAACAGGAAAAACAGATCGACGCCCATATCTCCGGATTTATAGAGCGGCCGGAGCACCGCGAAAGAAGGAAAAAGGATCGCGATACTCTCGCCGAAGTGAAAGAACACAACGAAGACAGCAGCAACGGCGCGTATGCCAGTAAGTCGATTCAGCATTTCGAGGAACGTTCCCCTGAAATCGGAGAAATGGCTGGAAAGTTCTTAGTATAGCGCAAAGTCGTAGCCCAGGGAGAGGCAAGGAATTTCAAAGCAGTTTGAGGAGATGAAGTTATGTTCAGGCCATGGAAAACTTGTAGCATTGCCCCACTTCTCTTGTTTGCGGTGATGGCGGCTACCGATGCTCGGGCCGCGCAAGCACAAACGCAGAGGACGTCCCCAGCACCAACCGCACCAGCAACCGCACCGACTGGCAACGACGTACAAGTTCCTCCGCCCGCGGAACGCAATCCTCGCTACAAGATTCAGCGAGCCGACGTTTTGGAGCTTACATTTCCTCTCTCTACCGAATTCAATCAAAAGGTAAGGGTTCAACCGGATGGCTATATCAGTTTGCAGGGCGCCGGAAGCATATCGGTTCTCGGGTTGACGCTCCCGGAAGTTTCGCAAGCGATAAAAAACGCGTACTTCAAAGTGCTGCATGAGCCGATTGTCGACGTCAACCTCGTGGAATTTCAGAGACCCTATTTTATTGTCACTGGGCAAGTGGGAAAGCCTGGCCAGTACGATTTGCGCTCCGACATCACGGTATCCGAAGCAATCGCGATCGCCGGCGGATTCATGCCGACTGCGAAGACAGAAGTGTATCTATACCACCGGGATGCAACTGGTTGGGTTCAGGCAAGGCAGCTCAAACTAAAGGATTTTCTGCACGGGAGAAACGTAAATGAGGACGCTGGCATGCGGCCCGGCGACATGATTTTTGTTCCGGAGAAAACGATCACGAAGATTCGAAAATACATCCCCTATTCGGTGGGGACGTCGGTTTATTCATCTTCTTTTTAGTTAACGACAGGCCTCATTTGTGAAACCAGAGAAAGGATCAAAGTGAAATTAGAAACCCTCAAAAACGAGCAACCCGAAGAAGCGATGCCAAACCTGACGCTCCGAGATCTCGTGGCACCACTCTTTCGCCACCGCAAACTCGTTCTCGGCGTGTTTTCAGGCATCTTGGCTTTGTCGCTCGCAGTCGCATGGATGTGGGCTTCGCGATACTACGTTTCGCGCATGCAGGTGGTCGTCCAACAAGAACGCTCTGACCCCGCTGTCAGCGCTGGTCAAAGCGCAGCGATTACCAGCAACAAGCCGGTCACCATGGATCAAGTGAGTTCTGAGATTGCTCTCTTGCAAGGTCCGGACATGCTGAGAAACGTTGCCATCGCTTGTGGCCTTGGTCAGGGTTCGTCGTTCACAGATGTTTTCCTTCCAGACGATCCCAAGCTAAGGCAAGAAATTAAACAGGACAGCGCAGCTACAAGTTTGTCAAAGGCAATCAAGGCGCAAGCTATTACCACATCTGATGTGATTGAAGTGAAGTATGGCCGCGTCGGCGATCCACAGACTCCTGCGTGCGTCCTGCAAAATTTGAGCAAACTATATCTTGAAAAACACGTTCAGCTGCAGCGTCCGGCCGGCTCATCGGAATTCTTTGCTCAAGAAGCCGAAAAATATCAAAAAGCATTGTCTGATTCGGAAGCGCGTCTTGTCGAATTCGCTCAAAAGGAAGGAGTCGCGGCGCCAGATGTTCTGAGGACTTCTATGGCGCAACAAACGGCGACTTCGATCGCGGCTTTGCATCAAGCTCAGGAAGCGGTCGCGGCGGACCAGTCGCGGATAGAAAATCTGAAGAAACAGCTTTCAGGCACCTCAGAGCGTTCTGTCACCTCAGAAGTTACCACACCGTCGAGTCTTCTCCTGCAGAACCTGCAGGCGACGCTTCTCGCCGCGAAAGTCAAGCGCGCGGAACTCGCCGTGAAATACGATCCTTCCTACCCGCTCGTGCGCCAAGCGGATGACGAAATCGCCAAAACGGAAGCGGCAATCGCGGATGCGGAGAAAGCGCAGTACGTAAACCACACGACGGACCTCAATCCGACCTATCAGTTGCTCAAGCAGGACCTGGCCAAAACGGAAGCGGATCTCATGGCGCAGAAAGCTACAGTCGCCGCCATGAACGAAGGGATTCGCAACTTACAAGCAAAGGGAGTTGACCTTGATGCCAAGGCAGTCAAACAAGCGGCACTACAACGGGAAGCAAAAGCAAATGAGGGCACTTATTTGTTGTACGTAAACAAACGCGATCAGGAGAGAACGTCCGATGCACTCGACAAAATGCACATCGGAAATGTTGCGATCGCCGTGGCCCCAAACCTACCCGTGACGCCGGCGCATAGCCCCGTGCTAATCAGCATTGCTGGATTTCTGTTGGGAATTTGTGGCGGGATTGCTGCCGGTTATCTGGCCGAGTATTTTGACCCTTCATTTAGAACTCCCGCCGAAGTAGCGGACATGCTCTCTATTCCGGTCTTGGCTTCCGTTCCCAGACATGCAGCATAGACAAACTCAGTCTAGGCGATCAGAGCGTTTTTTCGGGGGACGCACTCTTTTTGACCTTTCCTAAGTAGGCTTTTAACACCAGCTACCGATTTCACCCAGTTTTCCAAACCTGGAGGATTTGTGAGCAAGAATTTCGAACTCTTACAGCAACTGCACATCGACGTTGACACAGGAGTCTTGCCCCCGTTCATGCCGGCCGATCGCGCGCATCGCGGCGATGCAGAGGAGATGAGAAAGCCGGTTTTTGAGGAGCAGGGGAAGCGGGCTGGAATCGGACAAGCACTGCTGCATGTTCCCAATAATCGAGCGGCCCAGGAGGAAGCACTCAAGTTGGTGCATAGCGTCTTCTTGTCGCAAGGAAGTTCACCTCGGCGTATCGTTGTCTTCGCCGCAATCGATTCTGGAAATGGCTGCAGCCAGATTTGCGCACTTGCAGCAAAAGCGCTCTCTGCGAGCGTTCGAACCTCGGTTTGCGTGGTGGATGCGAACTTTCGCAATTCCGATAAACCAAGCAGCTACAGCGTATCGAGTCCCATTGGGTTGGTGGATGCTCTTTGCAAACCGGGACCAATCCACGAATTTACGATGTGTGCCGGTTCAAGCAATCTTGCTTTACTGCCTCGCGGCACGATCACGCGCGAATCCATCGGCTTTTTGAACTCCCGAAGCATGAAAACCCGCATTGAGGATCTTCGTGGTGAATTTGCGTATGTGCTTATCGATGCGCCCCCGCTCAATTCCTACGCGGATGCCGCCACTCTCGGCCAGCTGACGGACGGGATTGTCTTGATTCTCGAGGCGAATTCGACCCGTCGCGGATCTGCGTTGAAAATTGTCGAACAGCTGCGCACGGCGGAAGTAACAGTGTTAGGCGCTGTCCTGAACAAGCGCACTTTTCCCATCCCGGAAGCGATCTACCAGATTCTCTGATTCCATTTGAACGGAAGTGAGTCCACGTGAACGTTGTCCGTCGCCGTTTCTTGGAAGGTCTTCTCCGCGCATTTGATCTCGCGCTTCAGGTACTGTCCTTCGCGTCTACGACTATTCTTGTCGTCTACGCTGATGGCAGTATCTCCTTGCGGGAATTCCTGTCCATTCGTGTTTCCATTCTGAATTGCTTTCTCTTCGGATTGATTGCGTTGGGATGGTCCTTGGCATTTTCCCTTTGCGGCGTTTATCAGTCTCGTCACGAATCACAACGGGAAACCTCCAGTATTTTTAAAGCAACAACGCTCGCAACTGCAATTCTTGTGGCTATTGGCGCGGCCGCGAACATTCGCTTCATTACAACTCCTCGTTTCATTCTTTTGTTCTGGGCCATCAGCTCAAACCTGCTGGTTTGTTCCAGACTCATTCTTCGCTACGCTTTGACGAAACTTCGCCGTAACGAAAGGAATTTGCGACATGTGCTGATTTTAGGGACGAACTCCCGTGCGGTCGCCTTCGCACAAAAAATTCAGGCGCGGCCAGAGCATGGGACACGCTTGCTGGGCTTCGTGGATTCTCCGTGGCACGGTTTTGAGGATTTCCGTCAAACCGGATTTCGGCTCGCGTGCGAGTTTCCCGAATTGGAAGCATTTCTGCGAGCCAACGTAGTGGATGAGGTAGCCATGTTTTTTCCCCTGCGCTCGTTCTATGAGCATGCCTCGCGCGTGGCAGGATTGTGCCAGCAGCATGGAATCATCTTGCGATTTGACCCGGATGTTTTTGATTTGAAGCGCACTCATTGGAACACCGAAGAATTTGAAGGAGCCTACCATGTCTGTACCGAGGCTCACGACAGCTTTGCGATGGTGATTAAGAGAGCGCTGGACATTGTCGGCGCATTCACTCTGCTTGTGCTGCTGTCTCCGCTCTTTCTCGTGGTGTCGCTTGTTATTAAGTTCTCGGCTAAGGGACAAGTCTTTTTCCGGCAAGAGCGCATTGGGATGAACAAACGGCGGTTCAATATCTACAAATTCCGCACGATGATTCCCGGCGCCGAAAAGATGATGGCTCAGCTTGAACAGCAGAATGAAATGGATGGCCCCGTTTTCAAGATTAAGGATGACCCACGCATTACAAAGACGGGAAGATTTCTGCGGCGGACGAGCATTGATGAATTGCCCCAACTCTTCAACGTTCTCATCGGCGATATGAGTCTTGTTGGTCCAAGACCTTTGCCGGTCAGGGATTTTCAAGGCTTCAACGAAGATTGGCAAAGAAGAAGATTTAGCGTACGCCCAGGTATCACATGTCTCTGGCAAATTAATGGGCGGAACTCAATAACGTTTGAGGAGTGGATGCAGCTGGACATCCGGTATTTGGACGAATGGTCGCTGTGGCTCGATCTCGAAATTCTCGCGCGAACGATTCCGGCGGTATTCAAGGGGTCCGGAGCGGCGTAAGTCAGCATAAGAAGTTCCAAATGATCTATCACCTTCTGACGGAATCGGAACCATTCTCCGAACACTTCGGCGGCGCCTTGTCTCGATGGACCGCAAATGTGCTGCGCGAAGAGGACGATTCTATGATCGTCTGTCCATGGGCGGACACTTCCTGGAATTTTGCGTCAAAGAGACTCATTGCCCTTTCTGGTTTTCGAAGCTATCTGAAATGGGCGCACCTCCTCCGCAGTCATTCAGCTATTCGCCTTCGCCTCGCACTGCTGAGGCGTGTTCTCAGTCCATTGGTGAACCAACTGAAGAAGGGCGACACCGTTTACATCCACAATCGTCCTGAATTTGCCCTGGCGCTTCGTTCTAGATGCCGCCGTCTCGGAATCAAATTGTTATTGCACATGCAAAACTCTCACCTGTCGTACTTGCCGACAGATTATCTAAAACAGTTGGATGTAGATGCGTTTGTCTTCTGCAGCTCCTTTTTGAAGTCTGAGGCTGTCGAACTGGGAGTACCAATTTCTCAGACCGCAGTAATTCCAAACGGGGCTGATGAAGCTCTTTTTTTTCCGGCCTCCAATGAAAAGCCTGAAACAAACCGATTTTCGCTTCCTATTGCTTTGTTTGTTGGCCGCCTGGTGCCGGAAAAGGGCGTTCACCTTTTCATAGAAGCGATGAGAACTCTGCAAGCAAAAGGAATCAACGTTTCCGGGAAGGTCATCGGCAGCACTGGCTTCGGCGATTCTCACGAATCAGATTATCTCCGGCGCCTTAAACGCGAGAAACCTTCGAATGTGGAATTTGGCGAGTACTTATCCGGCCGCGCTCTGGCCAAAGAATTTAGAAGTGCGAATCTGTTTTGCTGTCCTTCCATTTGGAACGAGCCCTTCGGCATGGTCAACATTGAAGCAATGGCAACAGCTCTTCCCGTCGTCGCTACGGCGGTTGGAGGAATTCCGGAAATCTTCGCCCAAGGGGGAGGGATTCTTGTTCCTGCCGATTCCGTCGGTGAATTGGCCGCCGCCATCGAAGTGCTGCTAAAGGATCCGCAGCGCCACACGCAACTTTCTCAAGAAGGTTATCGCTCTTTCCAGAAACGCTATCGTTGGCAAGAAATCCGGTACCAGTATCGTGAACTACTCGATTCGCTGGGCAAGGCCGCATGAAGGTTTTTTCCAATTTCCAAAAAGGAAAGCTCGGCCGAAATGCCGCCTGGACCTTTATAGGGCAAGGACTCAGCGTCGTTCTCCAGGCGGCGTATTTCATTCTGCTGGCGCGGCTTCTTGGCAGTCAACAATACGGCGTTTTTGTTGGAGCCGCGGCGCTCGTTGCCATCTTGAGCCAATACAGTTCACTCGGTTCTGGAATGGTTTTGGTTCGTTATGTCAGCCAGGATCACAGGAAATTCTCCGAATATTGGGGAAATGCAATTCTCACGACCCTGGCGATCGGATCTCTGCTCATTCTTGTGATGAAACTCGCAGGTGGGTTGCTCATCGGTGTCCAGAGCGCTTCTATCCTTTTGCTCATAGCAATAGGAGAGTGCACGTGTGCGAAGTTAGCCGAATGCGCCGGGCAGGCATTCCAGGCGTTCGAGAGTATGGGAATCACGGCGATGCTGATTGCACTGACCAGTGCCGTGCGACTCATCACAGTTTGCTTCCTTATTTCAACTCTGCATCACGCAACAGCCTGGCAATGGGCATGGGCTTCCTTGTGGGTGTCTTTGATTTCAGCAATTGCCGCTATAGCCGTGGTTTCATGGCGTCTCGGTAAGCCAGTATTCAAACCAAAACTGTTTATCAAGAGCGCCGCCGAAGGATTTGGCTTTTCGTTCGCGTCGTCTACTACATCCGTATACAACGACGTCGATAAAACGATGCTAAGTCGCTATGGATTCGCGGAAGCAAACGGAGCTTATTCCGTTGCATACAGAATGGTAGATTTCAGTTGCGTTCCAATGCGTTCACTCCATTTTGCGGCCCTCCCTCGGTTTTTCAAGAAGGGTGCGAACGGTGTTTCTGAGTGCATAGGTTTTGCCCGGAAGGTCCTTGCCAAAACTTTGCCCTATGCGATCTTCGCTGCGATAGCGCTTTACCTGGTCGCCGGCCTTATTCCGTTTATTGTGGGTAAAAGCTTTGCCGATAGCATTTCTGCTTTGCGATGGCTCTGTTTGTTGCCGGTTTTTCGCAGTTTGCATTTGAGTGCGGGCGACACGCTGACGGGAGCAGGCCATCAGCGTTACAGGACTGCGTCTCAAGTCGTGGCTGCAGGAATAAATTTTGCTCTGAATTTGTACCTGATCCCCAAATATTCCTGGCACGGCGCGGCATGGTCCAGTTTGGCCACAGATGGTTTGTTAGCCGGAATGAATTGGCTGGTCCTCACTAAGCTTGCGATAAGGCAACAAACTACCGCGCGCACTGCGGAGTGCAACGCAAAAAATACGCTTAGCCCACAGATCGAACTAGGATCGTAGCCGGCAAATAGCCATGCACACACAGGTTCTTTCCCGAAGCCACGTTCTTGAACGACTCCGCGGACTCATGGGGACGCCGGAGAAAATCTATGTGTTCTTCGCGATGTTGTATTTCGTGGGGGCTCTGAGTCCGAGCGATGTTGGCGAGAATGAAATGACGCGCCAATGGCATTTCGATCAGTTTTCCTATCTCATGCAGCTCCTCATATTTCCTGTCCTTGCACTCGTGATTTTTGCTCATTGGCAATCTGTGTGGCGGGGCATAAAAGAAGCATCCTGGCCAATCGCTTTATGCGGCTTGGCAATTCTGTCTGCGGGGTGGTCCGATGACCCGTTCTTCAGCGCGAGGCGGGCGATCATCTTGTTGATGACGACTCTTTTCGCAATCTACCTAGGTTCGCGTTTTAGCTTGGAGGAGCATGTAAATTTGTTCGCCTGGCTCCTGATTTTTTCCGTAGTGGGCAGCATCTGTGTGATTGTTTTCGCCCCACAGCTTGGAATCTCACATGACCTTCATGAGGGCGCTTTAAAAGGAATGTTCTCGCACAAAAACTTATTGGGCCGGCAAATGGCTTTCGGAATTCTGGCAATAGTCGTCGGAAAGCCTGTGCAAATTCCCAAGTGGCTTCGTTATGGGTGTCTAATCCTGGCGTTTTTGTTGCTCCTTCTTTCGCGTTCGGCGGGAGCATTGATCACCTTAGCTATTGTTCTCGCGTTTTGCGGTTTCCTGCGCCTGCCGAAGAAAGGTCGGAGGAGCACGGCTCCTTTGTGGATTGGTCTGGTTCCAGTGCTCGTTGCCCTGGTAATTCTTGCAATTACAAATGCGGACATTTTCCTTGAGCCGCTGGGCCGCGATACGAGTCTTACGGGCCGCGTTCCCCTTTGGGCGGCCATCGGTCAGGCGATCGGGCAACAGCCGTGGTTGGGCCACGGCTATGCAATTTTTTGGGTCCATACTTCGGCAAGCTTGCTCGCGGTTGTCGCCACGGGATGGAACGCTCTCAGCGCTCAGAATGGCTATTTGGACTTGTGCCTTGATCTCGGCCTTGTGGGGCTCGCACTCTTCTTTTGCTCTTTGGTTTATTCGATGCGACTCGGGCTAAAGTACTTTCGCAATGGCCTTGTTCGTTCGTCGCAGTGGCCCTTTGTTTTCCTCCTGTTCTTTACGTTGCAAAACTCTCACGAGAGCGATTTGTTGCGTCTAGGCACTTTTATGTGGATTCCCTTTGTCGCGACTTCCGTCTCCTTGGCCTTGTTGGAGAAAAGGCTCCTTCGCGAAGCAGTTTCGTCGACTGAACAAAGTGAAGAAGGTTTGCCTGCTTTCAGCGTGTAGATAAACTCCTGATCCCACCCGAATTCGCCGGCCAAACACCAATGAAAATCCTTCAAATTACGCGTCAATTTCTTCCTTCCATCGGCGGCATTGAATCGGTGGTCGAAGGATTGAGCAATGCGCTGCAGAACGCTGGCCACGAAGTGGAAATTCTCACGCTCAAGAAGATATTCACAACCGAGGAGACAGCCCCCGATCATTCGATCGTCCACGGTCTCCGCGTTTCGCGGCTTAAACACTGGGGCTCAAAACGTTATCCGGTCGCGCCGCAAGTTTTGAAATATGTTAAGAATTGCGACGTTCTCCATATTCATGCTGTCGATTTCTTCGTTGATTTCCTTGCGTGGTCGCAATTCTTGCACCGGTGCCCCATCATTCTAAGCACTCACGGCGGCATTTTTCACACAAGTTGGTTCTCGCGTCTTAAATCGGCGTACTTCCAGACCATAACTCGGAACTCTTTGAAGCAGGCGGCAGCTATACTCTGTGTTAGCGACCGGGACTACGATCTCTTTTCAAAAATCGCTCCGAAAGAAAAGTTGCATTTAGTACGTAACGGCGTGGACATCGGTGCTTACATGAAGTTAACCAAAAAAATAATTCCCGGCCTGATTTTAGGTATTGGACGAGTCGCGGAAAATAAAGGAATCGATCGTCTGATTCACGCTTTTGCCGAACTGCGCAAGACTCATCCACATGCCAAGCTGGTCTGGATCGGGCCCGATCAGGACGGCAGGGTGTCAAAGCTCCAGAAATTGGCCAATGACCTTGGAGTGGCCGAGCGAATTCAATTCGTAGGACAAATGGATGCGGACAGGATGCAGAGAATGCTTGAAAACGCACACGCGTTTGTTTGCGGATCGAGTTACGAAGGATACGGCCTCTCAACAATCGAAGCGATGAGTAGCGCCACGGTTCCCGTCGTCACTAAGGTCGGAATTCACCCTCAAATTATCGAGGAGGGAAAATCGGGCTATTTGGTGGATGGCCATCCTGAATCTTTAGCGCGAGGGCTCCGCACATTGTTGAATCTCGACGCGAGCACGTTGGCGACAATGGGTGAGAACGCGAGACGTGCTTCCGCGAAATGCTCTTGGGATGCAGTCGCTCCGCACTATATCAACCTCTATGAATCTGTTTTAGCAGCCTGAAATGGCGATCAAATCAAAAACTGAATTGAAGAATTTGCTGGAACACGGCGATCAGGCTTCTTTTTTGGGCATACGCGTGAACTTGAAGACAATGCCGGAACTGACTGACGTTGTGGCGGACATTATTGAAAACAGGCAGAAAGCTGTGATTGCAAATCACAATCTTCATAGCCTCTATCTATTCCAGCGTGAACCCTTGCTGAAAGCTTTTCATTCGCAAGTGGAGTGGTGCCATATCGATGGCATGCCGCTCGTAGCACTTGCGCGGTTATTTGGTTACAAAGCAAAACGCAGTCATCGTATTACCTACGTTGATTGGATGGATTCGGTGATGGAACGCGCCGCTCGGCAGAAATGGCGCATCTTCTACCTGGGCTCCGCCCCGGGTGTCGCCGAACGCGGAGCGGATCTTCTCCGTCGTAAACACACTGATTTGCAGATTCGCACCGCGCACGGCTATTTTTCGGTCGAACCTAATAGTGAAGCAAGCTCCCAGGTGATTCGGTCGATTAGGGAATATGAACCGCAAATCCTTATGGTCGGCATGGGTATGCCTCGCCAGGAATTCTGGATCCATCAAAATCGGGACGCGCTCACAGCGAACGCAATCTTGCCGTGCGGAGCTGCGATGGATTATGTCGCTGGTGCTGTCCCTATGCCGCCGCGTTGGGCTGGCCGCGCGGGTCTTGAATGGGCATTTCGCCTTTCGAGCGAACCAAGCCGCCTTTGGCAAAGGTACCTCGTTGAACCGTGGTCCTTGGCGGGCCCAGTTTTACATGAATTCGTTAAATCGCGATTTTCAGCGGGCAAGGTTTCTTCGACAAACCAGTAGGAAAGCTTCATGCCAAATGCACCTTTTTCAAGGCGAAGGTTTGTGTCGGGCATTTCAGCCGCCGTCGCCGCAGTTCCCTACTGTATTAGCGGAACCACATCACTTCTAAGCATGCTCTCCGGATGTTCTCCCTCCCCGGAAGAAAGTTCGCTCAAAGAGATCGCACACCGCCACGGATTTGTTTACGGGGCGGCAGCAACGAAAACACATCTCTCTTCAGACCCCAGCTTCGCTGCTTCGTTAACCAGCCAGTCCGGCATTCTCGTTCCAGAAGTGGAACTGAAATGGGACACATTACGGCCTACGCCAGAATCTTTTAACTTCCAACCGGTCGACTGGCTGCATAACTTTGCGGATCAAAATCACATGAAATTCCGTGGCCATCCGCTCGTCTGGTATCAGTCCTTGCCGAAATGGTTCGATTCCCACGTTACGCATCAGAACGCAAGGGAATTCATGATCAACCACATTTCCACTGTCTGTGGCCGGTATTCAGGGAAAATGCATTCCTGGGACGTCGTCAATGAGGCATTGGACCCGAACGAAAACCGTCCTTATGGACTTCGGAGCAAACCATGGGTCAATCTTGTCGGTCCGGATTACATTGATGACGCATTTCGCGCCGCCGCCGAGGCCGACCCAAACGCCATGCTGGTGTGGAATGAAAATCATTTGGAGACTCGCGAGGATTGGGCGCAGGCAAAGCGGGAACGGATGATTGAGAACTTGAAATTGCGTTTGGGTCGGGGCGTTCCTATACACGCGGTTGGATTACAGTCTCATCTTCCGGGAACATCTCCAACGTTCAATAACCCGGAATTTGTCTCCTTTCTCCAGACAGTTACTGATCTAGGCGTAAAAGTAATTGTTTCGGAGCTGGATGTAATCGATTCGGATTTGCCGGAAGACATAGAAGCTCGGGACCGCGCTGTTGCCAACGTTTATTATGATTATCTTTCCGCGGTTCTTCGTTCGAGCAAGGTTCCCGCAGTCCTCACTTGGGGCATCTCTGATCGCTATTCCTGGATTTCCGCCTATAAGCCGCGCAAAGACAATGCTCGCGCGCGTCCACTACCGCTGGACGAAAACTTGCAGCCATCCCCAGTTTGGTCCGCGATGGCACGCGCATTTGAAGAATCGGGAGCGCAGTAACAGTCAACGTTTGTGGATGGAGGTTTTCAAATGGCCAGCAGTGAAATCGAAGTCTTCGAAAAACACTGTTCGAATGGGAAATGTACAACGCAGGTAGAAACCGCTTCCTCTGAAACGCCATCCATTTCGCTCACACGGGAGCAAGTCGAAGCATTTCACAATAATGGATTTCTCTATTTGAAGAAGTTCGTCGCTTCCACGGAGCTACTTGAGCTGAAGGCCACTCTGGAGTCGCTGCTCGAAAAGCAGGTTGGCAGTAGAGAAGGCGCGCGCGTAGACCTACTGGGGGGCGAGAGCCATAAGCCGGAGGGAAGTTCCTTCCAACTCAATAATCCGATGAACTTTGCTCCAAATCTCCATCGAACCCAATGCTTTAGGGATGCGCTTTCCATTGCCAGGCAGTTGCTTGGTGAAGACGCCCGCTGCTTGTGGGACTTCGCTATCTTGAAGAAGGCAAAAACAGGAACGTCCACCCCCTGGCATCAGGACGAGGCATCTCGCGATCCGCGTTTTGAATACAACGAACTTACGGTTTGGATTCCGATGCAGAACGCCGATGCCAATAGCAGTTGCCTGCAGTTCATTCCCGGATCACACCTCGCAGGTGTTTTGAAGCACGGCTCGCCCTGCGGCGATTCGGGAGCTCATGCGCTGCAATGCGAAGTTGATTTTGACGCGCAGGCCGCTGTCCCATGCAACCTGCCTGCCGGCGGTTGCACGATTCACCATCCTCGTACGCTTCATTACGCCGGCCCGAATTCTTCGGACCATTCGCGTCTCGCCTACATCCTGACTTTTGGAGTCGCCCCAAAACCAAGCTCTACGGTCCGCTCATTTCCATGGCTGGAAAAAAGACACACGGATGCGCAGCGGCGTAGGCGTCAGTGGATGTGGCGAGGCGGTTTGTTTGTCACCGCATGGCGCAAACTGCGTCGGAGAGAATTCAAAGACTGGCGTTCGGTGGCTTACGGCGTCAAGCGCTCACTCGAAGTTCTGCGCTCCGGCCGCTAGATTCAGATACAGATCATACTCTTGTGCTCGTAGAACAAAAACCAAACGTCATCGTCTATCGGGATCACCTTCTCCCTTCTTCGGAGACGTTTATTCGGGCGCAGGGCGAGGGGTTGCAGCGTTTTCAATCCTTCTATGTGGGATTGCGGTCAGAGAATGGCAACGGTCTGGCTCTTCCTGCTGACCGCACCTACGTGTTGAATTCTGGTGGTCCTTTGGGATATTGCAGGGAATATATGTTGAAATTCGGCGCGCTGCCTTCGGTTCTAAGCAAAAAAGTGTGTGCTGTCTCGCCTACCCTGATACATGCCCACTTCGGTCGGGATGCGTCGCATATTCTTCCGTTGGTCCGCGCCAAACAATTACCCTTCTTCGTTACATTTCACGGCTGGGATGCAACTGCGGACAGCAAAACCATTAGCGAAACACCTTCCGGGCGACGTTACCTTCGCCGTCGCAACGAAATAGGGAAGAAAGCGACTCGCATCATCGCCGTGTCCCGATTCATCGCAAATTGTCTGGAAGAGCAAGGGTTCCCAAAGGACAAAATCGTTGTCCACTACATCGGTGTTAACACGAAAGAATTTTCTCCTGATCCCGCGATCGAGCGCAAAGACGCCGTTCTCTTTGTCGCGCGCCTCGTCGAAAAAAAAGGCTGTGAGTTTCTGATTCGAGCCATGAAACAGGTGCAAAGTGCCGTCCCCAACGCCGAGCTTGTTGTCATTGGAGATGGGCCCTTACGGGAGGAACTGACCGAAATGGCCCAGAAAAGTCTGACCAAATTCTCTTTTCTCGGAACTCAATCGGTGTCTGAGGTAAGAGCCTGGATGAACCGCGCGCGGGTTTTTTGCGTCCCCAGCATTATTGCCCGTTCGGGTGATGCCGAAGGATTCGGCATGGTGTTCATCGAGGCGCAGGCAGTGGGAACCCCAGTGGTTAGTTTTGCGAGCGGCGGAGTTCCAGAAGCCGTCGCCCACGGAGCTAGCGGATTCCTGGCCCCCGAACGAGACTGGCGACAGCTTGCAAAATTCATCATTGAACTCCTTCAGAACGGCACGCTGTGGAACCGGCTGAGCGCGGCCGCGAGAGAACGAACGCAACAATCATTCGATCTGCACCATCAGTGTGGACTTCTTGAAGAGTTATACACTTCCGCCATCAATTCCAAGTGAGTTGCTTTCTCATGAGCGTTTCTCAAATTCCCGTATCTCCTTTAGTTAGCATCATCATCCCTACTTGGCAGCGGCCCGCGCTTATGCTCCGTGCCGTTCAAAGCGCACTGGCTCAAAGTATTTATGAACTTGAAGTGATCGTCGTAATCGATGGGCCTGATTTCACAACCGAGGAAGCTCTCTCCAAAATAGAGGACCCGCGTCTTCGCGTGATTCCTTTGCCAGGAAGAGTTGGTGGCTCTGAGACGCGTAACACCGGGGTACGGCTTGCTCGTGGCCAATGGATAGCTTTTCTCGATGATGACGATGAATGGTTGCACCGCAAAATCGAACTGCAATGGAAATTGGCTCAAAGCGTGGAATGCGAACATTTTCTTGTGAGTTGTCGAGTCTTGGCGAAGACTCCTCGTGTCGAATACGAATGGCCCCGACGTCTGCCCAGTCCGGAAGAACCCCTCAGTGAATATCTCCTAATTCGCGATTCGTTATTTCGAGGTGAACGTTCCATTCAAACTTCTACCTTCTTTTCCAGGAAGGAGCTTCTCATTCGCTGCCCCTTCCGTCCCGGCCAACTTAAGCATCAGGACACGGATTGGCTGCTTCGCGTCGCACAGCTTCCCGGCTTTCGTGTTCTGTTTGTGGATGAGATTCTAGTGCGGCTTTTCATTGAAGAGAATCGCACCACTGTAAGCAGCAAAAGCAATTGGCGCTATTCCCTTTCATGGGCGCATGAGAACCGCGGCTTGTTCACGCCGCGCTCCTTCTCCGGCTTTCTGGTGAATAACGTGACGCCAGAAGCGGCTGATGCAAAGGCATTTTCTGCAATTCCACGCATTGCTTCTGATCTTATGCGCTACGGCGAGACTCGTTTTCGCGAGTTGTGTGTTTTTCTCGCGATGTGGATATTGCCCCGTCCCCTTCGCAGGCGTACGCGCGACGTTGTAAGCAAACTAAAACCAGCGCTCCTCCGTTCCCGCTGAGCCAAGCGATTTCTTTGAACTCCAATTTGACTGAGTTGCACTGTCACACTCTGGCCTGGAAAGATAAAAATGCAATACCCTGCTTTTGCACGGACGCTAGTTGGCTCTACTGGTTTCAAAATAAACATCAGCGGCAGGCGCAAACAGCTCCTGCTTTCTGCTTGCGATCATTTGTTCACCGATTCTAAAAAGCCCAAGGAAGCCTCAATTCGTATTGGATCCCGGACTCTTCGTCTCAACCTTGCCAATCCTGCTGAACGTCTTCTCTATTACGCCCCGTACAATCTTCTCAACGGCTATCGCAATTCCGATCTGTTTTCAGTCATTTCACGCCTCGCTTCGCCTTCCGCTGTATTCGTGGATATAGGTGCAAATCTCGGCTTGTATAGCCTCTTGGCCCGCGAAACAGGATTTGAAACTCTTTTGTTCGAGCCGGAACCCGTTCATTACTCCTTCCTGAACCGAAATGTTTCGGTATTCTGCAAGACCGTGGATTGCGCGCTCAGCAACTCGTGCGGCACAACAAATTTCTACGTGTCGGGAGAAGAAAATTCCGGGAGCAGCTCTTTGGTAATGCCGGAGGGTGGCTGGAGCAAATCTGAATACAAGAATGTTGTTCCCGTGCGGGTGTCCACATTCGACGCCATGCTTTCCGAACTAGATCTAAATCCCTCTTCCATTCGGCTTATCAAGATAGATGTTGAGGGCAATGAAGAACAGACCGTCCGTGGCATGGAAAACTACCTTCGCAGTTCGCACGCGGCCCCAATTTGGTGCGAAGTTCGAGGTCCAAGCTCGGGACGAGGCCGCAATAGTGCCGTCTCCGTTTCATCTTTTCTTGCCAAGTTTGGCTACGCTCCGTTTCAATATCACAAGGGCCGAATTTCTCCACTGTCCGTTGACCGAGACCCTCTGCCTCAAGTCTTCGACATTCTCTTCGCGGTGCCCCAGCGCCACAAAATACCTCTTCAATTATCTTACTGATTTACGATCCCACAACGCGCTCATCTACGATCGCGAGAACGAGTAGTACGTCCGAACAAAGCCTTTGGACGGGAGGGATCAAGGCTGAACGATACCGTGACGCACGGCGTAGAGCACGAGGCTTGCTGTTTCGTGAATATCCAGTTTTTGCATGAGTCTCGTGCGGTGTGATTCGGCCGTCTTCACGCTGACGCCAAGCAATGATGCAACGTCTTTGGTTGATTTCCCTTCCGCGATTAATTGGAGTACTTGCCTCTCCCGCAGCGTCAAAGGGTTCTTGGATTTCTCCGACTTGGATTGATATGCCTCAATGACGGCGCTGGACACACCTGGGCTCAAATAGACCTGGCCCCGCGTAACCTGTTGGATGGCAACCAGCAAATCGTTAGCTACCTGGTTTTTCAGCACGTATCCCTTCACACCCACTTCCAGCGCCTCACGAATGTACTGACTCTCGTCATGCTGCGTGAGGAGAATAGTCTTGGTCTTCGGAGAGGAGCGGCTCATTTCCCGTGCGGCATTCAGCCCATTGATCGTGGGCATGCTGATATCCATGATGGCAACGTCGGGCTGGAGCGACGCCACGTCGCGAAGAGCCTGTTGTCCATCGGAGGCTTCGGCAACGACTTGAAATCCCTCGCGTTCCAGTAAGGACTTCAAGCTTTGGCGCACGAGGACGTGATCATCAGCCAGTACGATGCGAATTCGCATTTGAAACCTCCGCGGGAACCTGGATCAATAGTCGCGTGCCCTTTCCAGGCGACGAAACGATAGACAGCGTTCCTCCGATTCCATTCAAGCGTTCCTGCATTCCGATCAGGCCGAGGCCCTTTCGCTTGAAATTTGACTGGGTTGCCCGTACATCAAAACCGACTCCATCGTCTTCAATGGAGCAGCAAAATGCGCCATTTTTTCGGCCGATCTGAATCTGTACCTGACTCGCTTTCGAATGCTTCGCCGCGTTAGTCAACGCTTCCTGAACAATGCGGTAGAGGGCTATTTCCACGGCGCCAGCCAGCCTGCCCGAAACTGTCGTTTTGATTTGAATACTGAGATTGGCACGCTTTGCAACTCCCTCCGCTAGGAAGCGAATCGCAGGAATCCAGCCAAGGTCATCGAGGATCGTTGGGCGAAGCTCATGAGAATACTGCCGTAATTGCTTTTCAACCTGATTGAGCAATTCTTTGATTTGTCCGAGCTGCTCTTTTTGAGGATCCGGCAATTCGCGCGCGACGTCGGCCAGCGCAAGATGCACGGCTACCAGAAGTTGCCCGGCCTCATCGTGCACGGCATGGGCGATGCGCTTAATCTCTTCCTCCAGCGTCTCATTGAGCCGCCGGAGAGCCGCAATCGCATCTTGAACTCCGCGGTGCGCCATCTCGTAGGGAGAAAGGGCCTCCGCCAGGAATTCGGTGGCGGCTGCCAGCAATTCCTGTTGGCGCGGTCCCCGCGCGTTGGCGAGCATCTTGTACAGAACCTGATGATGCAGGGCAACGATTTCCATGAGGCTCTTTTTCTCGTTGATAGCGCGGCGTCCCAATTCATAGGCGCGTCCTAGAGCGGCCTCGCCGCCGCGCTGGGTGCATTCGCCAAACGCTGAACGGTATTCTTCTTCGAAGGTTGGTGCCAACTTCGTTTTCTGTTTGGTTGCGGCCTTCATGCGCGAACCCCAATCAGCCTTACTACCAAAACTAGCGCGTCGTCGTTTCCCCGGCTATGCTGTTTGAGAATCTTATCGGCGGCCCGCTGTGGGGCTTCGCGGGAGGAAAGTCCTTCCACAAATTCGACGCGAATCCCGTCCGTGGCAAATACCAGCGTATCCCCTTTCTCAATCGGCAGCACGGCGGCTTGCAAGGCAGGCAATTGCGAACCGACGACTCCCCCGCGCAAGAGCAGCACTTCCTGTACGCTTCCCTTCTGAGCGCCCGCGCGCATCAAGACTCCTTGCACATTTCCAACACCGAGCCACGTCATCAGGCCATGTTCCAGATCAATGAAAGCAAGGCTCATGACCACTCCACGCGTGGAGCGAAGTTTCTCGTGACAGAGCTCTACCAAAGAGATTACTGGTTCATCCGCGTTCTCTTTAAGAATGGAAATTGCCCCCTCTGCAGCGTTTGCAGCCTCTTCGCCATGCCCAATTCCGTCCAGCGCAGCAATCAGGATTCCCTTTCCCGAACGGCAAACTAGATGGCGATCGCCTGATTCATGCTCGCCGGGAAGAACGAACTTCGCCACTCCGCAATCCACCAGCGGCACGCTTATTGTTTCCATTTTTTCACCGTTACGATCGTGCCGCGACCAGGTTCGGAGTCAATTTCAAACTCGTCCATCAAGCGCCGCACTCCGGGCAGTCCAAGCCCAAGGCTTCCAGAAGTCGAAAAACCGTCCTTCATAGCTTGACGGATGTCCCAAATTCCGGGGCCGCGATCGGAGGCGACGATCGAGATGCCCAGCCGGCTCGACCCTTGCACCGCTTTCAAGATGATTTCACCTTTGCGCGCGTAGGACACAATGTTGCGCGCGAGTTCGGAAATGGAGGTGGCAATGAGTGTGGCATCGCCTGTAGAAAAACCGAGTTCAATTGCGAGGGCGCGCCCCTTCTGACGGGCTGTCACTATGTCTTGGTCCGAGTTGATGGCCACCCGGATTTCCCCGGCCCTCACTATGTCTCTCTCAGTCTATGTTCTTGAATTTTTGAATCAAGTAAGCCAGACCTTCCTCCAAGTCCAGCGCTGTGGCAACGCCTTCCAGTGTCAGCCCCAGCTGGACCATTGCAAATGCCACTTCCGGCTGGATTCCGACTATAACCGTTTCAGCGCCTCGCAGCCGGATCATGTGGGCAATCTCCCGTAACGTCCGCGACGCAAACGAATCCATCACGTCCATCGCTGTCACATCCACGATGACGCCACGCGACCGGAACTTTACTACCTGCTGCACCAGACCCCGCCGCAGGTGCTCCAGGTCCGCGTCCGAGAGGGCTGCCTGAAAGGTGGCTATCAGGACCTCTCCCTGTTTCAGAATTGGGACTTCCAAGTAGCCCTTCTCCCTTTAAGATTGGCGAGGTTCGGCCAAGGTCACGACTTTATATCCCAACAGTCTTTCAGCCTGCTCGATGCCGCCTTGCAGGTCGCCGACCGTGTTCATCTTCCCAAGATCCACTCCGATCGTTACCAGGGTTTGCGCAATCTCTGGGGAAAGGCCTGTGACGATCACCGTGGCGCCAAGCAGCCGGGAAGCTTCCACCGTTTGGACCAGGTGATTCGCAACCGTAACGTCCATCGCCGCCACACCGGTAATATCAATCACCACGACCTTTGCGCGGTTCGTGCGGATTCCCCGCAGCAGTTGTTCTGTTAACTGGCGGGCGCGCTGAGGATCGATCACACCGATGATGGGGAGAATCAGCAATCGCTCGCGAACCTGAAGCACCGGCGTGGAGAGTTCGCGAATCGCTTCCTGCTGCTGACGGATGACGCGCTCGCGCTCTTGCACGAATCCTACGGCCACCGTGTTCGCGATACGGTTGGCGGCAGGCTCATACGCATCCAGGATGCGATTCAATTTCTTAAAGTCTGTCTGGTACTTGGCGAATAGGGAGCGTGCTAGCACGTCTCTCAGCAAGAGAACAATGCCAACGACCTCGTGCGTTTCAACGCCTCGCGGAATGATGCGTTCTGACAGGTTGCGCGCGTAGGCTTGCAGTGCTTCGAATGCTTCGGTTTCCAGAGCTTCCACGTAGCTGTCATACACCGAGGTCGCTTCCGCGAAGATCTCTTCCTTGGTCATTGCAGTAAGCAGGCGCGTCTCCGAGATGCGCACCACCCATTCCTCGCGCAACTGCGTGCGGTTTTGACGTAGGTGCGCCACGAGCTCTCGAAGAAGTTCTGACGGTGCTTCGCCGCTCACTACTAATTCTGCCCCTGGATTGCTACCCGTCCGCGAATCTTTAGACGTGACCTCTCGTTTGGTCATGAACCCATTCTCCTTGCTCTCAGCGATATGCAGCTACGGACGAACTGCCTGGATTCCCCACAAAATTCTAAAACAAATACCAAAACTCACCCACTTTCTCAAGCAAGGGAACCCCCGCAATCGAGTTCAGGTAAATACCTTAGTACGAGCCGAATTATTGCAAGAATTTAGGAGATGGGTTTTCTTTCGGGCCTTCCTGAGTTCCCCATTGTACGGAACCACTAGGGGAATCACCTGCGCCGACTGTACGGGCCTTACCCGCTTGTTAGCTGTTTGGATCAATGGAACCATGTGCATGCAAGCAGTGGGGAAGCTCTTTAAAGGAGCTTGGAGGAAGGGCGATGTCCACACCAGAGTTGCACACAGAGAAGGATTCGCAGGTAGCTCGTTTGATAGCAGGTTCGCCGAGGCAGATACCCAACCGCAAGGTCATAGCCATGGGCCGGAAGAATGGCCCCGTGGAAGACGTCCTTGCAGAAAACCTTTCTTCCGCTTTGCAGGCCGCGGATTTCGAGTTTGGCCAGATATTGCAGGAAGTGGACGAGATCTCCAAGCTTTTGAAATCAGATCACCCGGACACGCAGACCATGAGGTTGGCAACTCACCCCGCAGTTTGGGTCGCTGTTAAGCAAGCTCTACTCGATAGAGAATTGCGCTATCTCGCCCTCACGGACGATCTGACCTGCCTCTTCAATCGACGCGGATTTTTTGCGGCTGCGACCCAGCAGCTCAAAATGGCCCAGCGCAATGGCCAGAGTCTCCTGCTATTGTTTTGTGACGTTGACAACCTGAAAAAAATAAATGACACGTATGGTCATCACGAAGGAGACTTGGCACTCATTCGGGTAGCGGACGTTCTGGAACAATCCTTCCGCGGTTCCGACATTCTTTCTCGTCTCGGCGGCGATGAGTTTGTGGCGCTGGCATCGGAGACATCGAATCAAACCCAGGAAGTTCTCCTCCGCCGGCTGGAGAAGAATTTGAAAAAAGCGAGTGCAACTGAATCGCGTTACCCGTTGACGCTCTCGGTTGGAGTGGCGCGGTTCGATCCCAAGTGCGCCGTTACGCTTGGTGAGCTCATGGTGCAAGCGGACAAAGCCATGTATGCGAAAAAACGGAGGACGCAGAAAATCGTGTGATGGCGATCTGTTAACAATACTGGCGCCCGTGCCACGGGTAGGGGCGTCCCCCCCGGAGAAATTTGGCCAATGCGCTTGGAAGGAAGAAATGAAAAGCGCGTCACGATGGCAATCCCAGTATGCCTTGTAGCCGCGGAAAAACAGAACGTTGTCGAACAGGCTATGACCGTGAATGTAAGCTCTCATGGAGCTCGCATCGCGACTAGGCGTCGATGGCAACCTGAAGAGGAGCCGCGCCTTGCTTTAGGCTCAGGCGAGATTCGTGTGCAGGCGAAAGTGGTCTATTGCGAGACCTTAGCGGACGGACGTTTCTGCGTAGGGTTGAGATTCTCTTCGGCCAACATGGAGTGGAAACCGTGACGAGAAGAAGTTGGCTCGCCCAAGGAGACGCTCTTAGAACTTTTCTCGGAGAGTTTGTGTCAAACATGCGACAAATCGGACTCGCAGTTGAACTGCGCCTATAACGTAGCGTAGCGGGCGAATGGTCTTAGGCGCGCCCGGGGGACTCGAACTCCCGACCTTCTGGTTCGTAGGTTTGAGTTCGAAATTTTAGGGGCCTTATCGGTGTGTCAGTTACGGATGTGCCGCGGCGTATGCAGCGATGCAGGGTGGTGACAACTTGAGTCGGCGCAACAGCTTCAGGATGTAAGCACCGCCGATCCACCAGGACACCGAAATGTCGGAGTGAAAACGCACTGTCCAGTCTGAAGTTTCATGTTTCGTTGTTCTTTTGACAGCTGTCAATTTTACTAGTTGCTTAAGATTGGGCTGTCGACCAAAGTCACGCATCCGATAAAGGCCGCGGACAAAGGGGAAGACGGTTTCATTGGCATCGGCCCGGTCGCACACTATCCGCCGAACGGCTACGGCCTCTATGACATGGCCGGCAACGTCTGGCAGTGGACGAACGATTGGTATCGCCCGGACTACTATGCGCGACTCGTCGCGCTGGGAGGCGTCGCGCACAACCCGCAAGGTCCTGCCTCTTCCTTTGATCCTCCGAACCGACGGAAAGGAAAAAAGCGCAGCGCGGAGGTTCCTTCCTTTGCACCGATCAATATTGTTCGCGCTACATCGTCGGCACGCGCGGCAAAGGCGAAGTCAGCACGGGAACAAACCATCTTGGCTTTCGTTGTGTAAAGGACGCAATCAGTCCACCAGTGATTGATCGCTCGAGTTTCAGCAGCAAGAAAGATAAAGGAGACGAACGAGAATGAAGAGCACAACGGCAAGAAAGTTGATTGTCGCTGCAAGCTGGGCAATGGTTTTGACGTTCACAGTGTACGCCGTGAACGCGCAAGACAAGCCCGCCGACAACATGCAAATCCTGGAAGAGAAAGTTAAGGCCGACAAGAAGCTGGTGGTGGCCAACAACATGGGCCTCACCGAGTCTGAGGCCAAAGCCTTCTGGCCCATCTACGATGCGTATCAGAAGGACTTGGATCAATTGAATGACCGACTCAACAAGCTCATTGAAACGTATGCCGACTACTACAACAACAAGACGCTCACCGATGCCAAGGCGAAAGAGCTGACCGATGGCGCAGTGTCCATCGAGACCGCCGAATTGGAACTCAAGAAGGCGTATTTGCCCAAGCTCTACAGCGCTCTGCCGCCTATCAAGGTTGCCCGCTACATTCAGATCGAGAGCAAAATTCGAGCGATTGTGAAATTTGAAATTGCTGCTCATGTGCCGCTCGCGCCGTGAGCTTACTGCACACCGGATCGACCCTACAGTAAACGGTTATGGTCATCGTGAACCCTTCCAAAGGAGCGAAGAGGGAAAACGCGAATTGAAGTGCGGGCCCATTTTCGGAATAGCGGTCAAACTTGGCTTCTCAAGAATCCTTTCTACGTAGGGCGATTCTATTGGGGGAACTTTACCAATGTGGCAAAAAATCAGTTGACTGCAAGGCAATTAAAGTATATCTAGCACCTATTAGTCCTTACTTCGCCGTCTCCCCGGCGAGATTCCTGAGTCCGGGCTTCTTGCGATGAATGTTCAATAGACGGTCGCGAGCGTCCGTTTCCTTCTGCCGTTTCCGACCCGCGTCGCTAATGCTCCCAGAATCGGGAATCGTCAGGAGTCATCAACGATGATCTTACAACCACCGACCAAACAGGAATACGATTTCAAGGAAAAGATCCGGCCGGATCTGCAGAACGAGGGATTCAGCACCAAAGAGATCGAAATTCTTGCGAGCGCGGATTCCGGCAGAGGAGCGAAGGGAATCTTCGACCTATGGAAGAAGAATCGAAAAGCGCCGCCGGAAATCGAAAATCTGAAGAGTGAGTTTGGATATCAGGGAAGCCCGTTTCTTACGGATTTGCGGGCGGTGGCGGAGTCGCAGGGGACGCAACTGGAAGGCATTATCAAGGCCCGCGCGAACTCCAACTTCTACATCATGAGGTGCGGAGCTTACATCGTTCCGAACGACGAGGAAAAATTCGAGGCGCTGAAGTTTGAAGTCTCCTTCAAGACCGCGAACGTGTCGACGTATTCCATGCTGCCAGGACCGCAGACCAAGAAAATCCTGGAACTGGGAGGGAGCGCGGACATCGGAGTAACCGGAAAATTCGATTTTGGTTTTCCGCAGATACCGCTGGGGCAGGCCTCGGTAGAGGCTGCCGCGAAGGCGAAACTGGAGACGAATTTTGTGGTCTCCTTCCACTATGAATTGAAGAGCCAGGTGGTGGATTCCTTTGGGATGGGGAACCCGTTTTGCCGTTGGTTCATGCACACGGGAGAGAGTCTTCGCAATGACGTCGTGTTCTACCCGGTGATCATGACCGACAAAGGAATAAAGTCAATCGATTGCGAATTCAAGGCCTTTTTCAAGATCAATCATTCCGAATGGGAAAATGCGGAGTTTTTCCTGAAGCCCCCGAAAAAGATAGCGGTTTCTGGGTAAACGAATCTTCTCAAAATCAAACTGAATAACAGGGATACGCAGGAATGGGGATTGAGGCACAACACGAAAGTTTCTTTACCGAGCCGACCGTCGCCCTGGTGATCGGCATCACCACATACAAGCACGGCTACGAAAAGGGGGAGGCGCCGAAGCAGGGTGGAATCCCCAATTTGAAGTATGGGGCAAAGGACGCCAAAAACTTTGCCGACTTTCTCAAAAAAAAAGTTGCTAATGAAGCATACGTGCACACGCTCCTGGACGAGGATGCCACGGCCGCGAATATCAGAGAGACATTTAAAGAGTTAAGGAGGGTGTGCGAATCTTCTGCGCCCAATCAGCCGCTGGTCTTCATCTTTTTTTCCGGTCACGGCATGCCCGAGGATGGCGACCAATATCTTGTGACCTACGATGGGGAGCGCGAAAAACTTGCATCAACCGCCCTTCCGAATTGGGAGTTCGAGAAACTCGTTCAAAAACTGAAAACGGACCGGCTGGTCGTTTTTCTGGACGCGTGCCACTCGGGAGCTTACCAAATCTCGGAATCAAAGGGAGATGCAGGAACGTATGTTGTGCCTACCAATCTCGGCGAAGGACAGGCGAGATGCTTGATCGCCTCCTGCCGGGCGGACCAGAGTTCCTGGGAATGGGATGAAAAAGAGAATGGAATCTTCACGGCGCATCTCCTGGACCTGCTGGAGAATGGCACCGTAGACATACCGTACGAGTACATTGAAGCCGCGCAGCTTTACAGCACTCTGGACCACCGAGTCGAGAGCACTGCCAAGCTGCTCAAACGTGTTCAAAATGTGGACGGCAACGCCGCCCGCTTGTCGGGACTGAGACTGGGGATAAATTGGCCTATATGGCAGAAGACGAAACGAACCGACCAGAGGAAAGTGGAGTTTATCGATGCCTTTGAGGCGTGGCTAAACCAAAAGAAAGAAAAAGCCCGATATTCGATGGTTCTTCGGCTCAGAAAATATGTCCAGAAAGAGAATTCGTCCCCCGGCTTCGAAGCTTTCTATGCCGTGTTCGACGATGAGTTTATTCGCAGCGAAAACGGCTACCAGGAGGGGCAACAGAACGATGCGTTCGACCTCATCTTGAGCGCCTATTCCGAGCAGAGCAAACCCAGCAAAGCCGCTGCTGCAAAGACAGGTTCAGCTCCGCAGAGTCTTGCCAGTCCAACCGAAGGGGATAAGTTTATCGTCGCGTCATCCCCCTCCAGCCCCGATCTTGAAAAGTCATCAATCCCCGTTTCACCGACACACGCGCTACCGACTTTGCAATTCGCGCAGACCGCGGAACTGAAGCGGCTATTGAAGCCTGAGGACCAGGCTTACGTTCTCGAAGGCATCTCCGGCAATCCGGCTTACTTTAGAGAAGTGCGCATTCTTGAGGACGGCTTGAGCGCACCGATTAGCGAGGCGGATTTTTCGAAACGTATTCAAAAGGCCGGCAAAATCAAAGGTGAAGCTAGCGACCAATATATGGATGTGATCGTGCAAAGATTCTACGAAAGGTGGCCGCACGCACCCGAAGTGCAGCCGCAATCATCGCTCAATGTCCGGTTGGGGCAATAACCCATGAACTCGTCTTGTGATATCTCGAAATTGATTGACGCGTGGGTGGCCTCGCTCGAGAAGCACGGAGAAGAGCGGGAGGCCGGCGTGCGGGCAATGGAGTCGATACGCGGGGTCGCCGCAAGAGACGACGCGTTCGATCTGTGGGATGCCATTGATGGAGAGGTCGCAAAGAGCCGAACGCCAACGATGCAGGCTAAGCTGATCGATTTCCGCAGCTCCTTCCAACAACACCTGGCGGAATCAGAGATCGCGAGTGTCACGGCTTTACTGAAAGATTCACCAAACGTCGCTTGGGAGAAGTGGGTCACCTCGCTCGCCCGGTCGGTCGCTGTGTTCCGGTTCTGGCTGAGCGTGCGCTTGTGCGAGGCGCCATTGGTGTTTTCGGCAGGCAACGCCTCGCTGACGGAGAAGATAAGGAAAGCCGCCCCGCTCTTTGGCAAGGGCCGTTGGATGGAAACCTGCGAAGCCATCGCCGGGCTGGCTGGAGCGAAGTTTGTTCCAAAAAGCGTGCGCGCGGAATTGCTCGCGACGGTTGCCGAGATCCAGATTAATCTCTACGGAAGGCGGGAAAGGGGCCTGCGCTTGCTTGGGGCGGCGAGTGAATTGGCCCGCAATGATGGGCGTGTGCTGTGCGCGACCGCAGGCTATTGGCTGGGACAGGGAGTCGGTGAGAAAGCCGAGGGTCTCTACCGGAGCGCGATCGAATCATCCCCTCGCAAAGCGACGGGATATGCGGGAGTGGCGGACTATCGCGAAAGACTCGGCGATTCAACCGGTGCTGAGGAGTGGTGCAACAGGGGAATCGACGCGGCACCCGGTGATAGTGACGCGTACATCCAATTGATCAAGGTTTATGGAAATCCCAAACGATTCGGCGCGTGTGAAGCGTCCCTCCCTTCCCTGCTGGACAAGATCATCGTGGTGAATCCGCAGGACGAGTATCAGATCTACCTGGACATGGGAGAGGTGTATAAGCGGAACAAACAGAGCGAGAAAGCCTACCAGTGGTATGAAAAGGCGGCCAAGCTCGATCCGACAAGGCCGGACGCGCACATGTACGCGGGGAATTACGACATCGAGCGAGAGCAGTGGGCGAACGCGGAGGCAAATTTCCTAAAGGCAATAGCGGCAGCGCCAAACTCCTTCGATGGATATAACGGCCTTGGCGATCTGCGTGAACGGCAGAAGCGATGGGATGAAGCGGCAGACTGGTTCAAACGGGCGCTGGAGCGGTCGCCGGAACGCGAGGGCTCCTTGCGAACCAGGTTGGCAATGATCAAGGCACAGATGGAGAGATTTGCCGAGGCCGAGCAGATTCTCGAAGAGACTCTCGCTTCCGACAAAGAGATTCCGGAGCCCAAAGACGCGTTGGAATCCCTAGCCGAAACCTACTACGAAGAACGCAAGGACACGGCGGGCGCAAGAAGAATTTATGCGGCAATCCTCAGAATCATCGGCGATGACTATGCTGCCGACTATCACAATCGAATAGGAAATCTTGAGTTTTACAATAACGAGTACCGGTCGGCGCAAGAAGAATATCGCAAGGCAATCGCTGCGAAACCCTCTTACGCGATTTATCACCGCAATCTTGCCGACTCCCACCGGGAACTGAAGCAGTACGAAGCGGCGAGGGAAGAACTCGAATCGGCCCTGCGACTCGATGCCGACCAAACGGTCCATAAATCTAAACTCGCCCTCATCTTCAACGAGGAAGGCAACGATGCCTTCTCGGATGAGCGGTTTGCTGAGGCAATCCAATATTATAAGCAGGCAGTCGAGTTGCTTCCCGACGATGCCATTTTGCATTCAAACCTTGCCTTGGCCTGGGAGCGCTTGCGGGATCCTGGCAAGCGGATCGAGGGAATCGAGAACGCTATCCGCGAGATCAAGGAAGCGCATCGGCTGGCCCCGGACGATGGATTTGCTGAAACGCTGCAGAAACTGGGGAGAAGGAAGGCGGCGGTCGAACAGTTCGGAGAAAAGGCGCTTGAACGCGTGCATTTTGTTGCGCCACTGGTGGTCCAGATAGCAAAGAACCTGATCCCGCTGGCCGAGGGCCCGCATGGAACATTGGCCGCCAGTCTTTCGGAATACGTAGAAAAAATGAGGGCACGAATCCATGAACAATTTGGCGTGCAAATCCCGGGAATAAGCTTTCGAGGTAGCGAAAGCGACTTTACCGATGGAGCGTACCAGATTCAATTGATGGAAGTGCCAGTCGCCGAGGGAGAGATCGCACTGAACAAGCGGTTTCATCCTAGCGCCCAGGAAATCCTCTCTGTGCCCGGGATTGAGGGAGAAAAAGCGGCAAATCCTCTGACTGGAGAGGGCGGATTTTGGGTTCCGGAAAAAGACTGGGCCAAGGCACAAGCCGCAGGAATCGAACTCTGGGGAATCATGGAGTACATAGTGAAGCACCTGGAGGGAATCATTGAAGGAAACCTGGCGGAATTTGTGGGTCACGATGAACTGATTAACTTCATGGAGAAGGTGACTCCTGCGGATGCATCACTAAAAACCGAACCGGAGAAATTAAGTGCAATGACGTCGGTGTGTCGGGCCTTGTTGGTGGAAAGGACCCCTATCCGAACATTCCCTCCGATTTATGGAGCCTTTGCCAAGTTGCTTTCGGAGGGGCGGAACCTGAGTGTGATCGCCGAAGAACTGCGCATGCTGCCGGACGTGCGTTCTAATCTGCGCGGGAACGACGCGAGTTACACGCACTTTCGCCTTGGCCCGCAGTTCGAAAAAGCGATCAAGGAACTTATCTACCGGGGAGACAAGCAGCCAGTGCTTGCAATGCTGCCGACAGATTGCCAAAACGCGCTGAACGCACTGAAAGAAGCACTGAAGGACACACGGCGGCCCGCCTTGGTAGTCGAGGACAGGGAGATTCGGCCCTTCGTACGGCAACTGGCGGTGCTGGAATTTCCTGGCATCGCGGTTCTGGCGAGCGACGAGTTGACGATTGACCTCCGAAAGCAGGAAATGCCGCGAGTTGAGTGGAAGTATGCGGGACCGGCTCATGAAGCAAACGTTGCCCGTCATGCGTCCGTTGAACACCAGAGCGGACAGCCCGGCGGTGGGCAAGGAATCATCGCTCCACGCGAAATCTTGGAAACTGCCGAAAACGCCGGTATCAAGATCTTTGTAAGCAATAAAGCACTAGAACGATTCGGCGAAAGTGGGGAGCACGCAATCCCGGCACGCTTTGCCGCGATGCAGGATGAGATATTCGAAGAATTGGGACTTTTCGTGCCCGACCTGCGATTGGAGGCGGACAGCTTGCTGGCCGAAGACGAGTTTCGAATTCAGACAAATGAACTGCTTTTGCCGGCAAGGGCGGGCCTGAAGGAGGGTGAATACCTGATTGACGAAACGGCCGGTCGGCTGGCGCTGCTGAAAATCGGCGCCAGGACCGCGGTGAATCCTTCGAATGGATCCGAAGCGGCCATCGTGGACGATCGAGTGTCCAGGGATACATGCATCGGCTTTGGACTCAAGACGTGGGACTCGGCGGAATACCTTGTGCTGGAACTGTCGGGAGAGATTCGCAAACATGCGGCGTTGTTTCAAACACTGGTTGCGACAGAATTCGTGCTCGACGGTCTTCATTCCGCGTTTCCGCAGCTGGTCCAGGCAGCAGTGACAAAGTTTGGGCTGCAAAATCTAAACATGATTCTGCGGGGTCTGTTGAGCGAGGAGATTTCGATTCGCGATTTGAGGAGTATTCTGGAGGGCCTGCTCTCGATCAATGGCGTGACCACCGCGGACCTCTCTGATTTCATTGTGCTCTTCCATGCGGCCGACAATTTGTGTCCCGTGCTCGGTGCGCGTTCATTAGGTGATTTGACCACCGAGGAATACGTGGAGATCGTGCGAACGACGCTGAAGAGATATATTTCTTACAAGTACGCGAAGGGAGCGGGTACTCTGTCCGTGTATTTGCTGGACCGCAAGATCGAGGCGCGGCTTGCGAGAATCCCGGCGCAACCGCTGACGATGAAAGAGTCGCAGGAGTTGGTCGAAGCCGTGCGGAAGCAGACTCCGGCGACGGCCGCAGCGCGGCCACCCGTCCTGTTGACGACGAGCGACATCCGGAAAACACTTTACACATTGGTGGCCCGCGAATTCCCGCGCATTTCAGTGCTCAGCTACCAGGAACTTTCCCCTTACCTCAATATTCAGTCGCTCGAACGAATTTCGCTCTGAGAGATACCGCAAACGAGTCGGCCGACGACTTGCCACTGCGGTTTGCCACCCGCAACGGAACACCATACGTCCACTGCTTGAAAGTATGGACTGAGAAAATGGCGAAGTGTTTGTAAAACAATTGTGCAAGAAAGGAGGCTGCACCCATCCGAAAGGATTCTGCCCCAAATATGGTCGGTACTGGAAAGACGTTCCCGGCCAACATGCGAGGCAGAGATTATCAATATTTCTCGGCAGGGTGACTTGGACGCTGGCCCAACGCAAGTTGCGAGAGCACATTTTCACAACTGGCGTTGATTCCGTTGAAACCTTCAACGAAGTCGCGGGGCCCAAAACGTTTCCCGTGTCGACGGGCAGGAAACATACCGATCTACCTTGCAATTATGCTATGACATGGCATAATTGCAAGGTAATGATTGAGCGAGCGATCAAGCCAGTTATTAAGGACCTCTTGACTCGATTCCCCGCGGTTGGGCTTCTCGGGCCTCGCCAAGTCGGCAAAACCACGCTGGCCCTTTCGCTGGCTTCCGAACTGAAAGACAGCTCCATCTACCTTGACTTGGAACTGCCGTCGGACCGGGCGAAACTGTCGGATCCAGAACTCTATCTCGGACAACACGAGGAGAGTCTCGTGATCTTGGATGAAATTCATCGTCTACCCGGCATCTTCAAGACGCTTCGGAGCCTTATTGATAGAAGACGCCGCAAAGGGAATCGTCGTGGGCAGTTTCTGCTGTTAGGTTCTGCTTCGATTGATCTACTTCAGCAATCGGCGGAAACGTTGGCAGGACGCATCACGTACCAGGAACTGCGGCCGCTCTCCGAGCCGGAAATTGCGGATCTCAGACCAGACGCGGGAGACCAACTCTGGGTGCGGGGCGGCTTTCCGGACAGTTTCCTTGCAGCGGATGACAAAGAAAGCTTCGAATGGCGGAGCGCTTTCATCCAAACCTATTTGGAGAGAGATGTGCCCGCTCTCGGGCCCAGAATTCCAGCCGAGACTCTCCGTCGATATTGGCAGATGCTGGCTCACAATCAGGCGCAAATGCTGAATGCCGCCCAGTTGGCGAGCGGACTTGGGGTGAGCGGTCACACCGTGGCCCGTTACCTCGACATCATGGTGGATCTTCTGCTGGTTCGGCGGCTGCCACCTTGGTCGTCAAACGGAAAGAAACGCCTGGTGCGAACACCGAAAGTCTTCGTGCGAGACAGTGGTCTTGTCCATGCTTTACTTGGCATCCGCGAGCAGGAGGAACTTCTGGGACACCCTATCGTCGGGGCAAGTTGGGAGGGAATGGTCATTGAAAATGTACTGGGTGCCCTACCCCCTAGCGCTCAGACTTCCTTCTACCGAACATCTGTAGGCGCCGAGATCGACCTCATCATTGAATTTGGCGCAAGGGATCGGTGGGCGATCGATGTTAAGCGATCCATTGGAAACCCTGCACCGAGCAAAGGGTTCTACATCGGATGTGAAGACATCAGAGCAACTCGGCAGATCGTGCTTTATCCTGGCGCGGAGAGATACAAGTTGGACCCAAAGACAGAAGTCATGTCCCTGGATATGCTGCTAGGCAAAGAACTGCACCGAGCCAAGTAGCCTAAGACCATTACAGAGCGTTACGTGACTGAACGACATATTTGATTTTTGGAATCCTCACAAGAGGATCAGACCCCAGCGTTTGGGCGAAAGTTTCCGAGATTGAGGTTTGAGTTCGAAACGGAAATGGGGTATTGGCGGAAGTCGTTGAAAACAAAATCCGCAAGGAAGTGGCTCCCCGAGCTAGATTCGAACTAGCAACCCTTCGGTTAACAGCCGAGATGGTTGAAATTCTAAATGCTTTATCGTGTGTCGCTTATCGGGAAGCGCAGCCGATTCTCAGTCCCTCAGTTGGGCTACTTGGGCTACCAACACCCTTAAAGTAGAAACAACCATGAAATACCCGGAAGCAATCCGGCCATTTTCGGAAGTCTTCAACAGCCTCACTGTGGAAGCCAATGTCGGCCCTCTTCGCAGACTTAGAAGAGAAAGCGGAAGTAGTCTCTCACCCACGGAAATCACTTCTCAGGTAAGTGCGTTTATCGGGATTTGAACGGGTCTTCACGGATGTCTCTGCGACATTGTTCGCTGGTAACATACTTTGCTTATGGCTATCCGCCGGAAAGTCACGGCCATTTTTGTGCTGCTACTGGTTGCCTTTGGCGCATGCTTCGTCGTTTCCCGGCCGCACTGGCTAGTGCCGCACGGTCATGTGACTTGTGCAGGCCAATCCGTGATCGGGGCAAGGGTTTACCACTCGCAACGGGGAGACGTGTTCGTGTACGCGCCGAGCATCGACATGCAGCTGGCCGTTGTCTCGCCAAAAAGTCAAGCTCTCGGGCGTTGCAACACCCCAGCATTCACTCCCGTATTCGGTTTGCTGTTCACCTGGGACGCGGAACCAAGTGTGCAATGCACCTCGATGTGGAAGGGTGGTGACAGCAATGACGTTGAGCCACCACACATCGTCACCGAAACCTATGCCGAGTTTCCGTGGGGCTCGTGCCCTAAGCTTAGGATCGACTATTAGTCAGATCGCAGCACTTGTCCGATAACGACCGCCTGAGTTGGAAACCTGAAATCCACATGGACGATTACGGCGTTTATCGGGACCAGTGAGTTTCTGTTATATTTTAGGAATGCACTTCGACCCTCTCATACGACTCCGCAAATCGGTGGGTAGCACCAGCCGTGCAGCGGGGTCTTATAAACCCCGGTAAACGCCAGATAAGCGTGCCGGGAGGGGGCAGCACCCTCACCCACCACCAGTTTCGGTTTCAAGGATTCCCAGCACTTCCACTTGTACGGTTTCGGCGTTTACCAGGAGCTTGACGAAACGTCCGATGTTTCCCGTTAAAAAACTGGAAGATTCGCTAATCACACGCTACATTGGCGAACTAGAACCAATGGGTTACTCACTTTCTTCCGAACCTAGCAAGGTCGTCGTTGTCATTCCCCGTCGATTCAGCTTCTTGCTTTTTGCTTTAGTGCCGCTTTGGATTGTGGCGTGGTTGACGATGGTGGTCGGGACATCACGCGGCGGACAACCTCAATCGGTTCTTACGATCACAGTGTTTAGCCTCGTGACCTTGCCCGTCGTGTACGCATGGCTCTGGAATCTCGGTGGTAAGGAAGAGTTGGAGTTCACCACGTCTGCGCTCACACACAGGAGCAATCTATTCGGTGTCTCCCATAGCCGCGTGTTTAGTATGAAGAGAATTGAGCGTCCTCATTTCGAGAACTCGCAGCGTCGAGGAAAGTACGGCATTCCGAGCGGTATAGGGTTTTCATACAAAGGAAAGAGGTTTCGATTCGCCGATCATCTAAGCCAACGTGACGCGAAAGAGATCGTGGCGGCTGTGCTTCAGCGGCTTCCTGAGCTTCGTCAGTACTGGGGAGATTACGCAGAGGGCCTAGCCGAGTTGGACGAAGACATGACCCTCAATCTGCAATAGCATACGGGCGAATGAAGGTAATCGCTCAACTCCCGAGTAGCCTTACCGGAGATGTGGTTTTAGGCGATTTCACTTTTCCGGTTTGTGCGTTTACCAGGACCTGAGGTCGTTCCTGGGATTGTTGCTGTTTCCATACGGCTTTATTTAGTGGAACGCAAGAGTGCCATCGGACCAATAGGGCACTTCGATTGGGACGGTCCGCAGCGGCGGCAGCTCTTTGTTCAGTGGACTATCCGGTTTGTCAGGGTCCGGGAACCACATAGACGTGGAAGAAATGGGTGAGT
>DATMPA010000037.1:0-134121 GCA_035567915.1 Candidatus Sulfotelmatobacter sp. | reverse complement strand
GAGGTATTCCAGCCAAGGTTTATTGAAGTAATCTAGATAACCGTCGGGCCTGGAGGTGTGAATCAGCGCAGGAATCGAGTCAACCAGGAGCTGGGCATTCAAACGCTCGGATCCCTGTCCTGAGGAGGCCATGGCGCGCATGATACACCCAGAGAATCCGCACGGGGCAACGATCCCGTCGTTTCAAACGGAAGGCGCCAGCCAAGCCTGCCCCACTGAACAAACCGCGGTTTTGGTAGCCATCCGTGCCGCGTAGTTTCAACCAGTTACCAAAAAAAGTGCCTTTCACGGCAGCGGTCTAACAGGTTGTGTGAATCAGTACCGCTAAACGCTATGACTCAATCGGGAGTGCCCCGGCAGGCGTAGTAGGAGTGGTCTCAGCATTGATGCCGGGGCACTTTCGATTGGGGCGTTTGAACCAAGCCGCTGGCGGTGGCGGCGGACGCGGACATCTATGGGTGTTGAATCGAGTTTCACTCGGTCCCCCGCTTTCACCGGTACCAGAGTGGGAGCGATCACTTCACAGCGCACACCCAGCGCGGTGAGCTGCCAGTACAACGCATACCCTGTCGGTCCGACTTCGTAGCAGACTCGCAGTTGCTCGATGGGACTGAGCTTGTGCATCAGCTTCCGAAGCGACTCCGGGCGGTTCGCAATGATACCGAAGGAGCGAACTTCCCCGCTGGGTTCAGCAACGGCTACTGCGATGGTGTCCGCATGGACATCGAGACCGACAAATCGTATTTTATTCATGAGACCGACTCTCCTTTCTTCGCCTGTGGCTCTGTGCTGCTAGCGCAGCGTAACCCACGAATACGCGAAACTGGGGGTCGGTCTTTTAATTTTGGATGGAACATGGACCGACCGGGTTCGCACCCGTTCGGCCATGATGACTAGGGCGAGATCAGGGATCGGATCCGCGAAGATTCTCTCTAAGTTGCTCTCTGCAGAAGGCTTACGAAATTTGCCCGAACAGCTTGACTGGCTCCTTGTCGCGAGAGAAGGATGGTTTTCCGTCGTTTTGGAAAATATGGAAAATGGCCGCGCTGTTCGTGCGGTCGCCTCGTTGTGTATAATCAACAAGCTAGAGAGAAGAGCGGGCGTCGTACAATGGCAGTATAGAAGCTTCCCAAGCTTCGGACGTGGGTTCGATTCCCATCGCCCGCTCCAGAAACCTCGGGGTCCAGCCCGGCTACATAGGTAACCAGTGGAAAGACACCGACCCTGACTTGCCGATTCTTGTGGCCGCCAAGTCTGAGTATTCCAAATTCAATTAACCCCTGCACTTTCGGCAGGCATTGTAGAGCACTTTACAATTTGTAAAGAGTCTCCTTGACAAGAACTTTACGATTTGTAAAGATGTATCTGTGAGGATTATTAGCAAGAAGCGAATTAAGGAAGCCAGCCGGGAGCACCCCGAGTGGAAGGCGTCTTTGGAGTCGTGGCACAAAATAACCAAGGCGGCTGATTGGAAGAACTTCCCAGAGGTTAAACAGTCTTGGCGCAACGTAGACTTGGTTGGCATCTGTGTGGTATTCGGCATAGCCAACAACCGGGCGCGGCTGGTTGCACACGTTGATTATAAATATCACATGGTTTTTATTCGGTTCATTATCGGGCACGTAGGATACTTAAAGGGTGGGTGGAAACATGATTGCAACTGCTGAACGATACACTATCAAGGGCTTCGGGGCCCCACGTCCGATTACCTCGGAGGCGCAAAACGAGTACTACACCACTGTGCTTCACGACTTGGTGATGCGCGGACACCTAAGTCGGAGGGAAGAGGAGTATGTTGAGCTGCTGAGTTTGCTTATTGAGGCATACGAGGAGGAGCACTACCCGATTCGAGACGCCTCGCCTGTCGAAGTTATTAAGGAACTGATGGCGGCAAACGACCTCCGCCAAAAGGATCTCGTCAGAATTTTTGGTTCTGAATCCATGGTATCTCTTGTTTTGAACGGCCAACGACCTTTGGCAGTGGAACATATCCAAGCGTTGAGTCGCCGATTCAAGGTTTCTCCCGCAGTGTTTATCAAAGCTTAGATTCACAAAAGATTACCGAGATTGCAGGTTTTCCCGTATGCGGGCAAGTGAATCATGGAAATTAGCGCAATTTGACTCCATTTGACTCCAATTGAACTGCGGAATGGGTGGTAACGCCTTTGTTTGGTTCATTCGGATCTGTTCGATTCCCATCGCCCGCTCCATAAACCCTGTGTACAGTCCGGAGAGATCCTTTACAGAACGTTCCGAAGACATAGTTTACACCCTTAGGGCCAAAAGGGTTGTCGAGAGGCTGCAGAGTTTTTTCCTCCAGATCGATGTAGCCGAGATCGTACTCCATAAAGCTGACCAGCCAAATGCCTTCTTCGACTTCTTTGATCCCCAGGGCTTGTCCTGCGAAGACTGTGCTGAGATTAATTTTTTTGCGGTGCAGACAGATGCGTCCGCAGTTGGTGACGTGAATGACGCGGTCGTGAAACGGATAAGCAAGTTCTGGCAGGCCGCCATAGCGGCGGATGGCGGGAGTGTAGACTTCCGCATCAACGAGATGAGCGATCCGACACATGGGTGACAGTTTGTACCGGACACTTCCTCCCAACTTCCCCTCATTGGTCGATTTTGTTCCAAAGCTATTGGGGTTCACGCCGACACTTGGGCGGCGCGGTATTTTAATCGTTGTAAAGCCTAAGAAGCGGTCCTGCAAAGCGGCCCTTGCAATTGCGGATTCAAGTTGATACAGTTGTTATAACGTGAGCGTAAGGAGTGAGCGGCATGCTGGAACTCAAAGTTCGTAAGATCGGAAACTCACTGGGCGTGGTCCTGCCAAAGGAAGCCGTCAGCCGGCTGCACGCGGACGAGGGCGATCGCCTCTTTCTGATCGAGGCCCCGAATGGTGTCTATCAGCTAACGCCCTATGATCCTGCTTTCGAGAGAAAAATGAAGAAAGCCGGGAACATCATAGACCGCTATCGCAATACCCTCCATTCGCTCGCCAAGTGAGGGAGCCTGACTGGATTGACGAGCGCGATGCTCTCGCGCTCCATGATCGGCTTCTGGCGCTCGATGGTGGTGCTGCCGGAGTTCGGAACGTAGGGCTTCTTCAATCCGCTCTCGCTCGACCTCAGCAACTCCATGCGTATGGTGACGCTCCTGATACCATTGACATGGCGGTCGCATATACAGTGGGAATAGTCCGCAATCATCCTTTCGTCGACGGGAACAAAAGGACTGCTTTTGTTGTGGGCGTACTCTTCCTCGAACTAAATGGCCACCGTTTTACAGCTACTGAAGAAGATGCCGCACAAGCCGTGCTAGGCCTTGCCGCCGGAACTCTCGACGAGGCTTCATTCACTCGCTGGCTCCGCGCGAACGTAAGTCGCTCGCCGCGCTGAGCACTTAAGCATCCGTCCATCTTTCGCCCTGATGCACAGAATCTCGTACCGATTTGATGCCTGATTGTGCGTGCTGCTTCATGGCTTCATTTTCCATTTGTTTTCCAATTAAGAGCCTCTGCAATTCTGCTAAGTGCCGTCAATTCAAGCGCTTTCAGAGTTTTGTTTCAAGCTTCCCAAGCTTCGGACGTGGGTTCGATTCCGATCGCCCGCTCACTTTGCCGCGCATTTCCAAACCAGAGTCTCAAGCAACATTGGTAGATTTCTGAAGACATTGAGCGGAGCAGTTTTCAATCAAACGGATTTGCGCCGAAACGCAGGTGGAACAAATTCGAGAGCGGTGGCTTCGTTGGCTGCAAGTTGAATTTGGAATGCCATTACGTCTGAAGAAATCGGATTTTGATATTGGGAAAGCGCTGACGAAAGAACCTCTTCGATGGAAGAGGAGCCTGTTCGGAATTGGCGATAGATATTCATCACAAGAGCTTCCGCGGCGCCGGGAGTGAGAAGCATTGGAATTCGAGATTCCAGGGAAGGGAATAGAGATTCCGGAACGGCAAGATTCCGCTTTTTCGAGAGCATGGCGATCAAGTCGAAGCCCTCGCGTGCCGTGGTGGTTGGGAAAAGCGGGATTTTGACATCCACGCGGCCCGGGCGCTTGAGGTCAACTTCGATCAAATCAGGGCGGCTGGAAGCAAGGACCCAGATAACGCGCCCGCGATTCGTGCTGCTGCCCATTTCTTCCGCGAGCATGGAATAGATGCGCCCGCCAACGCCGGAATCGCCGCTTGATGCATCGCGCCTTCCTAGGGCTTGATCCGCTTCGTCAATGAAAACATAGCAGCGGCCCAAAGCGTGGATAAGACGAAAAATTTTCTCGAGATTTCCTTCGCTGCTGCCCACCCACTTGTCCCGGAAATTTTTCATTTTCACGATGGGAACGCTTGCTTCCCCGGCGAGGCACTCGACCATAAAAGTCTTTCCGGTACCCACAGGCCCGCAGAGCAAATAGCCTTTAGGCAGCGCAGCCACATCATTTCGTTTCCAAAGTTCAATATCTTGGCGAAGCCACTTTTTGATTTTGTCGAGTCCGTAGAGATCGTTGAGTGTGCGAGATGTTTCGACAAATTCAATCAGGCCGTTGGTGTCCTTCTCGACGAGATCTTTCTTGAGTTTGGAAAGGTCGGCCGATACCAGTCGCTCTTTGCGATGTTCTTTCGTCTTGACCATGCCCTCTATCGCGCCGAGCGTGGCGCCGGAAAGTTGCTCCGCCACGGCTGGAAGGTCAGACGCGAAATCAGCAAAGGCCGTGGAATATTGCGGTGCAATTACGCGAAAGCCGTCAAGAAGCTGTTCGGAATTGGGCAGATCAATTTTCACGCGCGCAACGCGAGGATTGTTCACAATCAGGGGATGTAGGTCGTTCAAGTTTTCGGTCAGAAGGAAAGATGCGAGCGCGTGATCGGCGAGAAGCGACTCGCTTGACCAATCCCGAATGAGGGAAGCCAGTGCGTTCAAATCGTAGTCGAGGCCGCCCTGCAATGCCGGAACCAGCAGATCGGCATTCTTCATGATGCAGGCGATTTGCAATGTTGGTTGATTGACTCGGGTGAGATTAGCGCAAAACCGGAAATAGCGCGTCAGTGTTTCGATCGCGGGACGTGGCGCTTTCCAATCCTTTTGGCTTTCTTGAAAGTATGGCCACTTGGAAAATGTTTCCGCCCCTTTTTCGACGCGAATTCCGTTACCGAGATCGTAGCTAAGAACGACATCGAAACGCGAAAGTAGAACGCCAAGGAGAAAATCGGAAATCCCGCCCAAACGCGGAGCGGGAGGCGCGGGGAGCACCATGCGGTCGCTGATATTCCCATAGACAATAAATTGGCTCGCGGCATTGCTCTCATAGAGTTCGGCGAGAGTCCGTGCCCATGCCGGGAGCGCAGCCGCTGGTGTCGGGGCCGGAGGTGACGAAGTGGACGGGATTGTGGGAACGGCCATCAGGAAGGCTCCGCCGTTGCAGTGCGCGTGGTAGTGGAAGACTTGGCGTAATTGCGGTCGAGGTCCGCCACAGTGGACTCGGCGTCACCAAACATGCCGCCGCTCACGAGATCACTGGCAAGTTCCAGATCGCTGGAAATAGTTTGTGGCTTGCCCTGCATGGCGGCATTGTCCAAGATCAGGTCAACTTGAGATTCCACTCGTGTAAGGTCGCTTTCCACTTCTTCGAGCGATTGTTCCCGGCGGTGCACGTTGTTCAGCCGGCGCTTCAAAATATCGAGGGTGGCCGTCTTGGATTGGCGAAGAGCCGGCGTGTCTTGATTCTCTTTAAGATTTGCTTCCAACGCTTCAATTTTTCGAGAAACGGCTTCCGGCGTGTCATCCGTTCCCGCGGTCATCAAATGGAAACGGGCAATCATCAGTTTTAGATACAGCCACTTGAGGTTTTCCAGAGCTTGCTGGTTTGTATCAATGACGAAGTCATCCGCTTGCGCGTTTCGATAAACTTCGATGACCTTATCGCACTTGCGATCCAGCGCTGCGAGGCGGTTTTTGTCCGCGGAAGGCAAAAGTTGCACCAGGGAATTACGCTTGGCTTGCGAATCTCCAGTAGAAATCTGGCGTGCCTCGGCATCAACGACGTTTTGAAAACGCTTGTTGAAAGCAAGCGTGGGAACAATGGCGGCCTCGGCAGCGAGGCCAAGGAACCAGAAGCCAGGATGGCCGAATCCGAGGATGAGAAATCCTGCGGCCACGAGAGCGTTCACTGGCACGCGCCCGAGCGCTGGAACATCTACACCAACGAGAAAGGCGGCCTTCAGGTAGCGCCACACGATGACTATATTCTACCCTAGCGTCAGTTCTTTTCCGTTTGAGGTCCCATAGTCTTAACTGGGCCTTCTGGCATGCCGCTGCTGGGAGCCGTGGCATCAAGCGCGATGCCTTCTTTCGCGGCGAAATCGGCCAGCGCCTGGTCCGCAAGCGCGTTTTGTTCCGCTTCCTTGATTTGTACGCCGGACATATCCATCGAATCGCGGGCAACACGCGCGCGGCCCGCCGCCTTCGTGCGCTCTTCCTCTACCATGTTTTGCAGCCGGTCGAGCGTATCGCCCGAACCCCCGATGGTGCTGATCATGCCGGAAGCCATTTCTGTGAGCTCGGCCATCGCTTGTTTCATCTTCATGTCGCTTATGCTGGACTTAAGGGATTCAATCTTGGCCCGGGCGCTGCTCACCGCGATGTCGCGCGCTTTCAGCAAATCTTTGTAAGTGGTTTCTGCTTGCTCGAGCTGCTTGCGGTTTTCTTCCAACTCTCGCGTTACAGTTTGCAGGCGAAGCGCGTATTGGCCCGCGGCCGCGCGATTGCCGGCGCGGAGGTTCGCGGAGGTTTTCGCTCGCAAGTCGCGCTCCTCGGTCTCCAGCTTCTTGATCTGGCTCATCAGGCGTTCGCACAATCCCGCGTGAGAAGCCAGCCCCTGATTGTATTGGGCGATTTGCTTGCGAAGATTTTCTGTTTCGACTTCGAGCAACGCCTCGGGGTTTTTGCGCTCGAGACCAGAGATGAAAAGTCCGAAAAATCCGCGGATGAGATTGGCCAACCGTTCAAACATACCGTGATTCTCCTTTGCTGCAGCTACCTGCCGTGCGGGGCGCGGGTCTAACGATTCGCCTGGCTGCGCTGCCAGCTTTGCAACAGATTATTGACGACTTCGGCGTGAGGCGGCTCGCAAATCTTCGCGAGGTCAACCTTGATGCCGTAGTCAGCGTACTTGACGAACGGGCTATCTGGAAACTTTACCGGAACGCTGGGATTCGCGGGACGAAACCCGTGAACCAGCGATTCCTTTTGTATCGGTTCGCTTAGAAGAAAAGCGAGGAACGTTTCCGCCGCCTTGCGCTGGTCTTTCGAACTCCACGGAGCGTCAATAATGTAATAAGGATTGTCATTCCACGCGTTGTATTCCGGATAGACGATGCGCAGTTGCCCCCAGCGCCCTTCTGCATTCTTCAGGTAATCAATCGCCACGCTTTCGTAAACCAGCAAGCCGTCATAAGAAGAAGGGCCTTTGAGGACCATCTCCTTCATCATGTTGCCGGTGCTGTTCGATAGGCCGCTGACGCCGCGTTCGAAACTTTGCAACCAATTCTGGAAACCGACGTCCACCACGTCCTTCAACTGAAGGTCTTTCGTTTTTTTATGATATGAATACGCCGCAAGTACGATGGCCATCAAGCCGGAATTGGATTCATTCGGATGCGTATGGCCGAATTTAAAGAGCCCCCAGTCCGGCTTTTGCGCAATCGCGTCCCATCCTCCCTTTTCCTGTAGAGCCTGACCAACAGTGACGAACGAAAATGTTTTGTACTTTGGCAGGAACGCCTGATAGCGTTCGTCCCACACGACGAAGACCATAGGAGAAAGTGCTATCGGTTCTTCCTTAATAATCGGATTTTGGCTGTACTTAACCTGCCATTCTTGAACGAAAGTGTCCTTATAGAGAGCGCTGGCGGGAGACCAAACCTGGATGCGCTTGTCTCCATTTAACAGGGCATGAGCCCCTTCGAGCGAACCCATCGGAATGAGATTGATCTTGATGCGTTTGCCGTCGCGCGTTTTGGCGAATTCCTGGACTGCCCATTCCAGCCAGCGCTGCTTCTCCGTGCCGTACGCGATTCCGAGTTCCACCTGCTCGCCGCTGCCGGTAATGGAATCGAACACTCCACCCGTGGAGCCGCCGCTTTTGCTCTTACTGCTCGAAGCGTTGTTGGTGAAGAAATAGTAGGCGCCGCCCGCGCACAAGATCACGAAAAGAAAGATGAAGATCTTGCCGAGGGCTGTTAGTTTTGGACTGTCGGGCATGCGCTCGTGAATCCTTTACACTGAACAACAGCGTTACACAACGCATCAGAAAAATGTCGAGATGTCGCGAAACACTTCCACAATGTTCTGCGGTGTGCCTTCGTAAAACTTGGCTTGTGTCGCGTCCGCAATCTTCTGCAGGATATCTTTCCTTGCATCCCGGCCGTAAGCGATGGTGAACACGTGAATCGGCCGCGTCTCTCCGTTGTACTTAATACGCGTCATAAGCTCGTCTAATTTCATTTTGCTTTCGGTGTCTTCACCATCAGTCAGCACCACCACAGCCTGGATCTTGGCGTCGGGGTCAGGCACAGCGGCCAGGTGCTGGTAGGCAGAATCAATGGAATCGTAGAGCGCTGTGCCGCCGTTGGCAAAGAGCGAGTCAATTTGCTGCACCAACTGTTCGCGCCCTTGTTTGACCGAGATGTCCTGGCCGCTCCAGTGCAATTCAGAGCTGAATGGCAAAAACGAAAAGGAGTCGCCATCGTCCAGCATTTGGACAAGTTGCCTGGCGCCAACTTTCGCATTTTGCATTTTGTTTTCTTCGCTCATGCTCCCGGACGTATCCAGCACGAGCGCGATATTCGAGTGTTTCTTTTGCTGCTTCCAGAGCTGCAAAACACCGTTGATGACTTCTACAGAAGGAACTTCAAGCGTGGTCTTTGGCTCTTTAGGATCGATTCCGTGCGCGGAATCAAGTGGGCCGGAAAGTGGCACATCCACGGCGGCTGGGCGAAAACCATACTGCATCGCCTTTTCCTGCTGAGCGCGCCCCAGCAAATATTGAATGTAAATCTTCGCGGCTTCGCGATGCTCCGGAGTCACCCAATCGCGTTCGACGATGCCAACCGGATGGTCACTCCAAAATGTTCCTTCCTTAGGATAGATCGCGACCACAGGGAAAGGCAGGTTGGTCTGCGAGTACGATTCGACCACCATACTTTCGTAGAGAACAGCGGCCGAAAGATATTCCGGGCCATTGGTAAACATCTTGCGGCCAAAAAAACCGGTGGAACTTCCGTAATGCACGACGCTTTGCTCGACGCCGCCAACAAATAACTTCGTCTGCGGTTTCCCAAGATCGCTAATGGTAAGTCCCGCTGTTTTTCCGGAGGCCGCATAGGCTTCCGCGAAAAGTGAAATCAAGCCGCTGTTGCTGAATTCCGGGTGCGTGTGGCCAAACTTGAATTTGCCCCATTGCGGATATCCATAGGCCTGCCAACCTTTGTTGTTCCGCGATAACGCCAGTATGTCTCCCCAGCCGAGCGGTTTCTTGCCCCAACCAATGGCCTCGGCCATCGGTTTCCACATGGCAATCACAACCGGAGACAGAACCAAATTTTCTGTGCCGCCGATGAGATCTTTCCCGGTCTTGGTTCGGGATTCTGCGTTGCCTAGCTTGATGAACGCCGCGGAAGCGGGGCTTGCAAGATGCGCTTGTAAGCGGCCAGACAAAATATTGTCGATTGTCTCGCCGGAACCCATGGGCAGCGCCCGGACGAAAATCGGCTTGCCGCTTTGCGTCTTTGTTCCGCTACGATTGAACGCGGCTGTAACGTCGTTAATCCATTTTTCTTTTTCGGAACCATAGGGAAAAACGACCTCAATCGCTCCTTTGGGAGCGGCAGTCGGAGTTTCGCGAGTGTTGCTGGTTGATTGATTCTTACAACCGCCGACGAGAATCGCCAGGCAAGCGAATGAAATGAGATAGACCAAGGAACTGCTTACAGGCACTGGCGCTTTTGCTGGAAAGCGGTGTCGCAAGGTGTTGAAAATAGGGCTTCTCAGCCGTGTGCAGTTTCAGGCTAACTCATTCTACCTATTTCTCCAGAAATGCAAAGAGGCCCAGCCGCTAAGTTTTCCATCGAATGTTAATGGGGTATGAATGAGTTCGCTCAGCGCTGGTCGTCCGATCCAAAACTTGTTGGCTCTCACTAAAAAACATCGCAGACTTCGCCTCCGGCGGAGCAGCTTTCGCTGGAAAGGCTCGCGAAACATACCGGTTGCTCCGCGCATCCAATTGTCGTCAGTCACAGGGGGTATTTATGAGCAGTACATCCGCAAAGCAGGCATTTGGAGATCGCCCCGCCGCGAAGTCCAGTGAATTTCTCATCGGTAATGAACTTCGTGTGAACCGCCTCGGTTTCGGCGCGATGCGAATTACCGGCAAAGGAGTCTGGGGCGAGCCGTCCGACCGCAGGGAAGCGATAAGGGTTCTTCGGCGCGCCATTGACCTCGGCGTCAATTTCATAGACACGGCCGATTCCTATGGCCCAAATGTCAGCGAAGAGATTATCGCCGAGGCTCTATACCCATATCCGGCGGATCTCGTCATTGCCACAAAAGGCGGCTTCGATCGTAGCGGCCCGGATCGCTGGACAGAAAACGGCAATCCAAATCATTTGCGCGAGGCTTGCGAAGGCAGTCTTCGCCGCTTGCGCCTCGAACGTATTGATCTCTATCAGCTTCATCGCATTGATTCGAAGTATCCGGCCGAAGATCAACTCGGCGCGCTGAAGGACCTTCAAGCAGAGGGCAAAATCAAACACGTCGGTCTTTCCGAAGTAAGCGTTGCACAAATTCAGGACTCAGAAAAAATCGTTCCGATCGTCACAGTTCAAAATCGCTACAGCGTCACAGACCGCGGCTCCGAAGACGTGCTGAAATTCTGCGAACAGCAAAATATCGGCTTCATTCCGTGGTTCCCGTTGGCGGCGGGCCGATTGTCCGCTGCCGCTAGCGCGCTGAATCGCTACGCGGAAGAAATTGGCATGACTCCATCGCAACTCGCGCTGGCCTGGCTGCTTTGGCGGTCACCCGTGATTCTGCCAATCCCTGGCACGTCGCGCGTGGATCACCTGGAAGAAAACGTCATCACCGCTACCTTAAGAGCGCCCGAAGAGACGTTGCAGGAACTTTCTAAGCTGGCTTGAGCTTCGCAGATTACGGAAAGTATTGGTGCGGCAAAACGCCCCTTAAAGTGCGCGAGAGGGAAAGTCACGTCCCCAATAAGTTCGGATGAATCCGCGCATATCCGTGTTCTTGGGCCCAGAGCGTTAGTGGAATCGCCGCCAGATCATCCACTTCCGGCACAGCATTCCCATCTTTCGTCAAATCAATCGTGCGTAGATAGTGTTTGCACGTCTCGCAGGATTCCACGCGAATGTGCGGAAACTGCTCCGCAACGAACACCGGCAATCTCTCTTCGCGTTCCTCGCCGCAAGCCGGACAAAGAATCCGCCGGAAGTCCCACTCGTACGCGCAAAACGCACAGCGCAAAAATCGTTTTCCTCCATCGCCTTCCACACGCAGGATGCCCAGCGAGGGCAGGGAATCGCACTTTGGGCAAATATAAGGTGTGCTCTCCGTTGCCGGAGTCTCCAGGTGTGCGGCGACAAACTCTGCGTACGGCTGCATGAATCCGTGGGCAAGAAATTCCTGAAGGGGGTCGCGGCCATCGCCCTGTCGGGACACGCTGTCATCATCCGCCATCCCACCGTTCGCCCAATAATCGCTGAGCAGGGCCGTCCACGCCGCCGATCCTTGCCGGGCCAGCATCCCAGCGGCAGCCGCCAGCGGCCTCGGAGCGCGCAACTCAATAATCGCGAGAAAATTTGGATAGTGTGGCAACAACGCAATGAAATTCAGCTCCGACCTTAAATAGCCGTCCGGCGGCGCAATCGGCTGCTCTCCCCATCCCTTGGCAAAGCTGGTGCAGAGCTCTTTTTGAAATTGCGCGATCCGCTCGTAGAACGTCAGGGCTTCTCCCGCGAAGGGAAAATTCGCGGAAAGCTTTTCCGCGCGGAGAATTCGCTTTTCGTAGTCGGGAAGTTTGTACGCGGCGGTCGTCATTTGCGCGGCGCGGAGGATCCGCCCACGATTTCTTTATACCATTCGGGATGGTAGCGTTTCGCGAAATGCAGCGTCACGTCGCCTTGCACCATCGAATCAATCGCTCCACGCTCGGCGAATACACTCATGTAAATGTGAATCAGGAAGTTGGCAATCGTTGCCAGTGCAGCCACTGGGTGCAGAAACACCGCAACGTAGCGCAACCAGCGAAAGCTCCAGGGAATTTCTTCCGGAAACCACAGCACCAGGCCGGTCAACAACAAAACGATCGCGCCATAGAAAAAACTCCAGAACAGCGCCTTTTGTCCGGCGTTGTACCGCCCCGCCGGTGGCATCTTCTCGTCTTCATTCTGAATATAGTGTTTCAGCGAGCGCCACCATTCCTTGTCTGCTTCCGTGTTGTGCATCTGGTGCGACCACCTCGAAAACATCTTTATCACGGACACAGAGAAAATCAGCCCGATCCATGGATGCAATGTCCGTGACGTTTGCCCTCCACCCAAAACGGCCGCGATCCAGAAACACCACGGCGACCAGAACGCTAGCCCCGTCAACAATAGGTAGATATACGAAAGTGCCGCGGTCCAATGCGTCAGCCGTTCGCCAAAGTCGTATCGAACTACGCGGCCATTCGGAAGAATTTCGTCCGCGTGACTCATGGCTGCACTCCCTCATGTGGAGTTTCCACGCGCTCTTTCGGGCCGAACCGCAAGTAGTGCACAGCCAATCCAATCAGTCCGCCAACCATGGCCAGATTTCCAAACCACTTCAGGGGGCCTTTCCACAATTTCACCATCAGCGGAATTTGCGGATTGCTCGGCAGCCCACCATAAAGTTCCGGCTGCGTCGCGTCGTGCAGCACGTAGATCACGCCAGTGCCACCAACTCCTTGGGGATCGTAGACGCCTGCGTTCGGAAAGTTGTAATTGTCCTTCAATTGCTTCGCCCGCTGATTCGCGAGCACGAGCATGTCTTCTTTGCTTCCAAAGTGCAGACAACCCGTCGGGCAAGCCTTGATACACGCCGGCTCCAGCCCTTCGCTGACCCGGTCCGTGCACAGCGTGCACTTGTACACGCGCTTTGTCTCTTTGTTAAATTTCGGGATATTAAAAGGACATCCACTAATGCAGTAGCCACACCCGATGCATTTGTCCTGCTGAAAATCCACGATTCCGTTCGTGTATTGGATAATCGCGCCATCGGACGGGCAAGCCGCGAGGCATCCAGGCTCGGCGCAGTGCATGCACTGATTCTTCCGCATCAACCACATCAATGAGCCGTCTTCCTTCTCGTGTTCGTTGAAGAGAATCAGGTTCCAGTAATTCCAACGCGTCTCCGGCATCGTCTGATAAGTGTTGTCGAAGGTCGTCGGCGAAAACGGCATGTCGTTCCATTCGACGCACGCCACTTCGCACGCCTTGCAGCCGATGCACGTCGTCGTGTCCACCAGCTTCGCCACCGTGTACTGCCTCTGCGTGTCTTCACCAGGAATGCTTCCGGCGTGACCGGATATTTTCTGCACGCGAAGTGTGGCTTGACTCATCGCTTAGACCTTCGTCACTTTCACAAGGAAGCCCTTGTACTCCGGCGTATACGCGTTCGGATCGATCACGGAAGGTGAGAGCATGTTCGCAGGTGTCTTTGCCGTCTTGCCTTCATCTTCGGCAATTCCGCGATAGCCCCAATGAATCGGAATTCCAATTTGATAGGTCGTCTTTCCGTTGATTTGCATTGGCTTGATGCGTTTCGTCACCATCGCCTTCGCAATATAGAAGCCGCGCGCGCTTTCCACTTTCACGCGGTCGCCGCCCTGAATTCCACGCTCGCGCGCCATCTCTTCCGAAATCTCCACGAACGGCTCCGGCACTAGCTGCACGTTCATTGGATTGTTTTTCGTCCAATAGTGGTAGTGCTCCGTCAGACGATAGGTCGTGCACACGATGTCGAATCCATCTTTCGGGGAACCATACTTGTCCGCAGCCGACTTGAATTTCTTCGCGATCGGATTGTTCGTCTGCTTCGGATGAATCAGATTGTCAACCGGGCTCTCAACCGGTTCGTAAAATGTGGGGAAAGGCCCATCCGCAAAGGCACCGAGTGGCGCAAACAAGCGTCCCACTCCCTCCGCATTCATAATGAACGGTCCCATGTGGTCGGCTGGTTTCGAATCCGCCTTGAAGTCCGGAACGTCGTTGCCTACCCATTTTTGTGTCGCTTCACTCCACCAGATTTGTCTCCGCGACGCATCCCACGGCTTTCCATCCAGGTCGCAAGAAGCGCGGTTGTACAGCACACGCCGGTTCGCCGGCCACGACCACGCCCAGTTTTGGTGAACGCCCATCCCCGAAGGGTCGGACGCATCGCGCCTCGCAGTCAGATTTCCCGCTTCCGTGTACGAGCCGCAATAAATCCAGTTTCCGCCCGTCGTCGTTCCGTCGTCCTTCAGCCATGCAAATCCGGGCAATTGGTTCCCAGCCTTCAGTTGCACCTTCGTCGCCGGGTCTTCCGCGTCCACAAGCGTCTTGCCATTGATCTCCTTCAGCACTTCCGCGAGTGAGGGTGCCGCCGGATTCGTGTAACTCCAGGTGAGCTTCAAAATCGGGTCAGGGAATTTCCCGCCTTCCTTCTTATACAGATCGCGCACTTTCAGGAAAATTTGCGCGACGATGTCTTGGTCCAATTTACAGCTGGGCGGAACAGGCAGGGCCGCATTCTTCCACTGCAGCCATCGCGCCGAATTTGTAAACGTGCCGTCCTTCTCTGCAAAGCCCGCGCACGGCAGCCGGTACACCGTCGTCTGAATCTTTTTCTGATCCTCCGCGGTAATTCCCGGTGACTTCCAGAATTCGCTCGTCTCGTCGGGATAAATTTCCCCCACCACGAGCCAATCCGCTTTTTTCAACGCATCAATATTCTTCTGCGTATCCGGTCCAATCGCCACGCCGTTCATGCCAAACGCGAAAATCCCTTTGACGATTCCGTTGTACATGTTGTCCCACAACTGTACCCAGGAATAGTTGCGGTCCACTTTAGGCAGGTAGTCGTAAGCCCAATCGGTCTGCTTCGTTGCCGCATCGCCATAAAACGTCTTCAGCATGCTCACGGCAAACTTCGGCGTATTCCCGTAGTAGTTAAATGAGTCCCAATTTCCCGGTTTCGATGGCTTCGGCGTAATCCGCTTCATCCAGCCTTCAAAATTTCCGTCCGCCGGCGTCGGCACTTTCAGGTATCCCGGCAGGTTGTCGAAAATTCCCGCCATGTCCGTTGCGCCCTGAATGTTCGAATGTCCGCGCAATGCATTCACGCCGCCGCCCGCGCGTCCAACATTTCCAAGCAGCAGTTGCAGCATCGCCGCCGTTCGAATGATCTGCGTTCCGAACGAGTGATGAGTCCAGCCTACGGCGTAAATAATGGTCGCGACTTTCTTAATGTCACCCTTGTCGCGAACGGACGTGAACAATTCCGCCAATTCAAGATACTTCGCCCGCGGAATTCCCGTGACCTTCTCAACCATCTCCGGTGTGTACCGCGAATAGTGCTGCTTCAAAAGTTGAAACACGCAGTGCGGATTCTGCAGCGTCGGGTCGAATTCCGCTTTTTCCGGCAGGGGTGGAAGTGCTGGCGGTGCGCCCGGCTTGCCCGGTGCCGCGGATGGCGCGCCAGCATAGTTCCAGCTTGCGCGGTCGTATGTATGCGCCTTTTCGTCAAAACCGGAGAATACGCCCTCGTCTTCCGGCAGTTTGAAATCGTTCGAAACGATAAAGCCCGCATTGGTGTAATTGACGACGTATTCCTTCGCGATCCGTTCCTTCTCAATCGCGTAGCGAATAAACCCGCCCAAAAATGCAATATCCGTTCCCGCGCGAATCTGCGCAAACTTGTCCGCCACGCTCGCTGTTCGCGTGAAGCGCGGATCCACCACAATCATTTTTGCGTTTCGATTTCGTTTGGCTTCAATCGCCCATTTGAAGCCGCAAGGATGGTTCTCCGCAGGATTCCCGCCCATGATAAGCATCATGTCGGTATTCTTGATGTCCACCCAACCGTTGGTCATCGCCCCGCGTCCGAATGTTGGTCCCAAACTTGAGACCGTGGGGCCGTGTCAAACTCTAGCCTGGTTTTCTAAATGGACGACTCCCAGGCTTCTCATGGATTTCACAACCAAATAATTAAACTCGTTTGTGTCCGTACATCCGCCGGTCCACGCAATCGATTCGCACCGGTTTACGCGATTGCCTTTGGCGTCCACTTCGATGAACGTATCATCGCGCGTCTTCTTGACCTTCGCCGCGATCTCATTCAGCGCCTGATCCCACGAAATATCTTCCCAATCCGTTCCACCCGGCCGCCGCACTTGCGGCTTGATAATCCGCCGGTCATTCAGTATGTCTTGTTCGAGAGAAGAGCCCTTCGGGCAAAGCGTGCCGCGGTTGATCGGATGATCCGGGTCACCCTCGACGTGCACCACTTGCGGCGTAACATTCTTCGCCCGGTCCCCAATCGTATAAATAATGACGCCGCAGCTTACGGAGCAATATGGACACGTGGACCGCGTCTCATTCGCTCTCGCAATTTTTAAGACTCTTAGTTCTGCGTAGGCGGGTTGCAGGTCGAAGCCAAAAACAGCGGCTGCGGCCCCTCCAACCGTGGCTACCTTCAGGAAATCTCTGCGTGACGCGTGCATTTCGCCTCCCCTGAAGCCGAAAACAAACGCGTGGCCCCTGTAATATTCGTTTACCGACGCCAAGTCAAGTAAAAGTCGAGTGAACGCCCAGCGCTCGACTCTTCAGGCGATTCCTTCAGCTTGGTTTCGGACTTTAGATGCATTAGTTCTCCGGGACAGATACAGCCTTTTTTCCCCTCAATCGATTCAGTCACCTTGCCCACTCGCGCACGCGCGATTCTTCGGAGCGCGTCATGCGATAAACATCGTCCTCCGAATTCCTCTATCCGAATGTACGCATGGCTAGCGATTTTTTACATAGCGGGCCGGCACTGGACCCCTCGATTCCTTCCCACATCTTTCCATCGCAATGAGTTAGATGACATTTCGATCTGGTGAATCGCTTGCTCTGTGCTTCTCCGGGTTTGTCTGTCCCGGACCCGTGTCCTTTGTCCCCAATTTCGCGTACTAAAAGTTCTAGAACCTATTTGGCTGACGATTTCTCGAACGCACCAAGGCGGAAAGGGAGACACATGTGTAACGCGCCGCACTTTCGGGGCTCCAAACTTCTCTTCACATTTAGTTTTTTGGCAGCAGCTTCGCTCATAATCTTCATCTCAGGAAGTTGCAGCGGCGGCAATTCCGCAATGCAGACTTCTTCGATGGGCATGATTCAAGTAAGTATCAGCGATCCTCCCAGCTGCATGCCGCCCAACGGACAATTCACACATGTCTTTATCACCGTGCGCTCGGTTCAAGCGCACACCAGCACTACGGCAGACGACAGCACCCCGGGTTGGCAGGAGCTCGCCCCGCAATTGGCCGCCCAACCGATGCAAATCGATCTTTTTTCTTCGCCGCAGACGAACTGCATCCTCGCCCGGCTCGGCTCCGCCAGTCTTCCCGTGGGCAGTTACCAGCAAATCCGTCTTCTCCTCCTCTCCAATTCTCCTTCTGCACAATCCGCCGCTCCTTCTACTAATGCTTGCGCGGGAAATGGCTTCAACTGCGTCGTGCTCAGTGACAACTCTGTCCACCAGCTCGTCCTCAGCAGTCAGGACAACACCGGCCTCAAAATTCCTCCAGGCCAAATTGTCGGCGGCCCCATCACAGTCGCTGCAGGTCAATCCGTTGACCTCAACATTGACTTCAACGCCTGTGCCTCCATCGTTCGCGAAGGCAATGGCATTTATCGCTTGAAGCCGACTCTCACCGCCGGTCAGGTGAGCGCAAACAATTCCGGTATCAGTGGCCAAGTCATTGACGCCGTCACCAAAGCTCCAATCACCGGAAATGTTCTTGTCGCAATCGAGCAGCCGGACAGCACCGGCGTGGACCGCATCGTCATGGAGTCAACTGCCGACGCAAACGGAAATTTCCGCTTCTGCCCACTACCGACCGGCACTTTTGACATCGTCGTCGTTGCCGCCGGCCCTAACAATCTTCCTTACAACGCGACGGCCGTCCTCAACATTCCCAACGGCGCAAATCTTGGCGCCATCCCACTGCAACCGGAAGCAAACGCCGCTGCTCCCGCAATCCTGCAGGGCTTCGTCACCGCCACGACGGGCACCGCCGGAGCTTCCGTTGACGTGAGCCTCTCAGCTCTCCAGCAAGTCTCCTTCGGCTCTCCTGCCGCAACGCGGCAGCTCACCATCCCGCTTGAGGCAATTCAATCCACGCAGACAATGTCGGCAACCGCTTCGACCCCTTTAATCTCAATCACAAACAACACAAATTGCCCGACCGGCAGCCCCGCGAATTCCAACTGCGCCCAATACACTCTTGTTGTTCCAGCAAGCAATCCCAGTGTCGGCGTATTCTCCTCCTCCGGATTCACTTTCTCCACGCCCGCCGCCGCACCAGTCCTCTTCACCGTGGATGCGCGTGCCGCTCTACCCAACAGTGGCGGCACGCCCGATTGTTCGCCATCGGAAATCATGACCTCGACCGATGCCACGGACGTGCCGCTCGCTGTCACATCGGCTACCGTCACCAACGTTGCTCGCACTGATTTCAAGGGCTGCTCGTGAAATCCCGGCACTTCTAAACTTTCAGGATCTGTTTCACGGGCGCAGGTTTTTCGAAAGTGAAGGCTCCCGAAGATTCCTGCAAATTCATTGTGCCTGCGCCCTCTTAATTCTTCCTCAAAACCACATTCGCCTCGTCACCTTCATTCGGCAGATTTTTCAATTTACGGTACAATTTAGGGCTATGCTTTCGGTCAATAACGTCTCTATGCGGTACGGAGCGCGCGTCCTTTTCGAGGACGTCACCTGCTCCTTCATGGCAGGACGCCGCTACGCCATCACGGGCCCCAACGGCGCCGGTAAGTCCACTCTTATGAAGATCTTGACGGGCGAGATCGAGCCTACCAATGGCTCCATCACCCGCCCCAAGCGTCTCGGAATCCTGCGCCAGGATCAGTTCGCCTTTGACGACTACCGCGTCCTGGACGTCGTCATCATGGGCAACTCTATCCTCTGGGCTACCCTCCAGGAACGCGACGCCCTCTACGCCAAGCCCCACGAAGAGCTCACCGACGCCGATGGCATGCGCCTCGGTGAACTCGAAGGCATCGTTGGTGAAGAAGGCGGCTACACCGCCGAAGCCGACGCCGCCATTCTCCTCGACGGCCTCGACATCCCTTCCGAACTCCACGAACGCAAGATGGGCGAGCTCCAGGGCGGCCAGAAAGTTCGTATCCTTCTCGCGCAAGCGCTTTTTGGAAACCCCACGGCGCTCCTGCTCGACGAGCCCACGAACTACCTCGACCTCGATTCCGTCCACTGGCTTCAGGACTATCTCAACTCGTACGAAGGCATCCTCATCGTCATCTCGCACGACCGCCATTTTCTGAACAGCGTTTGCACGCACGTCGCGGACATTGACTATGAATCCGTCATCACCTACGTTGGCGGCTACGACGACATGGTCCTCGCCAAAACCTCCGTCCGCTCGCGTATCGAATCCGAAAACAAGCAGCGCGAAAAGAAAATCGCGCAACTCCAGGAATTCATCGCCCGCTTTTCCGCCGGCACACGTTCCGCCCAGGCCACTTCGCGCAAAAAAGAAGTCGAGCGCCTGGCGACCACCGAACTCGCGAAATCAAATATTCAGCGTCCGTTCATGAAATTCGAGCTGCAAAAGCCTTCTGGCCGCCATCCCCTCGAATTCAAGGGTGTGAAAAAATCTTATGGCGATCTGAAAGTCATCAGCGGTTTCTCAGCCAACATAGATCGCAATGAAAAAATCGGTCTCCTCGGCCGCAACGGTGTAGGGAAGACCACACTGCTTCGCTCGCTCATTCGTAATGCGCCCGGCCTCATTGACGATTCCGATCGTCATTTCGGCGTGGATGGTGGCACCGTCCGCTGGGGCCACGAAACCAGCGTCGGCTACTTCGCGCAAGAACATGATCTGGACAAAACTTCCAACACGTCCGTTATCGAATGGCTTGCGCAGTTCGACCCGCTCGCTGGCCAGCAAACGCTTCGTGGTCTTCTCGGCCAAATGCTTTTCAGCGGCGATGACGCCACCAAGCCCATCAAAGCGCTCTCCGGCGGAGAAACCGCACGCATTCTTTTTTGCCGGCTTATGCTCCTCAAACCGAACGTCCTTGTTTTTGACGAGCCTACCAACCACCTCGATCTCGAATCCATTAACGCGCTCAACATCGCGCTCCAGCGCTATGAAGGCACCGTTTTCCTCGTCACGCACGACCACGACCTTCTCGACGAAGTTGCCACCCGCATCTGGCATTTCGATCACGGCCATATCGACGATTTCAAGGGTCCTTACGCCGATTTCCTCACGGATCAACAACGCAAAGCCGCGCAGGCAGCCGGCGCTCGCCGTTAGCATTCACTCCCACAACACCCACAAAAATAAGATCTTACACGCTACAGTGTTCGCTCGATTGTGCATAAAACACAACAAAAGTAGCTTTAAGGTGTTAGATCCAATGGGAGCCGAATGCGAGTAATCGGCTCAAGCGTGAAGAACCAAATCTGAAAATCATGGAGGCACTTCTCGCTTTCCAGGCCGGAGTGCGGGAAGAAGCGTAAAACATGAAAATGAATTGGAAACGATGGACGGGGACATTGTTACTGGCAGGAACGCTGATCGGCGCAGCACCGGCGGCATTCGGCCAAGTCTCGGTAGGTATCGAAATCGGTGCACCGCCACGGCCGCGTGTGGTGCACGTGCATCCGGTGCAGCCTGGACCAGAATATGTCTGGATTGATGGATACTGGTATCCCGTAAACGGCCGCTACGTTTGGCACGGCGGCTATTGGACCCGCCCGCCCTATGAAGGAGCGCGCTGGATCGGTCCTCGTCACGAGGGCGGACGATTCTACGTGGGATATTGGGACGGTCCGCACGGGCGTTTCGAACACAGCCATCATTGGGACCATGACCACGATCGCGACCACGATCGCTGGCGTGACCACGACCACGATCATCACTAAACACTTACAGTTTTTGTTTCATGAAAGGCCGGCCCCAACCCGGCCTTCTTATTTCTTGCTGTGATAACAGTAGTGGACCGTTTCTTCAATATCCCCAAAAAACAAGTAACGTAGCTAGGGGGTTTCAGGCCAATCACACCGTACAACAAATCTTTCTGCGGGGTATTTATACGCTTGTACGATGGAAATAGCTTCACCGCCGCAACCCATCCAGCTCCTCTGCGGCCGGGAACCAATCGTTTGATGATGGAGGCATTCCGACCGCGCGTCACAAACGCGGTGAAAGGAAATGAACATGAAACTCAATTGGAAACTGGGAATAGGAACACTCCTGCTCGCCGGCACGTTCTTCGCAGGAGCGCCGAGCGCATTTAGCCAGGTCTCGATCGGCATTCAAATCGGCTCGCCGCCAGCACCGCATGTCTATGCGGCCCGCCCGCAGTGCCCAGGGCCCGAAGCCGAGTATGCTTGGGTGGAAGGCTACTGGTATCCAGTAAGCGGTCATTATTACTGGCACAAGGGCTACTGGACTCGTCCGCCTTACGTTGGCGCAGTCTGGGTCGTCCCGCGCTATGAAACAGGCCGCTATTACGGCGGATACTGGCAAGGACCTCGCGGCCGCTTTGAACATAGCCATAAATGGGACCATGACCACGACCGCGATCGTGGTCGCTGGCACGACGACGATCACCACGACAACGGCAAGCACAAAGGCTGGGACAAAGATAAAGATCATCACGACCATGATCGTGGCTAAATACCCGTTATTTTTGTGGTGTTTATAAAAAGGCCGGGCAGAAGCCCGGCCCTTTTATTTCTTTCCCGCGATTATTGCTGAGTTCGCTGTTGCCTCAGTACCCGAGCCCCGCTAGCACGCCACGCATATATGCAAAACTCTCAATCACTCCCGGCATGGGCTCATCCGCATGAATCTCGTACTCCAAATCAACGAACCCTTTGTATTGGATCGCAACAAGCGTCTCAAATATCTTCCGCACCGGCATAGTCCCTTCGCCCACTGCCACCTGACTCTCTTTGCTCTGGCCATTCGCCAAATCCTTTATATGCATGTTGAAGAGTCTTGGCCCCACTTCGCGAATCGCTGCGACCACGTCCGTCCCCGCTCGCATCGTATGGCCTACGTCAATGCAACAACCCATCCGCGGATCCAGATTCTTCACTGCCTTCAGCACATCCAGCGGCGAGGGCCACAATTTGTCCTCCGGCCCATGATTGTGAATCGCGAGCCGGATGTCATATTCCTTCACAAATTTTTCAATGCGCGGCAGTGTCGCCACAGCAGGATCGCCCGCCACAATCACTTTGATCCCGGCTCTCTTGCAATATTCAAACTTGCTCCGGATGTCCTCGTCCTCATCCCTCGGAAAATAAATCGTTCCAGCGGCGTGCAGTTCGATTCCCGCTGCGGAATAATCCGCCAGCGCCGCTGCCTCCGCCTGAGCGTCCATCGGCAAATGATCTTTCGTGTCCTTCGCATTCAAGTCGGACACATTCACCTGCTTCAGGAATCCAACCATCTGCGCCCGCGTGAAATTCCGGAACGTGTAGCTCGCCACTCCCAAACGAATCGGCGCAACAAAGTTTGTACCTCGGCTTCCTCCAAAAGCGGGCAACACGCCGCCTGGTGTCGCGAACCCTGCTACAGCAACCGCTCCTGCTTGCACGAAATTGCGTCGTGATAATTGTTTTTTCTCAAACACGCGGCGCCCATCCCTTCTCGTACTCGCGCCCCCACATCTTCATCGCCTCCGCATCTCCCTGAATCTTTCCGTCCTTCGTATCCAAGTGCAACTCGCGATTCACCGTCCACGCGATATTGGAAAGCTGCAGCATCGTCACCGCAACGTTTCCCACCTCGATCGGCGCATTCAGCTTCTCGCCTTTCTGAATTCCGGCGATGAAATTAGCAAAGTGCATGTCTGTCATCGAATCGCGGCCCACCAAATCCGCCGACGAAGTCCCGCTGCCGGCCTTGAATTCGCTCGTCTTCTTTCCTTTCAGGTCGTAAATCTCATAACCGTCTCGATCCACAACCACGGTCCCCGTCGTTCCCATGATTGCAGAGCCGCGATCCCGCCCATGATCCCTCATGCCTTCGCAGCTTCTTCCTTCCCACGTAAGCAGTTTGTCGTCGTACTCAAAGCTCGTCACCAGCGTGTCGTAAAATTGCCAGTCGTCTTGAAAGTGATACCTTCCTCCCGAGGCCGTTACCCGCTTTGGATAATCCACACCTAGCGCCCACCGGCACACATCCACTTCATGCGTCCCGTTATTCAGCGTCTCGCCAGTCCCATAAACGCGGAACCAGTGCCAGTTATAAGGATGCAGATTGTCCCGGTACGCTTGCCGCGGTGCCGGACCCTGCCACAAATCCCAATCCAGTTGCGCAGGCACCGCCACTTCTTTGCCCACGCCAATCGATTTTCTCGTGTTGCTGTACCACGCCTTCGCCATGTACGGCCGGCCAATCTCTCCCGCGCGAATCTTTTCAATTACCGCAATGGTGTGCAGGGAAGACCGCTGCTGCGTTCCCATCTGCACCAGCTTGCCGTACTTCTGCTGCGCGGCGACCAGCATCGCGCCCTCGGCCGGATTGTGGCTGCACGGCTTCTCTACATAAACATGCTTGCCCGCCTGCAACCCCGCAATTGCCATTGGCGTGTGCCAGTGATCCGGCGACGCAATGGTGATCGCGTCCACGTCCTTCCGTTCCAGTACTCTCCGAAAGTCCTTTTCCGCTACCGGCTTTTCACCCATCTCTTTCGCTGTCGCGTCTGCAAACTTCGCCAGAATGCTTCCATCCACGTCGCACACATGCGTGATGCGTGCCGCCTTCTGGTTCGCCTTCAGTGAAGAAAGATGCGCGTAAGCCCTGCTATTCAATCCAATCACCACAAAATTCAGCCGCTCATTCGCTCCCATGACTTGCGAATAGCTCTTGGCCCCCATCCCAACTGTTGACCCAACCGCCAGGCTCGCTGCGCTTACAGCCAGCCCATCAATAAATTCGCGTCGTGTAACCATATGTTTTTTCCTTTGGCAGAAACCGAAGCGCCAGAGTTCGCCAGGGGACAAGATACACCAAAGCCGCATTTCCTGGAACTAGTTCCACGCAAAATTCCGCATGTAAGGGTCGGTCTTTGCTCTGTCCTGTGCGCATGCCCAGTCATTCACTTCGCAATCCATGGGTTGCGCCGCCGCATCAATAAAATTCCGCCGTGCAGGCATTGTTTTTATCTTCGGCGAATTTCCTTCAGAAATGTAGCGGCTTACTTCAGGTTCATGCGTTCCAGTAGAGTTTGGAACCGCGGTTCGCTTCGCAGCGAGTCGTACCACGGTTCAACTCCTATTGAGGTTAATGCGATCGAACGCTGCGTGTAGGCTTTTTCCAGGTATTGCAGCGCCAATTCCTTCTCATTCAACCCGATATAGGAGAATGTAAAAACCAGCGGATCGATCGGTTGCTTCTTGTTGAGTTCCTCGATTTTCTTCAACGCGCCGCGCGCCTCCGCCAGTCGGCCCGCTCTCCCATTGTAGTAAACCAATTCCCCCCACTCCCATGGGCTTTTTTCACCATGTCGCTCCAGCTTATCGACAGTCGCCAGCAACTCCGTTCTCATCCCTTTTTCCACATACACGCTCATTAATCCTCTCGCACGCGGAAAATTCGGATCCATTTCGAGGACTGCGAGGTATTCCTGCATCGAAAGATCGTATTTTCTCGAATAGTAGAGTATGAGCGCTTTGTCCGTAGCAATGATCAGCGATTGCGGATCGAGCCGTCGCGCGCGCTCCATCTCAGCTAGCGCTTCCTCGAGTCGTCCCATCAGCGCCAAATATTCCGCGTACCAGTGGTGCGCCGTCGCGTAATTGGGATCCGATTCGATCGCCAGGCGGTATTCCTTTTCCGCCGTCGTCCAGTCCCAATCGCAATCTTGCGCCACCACTGCCATTGCAGTGTGGGCTTCAGCCAAAGTGCCGTCCAATTCCACCGCTCGGCGCGCGGCATCATGTGCCTTCATCTTCAACTCGGTTGATGTAACTCCCCCATATCCGACCAGCAGTACATACGAACTTGCCAGCCCGGCGTACGCCCTTGCCGACGTTGGGTCCTTCTTCACTGCGTCGTTGAAGTAGCTAATCGCTTTAGTGAATCCATCCAGTGTCCGCTTATTCCAAAAATAGAGTCCGCGCAAATAGAGGTCGTAACCTTCGTAGGATTGGGAGGAGAGCAGCGCCGGGCGAACCGCGCCGTTTCTTTGCGGGGAGTTCAGCGTGAGGCGAATCTCGCCAGCAATCGCCTGCGCGATGTCAGCCTGAAGTGTCAGGATGTCGCTCAATTCCCGATCGTACTGATGGGACCAAACGTTTGCTTGGTCTTTTGTTTGAATCAGCTCCGCTGAAACACGTACCCTTCCCCCGTCTCTGCGGACACTTCCTTCCAATAAATATTGTGCTCCCAACTCGCGGCCGATTTTCTGCGGCTCTTCCCGGTTTTGTTTATAGCGCATAACCGAACTGCGGCCGATCACCGCTAAGCGTTGTGGGTCGAGCCGACCGAGCTGCGCGATCATCTCCTCTGTCAATCCGTCGCTGAAATAATCTTGCCCTGCGTCGCCTGTCAGATTTTCGAAGGGAAGTACGGCCAGCATCAGGCGGTTTTCTGCCAGTGGTGCCTTGCGGTGGAGAGACCATTGGTAATAAACCGTAAACGCCGCAACGACCAGAAGCGAGGCGCCAAGCGGCAACACCCACCTGTGCCGTGGTGCCGGCTCGGAACGCCTCTCAGGAAGGATTCTTCGGTTTACCAACTCCGCTGTCGAGGGTTGTTTTGGATTGGCGGTTTCGTTCTGGGCCGGCGACTCCACTACCGTAACGGGGGCCATCATACGGTACCCGAGCTTGGGGAGAGTTTGGATATAAGCAGGCTCGGTTGCCGAGTCGTTTAATACACTGCGAATCTCCTTAATCGCAGTGTTCAACCCATGCTCAAAATCCACAAACGTCTCTTTGGTCCAGAGCCGCTCCTTTAACTCTTCGCGCGCAACCATATCTCCCGCGCGTTCCGCCAAAAGTTGCAGCACCTGGAACGGCTGTGGACGCAGCTTCAGCTTGGTTCCTTGCTTGTAGAGTTCGCGCGTCCGGCTTCGCATTTCATACGGTCCGAACCGGTAGGAGGGGCTGGTAGACATACAAAGACGCGGCAACTGTCAGGCAATTTTGCATTGACCTTTCGGTTTCGGCAACTCAAATCTCCCGTTTTGTGTCACTTGCGCCTACACCTTTTTCCCACTCTTCCTTCACCGGAACTCTATTGACCCTTTCCTCAGGATTTGAGACTCATCGCCCTCGACTGTGCACACCCGACTCCCCGCGGTGTTGTCCCAATCAAGAACTTGAAATTGGTCGATCTCGGAGGCAGAGCATGAGTTCCACCCCTGGCAGCGGCCCATTGCGCCCAATCGCCACATCTTTGAAGTCTCCGTCGAACTCTGACCTGCGATCTCGCTTCCGGTTCGCATCGTATTTCGCGTTAATTGTCGCCGCACTCCTGATTCTCGGTGGATCTAAACCTGCCTCAGCCCAAGGCGTCATTTTCGTAACCGATCTCACTCAGAAAATCGGCAGCACTGGCGGGTGTTCACTTCCGGAAGCTATTTACTCGGCGAATTTTGACAACAATATCGCTGTCGTGTCCTACGACATACTTGGAAATCCAATCTACGTCACTACCAACTGCCTTCCGGGCAACGGCGCGGACAGAATTGTTCTGCCGACTCAGACCGTCTTTACTTTCCGGAAGTTCATTAACGATTTCTCCAACCCCTTCGGAGCGACGGCGACTCCCATGGTTACCTCGCCCATAACGATCGAAGCGAACGGCTCAACCCTGCAATGGACTGGCAGCAATAATGCCCGTGCCTTCACGGTGGCGAGCACCGGCCATCTCACGCTCGACGACATCTACATTCGAGATTTCCGCGTTAACGGTGGAAACGGAGGTAGTGGTGGTGGCGGCGGACTCGGAGCTGGTGGCGCAATCTATGTGAAAGGTGGAGGAAGCCTCAACGTCGAGCGGAGCACATTTTCTGGGAACAAGGCGACCGGCGGCAACGGTGCTGCAACAGCTTTTGGTGGTGGTGGTGGTGGATTCGGAGGCAACGGCGGCTCAGGTCCTACCGGCGTCTTTTCGAATGCAGACGGAGGTGGCGGAGGCGGCGCGATCGGCGATGGCGCTGGCCACACATCCGCTTTTGTTGGCAATGGTGGTGGTGGCACGATCTCTGCGCCCGGGGCGATCATTCAGGACCAAATTTTAATGCGCTTGCAGCCCGGATTTGCGTGTGGCGGTACAGGGGGTGGTGGCTCCCAAGACGATGGGGCCGATGCTACTTGTGCAGGAGGCGGTGGAGGTGGCGGCAACGGGGGATTCGGATTCGCCGGCATTACTGCTGGTAACGGCGGAAACGGTAACTATGGTGGAGGTGGCGGCGGGGGTGGGCAAACAAGCTCCGGCGACAGAGGCAACGGTGGCAACGGAGGATTTGGCGGCGGAGGTGGCGCGGGTTGGCAAGACGACAGTGGAGCTTGCGGCAGCGGAAGTAGCGGCGGAGACGGCGGATTCGGCGGCGGTGGCGGCGCGGGACCTGGAGGGCAAATTTCCGGCGGGCCGGGCCACGGCGGCACGTATGGCGGAAACGCCTCCTGTAACAACGGCGGCGGCGGCGGAGCACTTGGTGGCGCCATTTTCAGCGACGGCGGCGGCGTCACGATTGAAAACAGCACCTTCTCGGGAAACTCCGTTACTCGAGGTCTTGGGGCAGGGGCGAACTCCACTCATCCTGCAGGTGACGGCGGCGACGCAGGCGGCGCCATCTTCGCGGTTCGGGGCTCGCTCACCATTCGAAATTCGACGATTAGCGGCAATCAAAGCATCAATCCTGGCGGCGGAATAGTCGTCTCGAGTCTCGACAACTTCACGCTCTATAACACGATCGTTTCCGACAATGGAACTTCAACTGATCCCCAATGTTTGGCTACAGCCGTCGCCGATAGTTCCGGATCCGGCAACGCGATCACCGACAGCCAGTCAAACTGCCCCGGTATCATCACGAGAGACAATCCCCAATTGGGACCGCTGCAGCTGAATTCGCCGGGAATCACCCCGACGATGGCCATCTCAAAACTCAGTTCCGCATTCGATACTGCTGACGCAGGCACTTCGCTCATCATCGACCAACGGGGATTCCCTCGCCCGCAAGAAAATGGATTTGATATCGGCGCTTTTGAGCTTTGCATACCGCACGGTATTCTCGGTCTTAACTGCGCGATACCCCCCGAAATTAATCCAAATCCGCCCAGCATGGTTAATCTGACCATTCAAATCTTGCCTGCGGCCACCGGCACCACGATCCCTGCGCCAGGAAATTACCCCGAACCGTTGAGTTCCGTGGTCGTGGTCGCCGCGATTCCAAATCCTGGTTACGGATTCGTGAATTGGACCGGAGGCGTAGCCGATCCGACCAATTCCTCGACTACCGTCATCATCGATCAGGGGAAAACGATCACCGCCAACTTCTCACCACTCGGGGCAACCATGGCGGGAAACATCATTGCCAAGACGGGACCCGCGAATGCGCGCGTGTGGACGCTTTCTCTGCTCGACAACGGCCCCGGCGTGGCGAACGCAACAACAATCCATGATTTCACTCTTACGCAAACTTATGGCGCAGCTTGTATTCCAGTACTCAAGAATGCGGCATCCTTTCCGCTTTCACTTGGCAATCTGACCGCGGGGCAAACTGGAACAACAACCGTAACGCTCGACTTCACCGGCTGCGCGGCATCCGCGCGCTTCACCGCCAAATTTACTTATTCCGCGAATAACGGCGCCGTCTCCGGCTTCGTAACTCGCACCAACCAATATCAATGAGAAGGATCGGAGCGACGGTGGCGAGCGGAATCAAGATTATTCGATGGATGGCTGTGGCGGCTGCGCTACTGCTTTTCTCCGCTTGTCAGGAGCGAGCCGCAGCGCAGACCGGCGCACTCATCTTCGTCACGAGCCTTGAGGACAAGATCAGTTCCACTGGCGGATGTTCTCTCGAGGAAGCCATTTATTCCGCAAATCTGAACAACAACATTGCGCCCGATTCGCTAAATGACGATGCAAGCGAGCATTTCATCACCACGCAATGTGTACCGGGCAGTCCGGACGGCACTGACATACTTGTGTTGCCGGCAGGAGCCCTGTTTCTGTTGGACCATCCAACGCTTGATATTCACAACCCGTTTGGACCAACCGCTACTCCACCCGTCACCTCAAGAATTAGGATTGAAGCAAACGGTTCGCGCTTTCAACTTTCGGGAACGCAAGACTTCCGGGCATTTGCAGTTGCGAGCACCGGAGATCTCACGATTTCTGCGGCATACATTAGCGGGTTCACAGTCAGAGGCGGAGACGCAGGTTTCGATAGTGTCGGCAATTTCGGCGGCGGGGGTGGCGGTGGCATGGGAGCTGGTGGTGCAATTTACATCAAGGGCAGCGGCAGCCTAGTCATCGAAAACTCAACTTTTGAAGGAAATGGAGCCATCGGCGGAAATGGCAGCGTTGCCGGTACTTCGAGTATCACGGGCGCAGGGGGCGGAGGAGGAATGGGAGGGAACGGTTTCGTTGACCCATTTGGAACTGCCGGAAGCCCCGGCGGTGGCTCGGGCAGCGATGGCAGCCGGATAGGAGGCGGCGGAACTATTCCCATTACCATTCCACTCACCGACGCGAACTTTGATGCAATCTTTCCACTGTTTTGTGGGGGCAGGAACGGAGGTGCCGGCGTTGCCGGCGAGGATGGCCTTTGTCCAGGTGGCGGTGGAGGCGGTGGGGGGCATGCTAAGACGGATAACGTGGATCTTGCCTGCTTGCCAGTGATCGGCGGAGAGCCTGCAAAAAAGGGCGGAAATGGCAACTACGGCGGCGGCGGTGGTGGTGGCGGGAGTTGTGAAAATGGATCGGGAGCGAATGGTGGTGATGGCGGATTTGGCGGAGGTGGTGGCGCCGCGATTGGCAGCTGCGACTCGGGAGGACATGGAGGATTCGGCGGCGGCGGCGGAACGTGCGCCGACCACCCCGGCACGGGTGGAAAATTTGGCGGAGATGCCAATGCCCACAACGGCGGCGGCGGCGGAGCGCTAGGCGGAGCCATCTTCAGCGATGGAGGAGCAGTCACGGTCCGCAACAGCACTTTCACCGGGAATTTCGCAGTGCGCGGCCTAGGCGGAAGCGCCGGAACTCCTGGTGCCGCAGACAACGGTGCGGACGCAGGCGGCGCAATCTATTCCTGGAACGGCTTTCTTGAAATCCAGAATTCAACGATCAGTGGCAATCAGGGGACCGGCAGTCTCGCAGGAGTCGGGGTTTCTGGGACAACGTTTGTTTTGAACAACACAATTATTTCCAACAATGGCGCGCAAGTATGCAGCGTAGGTACCGGCTCGACGGTTAGTGGCGTAGGCAATCTAATTCAAGAAAACGTGGATTGCCCCGGCGTCGTGAGCAGCGATGATCCCCAATTGAGTGCCTTGGACATTAACAACGGCGGACCAACGCCGACAATGGCCATTTCGAGAACCAGCCCGGCGATTGACGCGGCTGATCGGAGTACATCTCTGCAATTGGATCAGCGAGGCACCGAACGGCCGCAGCCCTTGGACGGCGGGTTTGACATTGGAGCGTACGAACGCTGCCCGCTGCGAAAATTTGGGCCAACCTTCACGGAGAGATGCGACAACGACATCATAACTACGACTCCGGAAACTTGGCCACTAACAATGATTTCCTCTCCGGCTCAAGGCGGCGCTCTTACCCCCGCAGCGGGAATCAACATCGAGCCGAAAAATGTCGTTGTGTTGATTTCCGCGGCACCCAATCCCGGATTCGTGTTCAACGGATGGAGCGGTAACGTCACGGATCCTTTCCTCTCGACCACTACTGTGGTCATGGATCAGCCCCAGACTGTCACGGCAAACTTTACGTCGCTCTTCGCAACCATGGCCGGAAATATCACCACAAAAACCGGACCACTGAACGCACGAGTCTGGACGTTGACATTGCTGGACAACGGACCGGCGGTGACAAGCGGCGTGCAGATTCTTAGCTTCACGCTGACGCCAGCCCCCGGAAGAATCTGCACACCTGTCATCAACACGCCTTTGCCGCTTTCCCTTGGCACGATTGGCGTGGCACAGACAGGGGCCACAAGCGTAACGATTGACTTTACGGGTTGCGCCGCAGCATCTCGATTCACTGCAACCTTTACCTATTCCGCAAACGGCGGGGTCGTTTTCGGTTCCGTCGTTCGCACCAATCAGTTTCAGTAGTCAAGCTTGAGCAGAACCTAGGAGAAAAAAATGCAAATGATCCGATCAGCAGCCCTCGCAATAGCCTGTATGTTTGCCGTCGTCAGCTTGGCGCAAGCCGATACTCTCCCCGCGCTAACCCTTATTCCTTCTGATGGAGCCATCACCGGCGCGGCCGGCACCACTGTCGGCTGGGGATTTACGCTGATGAATCTCGGCTCGAACTGGCTGGTGGTCACGGGATCGGACTTCTGTGTTGCCGTCATCACTTCGCCCTGCAGCAATTCTCTGGGGACATATACTGATTTCATTGGCCAGCAGTTTTTTGCAGTTGGGCCCTCACCAGAAAGCGGCAGCATTACCCAGGCTTTTGACAACAGCACGCAAACCGGCATGGGAAGTTTCTTTATCAACCCGGCCGCGACCGGTAGCGTATTCGGTGAAATCGCGCTGACCTATGACTTGTTCAGCGTTGATCCCAATTCCACTGATTTCAATCCGGACCTTGATACTGTCTCCGTTGGAAATTATCTGACGGCGCCCGCTTCGGTCACAGTAGGCACTTCGACCACCGTTCCGACGCCTGAACCGCGCACACTACTCCTTATCCTCGCTGGCATCGCCACGCTTCTTGCCGCGAGGAGGTTTCTCGCTTAACTAGGGCTGTGCCGCGCCACGCTTTTGTTTCCCTCGAGCGATAGAAGAAGAGCACCTAATCTGAGCTCACTAGTTAGCCGATTTCGACATCGTCTCTGCACCCCTGCGGGATTAATGAAAATGTAGTATATTATTGACAAAGTAAACGAACTCTGCTATTCTCCGCAGTGTGTAGCTAATTCCAGTTCGAATTTCTCACCACAAAGCAGGATTGCTATCCCCTTTGGTTTGCTGGCCCTGCAAAACCCTCTTTGCGCATCCCTTTTCTTTTGATAACCATGCAAAACCACCGGGGTGGAGGCATCCTCCAGCCAGCGTCCGCTCAATAAGTGGGAATTACCTAAATTCCGCGTCCGTAAGCCCTGTATTTGTCACTCTTACAAAAACAACCGGGGTACGCCCAAACTATTTCCATTCTGGAACTGTTCTCGATCCCCTTGAACGTTTGGAACAAGGCGTTGCGCGGCTACCACATCTTTCACTCAACGAATGCTTCACCCGCTTTCACGATGCGGATCTTATGGTCGGTAAACGTGTCATGCATCGTCGGCACCATCGTCTTGGGCATGTGGCATGTGGTGCAGTTCTTCGTCGCGACGGGACAAGCCGCTCCGTGATGTTGCGCATCCGCTTTCTGTCCCACGCCCGACAGATGGCAACTCGAGCAAGCTCCGTCGTACGACGCAGGGTCCGTACTCACCTCGACGTGTGGATCGTGGCACGCAAAGCAACGCAGTCTCTCGTCGCCTTTGCCCCAGCACTTGCTCTCGACCAGCCGGTACGGCTGCGCGCGCACAACTCCGACGCCTCTGACCCCGGAAAGTTTCACGTCCCACCACGCTCCGTGGCACGCGCCGCAAAATTCCACCGAATCCGTCGGCCCAAGCCGCGCCGGATTAAAAATGAATTCGCCCTTCGCGTCGGAAATTCCCGCGAGCTTCGCCGCTTGCATCGTGGCTACATGTCTTGCGCCCGGCCCGTGGCACGCTTCGCAGCTCACGCCCTTCACCAGGTTCTGTTCGTCGAATTTGCCATCAATGATGGCTTCTGTCGCGTGGCACGCAAAGCAGCGCTTCACTTCTTCGGCGGGCACGGCGCGTTCCATCGCTTCCAGCAGACTTTTGGCCGTGTCGAACTCGCGCGCCGGAGTGATGTGCAGATTTTGCAGCGAAACAAAATACGAGACGCGCGCCTCATGAAATCTTCCATCGGCATCCTTGAAAAGGTAGGACTGCGCAACGCGTGGCGTGCCAAAGGCCCAGAGTAGTTCCGCGCTCTTCTTCTCTTTCCCGTCTGTCGCGGTGTAAATCACCTTTTGTCCATCTTTGTGAAATTCGTAGCGATAAATGCCATGCGCGAATTGAAGTACGCGCCCCTTGTCAAAAGATTTGGTATCGAGGGATTCGGACGCATCCGCGAACAGCAGCGTCCTATTCATGGATGTCTTCGCCTGATTCGCGTAAATCGTGCGATGACACTCACCGCACGTAGCCGCGCTGGCAAATTCGCTGTGCGATTTGACGCTCTTCGTCGCCCAGAAACCGGGTTCCGCCAAATGATCGTCTGTGGAAAGTTGCGCGAGAACGGTTTGCGGCAGGGAAGGGAAGAAAGCGGCGCACGCCAGCACAATAAAAGTGAAGACAATCTTTTTCCAGTGGTCTGGCATGGCCCTGGAAGAGAACTATACCACCGCTCGGAATCCGCTTATTTCTTCCTGGTCGATGCGGGGCCAGTCGAATTGCGAATCACGAGTTCCGGCTCAATCGCAATTTCCGGAGTGTACTCGCCGCGAGCTTCAATCCAGTCGAGCAAAGTCTTCGCGGCGATGCGTCCCATCTTTTTCAGAGGCTGCCTCACCGTGGTCAGCGCTGGTCGCGCAAAACTCGCAATATTAATGTCATCGAATCCGACTATGGATACGTCCTCAGGAACTCGCAAGCCCGCTTCCTGGAAAGCGCGCATTGCGCCAATCGCTGAAATGTCGTTGTACGCAAAAAGCGCAGTAAACGGCGTATGGCGCGCCAGCAACTGCTTGCCGAACGGATACCCCAGTTCCGGCGTTGAGTCTGTTCCTTCAAGTTGCACGACGAGTTCGGGCCGGATCGCGATGTTCATCTCTTGCGCAGCCGCGCAAATGGATTCCCACCGCGCGGTCGAGTCCGAACTTTCGACCTGTCCCTTCAGGAACGCAATCTTCTCGTGCCCCAGCGATTTCAAGTGGTGGAGCGCCATTTCCGCCGCTTTACGATGGTCCAGCGTAATGTTCGTTACATCGGCAACATACTTGTGGCCGGCGACGGCGACTGTCGGAAGCGATGGCTTTTCCGGAATGGACGTATCTACCGTAATAAATCCCTCTACACCACGCGACATCAAAAGTTGCGAATACGTTTGCAATAATTTCTTGTCGTGCCTGTGCGCCACCGTTAAAAAGAAGAAATCGCGTTCGCTCAAATACTCTTCGATTCCGCTTACGACCATCGAGCCGTATCCATCACCAATCTCCTGCAGGATCACTCCGATGGTGTAAGTCCTCTGCACGCGCAGCGAACGCGCCAGCATGTTCGGCCGGTAATTCAATTCGCGCGCCGCTTCCAAAATCCTTTTTCGCGTGATCTCCGGAATCGAACGCGACGCCGCAGAATTGTTCAGCACCGCGGACACCGTTCCCGCCGTCAATCCCACGTGCCTCGCCACCGCCTTCAGCGTGACGACGTTTTCTTTTGAATTGTTATCCCGCTTCAAGTTTCAGCTCTCACACGGCGCACGCTAATTCTACGCGTGTCCGCTTTGCACAACTTGGCTGGCGCACAGATCTTGTACCGCAACTTCTCATTTTTGCAGCGCAATTTCTCCGCTCATGAGTGTGGCGCGTTCAACAGGCCAATGATTTGCGTTTTCACTGTGTACGTACACGGCCTATTTTCGGGACTCATTCTAGCCGACTAAAGCAAATTTTCTTTGTGGATAACTGCTCCCATTTTCAGGATTTTAGCTATGGAAATACGGACATGCATCGCTACAGGTGGCTAAATCACTGCTATATAACACCTTATTTTCGAGCATGGATTTTGGCAATCTTCCAAAAATTGCATTTCGGCAAGTTCACCAAAGATAACGATACCATAGCCCAGAATAACGATATTTTCCGCTTGACACGATTTGAAATCCAGAGCTAAATGCTCCGCAATGTAAGTGGGCTTGCGCCTTGCCTGGGGTAGGTAACGGTACAGGTTCATTGAGCAAAATCAGATTCCGGGGTTGTAGATCTGTTTTTGCAGAAGCAAGCGGTCAGGGGTGCTTCTCATCTTCTTGCTGGTCACAAATTGATTCGAAGGGGTAGCGCATGAACAAAATGTTTGGGGAAATTGGGAAAAGCCGCGGCGCGAGAGTGCTATATATCTCCGCGCTGTTTTTGTTTTGCCTGGCGATAGCAAATCCAGCGTCGTTGTTTGCGCAGAACTACAACGGTAGTGTCAGTGGAACGGTCACCGATCCTTCCGGCGCTGCAGTAGCAGGCGCCACGGTGTCCATCATCAATCCAGGAACAAACGCTTCTTACAGTGCCACGACTACCGATCTTGGCGCGTATTCCGTGCCGAATCTTCCGGTGGGCAGGTACGAGGTTCGCATCAGGGCCGGCAATTTCAAAGAATACGTCGCGAAGAATGTGGAAGTGCATACTTCCAGCGTGACTGAGGTGAACGCCCAACTGGCAATGGGGGCGGCCACAGAAACAGTTACAGTCGAAGCATCCGATGTTCAGGTTCAGACAACTTCTGCGGCGGTCGGCGAAGTTATCGAAGGGCAGCAGGTACGGGAACTCCCTCTTAACGGCGAAAACTTCATGCAGCTAGTTACCCTATCGCCCGGCGTCTCGACCGCGCAAACCTTCAACGGTAAAGATAAAGGGCTCGGTGGCGGCAGCGACTTCTCCGTCAACGGAAATCCCTACACCAACAACCTGTTTTTGGTTGACGGCGTGAACAACAACGACGTTGGTTCAAACCGCACCATCCTGGTTTATCCCGCTGTGGATTCAATTGCCGAATTTAAGATGCTCCGCAACTCCTACGGAGCGGAATATGGACAGGCTTCCGGCGCGATCATCAGCATCAATACGCGCTCCGGTGAAAACCAGTGGCATGGCGGCTTGTTTTACTCCGGTCGCAACGACGCTCTCGACGCGCCCACTTGGTTCGACAATCACAACGACACAGGCAAGGGCAAACTCCGCCGCAACGACTTTGGTTACCACATCGCTGGTCCAATCCTCAAGAACAAGCTCTTTTTCTGGTTCAACCAGGAATGGAATTATGAGATCCGCGGCCAGTCGTTTGCCGCTTGCGTTGCATCTGCTGCAGAAAAGAGCGGAGATTTCAGCCAGGGTGTAAGTTGCGGTGCAGCGGCACCGAATTTTTCCAAAGTGGATCCTTCGGAGCTTGCTGGCCCCTTGAAGCTCAAGTCCGTTGATCCAGCGGGAAATCTTCTGTCCAATTTCTATCCAGACCCCAATCGGGCGATAGATGCGAACGGCAATAACTGGGCGGCCAGTGAGCCGAACAAACAGAATTGGCGCGAAGTCAACGTTCGCGGCGATTACGACGTCACGAAAAAGCACCGCGTAACTTTCCGCTACACGCGGGATTCCTGGGATAACCCAGCACCCAACGGCGGCGCGTTCTGGGGCGATTCCTTCTTTACCAACGTAACTTCCGATTGGTCGCAGCCTTCGCGCAGCGTCATGGCAGGCTTGCGCTCTCAGCTAAGCGACACGTTGATCAACGACATTCATTTTGGTTGGGGCTGGAATGCCATCGTCACCACTCTGAATGGAGACAACAAGCAGATCGTTTCTCAGTTGGAAACAGCACTTCCCAACGTTTGGGGCACTCCGAAGGATAAAGGTGCGCTTCCCGAGGTTGGTTGGGGTGGCTGGGGAGGCCTGACTCCTTATGGTTCTGGACAAACCATTTGGAACATCGCGCCTTATGGCAACCACGAAGATCTCTATACCATTCAGGACAATCTTTCCAAGGTTCAGGGAAATCACTTTTTCAAAGTTGGAGCGTTCTTTAGTACGAACGCGAAAATTGAAAACAATAATGGTGGGACGGACCGTCCGAGTATATCTCCCTTCGATCCATCCGTTTCCATTCCAACTGGCAACCCGCTGGCGAACATTCTTCTCCCAGGAACGGGAGCGCCAACTCCACAGATCCTGACTATTTCGGAGAACAGCATTGACGCAGTCGCTAGGGTCCATTGGCACGACTTCGAGTGGTATCTTGCTGATACCTGGAAGATTCGTCGCAACGTGACACTCGAGCTCGGGTTCCGGTGGTCGTTCTACCGAGAGCCATATGTCGAAGGCAACAAGCAATCCGGTTGGAGCCTCGCTGCTTGGAGCGCTTCGGAAGCCGCGGCGCATCCGTCCGACGCATGTAACGGAGTTATCATCGTTCCAGGCAGCACTCCTTGCCAGGATGCGGCTGCCGCTCTCAACGGCCTCCTATTCCTCTCGAATGGAACTCCAGGAGTTAACTCCGCATTGGTCAACAACAACAACCATGCCATTGCTCCACGCATCGGTGTTGCGTGGGACGTGAAGGGCGATGGCAAGACAGCGATTCGAGCGGGCATAGGCCAGTTCTACCAGCGCGAAGCAGTTGGCATTGACGAAAGGCTCTCTGGTAACGCGCCTTTCGTCATCAATGCCACTGTTAATCGTCCACTGGACACTGCTCCTCCCCTGACCAAGAGCCTCGCGGTATCTCCCAGCGCAGCTAAAGACCCGCGTGGAGTAGTCCCAAACAGCTGGCAATGGAACCTCTCCATCGAACGGCAACTTTGGCGGAACGCTGCCCTCGAAGTAGGCTATGTGGGCAACTCCGGCATTCACCTTACTTCCATGGCGCAGGTTAATCCGGTCCCTGCTGCTGACTATCTGCAATCTGCGTTCGCATGCCAGACCGTAGCCAATTGCAATGGCACTGCTGCAGTCAATGCTCTGCGGGGCGCCACAAATTTTGGCGCCATCAATGAGTTCGCCAGAAACGGGAAGGCAAGTTACCACTCGTTGCAGATGTTGTTCCGCGCGAGGACCAGCAATAACTCCCAGTTCCAGGCGGCATATACGTACTCCCATTCCATCGGCAACGTGGAGCTGGACAATTCTTCCGGCGGCGTGAATCAGCAAGCCACCACGGACCTGAGCAACGGCGCTTTGGATAAGAGCAATACCAACATCAATCGACCCCAGATCTTCGTAGCTAACGAGGTGTTCTTCCTGCCCAAGTTCGCTAATCATGGGGCCTTTGTCCAGAACACCGTAGGCGGCTGGGAACTCAACAGCATCATTACGGTAGAAACCGGATCATCGCTCAGCGTTTTCACGAGCGGCGCGAGCGCCGTTACAAACGCTCCCGGTTTCGAACTGAACTCGCTGATTGGCACGGGATACAACCAAAACAACCGTCCTCTTACCACCGGTACTAGCTGCAACTCCGGTACCAGTGGAAACCAAGTATTGAATCCTGCCGCGTTCACCTTGGTCGGCTATCACCTCGGTACGGTTGATCCGAACATGGCTGCCCGTGGTGTTTGCTACAGCCCGAATTCCAGAGTTTTTGACATTCAGATGGTCAAGAACTGGTATTTCAAAGAGCGTTTCCGGCTGAAGTTCAGCATTGACGCTTTCAATATCTTCAACCATGCCAACTTCAGCACCGGTGGCCTACAGACAGGTTATAACGGCAACGGCTTGTCTTGCGGCGGACCTTGCTCGCCGACGAACAATGTTGTTGTTTCTGGCGGCGGCGGAGGTTTTGGACAGACGTTCGGCCTGATTGCCGGTCATCAAAGCCGGGAACTCCAGTACGGCCTGAAGTTAACGTTCTGACGCGCACGCTCTCAAGCGTTCGTAAACCCAACGGCGGGGCTTGAAATTTCAAGCCCCGCCGTTTACTTTTGACGGGATGCGGTTCCCATGAATGTTCACGGCGTGCTCAACTTCGTCCAAACAAAAAGAATCATTGCGGGAAATTCAGAGAAATCTTCAAAACGTTTCCATGTGAGTCCTTTGGTATGCCGGCTTTTAGTACTACTGCTTTGGCTTTTATCGCCGCTTATTCCGCCCTCCGTGGGGCAAGCTACAAAATCTGCATCTCCCACAAAACCACACACTTCGCAGCGCACCGCGGCTCAAGATCAGGATGAGCTGACAAGCCGAATTGAAACGGCCCAGAACGCAAGAGCTTCCGGAGACCTCCTGCTAGCCGGCCGTGCAAACAAGCAAGTGGTAGCGCTCGCGCTAAAACGGCTGGGGCACTTCAGGCTTCTCGAGGGCGCCTACATGCAAGCCATCGAGATCCTGAATCGTTCTCTTGATTTCGAGGAATCTCCCGAGACCAGATTAGATCTGGCGATGAGCGAAATGGCCATCGGGAGCCGGCCAGACAACGCAATTTCAGATGCGGGAAGAGTATTGAAGACAGATCCCCGGAATTACTTGGCACTAACAATCAGCGGCCGTGCCTGGATGCAAAAGCACGACTACGCAAAGGCTTCGGAGTTTCTCGAGAGAGCTATTGCGATCTCACCCGAACTGGAAACGCAGTATTCACTGGGGATTTCTCTGCTATCCACAGATGACCCGGAAAGCAAGAAACGCGCCGCATCAGTCTTTCACGAAATCGTACGGACGTCGGGAGACAGCGGTTCACTTCACGTACTGTTTGGCCGCGCGTATCGGGACGCCAAGGACATGCCCGCGGCGATCAAGGAGTTCGAACGGGCCGTTGCGCTCGATACGCGCACGCCGCATGCGCACTACTTTTTGGCGTTGGCCCGATTGTCGGTGAACGAATGGAAGCCGACGCCGGAGATTCGAGCCGAGTTCTTCAAAGAACTACAATTCTACCCGCGAGATTATCTGGCCAACTACATGGTTGGTTTCCTGGCTTCCATCGATCGGGATTACCCCTCATCAAGCCGATATTTGAAAACGGCAGCGGAGATTTCGCCCGACGTGCCGGAGCCATGGCTGTACTTGGGATTGAATGCCTACGCACAGGAGGATTCAAAAAGCGCGGAGGAGTATTTTCGCAAAGCGGTGACCCTGACAGGAGAAGATGAATCGCGCTCGAACTATCAAATACGACGCGCCTACGTAAGTCTGGGCAGGATACTCGCAGCCACTGGCCGGGAGGAAGAGAGTGAGAAATTTCTCGGCAAAGCGCGGGAGCTGCAGAAAAAATCAATGGAGCTAACTCAGCAGGAAATTTCTGCGGTGATTACGGAAGGCGGAGGAACGATGGGTGCGGTGGTTCCGCTTCGGCCCGATCGAGAACAGGAAAGCGCAGCATTACTCAATTCGGGGAAGGATATTTTTGCCCGCGTGGATGCTGCGACCATGGCGCGGACGAGACTAACTGACAAGCAGCGCTCGGCGTTGGAAGCGGAGGAAGTGCGCCTGCGTGCAATCCTCGGCCTCAGCTTTAACGATCTGGCGACGGCAGAAGCCATGGGCGGTCAGTTTCTCGCCGCACTTGGACATTACCAGGATGCGGAGCGGTGGGACGCTACAATTCCTGGTCTGTCGCGCAACATTGGACTCTCCGCATTCCGAGCGGGAAATCTACCAGAGGCGATTCGAGGACTCTCCAAGGCGCTTGCTGCTAATTCTGACGATGTTTCTGTTCGCGCAGTTCTTGGTTCCGTTTATTTTTCTTCAGAAGACTTTGCAAATGCAGCGAAGACGATTGCTCCACTGGGGGATCGTGCAGCGCATGATCCCGTACTTGGGTATGCGTGGGCGGCGTCGCTGATGCGGCTCGGGGATTTTCCGCAGGCTTCCAAGATTCTGCAGGAAGTGGAGAAACTTTTGTTGCCGCCGGACACGCTGTTGCTGGTGGGAAAACTTTGGGTGGAACTCGAGAATTACGAGCGTGCAGTGATTGTGTTCCAGCGTGTGATGGCGGCCGATCCCAAGCAGCCGCGGGTGCATTATTCAGCGGGGCTGGCGTATTTGCGCTGGCAACACTTGCCGGAAGCGATTGGCGAATTTAACCTGCAGCTGCAGTTGACGCCAGGCGATGCGGACACGCTCAACGGTTTAGGGCTTGTGTACCTAGAGCAGGGCAAGCGCGTAGACGCTGCGGGATTATTCAAATCGGTGGTGGAGAATCACCCGGAAAATGGGAATGCGCAGTATCAGTTCGGGAAATTGTTGCTTGATGATGGAAACGCGAAAGATGCGATAACGCACTTGGAGCTTGCAGCGAAAGCGATGCCGCAGAGTGACTACGTGCACTACCAATTGCAGGCAGCTTATCGCAAGGATGCGCGCATAGAAGACGCAGATCGAGAGTTGGAACTCTACAAAGAGTTGAAGGCGCGCAACCGGCAGGCTAGTATTCCGCGGCCTTCGCCGAACAGCCAATGAAGACTGTGCTTCGTTGTAAATCGAGTCGCGTTTTTCGGGAGTTCCGTTGAGAACCAGCCGCCTGCGCTTTCTGCTTAAGGGAATTGGAGTTTTCTTGCTTTCTGCTCAAATCGCGCTCGGACAAGAAGCGCGACCGCAGCCGCCACCACCGCCGCCGGGCGCTAAGTCGCTGAAATGCGCCGGGAAAACCATTCCACAACTGACAGACATTACGGAAAAAGCGGGTATTGCTTTCAGTCACGCTTCGGCTCCGGAGAGTAAGTATGTTGTCGAGTCAATGAGCGGCGGCGTGCTGTTGATTGACTATGACCGCGACGGCTGGCCGGATATTTATTTTACGAATGCGCCAACGGTGGCTATGGCGATCAAGGGAGAGAAGGCACGCGGAGCGCTGTATCACAACAATCATGATGGGACGTTTACGGACGTGACGGACAAGGCAGGAATCGCGACGCCATGTTTTGCAATGGGCGGAGCAGTGGGTGATTACAACAACGACGGCTGGCCCGATCTTTACATCACTTGCCTCGGGGGAAACGTTCTTTACCGCAACAATGGCGACGGGACATTTACGGACGTGACGAAGCAAGCGGGCGTGGCGGACGGCAGATGGTCCACGGGCGCGGCGTTTGGCGACTACGACGGCGACGGATTTCTGGATTTGATGGTGACGAATTACGTGGATTTTCACTTGAATGATTTACCGGGATTCGGAAGCGCGCCAAATTGCAAATATCGCGGGCTGGATGTGCAGTGCGGGCCGCGAGGACTGAAGGGCGCTGGTGATTCGCTATTCCACAACAATGGAGATGGGACGTTTACGGAGGTTTCGAAGGCAGCGGGCGTGAACGATCCGGCGGGATATTACGGAATGTCCGTGATTTTTTCGGACTTCAACAACACGGGACGGCAGGACATTTACGTTGCGAACGATTCCACGCCGAAGTTTCTATACAAAAACATGGGGAACGGAAAATTTCAGGAAATTGGACTGGAATCGGGAACGGCAGTGAGCGAAGACGGTTCAGAGCAGGCTTCGATGGGGATTGCGGTGGGGGATTATCTGCACAACGGATTGCCGTCTCTCTCCGTGACAAACTTTTCGGATGAGAATGCGAATCTTTTTCGGAACGAAGGGAAGTGGAATTTCAACGACGTTTCGTACAAATCGGGCGTGGCGATGCCTTCGCTGCCTTACGTGAAATGGGGAACGGCGTTCGTGGATTTGGATAACGACGGCTGGCTGGATTTGATTACGGTGAATGGGCACGTTTATCCGCAGGTGGATACGCTGCCATCCGGCGCGCGGTATCGTGAACCGAAAGTGTTGGGTATGAACCTCGGGGACGGATCTTTTTGTGATGCGAGCGAGCAGGCTGGTGCAGCGTTGAAGGTACCGCGTGTTTCGCGAGGGCTGGCGGTTGGCGATCTATTTAACGACGGAAATATGGATATTGTCGTAGAGGATTTGTCAGGGGCGCCGATGATTTTGCGCAATGCGGGTGTGCTGGGGCGGCATTGGGTGAGTTTTGAATTGGCAGGAACGAAGAGCAACCGGTTGGCAATTGGGGCGCGATTGAAAATTACGGCCGGCGGTGTGACGCAAACGGAAGAGATTCACAGCGGCGGAAGTTATCTCTCGCAGAACGATCTGCGCGTGCATTTCGGATTGGCGGCGGCGAAGAAGATCGAGACTGTAGAGATTCGATGGCCGTCCGGGAAGATCGAAGCGCTGAAGGATTTGGACGCGGACAAGTTTTATTCGGTGTTGGAAGGGCAGGGAATCGTGCCTCGAGAGAAAATTCTGCCAACAGCGCCGGTCACGAAACCTTAGGATTGTTTCTGCGGTTCCTGTTTTTTCTCTTCCAGTTTTTCTTGCGGCTTATTTTCTGGTTTGACTTCCGGGTGCTTTATTTCGCCATAGCGTGACGCGAGCCAATCGCGCACTTCCTTTGGATTGTAGTGGAACGGACCCATGCCACCGCGATAGGCGATGTGGCCGGCCTCGTCAATGATGTAGAACCTCTCGGGCCAGGCGGCATAGGCGTCATTCGCGGAGTTGGACATGTCGTCCACGCCGAAGGGAAGCGGGAAGCTGAAGCGCTTCGTGAAATCGTTGGCAATGGCGAGGCGCTGCTCGAGCGTTTTCGGCTGTGCGTAGCAGACGTCATCCTTCACATTGGATTTCATCTGCCACTCGTCGGTGGGATGCGCTTCGCGAACGTAGATGGTCAGAAAATCGGCGTGGTCTTTGTAGTCGTTGTAGATTTGGACGACGTCACCAACCTGGCGACGAAACGGCGGTCAGGTGAAACTGCCGAAGACGAGAACGAGCGGTTTGCCCGCGGTGCGTTCGCGAATGTGGAAATGATCGTAGCCATTGAGGGCGACGAGACGCGCATCGGGAGCGGCGTCGCCGGGTTTCAGATTACCGCTGTGCATGTGCGGCAACGCGTAGCGCACCATGAACAGCGCGTCTTTGGGACCACCAGCCATGACGCTGAGCGCGACGAAGGCGAGCACGGCGAGCGTGCCGACCGTAATGCCGATCCACATGAACACTTTCCTCAAGTAATGAAACTCCTTCTGACGAAAGCAGCGCGAGACGTTATCAGTGCTTTGCGTTGCGCAACATAGTGTTTTTGCATTAGGCGTGTTCCTTGTTGGTGAGCAGCTCTGGGCGAAGCGCCTGGTAGCGGGCGAGCGCTTTTTCGATGATGGTGAGCGCGGCGTAGGCAGGACGAATGTCTTCGACCTGGACCTGCTTACCTTCGAGCTGCTTGTAGTCCTGGAAAAAGCGGCGGAGAACGAGAAGGCGATGCGAGGGAAGATCGCGCGCTTCGATGTAATCGCTGAACTCCGGATCACGAGTTGCAACGGCGATGATCTTGTCGTCGCTGGCGCCGGAATCAACCATGGTCATGACGCCGATGGCACGAGCTTTGATTAGCGCGAGCGGCTGAACGGGTTCCTGGCAGAGGACGAGGACGTCGAGAGGGTCGTTGTCTTCGGCGTAAGTCTGCGGGATGAAGCCGTAGTTGGCCGGATAGAAAACGGCGGAGTGAATGATGCGGTCCACTTTGAGCATACCGGTGGGCTTATCGAGTTCGTATTTCACGTTCGAGCCGAGGGGAATTTCGATGACGGCCTGGAAGTCGCGCGGGACTTCGGGACCGGGAGAGACATCATGCCAAGCGTGGAACAAAGGAGCCTTCCTTGAGCGAGAGTGAGAATGGATATTATCGCCTGATAGAGAGTGAAGAGGCCAGAGGGGAAGAAAAAACGTGCGATGTGAGGTAGTGTCCTAAGGTTAGTCATGGTGGAAATAGAAGAGGTTCCCGTCCAGATCCTTTACGGTGAACTGCCGTAATCCCCAAGGCTTCTTTTCCAGAGGATCCACAATGTTCGCACCTAACGACTTCAGTTCCTGGTACGACGCATCGATATCTTCGGCGAACACCCAGTGAACGGCAGGCTCGAACGGCGGCTCCCTCTTTCGAAAGAATATCGCCACATCACCGCGTGACACGGCCCCAATCTCTTTGCCTGGGTAAAGCCATCCAATCTCAAAGCCGAGTGCATCTCTGTAATGCTGTTGTGCGCGTTCGACATCAGCGACCGGCAACTCCGGCACTGGCCGGCCAATCGAGTTCACTTTCTCTTTTGCGCCCACAGAACTCTCCTTTGCTCTCCTTTATGCAACAAGACCGCCAACGCGTCAAATTAGGACACTGCCCGATGTGAGGCGGCGTTGACTTCGCAGCGGGCGGGAAGTATGTTGCGAAGGTTCGTTGCTGCGAGATTTCGGGTCTGGAGCGTTCCATGAGCAATTTAGGGGTCCATGCGCTGAAGACGGCGCGGGTCGTGTTGTGTGGTTTGGTGCTATGCGCGATGCGCGGGCCTGTGGCGATTGCGCAGAACGAGGAGCCGAAGCCAGTTCTTGATGAAGTGAAAGCGCATTACACCAAATATGAATTTCGGATTCCGATGCGGGATGGGGCACATTTGTTTACGGTGGTGTATGTACCGAAAGATGTCGCGGCGGGAAAGACGTTTCCGTTTTTGATTCAGCGGACGCCCTATAGCGTAGGGCCGTACGGGGCGGACAATTACAGGAAGCATTTGGGGCCAGCGGCGGTTTTTGAAAAAGATGGATTTATTTTTGTTTACCAGGATGTCCGCGGACGATTCATGAGCGAGGGCACGTTCATTGAGATGACGCCGCATAAAGATGTAAAAAAGGGCGCGAAAGACGTGGATGAGAGTACGGATGCGTACGACACGATTGACTGGCTGGTGAGAAATGTCCCGGGAAATAATGGTAAGGCGGGATTGTACGGAATTTCTTATCCGGGATTTTTTGTTGCGGCGAGCATGATTGATTCGCATCCTGCGTTGAAAGCTTGTTCACCGCAGGCGCCGGTGACCGACCTTTATATGGGCGACGATGCGTACCACAACGGTGCGTTCATGCTGTCCGCAAATTTCGGGTTTTACACTTTTTTCAAGCCGCAGACGGGGCCGCAACTCCCTCCGGCGCGATTCAGGGAATTCGATTTCGGGACGAACGATGCGTATGATTTCTTCTTGCAGATGGGGCCGCTCAGCAACGCGAAAACAAAATACCTGAAGGAAACCAATTTCTACTGGGACAACCAGGTTGAGCATCCGACCTACGATGAATTCTGGAAGGCGCGGAATATTTCGGCGCATTTGAAAAATGTGAAGTGCGCGGTGATGACGGTTGGCGGATTGTTCGATGCGGAAGACATCATGGGGCCGTATCGCGTATTTCGCGCCGTCGGTGAATCGAATCCTGGTACGCCGAACCAGCTGGTTGAGGGGCCGTGGTTCCACGGTGGGTGGGCGGCACCGGGTGGCGGGGATCATCTTGGTCCCGTGAATTTCGCGGCAAAGAATTCGGATTACTTCAATGAAGAAATTCTGTTGCCGTTTTTCCGGCAATACTTGAAGGATGCTCCGGACGCAAAGACGGCGAAGATCACAATCTTCGAAACGGGAACGAACGTTTGGCGGCGGTACGATTCGTGGCCGCCGAAAAATACGGAAACGCGTAAATTGTTTTTTGGGGCGAATGGAAAACTCTCGTTCGATGCGCCGAAGGATGGCGGATTTGACGAGTACGTAAGCGACCCGGCGCGACCGGTTCCGTTTGTCGAGACGTTCGATAACGAAGTGCCACGCGAATACATGAGTGCCGACCAGCGGTTTGCATCGAAAAGACCTGACGTTTTGGTTTATGAGACTGAGCCGCTTGAAGAAGACATAACAGTGGCTGGAGAGATTACACCGCGCTTGTGGGTTTCTTCGTCCGGCACGGATTCGGATTTCGACGTGAAGCTGATTGACGTTTATCCGATGAATTTTCCGGACCCGCAGCCAAATCCGAAGGAATTGCACTTGGGCGGCTACGAACAACTTGTGCGCGGCGAGCCGTTTCGCGCGAAGTACCGCAACAGTTTCGAAAAACCGGAAGCGTTGACGCCGAATCAGCCGACTGCACTGAGTTTTTCGCTGCCTAGCGTCAATCACACATTCCGGCGCGGGCATCGCATCATGGTACAGATAGAAAGCACGTGGTTTCCGCTGACGGATCGCAACCCGCAGAAGTTCGTGAATATTTCGACAGCTACGGAGGCGGATTTTCAGAAGGCTACGGAGAGAATTTATCGTGGTGGGGCTCAGGCATCGAACCTTGTGCTCCCCGTGGTGAAATAAAACTCTCGAGCAATCCCGAGGGCCTGTACAAGAACTGGACGGCGGTCCAGTAGGCAGAGCGGTTTTGGGGTTCCATACTTATCGTGCAATGAGTAGGAAACGCAGGCCGTGCAAGGCCGCTAAACGATTTAAAATGAAGAAGATAGTGCTCGCATGGGCACTCCTGCGCGGGGCCGTGTTTGTGGCCGGGTGTGGAGGCACCGTGAGCGCTCCGCCGAAGACGCAGCCTCCTGTTGCGGGCGTTTCGGTTACCGTGAGTCCCACGAGCGCGAATGTGCGCGCGGGCGATTCCTACACATTTCAAGCGAGCGTGAGCGGCACGACGAATACGAGCGTGACGTGGTCGGTGAATGGAACGAATGGCGGCACGAGTGCTACGGGAACAATTGACGCGAATGGGAAATACACGGCGCCGGCGAGTTTGCCGAATCCGAATACTGTGAATGTGAAAGCGACGAGTACGGCGGATACTTCGGCAAGCGGCGCGAGCAATGTGACGCTGATGAATCCGACGCCGACGATTACCGGCATCGATCCCGCAGCGACGAATACGGGAAGCTTTACGCTGACGGTAACAGGTAGCAAGTTTGTAAGTGGCGCGAAGGTTCTGTTGAACGGGAGCGCGCTTTCCACGACGGTGAATTCGGCGGCGCAATTGACGGCTACGGGAAATGCCACGAGCGCTGGAACTTATTCCGTGAGCGTGCAGAATCCTGATCCCGGTAGCAGCACATCTTCTAGCGTCAATCTAACGGTGAATGGCGCGACGCAGACGGCGAGTTGTTCCGGTATGGCGCTTGGGCAGGGCGCGGGCTTGAACGGGTTTCGTCCATTTCCTGATGACAATTTATGGAATAAGGACATTTCAGCGTCACCTGTGGACTCGAACTCCAACGCGATTATTACTTTCATTGGCACCGGCGTGAGCGTGCATGCAGATTTTGGCGCGGGGCAGTATCAAGGATCGACGATCGGGATTCCATACACAGTTGTAGACGCGCAGCAAGCGATGACGCCGATTAACTATCAAGCATATGGCGACGAGAGCGATCCTGGGCCCATGCCGATTTCGCTGAGCGCGCCGATTGAAGGCGATCCGAATCCAGGAACGGGTGACCGGCACGTGCTAGTGCTCGACAACGTGAATTGCTTTTTATATGAGCTATTCAGTTCGTATCCGCAGACCGCCGCGTGGAACGCCGATTCGGGCGCTGTGTGGGATTTGCTTGCCGACGAGCAGAGGCCATGGACCTGGACGAGCGCGGATGCCGCAGGTCTGCCAGTCTTTCCCGGGCTTGTCCGGTACGACGAAATTGCAGCTGGACAGATCCGTCATGCAATTCGTTTTACGGCGAGCAAAAGCAAAGCAGCGATGACGCCTCCGGCTTCGCACTGGGCGGGAAATTCGACGGACCCGAACGCCCCGCCGATGGGAATGCGCCTGCGGCTGAAGGCGAGCTTCAATGGATCCAGTTATTCGCCGGCGAATCAGGTAATTCTCGCCGCGATGAAAAAGTATGGGCTGATTTTGGCGGACAACGGCTCTTCGATGTACATCAGCGGCGCGCCGGACGACCGCTGGGACAACAACGACCTGCACAATCTGGGAAATTTGCACGCGTCCGATTTTGAAGTCGTTCAGATCACGCCTCTCTACACTTCCGCGAATGTACCGAGCGGAGTCGCGCCGCAGGTTTCGAATCTAAGCGCTAGTGCAGCAAACGTAACCGCGGGGACGAGCGTGACGCTCTCCTGGCAGACGAGCGCTGCGAGTTATGTGATTGTTTCCCCTGAAATCGGCGCGATACGTGGGACAAGCGCAATCGTGAAGCCTTCTGCGACCACGACTTACACCGTGTACGCTACGAATGCATTTGGGCAGACGAAGTCAGCGATTACAATTACCGTGCACTAAGCAGGTTTCTTAGTCCATGCGCCGAGAATGGCGCCCATCAGCAAAAGCCCAACCAGCGAATAGCCTTCATTGATCAGGAAAAGATTGAAGGGCCGCATCTCGTACATGTTCGTCGTATAAGTAATCGGCCCAACGAAACCGATCCAAAGCAACACACCTAGAGACGCGCCACGTGCGGCGGTGCTGGCATTACGCCAGGTGCAAAGTTGCGCAAGAAAGAACGCAATCACCAGATTCAAAACAAAGGTGATGATGTACGGCAGCACGGGATTCATGGACTTGGCTTGATCCATACTCAAGTGCTCAAGATCCATCCACGCCTTGCCGAAAAGGAAGCCGTACCAGACGGCTCCAAGGACCCAATAAACGAGCGCGGAAACAACGACCGCGACGTAATTCGTTTTCATGTTTGTCCCTCACCCGATGAAGAAATGAACATTCAGAAATTGGGCGCAGTCTGACTTCCAACTTGATCAAAGTCAAGGCACAACGCGGAATGTCGCATGCTCCTTCGCCGTGGAGTCGGCGCCAACCCATACGTCGAACTCTTCGGTTTCTTCCACCCAATCTCGCTTGCTGGAACTCCAGTACGTAAGTTCAGTTTTGGCGAGTGTAAAGCGGACCGTTTTCTTCTGCCCTGGCTGGAGTGTGATGCGTTCAAATCCCTTCAGTTCGCGGATGGGGCGCGAAGTGGAGCCGGCTCGCTGATGAATGTAGAGTTGCACGACTTCATCGCCCGCGACGGGGCCGGTATTCTCAACGTCCGCCGAGACATCCATTTGGTCTCCAACGCGCAATTCTGATTTACCCAACCGCAAATTCGAAATTGCAAAAGTTGTGTAGCTAATCCCGTAGCCGAAGGGATAAAGCGGCGAACTCGAGCCTTCCCAATAGCGCGGGCGATAAAATGACGAGCCTTCGGGCGCGTGAGTCAGCGTATGCGAATAATAGAGCGGTTCCTGTCCGGCGCTACGCGGCCACGTGACGGGAAGTTTTCCGCCCGGTACCGCGTCGCCGAAAAGAATGTCCGCAATGGCGTTGCCTGCCTCCGTGCCAGGCTGCCAGGCTTCGAGAATTGCGGGAACGTGCTCACTTGCCCAAACGATATTCAGAGGGCGGCCACCGACGATCACAAGAACGACCGGCTTACCGAGCGCAACAACTTGTTCCAGAAGTTGCTCCTGCATGCCCGGTAACTCCAGCGTGGAGCGAGATGCGGCTTCTGAGCTCATGTTGGCGAGTTCGCCCAGCACGAGAATGGAGATGTCCGACCGGCGCGCCAGTTCCACAGCTTGCTGAACTTCGTGCTCATTTTCCTTCGGCGTAAGCGGCGGGGTTTTTACAACGCTCGGGAAAAAATCGTCAAAGAGACTGGGGACAGTGCGGCGAATTTCACCGCCGCGCGCGTAGGCAATTTTTGCATTCTGCAGTTTCTTGCGGATTCCTTGCTCGACCGTTACGGCGGGAGTTTGCCCGGGCACGCCCCAGCCACCATTCAAACCAACGGAGTCGTTGGCGAGCGGACCGAGTATGGCAACGGAAAAAAGATTCTTCCTGAGCGGAAGAGAATGATTTTCATTTCGCAAAAGAACTATGGAGCGCTGCGCGGCAGTCCGCGCGTACTCTCGCGCAACAGGGTCGGCAAGGACTTGGTCTTTTTTGGAGAGGTCGGCGTAAGGATGTTCGAAAAGTCCCATTTGTATTTTTGTGGCGAGGACGGGGCGGACGGCTTCATCAATTTCCTCTACAGAAATGTTGCCGCCGCTTACGAGATCCTTGAGATTTTTTGAGAGTGTCTGGCTGGCCATGTCCACGTTTACGCCGGCATTAAAGGCAAAATAGGCCGCGTCTTTTCTGTCGCGAGCGTAGCCGTGCGTGACGAGATCGCCGGCAGCGAGAGCATCGGTAACGACAAATCCCTGGAAGTGCCATTCGCCGCGAAGAATGTCGTGAAGCGTGAAACGGTTGCCAGTGGCGGGAACGTCGTTCAAGTCCATGTACGCGCTCATCAGAGAGCCGGCCCCCGCGTTTACGGCAGCGCGGAATGGCGGCAGATAAACGTTGCGAAGAGAAGTTTCGGGAACGTAGGACGAGTCGTAATCGCGGCCGCCTTCCGCGGCGCCGTATGCAACGTAGTGTTTTACGCATGCGAGGACTCTGTCCGCCGCGCTCAGATCCGCGCCCTGAAAACCGCGAACTTGCGCGCGCGCCATGGCCGAGCCGAGATAAGGATCTTCGCCGGCGCCTTCCACGATGCGGCCCCAGCGCGCATCACGCGCAATGTCCACCATTGGCGCGAAGGTCCAATTGATTCCCACGGCCCGCGCTTCGCGGGCGGCGAAGGCTTGTGCTTTTTCTTCGACGCCTGGATCCCAGGAAGATGCCATGGCAAGAGGGGCGGGGAAGACCGTGCGGAAGCCATGAATCACGTCGTAGCCAAATAAGAGTGGAATATGCAGGCGGCTTTGTTCAACGGCGATGTGTTGATACTTGTCGAGAATGGCGGGATCCACGCTCCAGAGGAAGGAACCAATTTCTCCTTTGCGAACCATCTGTTCCCGATTTTCGGGAGCGAGAAAATCGGCGGCGGAGATTTGGTTCAGCTGGCCGATTTTTTCCTCGAGTGTCATTTTCTTGAGGAGTTCGTCCACGCGCTGGCGAACTTCCGGTTTTTGCAGCGGCACGATGCCGGCGCTTTCTTGCGCAGAGAGGCTGAGTGGAAGCAAAAGAAAAACGCCAACTGCTATTGAAATGAAAAACGATTTACTAGCGTTCGGGAATTGCATGGAGGCCCCCTAGTTAAGCGGCGGGATTCTACTCCGTTTCAGTTCATGCGCGGGGCTAAATCGCCGGGATTTTTGTCGAGCAAAGAAAATCAGGCGCGGGCCTTGTCGATCATCTTTTCCCAGATGCCTTTGGATTTGAGGATGAGTTCGATAAGTTCTCGGGCCGCGCCTTTTCCGCCGTCTGCTTTGGTGGTATAGTGCGCGATTTTTTTCACTTCGTGCGTGGCGTTGCCAACGGCGACAGCGAGACCGGCGAGTTTCATCACCGGAATGTCCGGAAGATCGTCGCCGAGAAAGGCAATGGCGCTCGCGGGGACGTTGGCCTTTTGCACGACTTCCTGGAATGCCGCGGTTTTCTGCGGCTGGTGCTCGTAGACAAACTCGACGCCCATTTCCTTCATGCGGTGACGAAGAGCGGCGCTGCCTCGGCCGGTGATGACACCGAGGCGAAGGCCGGCGGTGCGTCCGAGCGTCATGCCCTGGCCGTCGTGCGCGTCGAACGTCTTGATTTCGAGAATGGAATTATTGTCAGGCTGGGAAAGCAGGGTGACCGAGCCGTCGGTGATGGTGCCGTCCACATCCATCAAGACAACCTGGATTTGGGCGGCGCGTTTCTTGAGCGCGGTCGGGATTTTTGCGGGACGAGATGCCAAAGCTGCCTCCGAACAACAGAATTGAATGGAAAAGTGTAGCACGCGTGCGGGACTAACTTTCCGCTTTGGAATGATTTACAGAACATGTAAGAAAGTGCTTGACCCTGACGTAACGTCAGACCGTATTTCTTTATATGGAGGCGGCCGTGGAAAGCAGGACCAAGGAGCTGTATCAGGCGCAGGAGTTCGCCAAACTCGCCGGCGTGACCGTGCGGGCGCTGCATCATTACGACCGGCTCGGATTGTTGAAGCCGAAGCAGCGCACGAGGAGCGGCTACCGGTTGTACAGCGAGCGGGACTTCGCGCGGCTGGAACAGATCGTAGTGCTGAAGTTCCTCGGCATTCCTCTGAAACAGATTCGTGGATTGTTGGAAGCTGAATCGAATCTTGCGGCGGTGCTGCAACGGCAGCAGGAAATTCTGGCGGACAGACGGCGCCAGCTCGATAAGGCGATCCGGGCAATCGGCAACGCTCAATGGGCGATTCAGTCACGCGGGGAGCCGGACTGGAAGCTGTTTCAACTCATCGTGCAGGAGATCGAAATGCAAAATAACATGGAGTGGAAGCGGCAATACTTTAGCGCGGAGGCGCAGGCCAAGGTTGCGGAGCGCAGGCGTTTGTGGTCGCCGGAACTTCAGGAGAGAGCAAGTCAGGACTGGAATGATTTGTACAAAGATGTGGAGGCTTGTCTGAATGAGGATCCGGCGGGACTGAAGGCGCAGGCGCTTGCGGTTCGGTGGAGAGCATTGGTTGAGCAATTTACCGGTGGCGATCCAGAAATTCAGAAAGGATTGAACGCCATGTGGAACGATTCGGCGAACTGGCCTGCAAACGTGAAGGCGCAGTCCTTTGTGAGGCCCGAGTTGCAGGCGTACATGAGGAAGGTGTTAGCCGCAAAAAAGTAAGAACTGCGTTTCGTGAACGCGGACGTTTGGAATGGAGCGGGGCTGCGTTTTTCTGGAAATGGTATGGCAGAGGAATGCGTACCATCGCAAAGACCTTCAGCCAGCTAGTTCGACGCGTGGCGCGCTCGTTATGAAGAAGACCATGCCGCTTGCGAGAGTTCCTCGTGAACGGCATTTTTTTTGATTCAGACGAGTTGCATGCCCCACAGATCGTGAAGATGCACGACGCCGAGGACGCGACGCGTGTCGTCCACGACGACGACGCTGGTGATGCGGCGTTTCTCCATGAGCGTGAGCGCTTCGCTGGCGAGGACGGTGGCCTTCACCGTTTGAGGATTCGGATTCATGCATTGCGAGACATTCATGCTGAGCGTCGCGCCACCATGTTTTTCCATGAGGCGGCGTAGGTCGCCGTCGGTGAGAATTCCGGCGAGTGTGCCGTCGTCGTTGACGATGGTCGTCATGCCGAGTTTTTTTGCGGACATTTCGTGAAAAGCGTTCGGCATGGGCGTTTGCGGAGAAACTTTTGGAAGTGCGTTGCCGGCGTGCATGACTTTGTCCACGCGGAGGAGGCGTTTGCCGAGGCTGCCCGCGGGATGGAGCGCGGCGAAATCGTCGTGACGAAAATCGCGGCGGTCGAGAAGGGAAACAGCGAGCGCGTCGCCGATGGCCATGGCGACGGTGGTGCTGGCGGTGGGCGCGAGATTGAGCGAGCAGGCTTCTTCGTTGACGCTGGCGTCGAGGACGACTTCGCTCGATTGCGCGATGGTGGATTTCGGATTGCCCGTGAGTGTGACGAGCGGGATTTCCAGGCGCTTGAGCGCGTCGAGCAGCGCGATGATTTCGCGCGTTTCGCCGCTGTAGGAGACGGCGAGCATCACGTCGCCGCGAGCGACCATTCCGAGGTCGCCGTGCAGGGCTTCGGCGGGATGCAGAAAAAAGGACGGCGTTCCAGTGCTGGAGAGGGTGGCGGAAATTTTTTTGCCGACGATTCCTGATTTGCCCATGCCTGCGAGGACGACGCGGCCTTTGCATGAGAAGAAAAGGTCCACGGCGCGGTCGAAGGTGGAGTCAAGGCGCGCGAGGACGTCTTGTATGGCTTGGGCTTCGATACGAAGGACGCGGCGGGCGGTGTCCTGGCTCATGACACGCTCCAAGAGCGGACGAGCGTCGAAAGTTCTTTCATGCGCGCGAGAAGGGCGGGGAGTTGCGAAAGCGGAAGAGCGTTGGCGCCGTCGGAAAGCGCGGCGGCGGGATTGTCGTGAGTTTCAAGGAAGAGTCCGTCCACCCCTGCGGCGACTGCGGCGCGCGCGAGTGGCTCGATGAATTCCGGCTGGCCTCCGCTCGAGTGGCCTTGTCCGCCGGGAAGCTGAACGGAATGCGTGGCGTCAAAGACGACCGGGTAGCCAAATTTGTTCATTTGAGGAATGCCGCGAAAATCCACGACGAGATTCTGGTAGCCGAAGGAGGAGCCGCGCTCAGTGAGAATAATTTTCGCGTTGCCCGTGGACACAACTTTTTCGATGGCGTTTTTCATGTCGGCTGGCGAAACAAATTGCGGCTTTTTGATGTTGATGACGCGGCCTGTTTTTCCCGCGGCGACCAGAAGATCGGTTTGCCGCGCGAGAAACGCCGGAATTTGCAAAACGTCCGCGACTTCGGCGGCGGGCGCGGCGTGAGAAGGCTCGTGAATGTCGGTGAGAATAGGGAGCTTCAAATCCGATTTGATTTTGCCGAGGATGCGTATTCCTTCGGTGAGGCCCGGGCCGCGAAAAGAATTTACTGAAGAACGGTTCGCCTTGTCGTAGGAGGCTTTGAAAATGTAGGGAACGCCTGCGTCAGCGGCGATTCTTGCGATAGATTCAGCCATCTTGCGCCCGTGAGATTCAGATTCGATAACGCAGGGGCCAGCAATGAGAAAGAGTGCATTGCCAGCGCCAAGGCGCAGTGAACCTAAGGAAATCGAATTATTCGCAATCATCGGAGTCATTTGAAGATAGCACAGGGCTGTGTCCAATCGCTGGCCACCACTCTATGCTCCTACGCGGAGGCAGAGGGGGCAGCACGGAGCGCGAGCGGTGGCCGGGTTGGATCCGCCGCGGACGCGTGGGCTTTTTCAGAGATCGCGGCTTGTTGAGCGGCGGCTGGTCGCGTTAGCGCCTTTCTATGCTCGATTGCCGCGCCGATGAAGGCGGCGAAGAGTGGATGCGGTTCTAGTGGCTTGGATTTGAATTCGGGATGGAACTGGCAGCCGAGGAACCAGGGGTGGTCAGGCGCTTCAATGATTTCCACGTAATTTTCGTCGGGAGTGCGGCCAGTAATTCTCAGGCCGGCGGCGACGAGCGTTTTTTCGTACTCGCGATTGAACTCGTAACGATGGCGGTGGCGCTCGCTGATTTCCGTTTTGCCGTAGGCTTTATGAGCGAACGAGCCGGACTCCAGTTTGCAGGGCCAGGCGCCGAGCCGCATGGTGCCGCCCATTTCGTCCACGCCAAGAAGTTCGCGGAGTTTGTAAATCACGCGGTGCGGCGTTTGCTGATCGAATTCGGTGCTATTGGAGTCAGCTATTTTTGCAACGTCACGCGCGTATTCGATAGTGGCGCACTGCATGCCGAGGCAGATTCCAAAGAACGGGATTTTATTTTCGCGCGCGTATTGAATTGTGTAAATCATTCCCTGAATGCCGCGTTTGCCAAAACCGCCTGGAACCAGGATGCCGTCGTACCCGCGCAGGCGTTCGGCTGCGATTTGAGGCGATTCGATTTCCTCGGACTCGATCCAGTCAATTACAGTTTTGTGATTGTGCGCGAGGCCGCCGTGCATCAGCGCTTCGCGCAAACTCTTGTAGGCATCTTCGAGTTGGACGTATTTGCCGACGATGGCGATGCGCGCTTCGCCCGTGGGATGGTGCATGCGCTGGACGAGATCAATCCACGACTGAAGATTTTGCGGACGATCTTCTAGACGCAGCAACCGCAAAATTTGTTTGTCCAAACCTTCGCGAGCGAGCTCGGCGGGGACGGCGTAAATCGTGTCCACGTCTTCCATGGAAATGACGCAGGATTCGGCGACGTTGCAGAAGAGCGCAATTTTCTTCTTGAGCTCGGCGGGAATGTGGCGGTCGCTACGGCAAAGCAAAATGTCCGGCTGAATCCCGATGCCGAGCATTTCTTTCACGGAGTGTTGCGTCGGCTTGGTTTTCTGTTCGCCGGCTGCAGCGATATAAGGAACGAGCGTTACGTGAACGAACAAAGTATTTTCCGCGCCGAGTTCGAGGCGCATCTGGCGAATAGCTTCCAAAAAAGGCAACGATTCGATGTCGCCGACGGTGCCGCCGATTTCCACGATGACAACGTCCACGCCTTCGGAAACTTTCTTGATGATGGATTTAATTTCGTCGGTGACGTGCGGGATGACCTGCACGGTTTTGCCGAGATAATCCCCGCGCCGCTCCTTGGCGAGAATCGTTTCGTAAATGCGGCCGGTCGTCCAATTATTGTCGCGGCGCAACTTCGCGTGCGTGAAGCGTTCGTAGTGACCTAGATCGAGGTCTGTTTCAGCGCCGTCTTCGGTGACAAAGACTTCGCCGTGCTGAAACGGGCTCATCGTGCCGGGATCCACGTTGAGATACGGATCGCATTTCTGAAGAGTGACTTGGAAACCGCGACTTTCGAGGAGACAACCGATGGAGGAAGCTGCTACGCCCTTACCAAGAGAGGAAACAACACCGCCGGTAACAAATATATATTTTTGCGCCATCCGGGTAGCCCGCACAGGCATTTAGCCAGGGTGTCGGACTGTTTCGACCTCCACAGGATTGACGTACACACAATTATGGGCATGAGAGGCACTTCTGTCAATTCGAACTCTTCGCAGGCATCAAACGGAAAAGTTTCTAGAACACGCGGGTAAGCGAAACATTCCGCCCGGTAACGGGTTTAAGCAAGCGGGAGGGTACGCTCGACCGCCGCAAAGTGTAAAGAGTTGTATTTTCGTTCGACCCAGAACAGTTTGCGGAAACCTGAAACGGCCCAGCGTACATCTAAGCGAGCGGGTGTACTTCTACCCGGAGGAAGTGCTGCACTGGCGCAGCGAAAAACGTTCCGGCAGATCAAAAACTGAGGCTGATCATGAAAGCAATCCGTTGTTTGCGTGCGGGCATGGCAGTGTTCGCATGCGCAGGGACGGTCGCCGGGGCTTTTCTGTTTGCTTCGACGGCTGATGCGCAGCGAACCGCACAGAGCACCGCCGCGGCGCAATCCAAGGCCATTGCAGCAGGTGGGAACCATTCGTTGTATGACGCAAGCAAGGAAGTTTCGCTGCAGGGCACGGTGGCAAAATTCACGGAAAATTCCATGGATCTCCCGCGCGGCGCGCATGTCCTCGTCGAAACCAGTTCTGGGCAAATTGATGTGCATCTTGGCGATCCCCGTTTGCTCAAGCTGAATAATCTGTCAATTTCACAGGGAGCGAGCATCCGCATTGTCGGGGAGCCGGTGACGACGATTCAGGGAACATTTTTCCTTGCAAGACTGGTGCAGCAGGGAACGCAGGTAGTTGTCGTTCGCTCGATGCAAGGAATGCCGATATCGCCCTCCGCACCAAAATCCGCTTCAACCTTACAGGGAGGCGCGCGATGAAGCGCGGCGCACTTCTTCTAACGCTTTTCATTGCAGCTTTCGGAGCTGCCTGCAGCGGGGGCGGCTCGACGACGCTCCCTCCTCCCACGGGTGGTTTTTCTAATTCCAGTTTGAAAGGGCAATACGCCTTCATCATGACCGGACAAGCCCCTGACGGTCCTATCGCTCGTATCGGCTCGTTCGTTGCGGATGGCAGCGGCAACATCACAGGCGGTCTGGAAGTCGTCAATACTATATCCAATGGCCTCCAGCTGCTGTCATTTTCGGCCAGCGCCTATCAAGTGAAAGCTGATGGCCGCGGCGCGATTAATCTCACGAATCTTACGGGAACTCTTTCGTTCAGCATTACGATGACTTCTGTCTCGCAGGGATTCATAGCGGAGACGGATGGCATCACTGGTACAAGCGGTACGTTTGAATTGCAGGATAGCTCCGCATTCAACCTGAACGGCGTGAACGGGTCCTTCGTTTTCGATAATTCGGGCATTGACCCGGGAGGTAATTTCGATTCCATCGTTGGCCAGATTAGTCTCAACGCAGGAACGGTGTCAGGTGGTGTCTTCGACGAAAATTCCGGAGCCGTACTTTCTGGACCACAAACGATTACGACCGGGACTTATTTTCTCGATGCGATGAATGGGGCGACTGCGGGACTAGGGCAAATCAGCTTCAGTGGTTTCGTCTATGACTTCATCATTGTGAACAGCAGGAAAATTCACTTGATTGAAGTTCCAGGGAGCAGCCCACCTTTCTTTACCACGGCGGGGACGGCCAATGCCCAAACGGCCGCTCCTGCGAGCCCAGTCGGGTTCACTGGCAGTTTCGCATTCCTAACTTCTGGCGTAGGAACGAGTAGCCCTGACTTCAAGGCAGGACGCTTTACGGCGGATGGAAGCGGCGGTCTGACTTCTGTCGCGCAAGACGAAAAGCTGCTGGGCGATTTGTTCCAGGTTCCAAAGGGCACCGTCTCCGCAGCGAAATACACAATTGATACGAATTTCCCAGGTTCTGGGCGCGGCACGATCACTTACACCGATTCAAGTCTGGGGACCTTCAACTTTGTTTTCTATATGAGCTCCGCAAGTCAGGGCGTAATGCAAGACAACGGCAAAGGCATCGTAGGTGACGGGGTGATTATGGCGCAGGCGGGCGCGCCCTTCACTAACGGCTCTGTGGCCGCCGATTATGCTTTCAATTGGAGCGGTACGAGCACCAACAATACGACTGCCGTAACGGCCGAAGAAGACTTCGTCGGACATGTCACCGTGACCAGCGCCACCTCCAATAACGTGACCGGCGCGATGGACTTTTCTGAGCTGAACTCCAATCAAGGCGCGTTCCACGATTCCCCATTGACTGGCTCGCTTACCATCAATGGCGACGGTACGAACTCATCCGGCAGTCGCAGCACTTTTGTAGTTAAAGCGACCAACCCCAATGGTGGGCCTTCCTCAACCTTCACATTCACTCTCTACCCAGTAAATGCGAACACCATGTTCGTAATCAGTCAGGACAATGATCATTCAACCGGCGGCGTATTTACACGGCAAGTCACACCGCCATAAACCACAACCAATTCGATTGGCGGCCGCCCCGATTACAAATCGGCCTATTTTTGGAGGAGTTTTTCCACGCGCTCGACGTCCGCGCGCACGTCCACACTGACGGCGTCGTGTTCGACTTCGGCGACGCGAATCTTCCAGCCGTTTTCCATCCAACGCAATTGTTCAAGCTGCTCAATGCGTTCGAGCTCGCCTTGCGGCAGAGTGGGATATTCGAGCAACGCGTCACGCTGAAACACGTAGAGTCCCAAATGTTTCAGATGGCGCACCTGAATGTGCGCGGCGGAATCGCGCACCCAGGGAATCGGCGCACGAGAGAAGTAGAGCGCGTTGCCATCGAAGTCCAGCACGGTTTTGACGACGTTGGGGTCCATGATGTCGCCGGGAGTTTTGATGGGAACGGCGACCGTGGAAATTGCGGCAGGCGGATCTTCGAACAGGGCGTTTACGGCCGTGTCCACGACCTGAGGATCGAGCAGCGGCTCATCTCCCTGCACATTCACGAAAACGTCGCCTTCCGTGTGAGCAGCCACCTCCGCAATCCGCTCGGTGCCGGTGCGATGGTCGGGACGCGTCATGCGCGCTTCGCCGCCGAAGCCTTCCACCGCTTTCACAATGCGTTCATCGTCGGTAGCGACAATCACACGCGACGCAGTCTTTGCCAGCTTGGCCCGTTCGTAAACTCGCTGCACCATGGGCTTTCCGGCGAGATCAACCAGCGGTTTGCCGGGCAAACGCGTGCTTCCATATCTTGCGGGAATGACGATGACAACTTGCCCTTGCGGCACAGGAAATGACTCCAATGCGGGGAAAGTGGCCAAGGGAAGCGCCAATAAGTCCGCCGCGAAGGCCGATGCTACCACATTGGAGACTTACGCCACCTTTCCGGGTCCACGTCCCAATCACAAAATTTTGGGCCCTCGTCAGCGACAGCAAAATTGCGCGAGCATCTTACGGAATAAAACTGGCCAAGATCAGGTTAGTACTTTATCGAGGACTAGTTTCTTCTTGTCTTATCTATGCCCAGTGATAGAATTCGGCCATCGTCCGCGCGGCCGTCCCGGCGAGCCGGGAAACGGGGGAGCCGTGAAACGCGAGATTACTGGTATCCGCGTTGTTTGCATCAGGTTGACTCTACTGGCCCTTTGCCTGTTTTTGGCGGCCACTTCCTCCACTGCCTTCCCCCAACTCGCTCCTGACGATCCTTCCACAAGAAAAGGGGATGATGTAAAGCACGATACCCCTGGCGTTACCGTGAAGCCCGGGAGGCTGCTGCACAGCGACGTGAGTCTTGCGCTGGTGAATGTGACGGTTACGGACCCCTACAACCGGCTTGTAACTGGCCTGGAGCCGGATAATTTTCGAGTCTTTGAAGATAACGTTGAGCAAGAGGTCGAAACATTTTCGTCCGAGGACGTGCCGATTTCCATCGGCGTAATTTTTGACGTCAGCGGAAGCATGGGCAACAAAGTGGGCAAGGCGCGGGAAGCTGCTGTGCAATTTTTCAAGACGGCCAACACCGCCGACGAATTTTTCCTGGTGAGTTTCAACGAGCGAGCGGAACTAACGAGCGAATTCACAAACAGCGTGGAAGATCTGCAGAATCGCATGATGTTAACCCCAACGAAGGGAAGGACGGCGCTGCTCGACGCGATCTACCTTGGATTGAGCCAGATGAGGGGTGCTAAGAACGCCAAACGGGCCTTGCTCATCATATCGGATGGGGGCGACAATCATAGTAGGTACAACGAGAACGATGTCAAGCGACTGGTGAAAGAAGCGGACACCCAGCTCTATGCGATAGGCATCTTTGACCCGCTTGGTTATCGTGGCCGGACGCCGGAAGAACTGAACGGCCCCTCGCTGCTGACTGACGTGACCGATTTGACCGGCGGGCGCGTTTTCTCAGTGGAGCGGCTGGAAGATCTACCGGACATTGCCACCAAGATTGGCATGGAGCTGAGAAACCAATATGTTCTGGGATACAGGCCGAGCAACAAAGCACACGACGCGCGGTGGAGAAAAGTTAAAGTCAAACTGCGCCCACCTCGGGGATTGCCGCCTCTCACCGTCTATTCAAAGACCGGATACTACGCGCCGAGCCACTAACGGGCTGCGGCGGCTTCTTGCCGGTACAGTCTTCGCTGGATTTTCCATCGTTGCGCTCATGGTGGTTTCCGCGCGCGCGCAGACTCCAGCTCAAGATCCCCTCGCTCCGAAAAATACGCAGCCTGCGCCTCCAGGGCAACAAGGTCCCGGCGCGAGCATCAAGGTGGACGTCAACCTTGTTGTCTTGCACACAACGGTGCTCGATGATCGCGGACGCTTCGTGGACGGTCTGAAGCAAGAGAATTTCCGCGTGCTGGAAGATAAAACCGAGCAGAAGATGGCTGTGTTCAAGCGCGAGGATGTGCCCGTCAGCATGGGGCTCGTGATTGACAACAGCGGAAGCATGCGCGACAAACGTCCCCGCGTGAATGAAGCCGCGCTTACTTTGGTGCAAACCAGCAATCCGAATGACGAAGCGTTTGTTGTGAATTTTAACGACGACTACTATTTGGACCTGGACAAGGATTTTACGAGCAGCATTCCGGAATTAAAGGAAGCGCTGGAACGTATTGACGCGCGCGGCAGCACCGCTTTCTACGACGCGCTGATTGGCTCGATGGATCATGCGAAGAAGGGCCACAAAGACAAAAAGGTTTTGCTGGCTGTGACCGATGGAGAAGACAACGCCAGCCGCAATACGCTGGAGAAGACGATTCGCGAGATTCAGAAATCCAACGTGGTGATTTACACGATTGGGCTGTTCAGCGACGAAGACAAAAAGAATCGCAAGAAGGCAACGCGTGCGCTGAAAGAAATTGCCGATGCCTCCGGCGGGGTCGCATATTTTCCGGAAAACGTCGCGGACGTGCACAATATTTGCGAACAGGTCGCGAAAGACATTCGCAATCAGTACACGCTGGCTTACTATCCTTCTAATGCGAGGAAAGACGGCACCTATCGCGCCGTGCAAGTGGAAATCATTCCGCCACGCAGCCGTGGGAAGCTCATCGCGCGCACCCGCAACGGCTACTACGCGCCCATCGAGCCATCAGGCTCCAGCTCCGGCGCGAATTAAGTGGAAATCTAGACTTTCAACTACTAATGATACGTTGCCAGGCTTTTCCCGTCGTCTCATCGGCTGGAAACGAGGACTCGATCCTCAGTTCTTCCAGTGTCACGTCATGCGGTGAACCGAACGTTGTCCACGTGGAGAAGAACCGCAATTCCACTTCGCCTTTACGAATCACAAAATTCAATAGCGGAGATGCCTGTGCCTCGAGCTCTGGCCCACGCCACTGTTCGGGCACACCAGGATAAGCAAGAACTTCGGATAGCAGGCTCTGCAGCGTCTCATCCGTTGGCACCCAGGCGATTTCCTGATGAAGCCGCCGGATGATGTCTCGCGCCACTTCATTCCAGTTTGCGATGAACGGTTTCAGATATTCATCGCGAAGTACATGCCGCACGATGTTGGGCTCTTTCGGAATCGTCCCCAATACAAAATGAACGAATCTTGCTGCGCCTTCATTCGACTGAAGCAGGTTCCAGTGCCGGTCCAGCACAATCGCCGGATACGGTTCCTGCTGCTTCAGTAGGAATTCCACTGCTCGCTTCGTTAGCGCCATCTCCGGCGCCGTAAGGCCCGTTTCGCGATAAATCGGAGCAAATCCGGCGGCGATCAACAGGGAATTTCGTTCACGCAGGGGAACGCTCAAGGCGTCTGCAAGGCGCGTCACCATTTCGCGGCTCGGCTGAGCCTTTCCACTCTCCACGTAACTGAGATGGCGCGACGAAATCTCCGCTTCAAGAGACAAATCGAGCTGGCTCATCCTTCGCGTGGATCGCCACTGGCGCAGCAGCGCGCCAAGCCGGTTGGTTTGCGCGGTTGCTGTAGCGGCATTCGCTTCGCTCTTCATGGCAGACCAATATTCTAACCGGCCTCTTCGCGGAATCCATTACCTCTGAGGTTATTGCGGCGCGTTTTGCAATCCGTACAATCGCATCTGTTACGGATTCACGCCAGGAGAATCGTCATGGAACGCAGGGAATTTCTTCAAATCAGCTCAACAATCCTGGCACTGGCTGCCGCCGACCCCGGAAATCTGGCAAATAGCTGGAGCGAAAGCGAACCCGCCTCAGCGGAGCCCTTAACCGCCGCGAGCTATCAAACTTCGCGCAAATTTGCCGTCACCTCTTTTGGCCGCATCGCCTACATAGAACGCGGCAAAGGGCCAGCCGCACTCTTTCTCCACGGCTTTCCTCTAAACAGTTTCCAGTGGCGCGGCGTCATTCCGCTCTTGGCCGCTCATCGTCGCTGTATTGCGCCGGATTATCTCGGCTTGGGTTTCACAGAAATCAAGGAAGGGCAGAGCGTGGCACCAGCCGAGCAGGCCGCTATGATCACCGCTTTCCTCGACAAGCTTCATATTTCTTCGGTGGATATCATCGCCAACGACAGCGGCGGCGCGATCGCCCAACTTCTTTTAAAGCAGCATCCGAAGCTCATTCGAACGGTGCTTCTCACGAACTGTGACGCGGAGCCGGACAGCCCTCCTCCGGCGGTTATGCCCGTCATCGCTCTTGCCAAGCAGGGCGAATTTGCGGACAAGTTGCTCGCGCCCTGGCTCGCCGATAAAGAACTCGCGCGTTCACCAAAAGGCCTCGGCGGAGCTTGTTACGCTGAGCCAACTCATCCCACGGACGAAGCGCTTGACTATTATTTGGGACCTTTGGTCAGTTCACTTTCACGAAAGCAACAAACAAATGCCTACGCCGTCGCGCTGGAACCCAATCCCCTAGCCGGAATAGAACCAGCCCTCAAAAATTGCAGAGTACCGGTGCGAATCGTTTGGGGAACGGCGGACACGATTTTTTCGCAAGCCAGCCCGGATTACCTGGATCGAACGCTGGGCAATTCTCTCGGTGTTCGCCGCGTTCCAGGAGCCAAATTGTTTTTCCCCGAAGAAAGGCCGGAGCTTATCGTCGAAGAAGCGAAGAAGTTGTGGAGAATTTGAAAGCGTCTACTTTAGCTTTTTCAAAAAGCTCTCGCCGTGCGGAATCTTCGTTCCGTAGTCTTCCGCAATGGTTTGCCCCATGTCGGAGAGCGTTTCGCGGACGCCGAGGTTCACGCCGGCTCCTCTTCCCGGGGAGTACGCGAGGATGGGAACGTATTCGCGGGAGTGATCCGTGGTTTCCCATCGCGGGTCGGGATCGCAGCCGTGGTCTGCAGTAATCATTAAGAGGTCGCTTGGCTTAAGCTGCGGCAGAAACGTCGTCAGCAGCATATCAAATTCCTCCAGCGATCTAGCGAACCCTTCCACGTCCTTGCGGTGACCAAAAAGCATGTCGAAATCCACGAGGTTGCAAAAGATGAGGCCGGAAGCGCGTTCCCGTGCAGCGGCGGTGAGTTTCTGCATTCCGTCAGCGTTGGATGTGGTCGTGACGTAATTTTCGAGACCTCGACCGTTGTAAATGTCGTGAATCTTTCCAATCCCGAAAATCGGCACTTTCTGTTCGACGAGAACATCCATCAGCATCGGCTTCGGAGGCTCAACCGCATAGTCGTGGCGCCGTGGCGTGCGCACAAAATGCCCGGCCGTTCCGGTAAACGGACGCGCGATGACGCGGCCAACCTTGTTCGGGCCATCGAGCAACTTCCGCGCGATTTCGCACATGCGATACAGCTCTTGAATCGGAATGACGTCTTCGTGTGTGGCGATTTGAAAGACGCTGTCGCCGGACGTGTAAACAATGGGTTTGCCCGTTCGAACGTGCTCCTCGCCAAGCTCCTTGATAATTTCCGTTCCAGATGCGGGTTTGTTGCCGATCGTGCCGCGGCCGATTCGCTGTTCGAATTCAGCGATGAGGTCGGCAGGGAAGCCGTGCTTGTAAACAGGGAAAGCCTGGTCGAGCCAGATGCCGGCCATTTCCCAATGACCCGTCGTCGTATCTTTGCCCGGAGAATGCGTTTTGCCTTTGCCGAACGCGCCGATGGGCGAAGGGGCCGGCGGCAGGTGCGAAAGCGGTTCAATATTTGCCAAACCAAGCTTCACAAGTTGCGGAATTCTCAGGGCGCGCGATTCGGCGATGTGGCCGAGCGTTGTGCGGCCAACATCGCCGTAGTCCGCGGCGTCAGGCAGCTCGCCGATACCGACGCTGTCCAAAACGATCCAAATCACGCGGGAAAAGGGCGCCATTTCCGAAATCCTTGAAACTCTTGGTGCAGGGTAACACAGTCTGCACAGGGCAGAGGTTGGCCCTCAATGTCCACTACGGCCAAGGCCCAGTTTGAGCTAAGCTCAACTGGCTGTAATACTTTGCGGCGGCATGAACTCTTTTGCTTCCTAGTGCGTAGTAAAAGAGTAGGAGAGGTGTGCAATGCCCAATGACGGCAGTATGAGGTCGCGCTCCCTGGTCTTCCCGATCCTCTTGGTTGCCATTGGTGGAATCTTTCTTTACCGCACGCTGAATCCGGGGTTTGAGCCATTGCCGGTCCTCTGGAGATATTGGCCGCTGATTTTGATTTTGGTCGGCATAGGCAAAATGTGGGACGCCACGCAAGGTGCGAGAGCCGCAGGAAAGCCAGGCGCATATATTGGCTCGACGATTGGCGTCCTCGCGTTTGTGGTGGTCATCGTTTTACTGCTCTGGCGCGGGCACGCTTTTGGCGACTACAGAAATCGTCATGGCCGTGCGATTAACCACATCAGCGAAATTAAGGATTTGCAGGGTGCGACCAAATTGAATGCGATCGTAAATATGGGCGCAGGAGAACTGAATCTGGCAGGGGGAACCTCGCACGCACTGGAAGGCGACTTTGACTTCAGCGCCGCTTGGTCCAGGCCGCGTGTGGACTATCACGTTTCCGAGAAAACCGGCGAAGTGGAGATTTCGCAGGACAATGAGGGTCCCACGTTTGGTCGCGAAGACAATACCTGGTGGCTGCGCGTGAACAATTCCGTGCCCGTTGATTTGCAGGTGAAGATGGGCGCCGGCCAAAGCAACCTCAAGCTGCGCGACATCAACCTGACCCGATTGCAATTGGACGCTGGTGTGGGCCGAGCGAATGTTGACCTGACAGGCGAGGAAAGAAAGTCAGACGTGAACGTCGAGATTCATGGCGGTGTTGGCCAAGTCGTTATGCGTCTGCCCAAAAGCATCGGGGTCATTGTGGACGCAAAAGGCGGAATCGGCGCGGTAACTACGCACGGCCTAAAAAAGAATGACGGCGCGTATGTCAACGACGCCTACGGCAAATCGCCGCGCACGATTCACGTCGACGCTGCCGGTGGCATCGGCAATATCGACCTTACCGTTGAACCCTGATTCCCTGATCACGCAAATCACCGTGCGGTTCATCTGCCGGATATACAGCCCGCCACGTCCTGCATTTGCTCCAAATTTTTCCTAAACGTATAATTTAAAGTTTAGACAGAGCGCGTGGAGCGCCCCGTCTAGGCTCATCCCTTTGGCCACGAACGAACTCATCACTTCGAGCACTCCGGAAACCGCTGATTCGGAATCGCTGCGCATCCGCGGCGCTCGCACGCACAACCTGAAGAGCGTCAGTGTGGATATTCCGCACAACGAGATTACGGTTGTGACTGGCGTCAGCGGCTCCGGCAAGTCCTCGCTCGCATTCGACACGATTTACGCCGAAGGGCAACGCCGCTACGTCGAATCACTTTCCGCTTACGCGCGGCAATTCCTCGAGCGTATGGAAAAGCCGGATGTGGACGAAATCTCCGGAATCGCACCCGCCGTTGCCATCCGCCAGAAAAATACCACTCGTAATCCGCGCTCAACCGTGGCGACGGCGACTGAAATCTACGATTACTTGCGCTTGCTCTACGCGCGCTGCGGCCAAACTTTCTGCATCAAGTGCGGCGTGGAAGTGAAGCGCGATTCTCCGGACGAAATCGCGGATCGCGTGCTCGCGCTCCCGGCTGGTCAAAGATTCTACGTTTTGTACGAACTGAAAATTGCGCAGCCGCCAGCTCCTGTGGCGCCACGCCGTCCTCCGAGGAGAAAGGCGCCAGAGCTGCCGCAAGACGCGCTAAGAGCTTCGCTTCTGGATTTGCAGCGGCGCGGCTTCAATCGCTTGGTGCAAGCCGGCACGGTGCATGAATTTTCTTCGCCCGAGACCTTGCTCGATGTTGATTTCAAAAAGCCGGTTTACGTTCTCGTGGACCGCCTTTCCGTCGGCCCCGAATCGCGCTCGCGGTTAATTGACTCGATAGAGATTTGCTATCGCGAAGGACGTGGTGAGGCGATTCTGGAATTCGTTCCGGATTCGGCCGAAAGCGCGGCGCGCCGGCTCGTTTTCAACGAACGATTCGAATGCAAAAACGACGGCACAGTCTATCAGGTCCCCGAGCCGCGGCTCTTTTCCTTCAACAATCCGTATGGGGCGTGCCCACGCTGCCAGGGTTTTGGCAACACGATTGACTTCGACTTGAACCTCGTCGTGCCCGATCCCAGTAAATCATTGGACGAAGGCGCGATTGAGCCCTGGACGAAGCCGCGTTACCGCAACCTCGTCATTGAACTAAAGAAGTGGGCACGCGCGCGCGGTATTCCGACCAATATTCCGTGGCGGCAATTGACCGCCGAGCAGCGGCGATTGGTGCTGGAAGGCGATCCAGAAAATAAATTCGATGGCGTGAAGGGCTTTTTTGCGTGGCTCGAGCGAAAGAAATACAAATTGCACGTGCGGGTTTTCCTGAGCCGCTATCGCGGATATGCGACTTGCCCGGAGTGCAGCGGCACCAGGCTGCGCGCTGAGGCGCGCGCGGTTCGTGTTGCGGGAAAACCCATCACGGAAGTTTGCAAGCTCAGTGTAAAGGAAGCGCGCGTGTTTTTTGCCGGGCTGCAACTGACCGAAACGCAAAAAACAGTCGCCGAGAAAATCTTCGAGGAAATTCGCACCCGCCTCCAATTTCTGGACGAAGTTGGCCTCGATTATCTGGCACTGGACCGCCTCACCTCCACCCTCTCCGGCGGCGAATCGCAACGCATCCAGCTCGCAACGTCGCTTGGTTCGCATTTGGTCGGCGCGCTCTACGTTCTGGATGAGCCGTCCATCGGTTTGCATCCACGCGACACGCAGCGGCTCATCGACATTTTGAAATCCTTGCGCGACCTCGGAAACACCGTGCTCGTCGTCGAACACGACCCAGACACGATTCAGTCTGCCGGGCACATCATTGATCTAGGTCCGGGCGCGGGCGAACTTGGCGGCAAATTGTTGTTTGCCGGAAGCTACCCAGAAATTCTGAAAGACCACAAATCGCTCACCGGCAGATATCTCAGCGGCGAACTCCGCATTCCGGTGCCGAATCAGCGCCACAAGCCGGTAGGCAAATTTATTCGCATCTTCGGCGCGAGTCTTCACAACCTGAAAAATGTAGACTTGATGATTCCGCTTGGTTTGCTGACGGTAGTGACCGGTGTCAGCGGCTCCGGCAAATCCACGCTGGTGCACGACGTCCTCTTTCGCGCGCTCACCTCGAAAAAGAATGGCGGCACCGAAAAGGAGTTCTGCGATCGCCTCGAAGGCGACCATCTCGTAAGAGAAGTCGTCATCGTGGACCAATCGCCCATCGGGCGCACGCCGCGGTCGAATCCAGCGACGTACATGAAAGCGTTCGACGCGATCCGCGAAGTTTTTGCGGACACGCCCGACGCCAAACGCCGCGGCTACACCGCGGGACACTTTTCCTTCAACGTTCCCGGCGGGCGCTGCGAAACCTGCCAGGGCGACGGCACCGTGACGGTCGAAATGCAATTTCTCGCGGACGTAGAATTGATTTGTGAAGAATGCCGCGGCACGCGCTACAAAAGCAGCGTCCTGGAAGTGCACTACCACGGAAAAAGCGTTCATGATGTTCTGCAAATGACGGTGCGTGAAGCGCTGGCATTTTTCGTCAACGTGCCGAAAGTTACTTCCAAGCTGAAAGTGTTGAATGAAATTGGGCTTGGCTATTTGCGGCTCGGGCAATCCGGCACGACGCTCTCCGGCGGCGAAGCGCAACGCTTAAAGCTGGCGTCGCATCTGACGCGCACGGAAAATCAAGGCGTGCTCTACATTCTGGATGAACCAACGACAGGTTTGCATTTCGACGACATCGCAAAACTGCTTGGGGCGTTTCGCAAACTGCTGGAATCGGGCGCGTCGCTGCTCGTCATCGAGCACAATCTCGATGTAATCAAATCCGCGGACTGGTTGATAGATTTGGGCCCGGAGGGCGGCGACCAAGGTGGGAAAATTGTCGCCACGGGCACACCGGAACAGGTCGCGCGGAATAACCAGTCGCACACGGCCCGCTATCTGACGAAGGTTTTGGCCGCAAATGGCCAGGCCCGCCTGCCGAATGGCCAGGCAAAGCGCCCCCCAAATGATGCATCCAACGGGGCAGAAGCATCAGGTAAACTTTCCAACGGGAAGACGAGTCCGCCGCCAAAGTGATGAAGCGCTGCTTCTACCCCATTGTGCTTTGTGCCGCATTTGCGGCAAGCATGGGCGCTTCACTTTTTGCGCAGGTTACTCCCGGTCAAGAAAAGATCAAGCCCACTCCGCAGGGCACGCGCCGCATAGTCAACAATCCCTTGAATGATTTGCTCGACCAGGCCCGCGCGGCGATCGAGCGCAACGATTTTCAAGCAGCGATAGAACCACTGAGAAAATTCCTCGCGGAAAAGGACGATTTTCCCTACGCGCATTTCCAACTTGGCTACGTTTACACGGCATTGAAGCAACCGAAGGAAGCGCGCGCGGAATACGAAAAAGCGGTCGAGCTCGACCCGAAAATGTCAGAGGCGCAGCTCGACCTTGGCATTTTGTTGCTCGACACGGAACCTGCCGCCGCCGTTGGACCGCTTTCGAAAGCCGTGGACTTATTACCGACGCAAAGCAGGCCGCGGTTTTTGCTCGGCGCGGCGCAAGAAAGAAGCGGCGACCCGAAAGCGGCCGCGCAATCCTTTGAAGCAGCGCTGCGGCTCGATCCCAAGGATTTGGACACCACATTGCATCTTGGCCAACTTTATCTGAGTCAGAAACGCGGCTCCGATGCGGAAAATAGGTTTCGTGCTGCACTGGAATTGCGACCGGGCCTGCCGGCGGCGTTGTTGGGACTAGCGCAGAGTCTCGATATGCAAAAAAAGTCAGAAGCTGCGGAAGCCTACCAAAATTATTTAAAAACCCAGCCGGACGATCCTTCGGCAAAAGAGCGCCTCGCAAGATCACTCGTGGCGAAGGACCAATTTGACGCAGCGGAGGAGCTGATCGGCCCAGTAAAGCCCGATGAGACGCCCTCGCTTGATTCGCTGAAATTGCGCGCGGACATTCAGATTGGCAAAAAAAAATGGGACGAGGCGGCCGCCACACTGAAGCGGGCGGTCGCGCTTGCCCCGCAAGATGCGAAGCTGCACGGGGGCTTGGGCCGCGTTTACCTGCAACAGCGCGATTTCAAGAATGCCGAGCTGGAACTGAAAAATTCTCTCCGCATCGAACCCAACAATCTTGCCGGTTGGAAGGACCTCAGCACGACTTACTATTTGGCAGGTAACTATCCGGCGACGCTCTCCGTCCTGGACGTAATTGCCAAGGCGGAAAAACCGACGGCAGGCGCTTGGTTCGTCCGCGCGCTCTGCTACGATAAGTTGCAACAGACTCAGCCCGCGCTGGACGCTTATCAGAAATTTCTGGAACTGGACCAGGACAAAAATCCCGACCAGGTCTGGCAAGCGCAGCAGCGCAGCATCGTTTTGAAAAAGGCTCTTGAGAAGAAAAGGTAACGGTCATGGGGACCGCTTCACGCGCTTTCGTTCTTGCTTGCTGTTCTCTGTTGCTTCTCGTTCCCGCGTGGACGGTCGGTCCCGTGGATACCTTGGACGAATTGCAGCGAAAATTTGACAGGGAAACGGATGGCGTCAACAAGGCGAAAATGCTGCGCCGGCTCGGCGACGCACAATTCGATCGTGAACGCGAAGCGGCCAAGGCAGGCGATTACGAAACGGCCGCTCTCGTGATGGAAAAATATCGCGATAACGTTCGCGCAGCGATTGAAGCGCTGAAAAAAGTGCATCCGGACGCGGAGCGCCATCCGGCCGGCTACAAGCAACTGGAAATGCACATTGAGACTGGAATTCGTGAAGTGAACGACTTGCTTGTAGCTGTGCCGGAACCCTATCGGCCGCCCTTGGAAATCGTAAAGACGGATCTACTGGCAATGGATAAGGAGATGCTCCGCATGCTTTTCCCGCGGCGCCCGGGCGAAAAACCATTGCCGCCAAAAACAAGTGACACCAGCAAGCCTCCGGCGGAGGAAAAGAAACCATGAAGACGTTGCAGAAATTTCTTGCCGCGGCATCTCTCGTGCTTTTTCTGGCAGTCGCATCGCATGGCCAGGCGGTCCAGAAGGATTATCTTTCTGCGCTGGAAGCGGACAAGATTCGCGACGCGGAAACGCCAAACGAACGAATCAAACTATTTCTGGGATTTGCAGACGACCGCCTGAAAAAATTCCAGTACGAACTCGACCACCCTTCCTCGAATCGTCATGCGGAAGTGCTCAATTACCTGTTGAATTCCTACATCGGTTGCGTGGACGATGCGAGCGATTTGATTCAGGAAGCAATCGAAAAGCAGCAGAACGTTCGAGCCGGCGTTGACTTAATGGTTTTGAAAGCCAAGGAGTATTTGGAGGCGCTGAAGAAAATTTCCACGGGAGGTAAGGAGCTGGACATTTACAAAATCAATCTGGATGACGCTATCGAGGGAACGCAAGACGCCATCAACGACGCGGAAAAAGCCAAGAAAAACGTAGCGCCCCCTCCGGTGCGGCGCAAGAATTGATGGCGGGCGAACGGATCGTGAAGAAAAAAGAGAAACGGCAAGTCCCGGGCGGCGCGGCACTTTTTCAGCGCGTTTACACAAGACTTGGGTGCGAAGGGCGGCCACCGCGATTTCAGGTTGAGTTTTATCCCTACACAAATCTGGTTTTGACCATCCGTCGCCGCGAGGAAATTGTCTACGTTCGTTTCTCCGATTTAATGCGCCAATGCAGTTTGTCGGTAATGGAGGGCGCTGCGGCCCTGCTCCTCTCCCGCATCTATCGCCGCAGACCGCCAAATTCTCTTGTCCAGCCTTATCTCAACTACACCCGCTCGCAGCGCACCCGCCAGCGTATTCAGCGCATGCGGCGCTCCCGCGTGCGTCTTGCCGCCGCCAATCCGCAAGGCCGCCACTTCGACCTTTGCGCCATGTTCGCATCGCTCAACGGACAATTCTTTGGAGGTACTCTCTCCCGCCCGCATCTCGGCTGGAGCAATCGCAGTTGGCGCCGCCAATTCGGCTGCTACGATCCCGGCCCCAACCAAATTCTGCTCAATCGCCGCATGGATCATCCCGCCGTTCCGCAATTTGTAGTCGAATATGTCTTATTCCACGAAATGCTGCACGTGAAGCATCCCACACGCCGCTCCGGCTGCACTTTGGTTTCGCACTCAAAAGAATTTCGCGCTGAAGAAAAGCAATTTCCTGAATTCGAACGCGCCCGCCGCTTTCTAGACCGGCTCGCCCGATAGATGTTCGAATTATTCAGAAGGGAAACCTTGTTCCCGAGCATGTCCCCGCTAACTCGGGGAGCGTTGCTGTCGAATCTGGTTGAGGCCCATCTGACGCAAAAGGCCCACAAAACGTGGGTCGGAGCGTATGTTGTCAAAAATTGGTTCCACGCCGATAAGTGAGATTTTGGCATCGCGCGCCCGAAGAGCTCTTTCCAGCCAGGCTATGGCCTGATCCCCATCCCCCACTGCCGCGGAGTCAATAGCGATATCGTACGCATTCATGAATTGTTTGGCCGCCAGCTTCTTGTTTAGCTCGATCCGTTTCCGCCGCAATCCGATTGGCCCGGCCATCTCATTTGCCGCTTTCAGGGCGGCGAGGCGCTCCCGAGATGCACCCCCGCTTTCTTCCGCCAAAAGGATCTCTTCGGCTGATAGCTGATCCTTGCCTTGTGCAGTATAGAAGTCCGATAAAAAAACGTGAAATACGGAAACCTGAGGATAGAGCTCAATGGCTGTCCGCGCTTTGATTAGGCCGTCGTCATATTGACGCCCGTAATAGGCGCTCGACAGACTAATACTTAAGGTATGGGGTGAAAGAGGATCCGAGGCGACGGCCGCGCGCTCTTCCCGGGCGGCTTCTTCTAACTTTCCTAGAATTAGGAACAAGTAGAAATAGCCGACATGGGCGTTTACAGAGTTCGGGTTTAGCTGGAGCGCGCGCTTATATTCGGTCTCTGCCCTTGTCCAATCCCAATCCGACATCGCAATCCCCGCCAGTGCCGTATGCGCATGATCCAGATTGTCATCCAAGGCCACAGCCTTCTCCACGGCTTCCTTCGCAGCGGCGTAGGCCTCGCTGGAAGACATCTCGCTCATGAACGCAAGCGAAACGTAACAGCTCGCGAGACGCGAATAGGCCGCGGCAAAATTACGGTCCTTCTCGATGGCTCCTTGAAAATAGCGAATCGCGGTTCTCGCTCCTTCAGGACTCTCTTTGTTCCAAAAGAAGAGGCCCTTCAGATAGGCCTCGTAAGCCTCCGGATTGACGGGCGGTCTAGCCCCCGCCTTGTTCTCAATAGGTGCGAGTTGGTCGCTAATTTGGCGTGCAACCTCCCTGGCGACTTCCGCTTGCAAACGCAGAATATCGCTCTGAACACGCGCGTAGCTTCCGGCCCAAAGGTGAGTATCCGTCGATGCCCGGATCAGTTGCGCCGTGATTTTGACCTCATCGCCGCTGCGCGCCACAGTGCCTTCCACAACCGCGTCAACATTCAACTCGCGGGATATCTCAGGGAGCGTCTTTCTCGCTCCTCGATAGTGCATTGCGGACGTACGCGAAATGACCCTTAACCCTTGCACTTGTGCCAACTCCGTGATCAGTGCGTCGGTTATGCCGTCCACAAAATAGTCTTGAGAAGGATCGCCCGTGAAGTTTTCTAGCGGAAGTACCACCACTGACTTGATTTTAGACGGGGCACTCCCTGCGCGGCTTCGGGTCGTGAGGTAAGCGATGGACACAACGGCAATAACCGCGATCGCGCATACTGCAAGCCAGCGACGCGGCCAGTGAGTCCCTTTTGGTCCGCGGTTGCTTTCCGCCCGCGCTCCAGCGGCCAGCGTCAATACGGGCGCCGGAAGTGCCGCCACCCTGCGCGTATGATCCCCGCGCCCGACGATATCTGTTGTTTGGCGGTCCTCGGGAGCCTCGCTTGCGGCCGCAGGCGCCCGTTCATTGCGCCACGTGTCGAGTTCCTTCGTGTAGGCGTAAATCGATCCAAGCTTACTGTGGTGGAGACGATGGACCGGCAGCCCCTCGCGCTTCTCCCACCTGCGGACGGTTGTCACATCGCGCCCTAGGTAGCCGGCGATCTCTTTCCAGGATTCCAGACGTCGCCCTTGGGCATCCGCACCGGTGTTGGGGGTTGGTGTCGCCTCGGCAGACATAGGCGGTGGGCTCCTGCTAAGTGGAAGGAGTATTACACCGCTTTCCTGTCCGTGGCAATCGCCTGAATTGTCAAAGATCTGCGGAATGTTGCGCTTTGCCTTTCTTTGCCTGTCTTTACACGTTGCGTAACACGCGTATCAGACGCAGCATCCCGCTATAGGCGTTCAAGTTCCAGAGCGGCCCGTGCGTCATCGTGCTTGGCCACTAGATTTGACGCTCAGTCACCGACTATCAAGGAAGGCTCGCATGTCTAAAATACGAATTGCGGCTCTGTCTAAGCCAAGTCTTTTTCTACTACTTTGCCGGCGAAGTGTCGGCACAACTGGTCGAAGCGCCGTTCTGGTGCTGCCCATGTTGATGCTGATGATGGCATTGCTCGCCACGGGCCCGGTGCGAGCGTCCGCTAGCACGCCAGACCCTGTGCTTGAGTGGATCGACGTCATGAATACAACGGTCCTTACGGCAGGTACCGCGCCAAATGTTACCAGCCGCGTAGTCGCTCTGGTATCGGTCTCCGTATTCGACGCCGTCAACGGCATCGAACCACGTTACCGCCCATTGTTGGTAAAACCGGACGCGCCGCACCACGCATCGCAACGCGCAGCGGCGATACAGGCGGCCTACACGATTCTCTTGGATCTATATCCGGCACAGAGCGGGATGCTCACAACTCGGCGCGATGCATCGCTCGCGGCGCTGGCGTCCACTGAAAAAGCCGAATCCATTACCGCAGGTGCTGCTTGGGGCAAAGCGGTCGCCGATGCCGTCTGGACCACGCGCCTGACCGATGGGTTCGCGCCCACGCCACCGCCGTTTATCGGAGTTCAAGGCGTGGTCGGAACGCCGGCTGTCGGCTTTTGGCGCCCCACGCCGCCCGCTAACGCCTTCGGCGCAACCCCGCAAATCGCCACCATGACTCCCTGGGTACTCAGGCGACCATCGCAGTTCCGCTTGCCGCCGCCACTAGCGCTCAACAGCCCGGAGTACGCTGCCGATCTCAACGAAGTGAAGACCATGGGCAGCCTCTCGAGCCCGACGCGCAGTTCGGATCAATCCGAATTCGCGTTATTTTGGGCATTGAATACACCGCTCGCCTGGAACCGCATCGCCTCGCAGATTTCGGCAGCACGAGGGCTGACTCTAACCGAAAACGCGCAGCTGTTTGCGTTATTGAATGTCACGCTTTCCGACTCGCTCATCGCGTGCTGGGATAGCAAGTACCGCTACGTTTTCTGGCGCCCGATCACCGCCATCCGCGCAGGTCTCACGCCTGCCGATGCCGACCCCGTGTGGGAGCCCTGGCTGGACCATCTGACCGGCACTCCCGCGCATCCTGAATATCCGTCGGCTCATTCCTCGATGAGCGGCGCAGCGGCTTTCATCCTTGCCGCCGAGTTTGGAGAGAACACTGCGTTTACCGTCACGTCGGAAGTACGTTCGGGCACTCGGGCGTATTCGAACTTCTCGGACGCGATCGCGGAAATCGCCGATGCACGCGTCTTTGGCGGCATTCACTTCCGAACCAGCTGCGTGCGCGCAAATGGGCTGGGCAGAGCTGTGGCGGATTACGTGTCGAGACACGCGATGCGCGCCCGAGGCGACGACCGAGACGATGAGGAAGAGTAGAGTTGTCAGCTTACTTCTTGGAACAGATCATGTGACCTTCTCCGTGAGCACCGCTAACCCGGCGGCTCCAACTGACGCGCACGTACAATCGTTCCAGACGTGGTCAACGCGCCTGTTTATGAAGGCATTCACTTCCGCTTTGCGGACGTCCAGGCGCGGAAGCAGGGCCGGCACGTTGCCCGGTGGGCCTTTTCCCACTTCCTACGGCCGCTCGATGATTCCGATGATGATCACGATGAAGACGAAGATGTCGATCGGTAGTTGCACGCCGCTCTCCACATCAATATCCAAAACTATGCCCGTGCGATGGCGACTACAAATGAAGTCGTCGGCTCCATCTCTTCTCTCAAAACCCTAGGAATGAGTGCGTAGTACTGATTCCATCATTAGCGTGTTTTCGGCAGCAATGTGCACTCGCCGAAAACGTTGCTCTTGCTGGAATTGAGGCTATGGCGTTTATCTGAAATCTAATTGGGGTGGTCGAGGAAATCTGCGATCACCCGCACGAGCTCACGACCACGGTCAACACGTTCCTTGACGCGCACGCTGGGCGGCACTTTGTACCACCTCACCGGACGTTCAGCCTGATGGATTCAGAACCCCCGGGAAGAACGCGACCTGTGGAAGTGCGTTTGCGGAGCGCCTCGAGTGATCGGATGACTTTTCGGCGCTTTGGCACGTGGGGCGGCGAGATCCGCGTGCGCATCTTTCTGGCACAGACACGTCCGGTGGTTTAAGATTGCGCACTTTTAGTCGCGACTGGAATCTATTGCGCGGAGGTCTAAAATGACGACAAACGCAACTCAAGTACAAAATGCCACTGTCAACTTCGCCGGCCAACCCGATGCGGCAAAAGGCTTGGCATTGGTTCGCATGACAATCGGTGCGATGTTCGTGTGGGTCTTTTTCGAGAATCTGGGGAAGGGCGGCTACACCCCGGCGGGCTACGCGGGAGTGATTAATTACTACATCAAGATGAGCCACTCACCGGCCGCGTGGAAGTGGGTTATGGGACTGATGGCAAGCCATGCGGCCATGGCGGCTCCCCTGCAGGCGTCGACGGAGATCTCGCTGGGAATCCTGCTGGTCATTGGTCTACTCACGCGTCCAGTCGCCTTTGTCGCATTCCTCTTCCTCGCCAGCCTTTGGGTCTCGGAATTGGGTACGTCATGGATTTGGGAACTGCTCGTTCCGGTAGTCGCATCGCTCGGACTCGCAGTGGGACGCGCAGGTCGTGCCTGGGGTATAGATGCGTTGCTGGCTCGGCGGCGCCCCGCATCCCCGTGGTGGTGATGAAGGAATCTGCGTGCGAGTATCGGTCATCATTCCTACCCATAACGAAGCGCAGGCCATTGGCCGTGTGCTTGCCGATCTGCCTTCCAATCTCGTCACGGAGGTCATCGTTGTCGACAGCAATTCGAGTGACGGAACGCCCGATCTCGCCCGAAAGATGGGGGCACAAGTCATCCAGGAGCCTCGCCGAGGATACGGGCGCGCTTGTTTGACAGGGCTTGCGAATACGCAAAATCCTGATGTGGTCGTTTTCCTCGACGGAGATTACAGCGACCGCCCTTCGGAGTTGCCGATCATCTTGGCTCCGATCATCGAGGGGCGCGCTGACATTACGCTCGGTTCGCGGTTCGGCGGCAAAAGCAACTCCGGTGCGTTACCGTGGCACCAATCATTCGGCAATCGCCTCGCCGCCACCCTGATCAGGCTTTTGTACGGCGTAAAGGTCAGTGACCTCGGTCCGTTTCGCGCCGGCCGCGCAGATGTGCTGCGCGCCCTCGCCCTTGAAGAGGCTACCTATGGCTGGGCGGTGGAGATGATCGTGAAAGGGGCCATCGCGGGATTTCGCATCGTGGAAGTCTCTGTGAGCTACTACCCGCGCATCGGAAAGTCCAAAATTAGCGGTACGGTGAAGGGCACGGTAGGAGCAGCGTGGTTCATCCTAAGCCGCATCGTGCGCTATTATTTTCGACGTCGAAGGGCGGGAACGCCGCGACCGGCGTAAGTCCTGATGGACCAATCTCTCATGGAATCCTCTAGCCAGGCCACTGTGCGTTTTTCTCACCCAAACCGCACGTTAGTCATTATGGCGAAAGCCCCAAAGCCCGGCATGGTTAAGACCCGACTCACGGAGAGCCTTCCTTCTCCCGCAGTGACAGCGCTGTATCGCTGCCTTTTAGAGGACACCCTCGCGTTGGCAACGTCATTAACGCGCGTGGAGGTCGCGGTGATGTGCCCTGAGTCGGATCAGGACGAATTGGCGCACCTATTAGGTAATACAGTGCAGGTCGTGGCGCAAAAAGGCGAAGGTCTCGCAGCCGGACTCACCTCTGTTTTTCGACATTTCACTGCTGCCGGCCGACAGCACGTCATCGCATTCAATAGCGACAGTCCACATCTCCCACCGTCGGTTCTGGACAGCGCGTTCGAGATCCTCGCCACGCATGACGTGGTTGTCGGGCCAACCCACGATGGAGGCTACTATCTGGTCGGCGCCAAGGACGCTCACCCGACGCTCTTCGAAAGCGATGGCATGGGAACAAGGACTGCGCTCGACGGATTGCTGACGCGCACGAAGGTCCTTGAACTCTCAACCGGCCTCACGGAACCCTTCTATGACATCGACGTCGCAAACGACTTGATTCTGCTGGCTCGGGAATTGCAGCTCGCTCCTGCGAGGGCCCCAAGGACTGCAGACTGGTTCGGCGAATGGCAGCAAGCAGTCGCGCAACTTCGTCATTGAACAGGAGGCCTGTGAAACTCGCACCCTCGCACAGGCTCTACGGACTCGGCACCATCTTGCTTGTGGCGCTGACAATCTGCTCACGCAAGCTCAGCAGTGTGGGCGAACCGTCCTTCATCATTCCTCTGGCGGTTGCTGGCATCGCGTACCTCCTCGCCATTTGTGAGTTCTTCTCCACCCCGAGATTCTCGCACCGCGTCGTCGTCGTCGGGCTCATGTTGGCTGCTCTGTGGCATCTTCCATTTCTACTGATGGCGCCAGGTTCAGATGATGACGTTCATCGATATGTTTGGGATGGCCACGTGCAGCGCCTCGGCTATAACCCTTATATCGTCGTTCCGAGCGACCCTGCGCTCGCCGGGTTGCACACACACGAGACTCGCACGCTGAATAACCCAGAGGTGCCGAGCCCCTATCCAGCCGGTGCGCAGCTCTTCTTCCGGGCCGTTACGGCGATTCACGAATCAATTTTCGCGTTCAAGATCGCATTTGTCCTCTGCGACTTCGCAATCGTACTCCTATTACTCAACGTGTTGCGTCGTAGCGGCCAAGGAGAACATTGGGTTCTCGCTTACGCCTGGCACCCGCTGCTCGTCACGAACGTGGCCGGCAGCGGTCACATCGATATTCTAGGCGTACTGCTGCTGTTGGTGTCCGTCGCTGCGCTTGGGTGCCGCTGGCGGATGGTGGCTGCAATCGCGTTTGGGTTGGCTGTGGCCGTAAAATTTCTTCCGATCGTGCTGACACCACTTTATTGGCGGCGCCTGCGCGTTCGCGATGGGCTGCTGGCGGCGCTCGTTTTCGGACTGGTGTACGCGCCATTTCTAGAATACGGGCGAATTCCGATCGGATCCCTCAGCACCTACGTGCAGAGGTTCCGCTTTAATGATCCCGTTTTTGCAACGCTCGAGCGAGTAGCGGCTCCACAGGTTGTGGCTGGGCTGGCGGTGCTCGTCGGCTTTCTTACCGCGATCTGGATGAGAAGAAAGTCCGCGGGAGAGTCTTCCGACGCGTTTGCTTGGCCAATGGCGGCATCGCTTTTATGTGCGCCGGTTGTATATCCATGGTACATGCTGTGGCTGCTGCCGTTCCTAAGGTCGACCTCGACGGTGCCGATCATCATCTGGACTTTGAGCATTATTCCTACTTATTATGTCTGGCATCTGCGCATCGTTGGACGGCCGTGGTTAGTTCCTGATTGGATTATGCTGCTGGAGTACGGATCGGTGGCAGTAGCTGCCGCGATTATCGCTTTGCGTAGGTTCACACGATCGGCCGCACTACAATGCTCAGCGGACCGGGTAGAGTGAAGGCAACTGCACCAAATGAGATTTACGCATCCAGGGACCTTTTTGCGTCATCCAAGAAGATGTTCGTTTCATTCACTGAGGAGGACCTCTATGACAAAGTTGCGCCGTTCCACGACGATCTGTTGCCTATTTTTGGGGGTGCTGTTCCTTGCGGGCACTTCCCGGGCGCAGACGCGCCCACCGATTGTCGAAGAGCTTGCCAAGACCTATGGCCTTGATTCGTATGGGCAAATTGAAGCGGTCCGCTATACGTTCAACCTACAGCTCTCAGCTTTGAATTTGAATCTCTCGCGTTCCTGGACTTGGGAGCCCAAGACCGGCCGCGTCACATACGAGGGAAAAGATAAAGACGGTAAGCCGGTCAAGGTTACGTACCTCCGGTCACAGATCAACAACGCACCTGCCAACGTGAAAGACGAAATTGAGCCGAATTTCGTCAACGACAATTATTGGTTTGTCTTTCCTTTCCATGTTCATTGGGACACCAGCGCCAATGTGCAGGTGAAGGACAAGCAAAAATTGCCGCTGGGAAAAGGCACGGCGAAGCTTGTGTCTGTGAAATATCCTGAGGAAGTTGGCGGCTACACGCCGGGAGATACTTGGGATCTTTTCGTCGGGTCTGACGGTCGAGTCAAGGAATTCATCTATCATCGGGGCGGACCCAAGAAGCCGAGTAACGTCACAGCAACTTGGGCGGGCTACAAGAAAGCTGGCCCTCTGCTTGTCTCGACGGACCATCGTGGGACGGCGGACGGCAAGCCGCTGCACCTCTTCTTTTCGAATGTGTCCGTTAAGCTGGCGGGGTCGGACACTTGGGTGGACGCGCAATAAACAACGGACCACAATTGCTGTGGTTTTTCACTGGGGGATCCAGGGCATGACGGAAGATTCCGCTCCTCCGATCCTAGGTCATACGCTGGATCAACCGTCCGCATTCACCCCTGAGAACTTGATCGACGATGTGCGACGAAGCCGGCAGATACCGGTCGGAACCGTTCCCCCGGTGTGCATCCTGGAGTTCGACGGAGATATCACCGACTGGTTGGTTCGAGATGGCATAGCCAAGCCCTTCGGGCCCTGGGCGTGCTTTCACACCTCGATGTTCACGATGGATCTCGAAAATGTCACGTGTGGAATCATCGCGCGAACCATCGGTGGACCCTATGCGGTACTGATTGCCGAGCAGCTCCGAGCCGCGGGAGCCAAACTCATCATCGGACTGACCTCCGCCGGCCGCGTGTCTCCCGATTTACCGCTCCCATGTCTCGTGGTGGCAACCAGCGCGATTCGTGACGAGGGCACTTCTTATCACTACCTGCCGCCAGCTATCGAGGTCGCGTGCAAGTCGCCTGTGGTCCCGCTTCTCGAGCGGGAGTTGATCGCCACCGGATGGGCAGTCCGCTCTGGTAAGGTGTGGACGACGGACGCACCTTACCGCGAAACCAAAACACAACTCAATAAATGGGCCCGGGAGGGCGCACTCGCGGTCGAGATGCAGGCCGCATCGCTTTTTGCCTTTGGCGTAGCCAGGCAAGCTTCCGTAGCCTCGGTTGCCATGGTCAGCAATGCCGTCGATCATGCGGGAGCGCAGTTCGATACCGGCTCACAGGATGATGGGTTCCGCGTTCTCAAAGGGATCGCTCGAGCAGCCAGATCTCTTTTCGCCTAGCAACCTAAGTGGTGTCCTCACCGTTCCGAGCTGCCAGCGCGAACCGGATCCGTCGAAACTAGTTGAGTGGAAGTAGCCGCATCATTTAGCGCCTGCGACTCTTTTTTTTTAAAATGTGGTCGTCAAGCGAGTGGGGTCGCACACTTGGGTGGATGCGCAATAGGAAAAGCGCGGCGCGTTCCGTCAATCGATGCCGATCTTCACGACGCAGACTCTCGGGCCATCACGACCGTGGTGCAAGAGCTGCCGAGTTTGGGCAGATCGCGATTTGCGGCCATGCGGATGTTGAGCCGTGGGCGCTCCTCCCGAATGATCGGACAATAAAAATCCGGCTGCCGTAGCGCCCCTTGCAGGCGCCGTCGTCCTGCGCATCCTCCATGACATGGTTCTCGAAACTCGCAAGACCGGCACGCTTCTGGAAGTGTACGGGCCTGCTCAAAAGGCGCAGAGTTCAGAATCTCGGACCCTGACAAAATCAACTCAGACAGCGGCTCTCCGGAGCCGGGCCAATAAACGCAAGGCTGCGTTGTGGCGCGGGGCGTAACTCGCACCGTGCTGACGCCACATCCTCCTTCGAGTGGCGGTAGCCCGGCCATCGCCCGCACCAAGGGCTCGCCGATGGCGATTGCATCGGTGCTCTCGAAAAGCTTATGGAACCCTTGCCAGTATTCTTCGTACGTGAGTGCGTAGAGATCGGACCGCACTGCCTGATAGACGTTCACACGCAGGGGAGCGCCAAACCGTTTCGCGACTCGCGCGACATCCGCCAGCCGCAAGTAGTTTGACTTCATCATGACCGCGACAATCGTTACGGGTACACCTAGACGCACACAACGCTCGGCCTGTTGATGAATCAGTTCCCAGTTACCTGCGCCGCGTTGGACATCCTGTTCCGCTTGGGTTGGGTAATCGAGAGAAAACTCGATGTCATGGAAGGCACGCAAGTCATGGTCTTCCAGAACGGCAACACTGTGGCCGTTGGAAGTGATGGTGAGCTTCACCGGTCGAGTTCGCAGGTAAGCCAATATAGTCTTGTAATCAGGATGCATTCCGTTCTCGCCCGTTCCCAGATTCACGGAGCGAACCGGAAGGCATTCGATCACCGACTTGACCTGTTCTAACGAGAGACGGTCGGCGCGAGTTGGATCGCGGTAGCAGAAGGCACACTTGAGGTTGCACTCGTTAGTGAGCCCAAGTCCGAGCGAAATGCCGGTATCCGGCTTGAGGGAGGCCGGAATGGTAGACGAAGGCGCCGGTTTGACGTTGCTCATTCATCCCCCTCCGATCCAGCTGTTGCACAGCTTGCCAAACAGTGCATGTAACGAGCAACGCCGAAGAATTCCCGCCGTTTGCCGAGCTTGCGCTCCAGAGCGAAGATTCGCTCATACTCCGCCGATCGAGAAATCTGTGCCGGCAGGTAGTCCGCGATAACGCGCACTCCCCTCCGAGCGTTGATTGTGAGTGACGCGTCTTTCAAGATCGCTTCGAAAGCCTCCGGCGCGAACAAACGTACTCTGCCCCCGTATAGGGATTCTTCTCCCCACTCCGCAGTCAGGTTATCTTCCGCTGCGGCCAAATCGCCCGTTTGGAGAACCGCCTTCAGCACTTCACCCGCCTGATTCCGTACGAGGACGGACAGTATCGCCGACGAATCCCGCATTCCACGCACGGCGCTGCGCAACACGGCGCCCGGGTCATCGACATATTCCAAAAGGTTATGGCAAAGAATGATATCGAACGATCCCGTCTGAAAAATGTCCGTCAACTGGGCGGCGTCACCGCGTTTAACCGTGATCTTGTCACTTACTCCGGCTTCGACGATCGTCCGTTCCGCCAGAGTCAGCATCGTCGGAGACGAATCGAGCAAGGTGACATGAATACCGAGACGCGCCAGACGAACGGCGGCAGCCCCTGTTCCGCACCCGAGATCGAGGGCGCGCAGCGAGTTGACTCCCACCGATGCGGGCAGAAATTCCTGCAGGTTGGCAAAAGCCAGGCCTGCGCGTAGGCGGCCCTCGGGAGTCTCGAGATATGCGGCATATCGGCTCGCATCGTTTTCGAAGCGACTCCCGCTTTTGACGCCTGTCTTCATGCGACCCGTCTGCGCGACGCGTTGTTGACCGCTTCTGGACCCTATGACTTCTTCTCTACTTCTCCATGCAGCTTCTCAATTTTCTTCAATATCTTTTCTTTGTCCTCGGCATGCGGATAAAGCTCCAGATAGCGTTTGTAGGATTTGATGGCGTCGCGTTTCATACCCTTTTTTTCTTGCGCTTCGCCGAGGTAGCGGAACGGCGGGGCATAGCCTGGCTTTGCTTCAATCGCGTCAGTGAAACGGTCAATCGCGGCGTCAAACTTTCCGTTCTTCATGTAGTATTGGCCAACTTCGATGTCTTTTTCCGCGCGGTAAGGGTCCCACTTGGGTTGGTCTTCGGCGGATTTCGCTGCCGTGTCGGTTTGCTTGTTGGGCTTTGCTTTTGGAGAATCGTCGGGCTTAGCGGATTGCCCGAACGACGAAGAAGCCGTGCCGCAAGCAATCGCGGCGGCCAGCAAAATCAAAATGGAACGTTTCGTCGGCACGCGCTTCTCACATTCAACTCCGATTCCTTCTAGTATGATGGAAGTTGCCTGGCAGAAACACGAGTTTTAGGCCAGATTCAGCCGCTTTGCCTTCTCTCTTGAAACTGACGACTGATGACTGAGAGCTTTTTCTCCCATGGAACCCCGTGAGCAAGCCGCACAGTTGCCGGAAAGCCCAGGCGTCTATCTGTTTAAGGACGCCAGTGGGAAGGTTATCTATGTAGGGAAAGCGCGGGCGCTGCGCAATCGCGTGCGCTCGTATTTTCTGGAATCGCGTTGTATCCGATTGCGTTGGCCAATTGACCTGCTATCACCAGCGGATTGCGTTTCACTGGCTCCCGTCTGCAACTTGGTATCGCGACGCGGTCACATTGCTTCAACGATTTTCACAGGCTTGTCGAGCTGGAACGTTAGCACCGTCTCCGCCGGTACTTTAATCGCCCCGCCCTTGGTCGCGATCTGAGTCACCGCGCCAGCCCCCGCTCCGGCTCCGGCTCCGATCGCCGCCCCTTTGCCGCCGCCCGCAATCGCCCCGATAATCGCGCCGAGCGCAGCTCCGCCGCCTGTAAATTCCCCGGTCCGCTTGTTCACGCCAAATCCTTGTTTCCCCTTCTGTTGCAAATCGCTCGTGCTAACCACGTATCCCTTGCCCCCGACCGAAATGGATTGCAGATCCAGCACAAGGTCGGACGTGCCCTTAAAGCGGCCTCCCTTAGAAGCGGATCGGATGACGATCTGGGCGTTTGCGCCATGGGGAACCACCACGTCTCCGTTGGCATCGAGAACATCGCCGTCGATTTCAGCCGCAAACGTCTGGCCTTCGGCCGCCTTGGCTGAGTCGATCGTCTCTTCCGTTCGAACGGAAACCTTCGTGCCAACTGGCAGCACGTAGGTCTTGGTTTGAATCTCATCCTGCGTCGGATGATAGTGTTCTTCGTGCACAGCCTCGGACTTCGCTCTGGAGGCCGCTCTGGACGCGGCAGTCCGACGCGCGGGCGTGCCCCCGCCGCTGGAAGAAGACGCCCCGCTGGCAGAAGCATCGCTGCCCGCGGGAGCCCCAGAAGCCCCGCCCGTAGAAGAAGGCTGCCCGGCCGCAGTTTGCACCGCCGCCGCGTCGTCATACTCGATCGATTTCACTTGTGTCATCGGAACCACGTGCGTTGTCTTGTCGTCGCCAGCTAATGTGATTTCTGCCCCCGAAGTCGCTGTGACCGTGCCCGTGAGCGTCGTGCCATCGCGCATCAGAATCGTTGCGTGCTGCCCGGAAGCCGTTTGATTCGAGCACGACGACAGGAAGACGCCCGACACAAGGAAAAAAGCGCCAAGCGTTGCCACAAAAATGGTTCGCCGTATCAGACTTGGCGTGCGCGCCTGTTCGTCAGAAGCCCTGCCCCTTGAAGCTTTAAATGTTGGGTGATTCACCGTAACCTCCACCAAGTTTTTCGGTTCTACATTGAGGCTGGATCTCAATTCAAATCTTATAGCAAAAACCTACTTCCGAGTTGCCCGTCGCCTTTGCCTTAAGGTGGCAGATTCTAAACAGCTGCTGATGGCCATTCATGATTCCACGCTGATTCGATGCAGAACCGCGTCCAAAGCTTCCGAGACTCTCGTCAGGAGCCCATGTTCTTCATTCCATGTTTCGCAAAGAGCGCATCTGTATGTTCTCGGAAGCGCGCAACAAGGCTGTCCAGCTTTCCGGGAAGCACGTGATAGATTCGCAATTCATAAACTTCGCTGATCCTGTCATCGCCTCACCTTGGCGCCCTTCCTCCGTATTCGGAGTCCCGATTGGGGCCTCTAGAAACGCGCGCCTTATTGCCCCTGCTATGCCAGCTGGCAGGAACACTGAAGGGGCGCGGCCTGCAACCATGTTCGCCTTTTCATGCGCCGGATTCTAGCAAGCCTCCCAAAGTGCGACATCAATAATTCAGCCCCGACACATGTAGCTCGGCGTCCTTCTCAATTGACAACTACTCACGCGGTGGCAGACACTGCAACCGGCGCATGTAGGGTGCATCGGCACAGTCGAAGGGCAATGCCCACCTACGATCTCATCGTGGAGGCCCGCATGCCCAATCTAGAGAACCTTAAAAAGCAAGCCAAGCTCATATTGCGTTGGCATCGCGAACGGCACTATCCCGTCGCAGCACAAATCCGCGGGCTAATGCCTCGTTTCCTGAATATGCCCGACACGGAAATTCTTGCGGCGAGTTTCATGCTCAGTGATGCGCAAGAAATGGTCGCAAGACAGCACGGCTTCGATAGTTGGCAAGCCCTCAAAACTGGCCTTTCCACCACATCGCGCAAGGTGAACAAGGTGAGATCGTCGCCAGCCAAAGCGACGATTGTCAATGCAGAGCCGCAACTGTTCGTTGCCGATATCAAGAGGTCATGCGAATTTTTCTGCAAGAAGTTAGGTTTTTCGCTGGTATTCAGTTACGGCGACCCTCCCTACTATGCGCAAGTGGGTCGCGACGCAGCGCTTCTCAATCTTAGGCGTGTCGAGGGGCCTACACTTGAGCAGACAGTCCGCGATCGTGAGGAACTGCTGTCAGCATCTATGACCGTCGCCACGGCAGTCGAGATCAAGCTGCTGTTTCTTGAATTCCAGTCCGTTGGCGTCACTTTTCACCAGTCACTGAAAAAACAGCCTTGGGGCGCCAAAAATTTCGTAGTCAAAGATCCGGATGGCAATCTCCTGCTATTTGCCGGACCAGCAATTAATAGCCACTAACGCGAAGTGTCGTTGATTTTGTAGCAGGCCCAGATGTCGGCGACACGCAAGTTTAGGAAGCTATTCACTCTGTTGAGATCCGTCGGTGTTTCGAGGAGCACCCCTGGCTTGTCGGGTGTCGGGCCACCGCCGGAATTGAGAATGATCCAGGTATTAGCCAGCTTGATGTAGCACGGATTTTCCGGGTTGATCACTTTTCCGCCAAGAATTCGGACGTAGAAGTCCTTCGATTTTTCTTGGTCCCTCACGGTGAAGAAATGCGTGGCAAAGAAGCCTTCGTGTGCAATCGGCGCGTCCGGTAGATTCATACGGTGCCTCCCGTAGTCGATATGTAAGATGCGGCCGGAATCTCCTGCGGTCTAACGGAAGTTATGCGTCACTCCCGCGCGCCGCAGAGTTTCCGCCAGATACGGAAAGCCTCCAACCTTAGGACGCCTTGCCATGGCCAGCTGTAGTGCTGCTTGCAGGTTTTCACTTGCTTTGCTCATCAGGTTCCCCTCTTCGTCACGATACCCTAAACTCTAGAATCGAACTCCCCATGGAACCCAAAGAACAAGCCGCGCAGTTGCCAGAGAGCCCAGGCGTCTATCTGTTTAAGGACGCTGGTGGCCACGTCATCTACGTCGGCAAAGCCCGCGTGCTCCGCAATCGCGTGCGCTCCTATTTCCTGGAGTCGCGCTGGACGAACGCAAAAACCGGTTCGCTGGCGCGCGAAATTGCCGAGCTCGAAACGATCGTGGTTGAGAACGAGCGCGAGGCTCTTGCGCTCGAACACAATCTCATCAAACAATATCGGCCGAAATTCAACGTCGTTCTGCGCGACGACAAGACTTATCCGTACATCAAGTTCACCGCGTATGAAAAATATCCGCGCGTTTATTTCACGCGGCGTATTAGGAAGGACGGCTCGCTCTACTTCGGCCCCTATTTCCCCGCAAGTCTTGCCCGGCGCATTTTGCACTTTGTGCACAAGCGATTTTTGGTTCCGTCCTGCACGGTGGATCTGACGCGTCCGCATCCGCGGCCTTGTCTGCAATATTACATTCATCGCTGTCTGGGGCCGTGTGTGCCGGGCCTCACTACCGACGAGCGTTATGCGGAAGCCGCGCATGATGTACGCATGTTTCTTGAGGGACGCCGGCACGATCTGGTGAAGAGCCTGGAAGAACGCATGATGGCTGCATCGCAGAAGGAACTTTTCGAACAAGCTGCGGCGTATCGCGACCTGCTCCGCACGATGGAAGATATCGAAGAGCGCCAGCGCATCGCCGCGACGCAAGGGGACGACACGGATGTGCTTGCTTATTACGCCGAGCCGCCGCTTGTTGCCGCAAATCTCTTTCACTTGCGTGGCGGACGCGTCGTGGATCGGCGAGAATTTTATTGGGAAGACCTGGAGGCATTTGATCCCGGCGAATTCGTTCCCTCACTTTTGAAGCAGCTTTATCTTGAAGCGGAGTATTTGCCGAAAGCAATTCACGTTCCGGAAGAAGTAGAAGATAGAGAACTATTGGAAGAACTTTTTGCCGAACGCGCCGGTCACAAAGTGGAAATTTTCACGCCGCAACGCGGTTCGAAGCGCGCAATCCTCGATTTGGTCAAAAGCAACGCAGAACATTCCTTCACGCAGCGTTTCCGCGTGCTCAAACCAAATTCAAAGGCAATCGCGGAAGCTTTGCAGAATGCGTTGAGTTTGCCGGAAGAGCCGGCGCGTATCGAAAGCTTTGACATTTCTCACATGCAAGGAACGGACACTGTCGCTTCGATGGTCGTATGGGAAAAAGGTCGGATGAAAAAATCCGATTACCGAAAATTTATCATTCGCGGAGAAGAGCGCGCCGAAACCCTGCGCGTTGTCGGCCAGGAATGGCAAAACGACGATTTTGCAAGCATGCGCGAAGCCGTTTCGCGCCGTTACCGGCGCTTGCAGGAAGAAAAAAAACCTTTGCCGAGTTTGATCTTGATTGACGGGGGAATCGGCCAGCTTCACGCCGCGGCGCAGGCGCTCGACGCACTGCAAATCATCAATCAAGCAATTGCAAGCATCGCGAAGAAAGAAGAAATTCTCTACGTGTTCGGCCAGGAAGATGAGCCGATTATTCTGGACCGGCACTCTCCCGTGCTGCACCTGATTCAGCAGATTCGCGACGAAACGCACCGTTTCGCCGTGACATTTCACCGCTCACGTCGCGGCAAAAGACAAACGTCTTCCGCACTCCTGGAAATTCCCGGCGTCGGTCCAAAAACCACGCAGCGACTGCTCCGGGAATTTGGCAGCGTGGCAAATATCCGCCGCGCGGGAATCGAGCGCTTGAGCAAAGTGGTCGCTCGCAAGAGTGCGGAGCGAGTCGTCGCGCATTTGGAAAACTCAGAAACTTCTAATAACCGAACTTTGGCCTAGATACCGGTTAGTCCTTATTGCGCCTCACTTTTTGCTGTGCTACGTTGGTTTTCGGAAGTACAGAGAAATTCAGCTGGATCAGCCGCGGCGATTGAGGAAAGTGGGAGGTTCTATGGCGGACAATGTCGGATCCAAAGTAACTTATTTTCTGGTCGGCTTGGGCGTAGGAGCCCTGGTCGGAATTTTGTTTGCGCCGAAGTCCGGCGAGGAGACTCGCGAGTTTCTTTCCAAGAAGGCCGATGAAGGGCGCGATTATGCTCAGCGTAAAGCGCGGGAACTGCGTGAGCGCGCCGATGACTTGATTGAGCGTGGCAAGGACGCGGCTGCACGCGGAAAAGACTCGATCTCGGCGGCTGTCGAAAGCGGTAGAGAAGCGTATCGCCGCGAAGCAGCGAAGTCTTAAACGGACCAGAATTGCCAGCGAGGGCGGCTCCTGAACGGGGCCGGATGGGGCGTGCATGGAAAACTGGGTCGGAGTGGTGATCGGGATCGCGCTGGTTGTGCAAGTGACGGTTCTGACGATGCTTTACATCCAGACGCGTCAAACGATGCAGCAGGTGCAGAAGAGCGTCGCGGATCTGAACAACAAGATTAGTCCCATCCTCACGCGCGTGCAGATTCTGCTGGACGATACCCAGCCGAAGATTTCCACGATGGTGAGCGACGCAGCGCACATTGTCTATCTGGCGCGGGGACAGGCGCAAAAGGTGGACCGGGTTTTTACGGAGGCGGCGGATCGCTTGCGCGGGCAGCTTGTGCGCGCGGACCGGATTCTCACCGGAACGCTCGAGGCAGTGGAAGAAGCGGGGTCACAGTTCAAGCATAGTTTCTGGCGGCCGGTTCAGAAAGCTTCCGCGCTGGTGCAGGGAATTAAGGTCGGGCTGGATTTGCTGCGGTCGCGGCGTTCTTCTTCGCGGCGCGATGAGCCGCTTGAGCAGGAAGAAGAACTTTTCATCTAAGAGTCAAAAAAACTTTGACAATAAAACAAAATGCGCCGGCAAAACTGGCGCATTTTACTTGATCCAGCCGCCGCCTAGGACTACGTCGCCTTCATAGAAGACTGCGGCTTGGCCGCGTGTTACGGCGCGCTGGGGCATGTCGAAGGTGATTCCTGCGGAGTTTTCGCTTAGGGCTTCGATGATTGCTGATGCGGGTTCGTGCTTGTGGCGAATTTTTACGCTGGCTTGGCGCGGTGAAGTCGGCGCGGCGATGGAAACCCAGTTTGTTCCTGTGACTTCAAACGAAGTTGTGCGAAGCGCTTCATCGTCGCCGACTACGACGCGGTTGCGTTCCGGATCAATCTCCAAAACGTAGAGGGGTTTGCCGGCGGCAAATCCGAGTCCTTTGCGCTGGCCGATGGTGAAATTGTGCACGCCGCGGTGGCGGCCGACGACGGCGCCGTCTTCGGTGACGATTTCGCCTTCCTTTTCATTCAGAGCGATTCCACTTTCACGCGCGTACGCCTGAATGAATTGCACGTAGTTTCCGCTCGGAACGAAGCATAGTTCCATGCTTTCCGGCTTTTCCGCGACGGGAAGATTCACGCGGCGTGCGAGGTCTCGGACTTCCTCTTTTGTGAGTTCGCCGAGAGGGAACTCGCTCATGGAAAGCTGTTCCTGCGTGAGGCCCCAGAGGAAATAGGACTGATCCTTTGTTTCATCGAGGGCGCGGAGAAGTTGCCAGCGGCCGGTGGGATCGTGGCGGCGAATTCTTGCGTAGTGACCTGTGGCGAGACGCTCCGCGCCGATTTGGCGCGCCATGCGAAGCAGCGGCTCAAACTTCACGTCGTTGTTGCAATTCGTGCAAGCGATCGGCGTGCGGCCGCCAAGATAATCGTTCACAAAGGGACGCACGACGCGGTCTTCAAACTGGCGCTCGAAATTCACAACATAGTGCGGAAAATTCAGATGCTGCGCGACGCGACGCGCATCGTAAACGTCGTCGAGCGAGCAGCAGCGGTGCTGCGCGGGACCATCGCCCTGCAATTCCGGCAGGCGGCGCTGATTCCACAATTGCATCGTGAGGCCGACGACGCGGCGCGAATGTTGTTGCAGGACGGCGGCTACGGTGGAGGAATCCACTCCGCCGGACATGGCTATGGCGACGAGGCCGGGCTGCGTTTCCGTGCTGATGGGCAAAGTCTCGAATTGTGTTTCCGTGAGCATTGTTTCTATTTTATCGGATTAGCCTGGGTTGCGCTGCAATCGAAGAAAGATTTCTCCTTCCACGAGCCGACCGATTCATCAGAATGAATCGGAAAGCAAGAACGTCGGCTTGTTCCACTCGAAATGACGGATTAGGTGCGCGATGTCGCCTCCTTGCGATAGGTGGGCGAGAGCTCGCGAAGCTGTGCGACTGCGGCGGGAACGGCTTCGAGGGCGTAATCAATTTCGGCTGCGGTAGTGTGGCGGCCGAGGCTGAAGCGAATGCTGGCGCGGGCGTCGTCGGCGGAGAGGCCGATGGCGGTGAGGACGTGCGAGGGCTCGACGGCTCCTGAGGAGCAAGCGGCGCCGGTGGAGACTGCGATTCCTTTCATGTCCAGCGCGATGACCATGGCTTCGCCCTCGATCCCGGGGAAGGTGAGATTGGTCGTGTTGGGCGTGCGCGGCGCACGGCTCGCATTGACGTGCGAATCGGGAATGTGCGCGGCGAGACCTTGTTCGAGTTTGTCGCGCAGATTGCCGACGCGTTCCGCGTCCGATGCAAACGCAAGGCGTGCGAGTTCGGCGGCTTTACCGAGGCCGACGATGCCCGGAACGTTTTCCGTGCCGGGACGAAATCCGCGTTGATGATGTCCGCCGTACAGCAATTGTTGGAGCCGCGAGCCGCCGCGAATGTAGAGCGCGCCGATTCCTTTCGGAGCGTAGAACTTGTGACCGGAGATGGAAAGCAGATCCACGCCGAGCGTTTTTATGTCGAGCGGAAGTTTTCCGGCGGATTGCACGGCGTCGGTGTGGAAATAGATGTCGCGCTGGGTGGCGAGTTTGCCGATTTCCGCAAGAGGCTGCACGGTGCCGAGTTCGTTGTTCGCGTGCATGATGGTGATCAAAACGGTGTGAGGGCGAATCGCTTCTTCGACTTGTTCCACCGTGATGAGGCCTTCGGAATTCACCGGAAGATAAGTCACAGCGACGCCTTCTTTTTCGAGCGCCTGGCAGGTGTTGAGAACGGCTTCGTGCTCAATGCTGGTGGTGATGATGTGCTTGGTCGCGCCGGGAGCGGAACGAACGATGCCGAAAATGGCGTGATTATCCGATTCGGTGCCACCGCTGGTAAAGACAATTTCTTGAGAGCGAGCGCCGAGAAGGGCAGCGATCTGATCGCGAGCGGTTTCCACGGCGGCGCGGGCGCGCTGGCCGACAGTGTGGATCGAGGCGGCGTTGCCGAATTCGACGGAGAAATAGGGAGCATCGCGTCGAGGACTTGGGGCTCGACGGGCGTCGTGGCGTTGTAATCGAGATAGACGCGGTTCATTCGGCTACTCCCAGAGTAGAACTGCGGGGAGGAGAGGTCAAACGTGCTTAGGCTCGCGCCGGTGTCGCGTTTGTCTTTCTATCGAAATCGCGCGCATGGTCGAGATCGACAAGCAATCCAGGCCCGGTTAGATGCCATCCCAGCCGTTCCTGCGTTTGCGTGCTCGATGCTAGACCGTCGGCGCCCACAAAGTACCCGAGGAAGCCAAAATGTTCGGCTGCCTCCGCTGGGGACTTGCTGACCACCGGAACGTTGAGGCCACGGCCGATTGCGTCAGCAATGTCTCGAAGCGGCACGCCCTCTTCGGCGACCGCGTGATATCTGGCTCCCGCGGCACCCTTCTCAAACGCCAGCCTGTAGAGGCGGGCAGCATCGAGCCGATGCACTGCGGGCCAGCGGTTGAGCCCGTCGCCGACATATGCTGAGACACCCTTCTCGCGAGCTATAGCAATCAGGTAGGAGACCAGGCCTTGCTTGACTCGGTCATGGACCTGCGGGAGGCGAACCACCGACGCTCGGACCCCACTCGCCGCTAGCGACACGGCCGTCACTTCCGACGCGCGCGGATACGAGGTAGAGGCGGGAACAGGTGCATCTTCCTCGGTCGCTGCGCGTCCGGACGCCACGCGCGCAAGCCCAGAGGAGACGAGCAGCAGCCGGTCGGAGCCAGCGAGCGCGGTGCCGAGAACTTCGATGGCGCGCCGGTCCGCTTCACAGTTTTCCGCGAATTTCGAGAAGTCGTGGTTGAAGGCGGTGTGAATCACGCCATCGGAGGCGGCCGCTCCGCTGCGCAGGCTGTCGAGGTCTTCAAGATCTCCTCAATGCACCTGGGCGCCTGCGGCGATGAGAGACTTAGCGCCCGCATCTGAGCGAGCGAGGCCGAGCACCTGGTGGCCTGCGTTGATTAGATCCTTCACGATGGCAGTACCGATAAAGCCTGTAGCACCTGTCACGAATACGCGCATTCCATTCTTCTTTTACTACTCATAGATTTCGGTTTGTCGATGACCGGCATGCTCCGATGAGAGCACTCGGGGAAAACCATCGATAGGTCAGGCTTCCCCGCCGGTGCTCATTGTTTTGGAGCTTTTGCCGATTGAGTCGAGGTCAGCGATCGCCTCTGAAGAAAGTTGCAGTTTCGCGGCGCTGAGGTTTTCGCGAAGATGGCCGACGGAAGATGTGCCCGGGATTAGCAGCATGTTGGGCGAACGGTGAAGAAGCCACGCTAGCGCGAGTTGCATCGGCGTCACTTGCAGTGACGCGGCTACTGTGTCCAGCTTGGACGATTCGAACGGGGTGAAACCTCCCAGCGGGAAGAAGGCTACATACGCGATGCCGTGTTTTGCCAAGTCGTCAATGAAGCCATCATCTTGTCGTTGCGCTACGTTGTAGAAGTTCTGCACGCAGACGATTTCCGTGATTTTCTGACCCTCCGCCAACTGCTTGGGAGTGATGTTGCTCAGACCGATGTGGCGAATCAATCCCTGGCGTTTGAGTTCGGCAAGGACAGTCACCTGTTCTTCGATCGATCCTTCGACCGGCTCCGTAAATCCTCCAACCCGAAGATTTACGACATTGAGCGCGTCGAGTCCGAGGTTGCGAAGATTGTCGTGGGCACTATCGATTAGTTCCTGACGCGAAAGGGCGGGAATCCAGGACTGGTCTTCGCCACGGCGAGCGCCTAGTTTGGTGACGATCACGAGTTCTTTTGGATAGGGATGGAGTGCCTGCTTGATGATTTGATTGGTCACATGCGGGCCGTAGAAGTCGCTGGTGTCGATGTGATTCACACCGGACGCAATTGCCTCTCGCAGAACGGCAATCGCAGCGTTCCTATCGCGGGGCGGTCCCCACACATGCGGGCCGGCAAGTTGCATCGCGCCATAGCCCATGCGATTCACGGTTAGTGAAGTTCCTGGAAGGCGAAACGTTCCGCCAAGTTCCGTTTGTTTCGTCATTCTGTGTGTCCTCCTCTGGGCGTGGTTAGAGTTTGAATTTCGACTCCATGTGTCACGAACCAAGAAATTTGAAACTAAACCGCTTCCTCTTGTAGTACCCAGCTCACCCGTGATTAGATGAAGAAAGCTTCAGATTGTGAGTTCGCATTTGCCCCAACGTTCCCAAGTCGTCCTAGAGCCGCGTAAAACGCCCGTTCAGGCGCGTTCCGCCGCAAGCGTGGAGGCGATTCTCGAAGCCACTATTCAGGTTTTGCTCAGGGTCGGAAAGGAACGCCTAACCACGACTAGGGTAGCCTTGCGAGCTGGCGTGTCCGTCGGAACCTTATATCAGTACTTCCCGAACAAAAGCTCTCTTTTGCAAGCCGCCTTAAAACGCCACCTCGACGAAGTGACTAGCGCCGTCGAACTCGCGTGCAAAGAGCAGAAGGGAGCAACGCTGCGGCAAATGGTTACCGCGCTCATCAATGCGTTTTTTGAAGCGAAGATGAAAAAAGCCAAAACGAGTGTCGCTCTCTATTCGGTGAGCTCCGACGTGGATGGAGCGAAGGTCGTTCAGCAAATAGGCATACGCACCAACAAGGCGATCGTTGAAATGTTGGTGTCATCCCGCGAGCCTCTTACTAAAGATCCGGAACTAGTCGCTTCCATCCTGCAGGGCGCGATGGCCGGCATTAGCCGGAGATTGCTCGAATCCGTCGCCTCCGAGAAACAGTACGAAGCCTTGCGAAACGAACTCATTCTGTTCGCGTGCGAGTATTTGGACGCCTGTTCTAGCCCGGCCGGACGACACGGCGCCTCCGGGTGATAGTTATTGGCGGCAGAGTGGCTCAATTGGCCCTGGGCAGGGCGACCGAACCATAATTGGGCACCATGCGACGAAAGATCCCGCAACGACCGTACCAAAAGGAAATTGCCGCACGGCTTAGTTTTTGTGCTGCGGCACCCACCACTCGGGAATAATTTTCTGGATGCGTAGTTTCCGCACGAGCGGTCCCCACTGTGGTTGAAATTCAGCGGCTATATTCTGAATCGCAATGCTTGTGAACTGGAATGCCATTCTTTGCTCCGCATGCGTGAGATCGTTGTATCCGTGCGGAAGATAAGCACTTCCCACAAAACCGCTAGCAGCCGCTCCAGCAAAATTCGAGAAGGCAAGCGTGTTTCTCCCTGAGTCGGTTTTATCTATGAAAGTAAACGCAAGGGCGTGCGCGGTTCGCGCAAGAGGATTCGTACTGGTGGACCGCACGTATCGCGGATCCTCATGCAGGGCAGCGCCTGTCAAAAAGCGCGCTGTTCGCTGGGAAGTAGCCATAGCGATGGAATCTCCATAGAGCCTCCCGAACGCTCCGGGGCCGTCTTTCCATTCGCGAGGGTAGTTGCTCTTTGGATTGGCCATGCCCATGCCGGCTGCGAATGCCGGGAAGATAAGCGCAGGCGGCCCAAATGTTTGATGGGTGTAGATTGTAAATTTATCGTTGAAGGACAGAGTACGAGGACTCTTGACAGGCAGGAACAGCACGGCACCGTTTTGATCTTGCGGAATGGATGAGGGGCTTGACGGACTGGTATGATCTTGCGCTTCTGCAACACCCGTTAGCTGTGCTGTCTGCGGGGCCGGTGCATCCGGGAGTTCTTTCGAAGACGCTGTGGAAGAGCATGGAAACGTCGCATCAGAAGAACTGCACCTGAGATCAACTTCTTTTTTCGTTTCTTGCGATGCAACAACCGGCGAATACGCAGCGGTCACGCAAAGCGCGAATAGAGTCACGCGAATGAAATGTATAGAGCGAACCATTCTTACGATCATTTTTTCTCCAATTGAAATGTTTGGGGGCCTCCAGAGATAGATGCAGTAGAATTGGGACTAATGAGTGCCATCCGTCCAACAAATGTGACCGATCGTCCAGCATCTGAACATCGCATGGACCCGCTGTCTGAAGTCTTTGGATCCATGAGAATTCAGGAAGCGGTTTATACGCGTCTGGAGGCGACAGCTCCGTGGGGTTTTCGCTACTCGGGGGATCCAGGTCCGCGGATACGCTTCGCGTTATTGGTTCGCGGATCGGCGCTTCTGAAGTTCAAGAGCCAGCGGCAAGCCATCCCGCTCTCCAGCGGTGATGTTTTCATTTTCATTCTCAGTGATGAGCCCTTTACGGTGGTGGATCATCCGCGTTCCCCTGTCGTTGAATACGGCGAGCTAAGAAAAATAGAAAGGGGTAGCGTGATTCATTACGGAGGAGGCGGCCCGCTTACTACTGTGGTGAGTGGGTCGTTTGGCATGAGTGCCTTTGGGGCGCCACTCATTTCCACGATTCTGCCTCGATATCTGCACCTGCGGCTGGAACAGAATCGAAGTCACGCTTTCCAATCCGTGCTGGATCTTTTGGCAGCAGAAACAGCTCAGCCCGGTATAGCTTCATCGCGCTTAATCAGTTGTCTTTATGAATCGTTGTTTGTTTACGCGATTCGGGCTTACGCAAGTAGCTCGGCGGCTCCGCCGAAAGGGTGGCTGGCTGCCACGTCCGACAAGCATCTCAGCAAGGCTATACAGGCCATGCATTCGGGGATTGATAGGAGCTGGTCTGTTGCGTCACTCGCTCGCGAAGCACGCATGTCGAGGTCTGCTTTTGCCTTGAAATTTAAGACCGTTTTGGGGCAGACGCCTCTCGAATACCTTACCCAATGGCGGGTGTATCGGGCAGGCGACATGATTCGCTCGAACCATACGTCGTTCTCTGAAGTGGCGGCAGCGGTTGGTTACGGATCGGAAAGTTCGTTCAGTCGTGTTTTTAGACGAGAGATGGGCATGGCGCCGCGCGAATATCGACGCAAGTGCGCGGCCGCCACTGAGAGCAAAGCATCCAAAACACGATAACTGCCTAGGGTATCGAGGATCCGGCAAGAACTCTGGCGAAAGAGGCAAACTTCCGAGGAGCAAGGAGACTAGACCTCTCCTTGTAGTGGGTCAGTTTGAATTCTTGACCTATTGTGTCACGAACCAAAGAATTCAAAACTCACTCACTACCTGATTCAGTCTTGGCCTTACAAGATGTCTGGGAGGAACAATCATGAAGAAACGGAAACTTGGAAAAAGCGATTTGGAAGTGTCGGCTATTGGGTTGGGATGCATGGGAATGAGCTTTGGCTACGGTCCGGCCGGGGAGAAGCAGGAGATGATTTCGGTCATCCGGGCTGCGGTGGAACGGGGCGTCACATTCTTTGATACCGCAGAAGTTTATGGCCCATTCACGAACGAAGAACTTGTGGGCGAAGCCCTCGCTCCCTTTCGTGAGCAAATGATGATCGCAACCAAGTTTGGGTTCAAACTAGATCCTGACACTGGCAAACAGGCCGGGCTGGACAGCCGCCCTGCGCATATCAAAGAAGTCGCCGAGGCATCACTCAAACGCCTCAAGACTGATGTCATCGATTTGTTCTATCAGCACCGCGTTGACCCCACTGTGCCGATCGAAGACGTGGCGGGAGCGGTGAAAGAGCTGATTCAACAAGGCAAAGTGAAACACTTCGGCCTCTCTGAAGCAGGGGTGCAGACGATCCGTCGCGCACACGCCGTTCAGCCTGTCGCCGCACTTCAGAGCGAATACTCGCTGTGGTTCAGAGAACCTGAAGCGGAAGTGATTCCGACGCTGGAGGAACTCGGGATCGGGTTCGTTCCATTCAGTCCTTTGGGTAAAGGCTTCCTTACGGGAAAGATCAGCGAAGATACGCAGTTTGACAAAAATGATTTCCGCAACATCGTCCCGCGCTTTACGCCAGAGAACCGGAAAGCGAATCAGGTGTTGGTGGATCTGATTGGTAAGTTCGCAGAACAGAAGAAGGCGACGCCTGCGCAGATCGCACTTGCCTGGCTGCTTGCGCAGAAACCGTGGATTGTGCCGATTCCGGGCACGACCAAGCTGCATCGGCTAGACGAAAACCTGGGAGCGATTAATGTGAACCTTTCGCCCGAAGATCTCCGCGAGCTGGAGACCGCAGCCTCGAAGATTGCGGTGCAAGGCGCCCGGTACCCGGAAGCACTGCAGAAACTAGTGGGCCGCTGAGCAGCATAAGAGAAACGAAACGTACAGAAATGACCAGGAGACGAAGATGAAAAACCTGCCTTCGCTCGGCGTGGTGTTGTTTATCGCTATGACCGCAATGGCGCTGTCCGGCCGCCAGGATCGTGGTGGGAAAGAGGGCGTCAAAGATAGGTTCGTCGGAGCGTGACGGCTGGTCTCGCTCGAAGCGCGATCGTAGTCTCATCACAGTCGCCGCTCTGATTGCTCTGAATCGGCCGGAACAACTGCGATCTCACCTTCAACGAGCGCGCGCAAATAGCGTAACGAAGGATGAGGTGGTCGAGGCGATTACTCATCTGGCCTTTTACACCGGTTGACCCAACGCGATAAACGCCGTTGCGATTGCCAGAGAGGCATTTCAGTGAGGACGGCGCCCAGATCGCGTCCGACAGTTGGAAATGAGCGTCGTCGCGAGGAGAAGAAAGAATGGAGATCAAGAGAGTTGGCACGCAACCTTCCGCTAAGGGGCCGGCAGACTGGTTCACTGGGACGGTGCGAATCGATCCGTTATTTCAAGCGCCCGATCCGGCATTTGTGCAAGGCGCCAGCGTAACTTTTGAGCCGGGCGCACGGACTGCGTGGCATACGCATCCGCTCGGTCAAACTCTCATCGTCACGGCCGGTTGTGGCTGGGCGCAGCGGTGGGACGGACTGATCGAGGAAATTCGCCCGGGTGATGTGGTTTGGTTTCCGCCCGGCGAGAAGCACTGGCACGGGGCCGCGCCAACCACAGCGATGACGCACATCGCCATTCAGGGAAAGCTCGACGGTAAGGTTGTCGAATGGATGGAACAGGTCAGCGACGAGCAATATCGGAAGTGATCGGCTCGCGAAGGCGCTGGACTGTTTTTCGTACTACTTCTTGGCTGGTGTGATGTCGGTGACGGGGAGGTCCCAATGGGCGAGGAGGATTTCGAAGCGGCGTTGTTCCTCGCGCTGGTAGGTGGTTTGCTCTGGGAATAATTTTTTGAGCTCGGCTTCTTCGTTGGGATTGGAAGTGGTGGCTACGGTGGAATTCTTGAAGGTGATCGTTACGCGATAATCCCAGCGCGCTTCTTCGGTCATGTGGTTGGAAGGCGTTTCAATTCTCACGGAGAGGAAGTCGCCGGCTTCGACGCGCTTCTGCAGCAGCGGGTAATGGTTTTTCAAGAAGAGATTCAGAAATTCCTGCTGATGGCCCCACTGGACTTTGTAGTAGTACTCCATGACATACGGTTTGTTGGCGGCGCCCTGCGGCGGTGCGCCCTGAGCAAAGAGCGCCGGGACAGTGACGAGCAACAAGATCCCTGAGAGCAGAATTTTCATAGAGTCCTCCGAAGAATTGCGAGGATTCTAGCCCCCGAGACGGATGGCGGCAAGCGCGCCGGCGATCGTGCGACTGACCGCGAATCAGGCAATAGTGGTTTGGTAGCCATTTGAATCAATTAAGAGTGGAGAATGGGCAATTCGGCCAAGATTGAGCCATGGAACGAAACCTCGCGAACGGCCTGGCAGCGCGGGCGGTCATCTTTGGATTTGTCGCGTTGCTCATCTATTGGGTCTTGCCCAATTCGGGCGTTTCTGAATTCAAGAAGATGAATGCCGCAATGCAGAATGCGCGAAGCTGGCGCGTACGTACTGTTGTCTCTGAGCCCACCAAGAACATCGAATCTCTTACGGAGGTATATTGCCCGTCGCGAACCCACATCGTCACAAAAGCAACGATTGAAGAAGGCGGGAACCGCGTAGAGCAGAGCAGCGAATCCATTTGGATTGAGGGCATGAATTACACGCGGAAAGATAACGGGTGGCTTCTCTCTAATGAAATGCACGAGCGCACGTCCGTCTGCATGTGGGGACCGCGAGGCAATGACGCGATGCTGGCCCAGATGGACACTCTTGGTGTCGTAGGAAAAGTTCGCAAGGGCGACAAGCGCGAAGTCGGTGGTTTCCCCTGCCGTGATTGGATTGCGAGCGTCTCCGCTCCAGCGGGCTGGCGAGATGTGTTTGGAGTTTGTGTGGACACTGATCATCTGCCGCGCGAAGTGTTTACTCCCGACCGCAGCGAAGTGATCACCTACTCGGACTGGAATCTTCCGATAAAGATTGAAGCGCCACCTTCCGACGAAATTCTGAAATCAAAATTCTGAAGACGAAATTTTGAAGATGGCGACAGGAGCAAATCATGAGCACCAAGGGAGTCCTGGGCATCCTAGCTGGAGTCATTTTGTTGCTGATCGTCGCGTATTACGCGATGCCCAATCCGGGCAAGAAAGCGTTCGATGGTGAAGTGATCGCGATGAACAACGCCAGTAGCTGGCGCATTCGTACGGAAGTCAGCGTGAACAGCAGGCCATTGCTGACGCGCGTGCATGTTGCGTCGTGCCCGGATAAGGAACATATCCTGGAAAATGGACTGAATAGTTTTGGGGAATACGTGCGACTCGGCGATGAAATTTACTATCGCAACGGAAGTATGAAATGGGTGAAAGGCACGCCAGGACCAGATCTGTTTACACCGTTTCCGACGCCGCGGCCTTGCTTAACGAACCCGAACGAGCCCAGCACGAATCTGCCTGGAGGCGCGGAAGAGATGCGGCAGTGGATCGAGTCGGACATAAAGGAGGGCACCATTTCGAAAGGGGATTTACAGACCTTCAAAGGTACGAGTTGCCGCGAATGGAATGTGACGCGGATTACTCCCCAAAATCGGCTTGGAAGTTACAAGGTGTGCCTCAACGAAACGACGAGTTTGCCGGTCTATTGGAGGAGCGCCAACGAGAAGTTCAGTATGTATTTTGAGTGGGACCCTTCGCTTTCCATTGATCCGCCGGATATGAACGTTTCCAAGTGGAAGTTTCCGGAAATGCCGTAGCGAAAGCTCGCAACCGCACAGGAGTAAGATGACCCCCAAAGCGCTGATTGGGATATTGGCTGGAATCATTTTGCTGGTGGTCGTTGTGTATTACTCGCTGCCGAAATCGGGGAAAGCGACGCTTGAGGCGGAAGTTGCGGCGATGAATGCCGCGCAGAGCTGGCGGATTCGGACGGAAATGCAAGGCATGGGAGGAGTTGTCACCCGGACGCACGTGGCGATCTGTCCGGATAAAGAACACATTGTGGAAGAGGGCAGGGGACCGGCGTCGGAATATATCCGGACTGGAGACGATATCTATTGGCGCAAAGGCGCGACGGCGTGGAAAAAGGGGATGCCGAACGGTTCTTATTTTTTCATGAACATTCTGACGGCGCGGCCTTGTCTGACCAATCCGAACGAGCCGAATGCGAAAGTGGCGGGGGGTGCGGAAGAGCTAAGACAATGGATTGCGGAGGACATTCAGCTGGCACGCATCACGAAGGGCAACGAAATATTGGAGAACGATGAAAGCTGCCGCGAATGGACGGTGACGCGTGTCCAGACGGTGCAGCTTAGGTCTTTGAAGCAGGAGTATGTTGTCTGTATCAACGAGAATGATCATCTTCCGCGAGTGATGACGGCCACGGGAGGATTTGTAACCCACTATGAGTGGAATCCATCGTTGGTAATTGAAGCGCCGGATATGAGTGCGACACCAATGAGCGCACCTGAAATGCCGTAGGGCAAGCACGTAATCGCGCGGGGATGAGATGAGCCCAAAGGCGTTGATTGGACTATTAACGGGAATCATCCTGATTGTGGTGGTGTACTATTCGCTGCCGAAATCCGGGAGAGCGACGCTTGAGGCGGAAGTTGCCGCGATGAATGGCGCGCGGAGCTGGCGGATTCGGACGGAACTACGGCAGAACAATAAAGTGGATATAATTCGCACGCACGTAGCGATCTGTCCGGACAAGGAACACATTGTAGAGAAAATGTTGGGCACCACGGCGGAGTACATTCGAATTGGTGACGACATCTATTACCGCAAAGGAAATACATCGTGGGTGAAGGGAACTCCGAATGGAGATTTGTTTTTTCATTTTCCGATGGCACGGCCTTGCTTGACCAATCCGAATGAGCCAAATGCAAAATCTCCCGGCGGAGCGGAAGAATTGAAGCGGTGGATTTCAGAAGACATGGGCGATTCCCGTATCACGCGGGGAGACTTGAAATTTAATGATGCAGACAATTGCCGCGAGTGGACGGTGACGCGACTCGACTACAGGTTTCAAAGCCATAGCTACGTCGTGTGCATTGGAGACGAGGATCACCTTCCGCGAAATATGACGAGGTCACAAGGGATTGTTTTGACGCACTATGATTGGAATCCGTCTCTGGTGATCGAGCCACCGGACATGAATGCGCCGCGAGAACAAATCGCGGATATGCCGTAGCTGTTCGGCGAATGCAAAACCTGAATCTCAAAAATGATTCAGGAGAACGGCGGAGAAGTAAGCGGGACGGCAGATTGCGTCTGCAATTTGTTGTAAGCGAACGTGCCACGCATGCCATTCAGGAAGCCGAGAAGAAGGACGATTCCAAAAATGCCCGCGCCGGGAACGAAGCCGGTTTTCGCAATCATGTAGATTCGTTCGAAGAGGAAGAGCACAAAGCCAGCCACGCCAGCAAAACGCGAGCAGCGTGAAAGGCCGAAGGCGATACCTCCAAAAAGAGCCGCGTCAAAAAGCGCTGAACCATCCACGGGCAAGGACTTAACACCGGCGATCGCAAGGAGCGCAAAAACGCCTGTGATGCCGGCCACTATGATGCCGCACCACATACCCGAGCGGCAGGCGCTTTTCGCTCCGTCCAGGTCGGTGACATCAGGCCAATACCAAGATCTATTGTTGGGCATGGGAGCACCTCTGACGAGAAATTACCCGGAATAGTATGTTCGAGGCTATGGAACCAAAGGACAGGTGTTTCCAGACGTTTACCCTGGAGCGGAGGGGCGTTTTGGAGAGTAAGTAAGCTTGAATTTTTGACCTCTATTGTCACGATTTGGCAAATTCTCCCCGAAAAAAGGCGCTCGGATAGGAAGCGGGCAAACGGGACCACTACGCGTTTTTTGCGCCGCGTTGACATTGGGATGGACAATTGGCGATTGTGCTAGAGTCACCCACGGAATATCTGCGGAGGATTTGTGGCGTACCGGGATTTGCGCGAGTTTGTGAAAGCGCTGGAGAAAGCGGGGGAGTTGAAGCGGATCAAGGCGGAAGTGGATCCGGTTTTGGAGATTACGGAAGTAGCGCAGCGCGTGGCGCGCGATAAAAATCGAAAGCTTGATAGCGTTGGGCCCGCTCTACTTTTTGAAAAACCGAAAGGGTCGCGGTACCCGCTGCTGGTGAATACGTTTGGCAGCGTGAAGCGGATGGCAATGGCGTTCGAAGTGGAAGAATTGGACGAAGTCGCGGCGCGGATTCGCGGATTCCTGGATACGAAATCGCCGCAGGGACTATTCGACAAGATCAAAATGCTGCCCAAGCTGGCGGAGCTTGGATCGTTTTTCCCAAAGAGTGTGAAGGACGGCGACTGCAAGCAGGTGATACGGAAGGGAAGCGACGTAAACCTTTTTGATTTTCCGATATTGAAATGCTGGCCGCAGGACGGCGGGCGGTTCATTACATTTCCCCTGGTGTTCACGAAAAATCCGGAGACCGGGAAGCGGAACGTTGGAATGTACCGCATGCAAGTGTATGACGAACGGACGACGGGCATGCATTGGCAAACGCAGAAACATGGAGCGGAGCATTTTCGCCGGGCAAGGGAAAAGAATCCGGAGGGAAGAATTTCGGTGAGCGTGGCAATTGGTGCCGATCCGGCGACAGCGCTTGCCGGCATGCTGCCGATCCCGCCGGACCTGGACGAAATGATGTTCGCGGGATTTTTGCGGAAAGAGCCGGTGGAGATGGTGGCATGCGAGACGAACGAACTGGAAGTTCCGGCGAATGCGGAAATCGTGCTCGAAGGCTACGTGAATTTGAGTGAGATGCGGACGGAAGGGCCGTTTGGGGATCACACGGGATTTTATTCACTCGAAGGGGAATTCCCGGTTTTTCATGTGGAGTGCGTGACGCACAAAAAGGATCCCATTTATCTGACAACAGTTGTGGGGCCGCCGCCGCAGGAAGATTTTTACATGGGTTATGCGGTGGAGCGTGTATTTCTACCGGTGATGAAAATGCAGTATCCGGAAATTGTGGATGTGGCGATGCCGGCGGAAGGAATTTTTCACAATTTGATGATTGTGGCGATTCGAAAGTCATATCCCGGGCACGCGCGGAAGATTATGAATGCGATTTGGTCGCTGGGTCAGGCGATGTTTACGAAAGTAATTGTTGTGGTGGATCACGACGTGGATATTCACAATTACAGCGAAGTAGTGTGGAAGGCGCTTTGCGCACTGGACCCGGAGCGAGACGTGCAGTTTTCGTTTGGGCCGATGGACACGTTGGATCATGCGTCGCGTTTGCAAGACTACGGATCGAAGATGGGGATTGATGCGACGAGGAAATGGGCAAGCGAGGGTTTTACTCGGCCGTGGCCGGATGAGATTTTGATGGATGAAGAGACGAAGGCGCGTGTCGCGGCGATGTGGAAGGCGTTGGGTTTGTAAAACGATTTGGGCGCAGTTGTTCAAGTTGAGATCATGTGAGAGCTATCTAATGGCGGGGAACCATTGGATGCCGTCAACGCCTTTGGTTAGCGTGATTTCGGGATCGGGCTTGCCGTTGTGCGGGTTGTAAACAAGAAGTTGGCCCGTTGCGGGGCAGGTCAAGAAAGCGCGATTGCCGTCGGACGTGAGGGCGAGTTCACCTAGCGCGGCGCAGGCGTCGGACTCGCCGGTTTGCTGCAAATTACCCAAATCAATGGAGAAGAGTTTACCGGAAGGCGAAGAGGCGACCATGGTGTGGCCGTCCGGAAGAGGTGCGGAGGAATAGACCGTTGCGGGGAGAGTGATCCAGCCGGATATCTTGTTGGTTGCGGTATCAATGACGGCGATGCGCGGCTCGGCTTGGTCGTGCGCAAAGACTCGTTTGCCGTCGGCAGTCATCGAAATGCGCTGAACAATCCTGGAAACGGGAATTACGGTGATGAGGGCGCGCTTTTCCAGGTCGAGGACGCTGACACTGCCGGCGTGGACATTTGAGGTGTAAGCGCGCTTGCCGTCGGGTGATAGAACGAACATGTGCGACTCGATGGCGCCGGTGGGAATTTCTCCTACGACCTTCCTGGCCTTTACATCAACAACATAGATGGCCTGCGCCAGCTCGGCGCTTACATAGAGAAAGCCGTCGGGGCCGAATTTTGCGCAGTGAGGGCGAACCGGCTTGCCGAGCGCAATGCTGCCGGCGAGCTTGTGCTCTTGCAAATCAATAATGTCAATGCGGTCGCCATCGGTTCCGGGCTTACCGACGCCCGAGTTTCCATAGATCGGAACGTAACCGAAGTGACCATCGGGAGAGACGACGACTTCATGGCCGTTTACACCGACTTCCACACGCGAAATAACTGACTTCGTGCGCAAATCCAACAGTATGGCTGTGTGTTCGTACTGATTTGCAATGAACAGGAATCCGGGCGGGTCCAGCTTTGGGGTGTGCGCAGCGACAGCGAGTCCTAAAACAATAGTAATACCAACCAGTAGTACAAGCGTTTTACGAATTGACATGAAGGTTTCCTTGACAGCGCGATGAGCGCGGCGGAATTATACGCCGCGCAGGGAACGCGTCCATGGCAATTGAAAGGAATGGATTTGCCGGGTTTCTGGATGTAAAGTGAGAGCAAAGAATTACTGTCCTTTTGTACAGGCTCTTTTTCGTCAAAAAGCGCAACAGGTTGTGCACTTGCAGGGCTGCGTGTCTATTAGTGGAGTGCCTTGCTGGCAAAACCCGAAAAATGCCGGAGATTGCCTGTGTTCTTAGGACAACTTCGGGCGAGAACCGCTTGACGCTGTGAGCTTGCGAATGTCATAACGCTTGCACGGCAGCACTCCGTGGGTCCGCAGCGCAAGTTGGAGTGCGAAGTGGTCTGAAGAGTTTTTGGCGCTGTTCGGGCGCCAGGGTGGCGTTCCTCGTGAGTGAATCGCGCGAAGTGATGAACGTACGACAGGCGTCTCAATATCTGGGAATATCCCCGGATACCCTGTACCGTTACATCACCGAGGGCGAAATACCCGCGTTCAAACTCGGAAATCGTTGGAAACTTCGGAAGACGATCCTCGACCGCTGGATGGAACGCAAGATGAGCCAGGTGCATTCGCGTCGGCGTTAAGCAGCGGTGGCAAAAGGGTTCAGTTCTAAAGAGGGGCTGCGATATGGGGTTACTTGGCGGCAAAAAAAGCAGGCAGCTGGTCGGGCTCGATATCGGTTCGAGTTCGATTAAGGCAGTCGAATTGAAATCCACGAAGGCTGGCTACGAACTGGTCAGCTTCGGCATGGAATCGCTGGCCCAGGATACGGTCGTTGATGGTGCGATCATGGACGCGCCGCAGGTTGCCAACGCGATCAGCCGAATCTTCGACAACGAACATGTGAAAACGAAGAACGTGGCGACATCGGTTTCGGGACATTCTGTAATCGTGAAGCGAGTGCCACTGCCGCTGATGTCCGAAGAAGAGCTGTATGACAGGATTCCTTCGGAAGCCAGCCAGCATATTCCTTTCGACATTGCGGACGTGAACCTGAGCTATCAGTTGCTCGAGTCCATGGACGCGCAAATGGACGTTCTGCTGGTTGCGGTGAAAAAAGACAAGATTCTGAATCACACGAACGTTCTGGCGCAGGCTGGCAAGACGCCCGTCGTTGTGGACATTGACGCGTTCGGCTTGCAGAACTGCTTCGAAATTAACTACGAACCAGACGCAGGGCAAACCGTGGCGCTGCTGAATATCGGCGCGAGCGTGATGAACATCAATATAGTGCGCGGCGGTATTCCGTTGTTTACGCGCGACGTAAGCGTGGGCGGCAATCAATACACAGACGCGCTGCAAAAGGAATTGGACCTGAGCTTCGAGGACGCCGAGCGCCTGAAGAAGGGCGAGACTTTGCCCAGCGTGACGGACGAGCAAAGACAGCAGATTTTACGGAGCGTTTCAGATATATTGACGCTCGAAATTCAGAAAACCTTCGACTTCTTCCGCGCTACCGCGAGCGGGGAAAACATCCAGCGCATCGTGGTAGCGGGAGGTACGGCTCGTGTGCCGGGCCTGGTGGACCTGCTGCGCGAGGAATTCGCGATGCCGGTGGAAGAGTTGAATCCGTTTCGTAAGGTGCTGATCAACCCGGGCAAGCACAGTGAAAACCAGATCCGCGATATGGCACCGCGGCTGGCGATTGCGGTAGGCCTGGCATTGAGGAGCTTCGACTAGCCATGATCCGCATAAACCTTTTAGGACAAATACGGCCGAAGGCGTCCCGCCGCCCGGTAGATACGGGCGCAGCGCTTCCCATCGTGTTCGTGGGAGCGGGTCTTGTGCTCGGCGGACTCGTTCTTGGCTACATCTACCTTTCCTGGCAGAAACAACTGAGCGTTGAAAACGATCGGATCAAGCAGCTTCGCGCACAAAAAACGGAACTGCAGCAGATCAAGGCGCAGGTGGAAGAGTTTGACCGGCAAAAGAAGACGCTTCAATTGCGCGTGGACACGATTGAAAAGCTGCAACGCGACCGTACAGGCGGCCAAGAGTTACTGGATATGGTCGCGAACACGGTGGCCCGCACGGAAAACCTGTGGTTGACGGACCTGAGCCGCAAGGGAAACACGTTGAATGTGCAGGGTTCAAGCGCCTCGATCAATTCTGTCGCAAATTTTATTACCGCGATGAAGCGATCCGGATATTTCCAGAAAGTGGAAATTGAAGAATCCAAGCAGGACGAGAGAGCGACAACTGGCGTGCTGACCTTTACGTTCAAGCTAAATGCCGAAATCGCTCCTAACGGACCAACTCCGGCGGGGCAAGCCAAACCGGCGAGCACTCCTGGGCAATCCGCCGTCGCACCGGCGAAGAAAGGATAAGGGGGCAGCGCCATGGCAAATCCATTTCGCGACATGTCGGTGATCATGCAGGGCCTGGTGGCGGCCGCCATTGCGGTCATTCTGGTCCTTGTTGGAATTTATGTGCCCTTCTCGCCCGTTGCGCAAGAGCGCGACCAAGTGGACAAAGCGGTCAAGGAGCGGGCGCAACTGAATCAGGAAGTTCAGCAGCTTTCGGTGTACAAGCAGCGCAAGGGCGAATTGACGCAGCAGATGGACGCGCTGAACAAGCAATTGGATACGCTGAAGACGATCGTTCCCGAAGAAAAGGAAACCGACGAATTCATCCGCCTGTTGCAAGGTGCGGCGAGCGCTTCGAATGTGGACCTTCGCAGGTTGAAAGCGCTGGCGGTTGGATCGAAGGAAAACAACTATTTCGAAATGCCTTTTGAGGTGCAGGCCGATGGCCCTTACTTCAACATCCTCGACTTCTTCGGACGCTTGAGCCGACTCTCACGGATTATCAACGTCGGAGATTTGCAGTTCAACGATCCAGACAGCACCAAGGCCACGAAGTACGCCCTGAAGCCTGGATCCACGGTTGTGGGAACTTTCACGGCAACGACTTACTTTACCAAGCCTGCGGAAGCGGCGCCTCCGGCGACTGCCAAGCCGGCTGGGAAACCCTGAGCGGAATGAGCGAACTATGCGTCCAGCAATGACGATCATCCTTGGGTTCCTGCTCGCGGCAATCGCACCTGGATTGTCCGCGCAGACCAATCCCGCCGCCACGAAGCAACTTGTGCAGAACGCGGTGGGGGGAACGAAACCCGCGGCGGCGGCCCCTCAGAAGCCGCAAACGGCCAAGCCCACTTCCAAGCCAGCTCCGAAGACTGCGGCGAAGAAGTCGGCCAAGCAGCCTGCGACACCGACTCGGGCTGGCGGCAACGAAAAGCCCGCGGAGGGCGCAGCAGCGGTAAAGGCAGCCCGCCGCGACCCATTCGAATCTTTGGTCAGCCGTCAGCAAGCTGATGCGAGGAACAGGGCAAATCTTCCTCCAGGAAAAGCAGGATTGCAAGTTTCCACGCTTCGTGTGGATGGCATCGTGAAGGCCAACAGCGGAATGATTGCAGTCGTAACTAATCCACAAGCTCGCACTTATTTTCTGCGCGAAGGCGACCGTTTGTATGACGGAGCCGTAGAAAAGATTTCTATGGATGGCGTCACTTTCCATGAAGAAGGTAAGGACGCGTTCGGCAAACCTGTCGAGCGCCAAGTAAATAAGAGAATTTACTCCATGGCAGGAGAACAGCAATGATTACGAACTGGCCGGCCCTACGTAGTGGCTGCCTGATCCTCGCAAGCGTGGCGTTTGGTTCCATGCCCGCGCTTGCGCAAACGCAGGAGCCCGCCGGTGCAACGGCGACCGCTTCGGTGATCTCAAGCGTGGCAATAACGCAGGGAGCACAGCGCGCAAGCGTCCGTGTCGAAGGCGAAGGCCACCTCGATGCCCGCGCGGCGCGCATGCAGAATCCAGATCGCCTGGTGCTGGACTTTGCCGGCACACGGCTCGCCGTGCAAAAGACGACGATCCCTGGGGTCTCGTCTCCTGTGCGCGGAGTGCGGCTCGGCCAATTCCGCCCGGATATCGTTCGCGTGGTGATTGACCTTACCGATACAACGCCTTATCAGATTGCACGTGACGGCAACGCCGTTGTGGTGTTCTTCGATGCGCAACCAGCGGTTCCAGCGAGTGCCGGCGCAGCCAAGATTACTTCGGAGAGCCACACGACTCCGGCAAGTTTCCATTACGCAGCCGCAACTCCCCGCGCGGTCTCCCCTAGTTCCAAGAATTTGCAGATTTCCGCTCCTCGCTTCGCGTTGCCCGGCGAACTGACCCAGCCCTCAGTCGTTCTGGCATCGTATGGCGAAAACAGGGAGCCTGTACGCCCCGAGGGCAACGCATCGTTGCAGGCGGCGCAGCAGGCGAACAGTGCGGCGACGACCATGGCTAGTTCGACGAGCCAAGTGGGTACAGCTCCGGCGAAATACACGGGCGAACCAATTTCGGTGAACCTAAAGGACGTGGACCTTCGCGACTTCTTCCGCCTGATTCACGAAATCAGCGGATTGAACGTTGTGCTGGATCCCGCCGTGAAAGGTACGCTGACGATCGTCCTGGATGAAGTGCCCTGGGATCAGGCGCTCGATATCGTTCTCTTGAACAACGGTTTGGATAAACAGTTGAACGGCAATGTGCTTCGGATCGCGACGCACGACACTTTGAAGAGGGAAGCGGAATCGGTTCGCGACCTCGAAAAGGCTCAGTCCGATGCGATTCCTCCGATTACCGTGACGCGTGTCTTGAGCTACAGCAAGGCGAGCGCCTTGACTGCAACGTTGAAGCGGTTCCTTTCCTCGCGCGGAGAAATTCTTGCGGATGAACCATCAAATCAGTTGATCATCCGCGATATTCCTGCGGTCATTCCTGTGATTGATAACCTGCTGCACCAGCTGGATCGCAAGTCGCAACAGGTAGAAATTGAAGCGAGGGTCGTGTCCGCGTCGCGTTCTTTTGCGCAGGATATCGGAACTGAGCTCGGTTTCTCTGGTTCGACAACCCACGGCCGTAGCCTATTCTTTGGAGGCCAGGGTGGCAGCAGCAATGTAACGACCGGCGGTTCCATTCCGACAGGGCCAGTTGTGAGCGCTGGCCCTTCTGGTTCAACCGCCACAGGCTTGCCACTGGCAGTCAGCCTTGGCGCGGGCGTTCCGACGAGCGGTCTCGGCTTTTCACACCGTTCGCCGAACTTCGCCGTGGACTTCTTTATCACCGCTTCGGAAGCGCGAGGCGTTGGTAAGCTGCTTTCGAAGCCGCGCATCGTGACGCAGAACAATATCAAGGCAGTGATCAAGCAAGGTACCAAGGTGCCGATTCAGACCACCATCAACAACACGATTTCCGTGACCTTCATTGACGCCGTGCTCAAGCTGGAAGTCACGCCGCAGATTACTGCCGAGGGAACGGTCTTCATGGACGTTCTGGTGGAAAACACGCAGATCGATCAAGGTATTCCTCGTGTGCAGGGCACGCCAGCTTTGGACACGCAGTCGGCGGAAACCAAGGTTCTCGTGGAAGATGGCGGAACTGTGGTCATCGGCGGAATCATCATCTCGTCACAGCGCGTTGACGTGACGCAGGTACCCATCGTGGGCAGCCTGCCTGTGATTGGGCATCTGTTTAAGCGGACCAACGTGAACATGCAGTCTCAGGAATTACTATTCTTCCTGACGCCGCGCATCATCCCTGGGTAATCTAGGCCCGGATCATTTCCGGGGCCGGACAAACTTCGCCAATTTCCTTACAATCGGGGAGGCCAAGGCCTCCTCGATTTTTTTATGCCAACTGCTTACTCGAAACGACAATCCGCTTTGCGCCAAGCGCTTTCCGTGCGGAAGATCGATGCCCTTGTCATAACTCATCCGCCGGACTGGTATTACTTGACGGGGTTCACCGGAGAGGCCGGAGCGCTCGTTGTTGCCCGCCACAAGACCACTCTGATCACCGATGGGCGCTTCATTACTCAGGGTAAGGATGAAACGACCGGCGTTCAAATCATCCAACATAAGTCGGGGCTATTCTCCGCGGTTGGAGAATTTCTGCAGCAAACGCGTGTTCGTCACGCGGGTTTTGATCCGGCACAACTCACGGTTGCTCAGCATGGGTCGTTGCGAAAGGCAGCTGGCGCCCGGTGCGCACTTAAACAGACTTCAGGACTTGTACTTGCCCTCCGCTCAAATAAAGATTCGCTGGAACTGGCGCAAATGCGAAAGGCGGCCGTTCTGGCGAGCGAAGTGGTCGAGCACGCCATTGGGTTGCTGAAACCCGGAGTGCGGGAGCTTGAAATCGCCGCCGAGATCGATTTTCAGATGCGCCGTGGCGGAGCATCAGGACCAGCTTTCGAAAGCATCGTTGCATTTGGCAAGAGGGCCGCCCTGCCGCACGCGCGGCCGACCTCCAAGCAGTTGAGGAAAAATGAGTTGGTCGTGCTGGACCTGGGTGTTATACTCGCCCACTATTGCAGCGATATCACGCGGACGGTTTATGTGGGAACTGCTCCCCAGCGGGTCCGGGAGTGGTATAAAGCCGTCCTGGAAGCGCAAACGGCAGCTATCGCGGCGGTTCGGTCGGGGGTTACCTGTGGGGAAGTGGACGCCGCTGCGCGTACAACCCTAGCGGGCTACAGGCTGGACCGATATTTCGTTCACAGTACAGGGCATGGGCTGGGTCTGGAAGTTCACGAAGACCCCCGGGTTGCACGCGGTCAGAAGGCCCGGCTGGAACCTGGAACTGTGATCACTATCGAGCCCGGAGTTTATGTGCCAGGGGTTGGAGGAATCCGAATCGAAGACGACGTTGCAGTTCATGAGGATCGAAGTGAAATCTTGACCCGCTCTCCGCGGGATTTCATGGAACTTTGAAACCTAAACAGGCATGAAACGCAAAAAACCTTCGAAGTCAGCAGAACCCAAGCAGGCTGCCACACCGGAGTTGGAGCAGATCGAGCAGATTCTCCGCACTATGTCGGAGCATAATCTCGAAGAGTTTGAGTATTCCCGCGGCGACCTGCGCATTCGCATCAAAAAGCCGGCGGCCAACGTGGTTTACGCCGCGCCGAGAATGGTCGCGGAACCCGAAATCATAGTCGCTGGAGCAGCCCCGATGCACGGAGCTCCCTCCCCTGCACCCGCGGCAGAACCGCGCGCTTCGGAAGACCTCCATCTCGTAAAATCGCCCATCGTGGGCACGTTTTATGGCTCGCCTAGTCCGGGCGCGGAGCCCTTCGTGAAGATTGGCGGTCACATTGAGACCGGACAGACCCTGTGCATTGTTGAGGCCATGAAGCTGATGAACGAAATTGAATCCGACGTGACCGGCGAAGTGCTGCGCATCTTCGCGGATAACGGCCAGCCCGTGGAATACGGGCAGCCCCTGTTCGGCATCCGGCCGAGCCGCAAAAAGTAGGCAAGTCCAAATTCTATGTTTAACAAGATTCTGGTAGCCAATCGCGGGGAAATCGCCCTGCGCGTGATTTGCGCCTGCAAGGAACTGGGAATCGGCACGGTTGCGGTTTATTCCGAGGCCGACCGGAATTCTCTCCACGTTCGATTTGCTGATGAAGCCGTGTGCATCGGGCCTGCCCGCAGCAGCGAAAGTTATTTGAATATTCCGCAGGTCATCAGCGCCGCGGAAATTACAAATGTGGATGCCATCCATCCGGGGTACGGCTTCCTTTCTGAGAATGCGAACTTTGCCAAGGTGTGTGAAGCGAGCGAAATCACCTTCATCGGGCCGCGGCCCGAAATTATTGAAATGATGGGCGAGAAGGATCGCGCGCGGCGGGAAGTGAAGACGGCGGGCTTGCCGACGATTCCAGGCAGTGACGGCGCGATTGAAGGCGAAGAGCAACTCGCCAAAGAAGCTACCAAGATCGGATATCCACTCATTTTGAAAGCGGTCGCGGGCGGCGGGGGCCGCGGCATGCGCGTTGTGCGGAAGCAAGAGGAATTGCTTTCCGCGTATGAAACTGCCCGCAGCGAAGCGCAACAGGCCTTTGGCACGCCGGATGTTTATGCGGAACGTTTTCTGGAGCATCCGAGGCACATTGAGTTTCAGGTGCTCGGCGACCAGCATGGACGCGTGATTCATCTCGGCGAGCGCGAATGTAGCATCCAGCGACGCCACCAAAAATTGATTGAAGAATCGCCGTCACCGGGCATTGATCCGAAACGGCGCAAGGAACTTGGCGCGAAAGTGGTGAAGGCGCTCGAAAAAATCGGTTACACCAACGCGGGCACAGTCGAATTTCTGATGGACCAGAACGGCGAAATGTACTTTATCGAAATGAACACGCGCATTCAGGTGGAGCATCCCGTGACGGAACTCATCACTGGCGTTGACCTGATCAAAGCGCAAATTCGTATAGCCGCTGGCGAAAAGATGGACGACGCTACCGGCGAGATCCATCTTTCTGGCCACGCCATCGAATGCCGCATCAACGCCGAAGATCCGGTGACGTTCGTTCCGTCGGCGGGGCGCATCACGACGTTCCAAGCCCCCGGCGGCACCGGCGTGCGTGTGGATTCGGCGGCGTATGCGGACGCCGTGATTCCGCCGTTCTACGATTCCATGATTGCGAAACTGATTGTGAAAGGCCGTGACCGCGCGGAAGCGATTGGCCGCATGAAGCGAGCGCTGGAGATGTTTGTGATTGAGGGCATCAAGACTTCCATCCCCCTGCACCGCCGCATCGTAGCCGACCCGGATTTTGCCGCCGGAAAAATCGACACCCAATTCATTGAAAGATTTCTGGGCGCGAACGGAAAATAGACCCTCATGAGTCTTGTGCTGCCGCCGCTATACATGATATTAGACGCAGCATTGCTCACCACTTCCGAACTTGAAGCAGCAAGAAAACTCGCTGATGCAGGGGTGCGTTTGTTTCAGTACCGGAACAAGCGTGGGTCGTCGCGTGAATTACTGCAAGCGTCATCCGCATTGGCGGCGGAGCTTGTGCCGCGAGGGGCGCTGTTTTTTGTGAACGACCGGCCGGATGTGGCGTTGCTCTCCGGGGCGAACGGTGTGCACATTGGACAGAGCGATTTACCTGTGGCGGAAACGCGTGCCGTTTTGGGTCAAGGCAAATTGCTGGGAGTTTCAACGCACAACCTCGAACAATTCCGTGCAGCCGCGGAGACTGACGCGGACTATATTGCGCTCGGGCCCGTGTTTGCGACGGATTCCAAAGCGAATCCTGATCCCGTCGTTGGGACGGTCATGATTCGCGAAGCACGCAAGCTCACGAAGAAACCGATCGTCGGGATTGGTGGAATTTCGCTGGAGCGTGCCAAGGAAGTGATGGAAGCCGGCGCGGATTCTGTTGCCGTCATCAGCGATGTACTGCGTGCATCCGACCCGGCGAAGCGTGCGCGGCAATTTTTGGATTTGCTTGAACCGATCACACGTTCCGCGAAGAACTGAGGAAAATCGTTCATGGCCGATCTCGAATCGCATGCTGCGCAAACGATGAACAGGGAAGAGTCGGGCTTCATTCGTGCGATTGGCCTGTTTGACGGCACGATGATCGTGGTCGGCTCGATGATCGGCTCGGGGATATTTATCGTTGCGGCGGATATTGCGCGACAGACGGGTTCGGCTGCAGGCGTGTTGTTTGCCTGGATCATCACCGGTCTGTTGACGATTTCTGCCGCGCTTTCTTATGGCGAACTTGCAGCGCTTTTTCCGCGTGCGGGCGGACAATACATTTATCTGCGAGAAGCATATTCGCCGCTTTGGGGATTCTTGTACGGCTGGACATTGTTCCTGGTCATTCAAACGGGAACCATCGCCGCGGTCGCGATCGGTTTCGCGCGTTACCTGGGTGTGCTCTTTCCAGCGATTTCGCCGCAGGCGTGGATCATCCATCCGATCAATTTGGGTTCGAAATATGCGATCAGTTTGAGCGTGCAGCAATTTGTCGGCATCTTGATGATCGTACTGATTACGTTCTTGAATACGCTTGGCGTGCAGCTGGGAAAGTGGATTCAAAACATTTTCACTTCGGCGAAAGCACTCTCGCTTGTTGGGCTGATCGTTCTGGGGATTTTCGTGGGAAGAAATCACGCCGCTATTGCCGATAATTTCTCTCACTTTTGGACAGTGCGAAACGCGCAGCCAATCGAACCTGGCGCCAATTTCCTGCGCGGCTTGATTCCCACGGTCACTGCGGCTAGCGGATTCTTTGGGCTCTTTGTCGCGTTTGGCGTGGCGCAAGTAGGTTCACTTTTTTCCGCCGACGCCTGGAATAACATCGGCTTCACCGCTGCCGAAGTAAAAAATCCCAAGCGCGACGTCGCGCTCTCCATGGCCTTCGGCACAATTATCGTCATCACGCTCTACTGCCTCGCGAATCTGGCCTATCTTTTCGCGCTTCCCCTCGCGCAAATTCAAAATGCCCCCGACGATCGCGTCGCAACCGCGGCGCTGAACGCCATATTCGGTCCAGCCGGTGCGGTCATCATGGCAATTGCCATCATTATTTCCACGTTCGGCTGCAACAACGGCCTGATTCTTGCCGGCTCGCGTGTGGCTTACGCCATGGCAAAGGACGGACTCTTCTTTCGCGCGACCGGGAAGCTCAATTCACGCGGCGTTCCAGGAGTTGCCCTGGTCTATCAAGGCATCTGGATCGCGATTCTGCTTCTGCTTCGCACGCGCAAACCCGACGGAACCTACGGAAATCTCTACAGCGATTTGCTGGACTACGTCGTCTTTTCCGTTTTGATTTTCTACGCACTGACGATCGCTGGAATTTTCGTACTGCGAAAGAACCGCCGGCAAGCTGAGCGCCCCTATCGCGCGTTCGGTTATCCGTTCCTTCCCGCACTGTATATCGTTGCGGCACTGGCCATCATGTTTGTGCTGCTTCTTTATAAAACACAAACCGCGTGGCCCGGGCTTGTCATCGTGTTGCTTGGCGTTCCGGTGTACTGGCTGTGGTCGCGGAAAAAGTCCGCGGCATGACAATTTTCTTGTAGGGCGCATGGGCTGCCGCCTCTACAATGGGCGGCATCCAATTTGGCAGCACGTGGTAGTGGGTGAATCCACCTCGAAGGAGGAGTTGCATGGGCAACCCCTTGTTTGCGAAAAAACCGCTGAGCCAGTTGCTTGCGGAAGCGAAAGAGTCCGGCGAGCACAGCCTCAAGCGGACGTTAGGGCCGTTTCAACTCACGGCGCTTGGCGTCGGCGCGGTCATCGGCGCTGGAATCTTCGTACTCTCCGGCCTCGGCGCGCATTACGCCGGACCTGGCTTGATGCTCTCCTTCGTTCTTTCCGGATTGGGGTGCGCGTTCGCCGCGTTGTGCTACGCCGAATTCGCCGCGATGATTCCTCTCGCCGGTAGTGCGTACACGTACGCTTACGCCACGCTCGGAGAACTCTTTGCATGGATCATAGGCTGGGACCTCACGCTCGAATACGCCATGGGCGCGAGCACGGTTTCGTCCGGCTGGTCGAATCACTTCATCGAGCTTCTCGATATTTTTCACATCAAGATGCCACTGTGGCTAGCTTACGATCACTGGACCGCCCTGCGCACAGCTGGCGGCATTGTCGCTCGCCAAATGGCGCACGCCGCCGATCCATCGCTGGTCGCCGGAACACAGGCATTTCTCGACAAAGTTAAAATGATTACTGCGACGAACTCGCCGGAGCTGGTGCAACGCGCGCATGACCTGGTCAACGCACCCAGGCTCTTTGGCTACGAAATTGGATTCAATCTTCCCGCTTTCGTCATCGCCCTTGTCATCACGATTATTCTCGCGATTGGCATCAAAGAAAGCGCCCGTTTCAACTCCACCATCGTCGTCATCAAGGTTTCGGTAGTTCTCTTCGTCATCGCACTGGGCAGCAAATTTGTCCATACCGCGAACTGGGGTGGCGATTGGCATTCCTTCGCGCCTTACGGGTTCGCCGGCATTGGCTCGGCTGCCGCCTATATTTTCTTCGCTTACATCGGGTTTGACGCCGTCTCCACCACTGCGCAGGAAGCCAAGAATCCGCAACGCGATTTACCCATCGGCATCATCGTATCCCTCTTCATCTGCACCTTGCTCTACATCGCCGTCGCTGGGATTCTGACTGGCATGGTGCCTTGGCAGGACGTCAACATCGAAGCGCCCATTGCGCGCGCGTTTCTCGACAGGGGCCTCACCACCGCGTCGCACGTCATCACACTTGGTGCACTCGCCGGACTCACCAGCGTTATGCTCGTCATGCTGCTTGGACAAACGCGTGTGCTGTATTCGATGGCAAATGACGGACTCTTGCCGAAGAAATTCTTCGCGGCCATTCACCCGAAGTTCCGCACTCCTTACAAGAACACTCTCCTCGTCGGTTTGCTTGCCGCGATCGTCGGCAGCGTAACGCCGATTGACGACATCGGAAAAATGGTGAATATCGGCACGTTGCTTGCTTTCATTATCGTTTGCATTGCGGTGGTGATCTTGCGGCGCACGAATCCGGATCAGGCTCGCCCCTTCCGTACTCCCGGAATTTATATGGGTGGACTTCTGCCCGTCGTTCCGATCCTGGGCATCATCTTCAATGGCTATATGATGTACAAACTCGGCTGGATAAATTGGGCCCGTCTGATTGGCTGGCTCATCGTTGGATTGGTTGTGTATTTCACATACAGCCGCCACCACAGCAAGGTTCAGCAGTCTTCAAAGTCATAAGGACAATACTCAATCCATTGGAGAGTAAAGCCAGGCCAAATTGCCCGGCTTTTTCTTCTTTCTAGCGGCCTCGTCACAATCCGCCACTTCGGGTAAAGTATCTTTTTGCTCTATCGTTCATGACTCCACTATCGGTCCAACTCAAAGAGATTTGGCGCCGGCTGTCTCTTCCTGATCTCATTGCCGCCGCCATGGTCATCGTCGGCGCTCTATTGATAGTCCTTGGCCGGTCCGGCGGCATCTTCAATTTTCTGAAATTTATTTCGCTCCTGTGCGCCGGCTACCTTGCCATCCGTTTCATTGGCTGGTGGCGGTCACGGCTGCTTTGGAGTCTGCGCAATCGGCTGATTGTCGCCTATCTTTTCATAGCTCTGGTTCCTGTCGTGCTGACGGCGGTGCTCGCATTTGTTTCGGCAACCATCTTGTATCGGCAGTTCGGTGGATACATTCTCTATCAGGATCTTCAACGTCGCGTGGAAATGGTCGCTGCGGGAACGGACCAAATTGCCGCGGCCCTCGAAAACGCTTCTCCTGCCATGCAGGAGGAAGCGGTGGACCGCGTGATCATGGCGCAGGAACACGCTGTGTATGACACGCAACTTCCCAGCATGCACATTGAAATCAGCGGCAGCATGCCGCTTTTGGCGAAAGTTGCCGACGGGTCAAAACAAAAATTCGCGGGTTTCATACAGACGGAAAAGAGCCTTTTCCTGGTCGGTTTGCGATCAGTCAAAACGCCGTATGGCGAACGGTTCGTGCACCTTCGGGTTCCGGTTTCGGCTTCGTTCGTTTCTTCCTTGGCGCCAGATCTGGGACCGGTCGAGTTCCAGTTGCTGGAGCCGTTGGGGGCTCCAAATCAAAAAGTCCTTGCGTACACGCTAAACAGCCGGGATTTCCAGGTTGCTGCGAACATTATCGATCGGCGCCGTTTATTGCGGCCGCCGCAGGGATTTTGGGACACGGATGTTACTGGCGTGACTCGATTCGACGCGAAATATGAGTATTCGGACGGGCGCGTGGACGCAGCGCGGCCCGTCGTCGCGATTTTTACTACGAGGCCATCGCACTTGAATGTTCGCATGTTCTCTTCCGTTGGCGACCTCGGACTCGTCTACGTTTACACTTTGGGCGTTCTTGCGGTCGTTTTTTTTCTGCTGGAGATTGCCGCACTCATTACCGGCGTCGTGCTTACGCGTCGGATCACATCGGCCGTGGACGGCCTCTATCGTGCGACGCAATACGTGCAATCCGGAGATTTTACGCATCGCGTGAAAATTGAAAGCCGGGACCAGCTCGCCGTTCTCGGCGAATCGTTCAACCAGATGACCGGCTCCATCAGCAACTTGATCGAAGAGGAAAAACAGCGACGGCGCCTCGAAAACGAAATTTCCATCGCGCGCGAAGTGCAGAATCAGCTCTTTCCGCAGAAGTTGCCGTCCGTCCCCGGAGTCCGCATTGAGGCAGTGTGCAAAGCGGCGCGCATGGTCAGCGGCGATTACTACGATTTCATCCAGCTGAGCCCGACGAGTCTCGCCATTGCCGTCGCGGACATTTCGGGAAAGGGAATCTCCGCAGCGCTCCTCATGGCGAGCCTGCAGGCGGCCTTGCGCAGCCAGTTGCTTGCGCCCGAGAGCGTCAACCTTAGCACCGCCGAACTCGTCTCACGTTTGAATAATCATCTTGTTCGAAACACGGGCGATGACCGCTTTGCCACTTTTTTCATTGCTGTTTACGATAGCTCGACCCGCATTTTGCGTTACACGAACGCCGGCCACTTGCCGTCTTTCTGCATTTGCGATGGTTCCGCTGTCGCGCTGGAAGAAGGCGGCATGGTCTTGGGAGTTGTCGAAGACTATGTCTACGAGGAAGGAAGGTACCTCGTCCCTCCCAACGCGACACTGGTGGGCTACAGCGACGGCCTGATTGAGCCGGAAAATGTATATGGCGAAGAATTTGGAATTCACCGCCTGCGGGATGCTGCGATTCGGCTGCACCACGGGGAGCCGCGCGCCGTTGCGTACGGATTGATGCAGGCGGCGGATGAATGGGCCGGCACTCCAGAGCAGGCCGACGATATGACGGTAATCGTTGCTCGGATGGAATAGTTGGCGCGTAATGCCTGGGCTATACTGTTCGTTTCACAGAAGGCTCTCTAGAGGAATGGAATGGCGCTGCGGAATCGAGTCGCACTAGTTACAGGGGGAACGCGCGGAATTGGGCGTGGTATCGCGCTGAAACTTGCACAGGACGGCGCACGCGTGGCTATCGGCTATCGCGCAAATAAATCCGCTGCCCAGAACGCTTTGCGCCAACTGCAACTTGCGGGAGCGGACTGCGTCGCCATCGAAGCGGACATCACAAGCCCGACCGGCGCCGAACAATTCCTGCGCACGGTGACAGATCGATTTGGCCGCCTGGACGTGCTTGTGAACAACGTCGGTGATTTTCGCTGGGGCACGCTCGCGGAAGGTTCGCTCGACGATTGGAAGGATATTTTTTCGTCCAACCTGATGAGTGTCGTTTACATGAGCCGCGCCGCGCTGCCTCACATGCGCAAAGTCCGCTGGGGAAGGATCATCAATTTGGGTGCGGTTGGCGCCGAGCGCGCATTCGGGCAGGCAAAAATTTCCGCGTACGCTTCGGCCAAAGCCGCGGTCGTGGCACTTTCCCGTTCACTTGCGCTCGAAGAAGCGAAGAACGGAATTACAGTGAACGTCGTGAATCCATCCAGCATTGACGAAAAAGATCTCAGTCTGGACGAAGCTCGCCGCATTCGCGATGCGCGTTTTCCCATCGGCAGGCCGCCCACGGTGGAAGATGTTGCCGCCGCCGTTTCCTTTTTTGCGTCTGAAGAAGCCGAGTACGTAACCGGACAAGTGGTCAACGTCAGCGGCGGCTGGATGCTCTAGCGCCATTTTGTAACTCCCATGAAAGCACTCACTGCAGCCGAAATGCGCGAAGTGGACCGGCTCACCACGGAGCGATACGGCATTTCTGGCCTGCAACTGATGGAAAACGCCGGCATGCAGATATCGTCGTACATTTACGATTACCTATCGCAAGGAAGACACAGCTCAAATCTGCGCGTCGCATTTCTTTGCGGCAAGGGTAACAATGGCGGGGATGGGTTTGTAGCTGCAAGGCATCTGAAGCGTAAAAGGCCTGATCTGGAATCCACTGTCTACCTCTTTGCCGCCCCAGATGATTTAGAAGGAGACGCGGCAGCGAATTTTCGCAAGTGGAAGAAAATGGGCGGTGCTATCCGTGTACTGAATACGGAAAAAGCATGCGCGAAAGAATGGCCGGGAGTGGTTCTTTCCCAAGTAATTGTTGACTCGCTTCTAGGGACTGGTCTGCGCGGGTCGCCGAAAGGTCTCATCGGAAATGTGATTCAGAATCTGAATGAGTGGTCTGGAAACGCGACCAAACCCGTGCCTGCTTTGATTCTTGCCGTTGACACACCATCGGGACTTCCTTCGGATGGTGAGGCAGCGTCTGGACCAGTTCTTTGGGCTCACAATACAATCACGTTCACCGCGCCGAAAATCGGACAGCTCCTTTCGCCAGATGCACCTTGCTGTGGCGAGCTGAGCGTAAAACAAATTGGGACGCCGCTTTCGCTAATTGAGGAGACAGGCAAGAGTGCGTTGCGCTGGGTTGGGCCGGATGAATTTGCGTCCCTGCCGCTGATTCGCGCGGCGGATTCACACAAAGGAACCTTTGGGCACGTTCTCGTTGTGGGCGGCTCGCTTGGCAAATCCGGCGCGGCTGTGTTGGCCGGTTACGCGACGCTCTCTTCCGGAGCGGGACTAACGACCATTGCCTGCCCTGATGTCGTTCAATCCATCATCGCTTCTGCTCATCCGGAATACATGACGGAAGTCCTCTCCTCCACCGATGAAGGAACAATTGCAGCGTCGAACCTAACCTCAGGACGATTCGCGAAGATTCTCGGAGGCAAAACGGTTCTCGCCATCGGGCCTGGCCTCGGCACGCATCGAGAAACACAGCAGGTCATCCTGCAACTCGTTCGCGATTCAAATGTCCCTGTCGTTCTCGATGCCGATGGATTGAACGCTTTCGCTGGCGATGTAAATTCTCTTCGTGAACGTAAATCTTCCTTTCTCGCCATCACGCCGCATCCTGGAGAAATGGGCCGACTTCTGGAAATTTCGAATGCGTCTGTCCAAGCCGATCGTGTAAAGGCGGCGACCGAGGCAGCCAAGCGCGCGAACGCGCATGTAATCCTGAAAGGCTTTCACACGATTCTTGCTGCCCCTGATGGAAGCGTTTGGGTTAACACTACCGGAGGCGCTGCTCTTGCGAAGGGTGGATCCGGTGACGTTCTCACCGGCGTTCTCGCTGCGCTTACGGCACAGTTCGGCACTTCGGATTGGCTGCGCGTCCTCGCATTGGGCGTATATCTACATGGCGCTGCGGGCACCCGCACGGGAGGATGGAACGACTCCTCAGGCCAACTTGCCAACAGCGTAGCCTTCGCTATTCCGATAATGCGTAACCATCTGCTTCGGGAGATTCAGTTCGGTGGCTGAAGAAATCGTTACGAACTCTGCCGAGGAGACCATTCAATGGGGCAGGGAATTTGCCACGAGGCTCAAGCCGCCTCTCCTGGTGCTTCTTTCCGGCGACCTGGGAAGCGGAAAAACCACGTTGACCAAGGGTATCGTCAGCGGCCTCGGCGCAGCGCCCGAAGAGGAAGTTACAAGTCCCACGTTCACTTTGCTGCATGTCTATGGTGCGGACCAAAAAGTCTTTCACGGAGACCTATATCGCGTCGAAAAATTCCACGATTTCGAAACGCTGGGCATGGAAGATATCTTCACAAAACCCGCCATCGTGATTCTCGAATGGTCCGAGCGATTTCCACTTCCCTCTCCCTGGCCGCAAATCCAAATTCGCCTCGAACACGCCGGAGGAGACACCCGCCGGATCATAGTAACCTCCTGATTTTACAGTCCGTTACGCCAGCTAACTCTCTAGCTACCCCCAAACGGCGGTTCTGTTGCCGCGCCCCGTCCGTGCTGCTACGTTGAACGAAGCCCCAAAGGGCAGCCGAAGAATGCCCAGCGACACACTACTTTTTGCCGCCACGGAAACGCCTCGCATCGAGCTTGGCAGCTACAACCTCACCCTGCCGATGAGTTCGCTCGCCATCGGCGTGGACAACATTCACCACGATGTTTTTCTCAGCCCCCGTTTCCTGCACCTGTCACGCGACTATCTTTTTGATCTGATCCGCCAAAACGCCAGCAAAACCTATCTGCCTGGCATCGAGTTGCGCACTGCGAAAGCGCTCGATGGTACGGCATTCCGAAAACTACTCGCGGACGTGATGCACAGCGCGCTGACCAATGCGAAGTATCACAAAAATATTGAAATGGATTTGCTCTTTCGCGTCGCGCTGCTCAAGTTTCTCACCACGGAACTCAACAGCCAGTTCTCGAACCTGATTCAGGAAGGCAAGGAATGGATTCGCCAGCGCGGCGAACATTTCGAACGCAGCCAGCAAGCGCACGTCATCAAGGCGCGACTTTCCGAACTTCAGTCCGCGCGGCGTGGCGTGATTCGTGCCGTTGGACAGCAAGTTGCTCAGAGCTGGATTGACGTTGAAGAAAACATCATTGCCAAGGCGCGTAAGGCGCTCTTCGGCGAGGAATTTGGTCCGCTTTATGACTTGTTGAAGAACCGCCTGATCTTTCTGGAAGGCGGAAAAGACGACGCCTATTTTCTCGAGCACTACGTGCTTCTTGGAAATTATGCGCGCGACCCGGATCGCTTCGAAGCGATGGACGCTCTGTTCCAGGAAGTTCTGAATCACGCGGGGGTTGTTGTTCCCCTGGATCCTGCATTCCAGGAAGCGGAAAAGGCGCACTCTGACGTTATGACCGAAGCGCAGGTGATGCGCGATGAGATTGCGCGCCTCGAGGAGCAAAAAGAAGCGCTGCGCAAGCGTCTCGATCGCAGCGACAGCTTCCTCAATCGTTTTCGCGCGCCGGCCGATCCCGCGGACTTGAAGGCTTCTTTGAACGACATAGAGCTGCGGCTGAAGCATCAGCAGTTCAAGCTGGAAGAATTCGGGCCGGCGCTGGAAGCCGCGAAGCAGAAGCTCGATTTCTTTCACAAAGACCACAAGGGTAAGCTTGGCGATTATTTGAACGATCCGGAAAATGCCAAGCGGCTTTTCGACGCCGCCGGTGAGCCGGAAGCAACGCGGGCGCAGCGCGCCGGCCTGCTCACGCAATTGCTCGAACGTTTGGAGCAGCAGGACGTTCTCTACCACGTGATTGCAAGCTACGAAATTCGTTCTATCGCCGCGACATACCATCCGCCCGTGCACTTGCAGCAGTTGCGCAAAGCTCTGGTTTCAAAAGACGAATTGAAGCGAGTCGAACAGGTGCTGAAACAGGTTCCCGCGAAGCGCCTGTCCGAAAAGCCGATTGAAGAGCTCTCGAAAAAGATCCGGCGTTACTCGCGCGATGAAATGATGGGCTTCGTCCTGCGCTTTGCGACGGATTTTCTGCGGTTGCACAGGGATTTGCGCGACGCGGAACACCTCACCGCGTGCATGGACCGCTTGAACCTCGTCGAAACCGAGCAAGCGCGCGATCTTTCGCGCATGAACAACAGGCTTTACGAATGCGTGCTGCAAGAAGAAGCAAAAACCAAGGAAGATCCCGTCATCAGCCACGTGATTATCAAAGCAGACGTGCGCGGCTCAACAAAAATGACGCAGGATCTGCTCGCGCGCGGCCTCAGCCCGGCTTCGCATTTCAGTCTGAATCTACACGAGCCAGTGAAAAAACTGCTCGACCGCTACGGCGCGAAGAAGGTTTTCATCGAAGGTGACGCTATCATTTTGGCGATCTTCGAAACGGATTCGAGTCGCACGTACGCGCGCTCCGTTGCGAAAGCTTGCGTGCTGGCGCGCCAAATCCTGACCGTCTGCAACTCTTACAACGACAGCGCGGCCACGTCGAACTTACCCGCGCTGGAACTTGGAGTCGGCGTCGCGCACCAGGGCGAAGCGCCGACGTATTGGACCGATGGCGAATCGCGCGTGATGATTTCCAAGGCGCTCAATCTTTCCGACCGGCTTTCCGGCTGCGCAAAACTCGCGCGCCGCATGCTCGATCGTCAAAAATCCCATTTCGGTTTGTTTCAATTCTTGCAAACGATGGCGGGAGCGTCCGCGGAAGAATTGGACGAATTCCTCGTTCGTTACAACCGCAACGGCATTGAGGTGAACGAAGAAGGCTTCCTGAAGTTGTACGACGAAATTTCTCTCGAGTGCATCGAAACCAAACTCGATCTTCCCTGGGGCAAGGAAACTGTCACGCTGTATTATGGCGAAGTGCCTATGGGTGAATCCGTTGAGTTGCTCGTCCTGCGCAAGGGTTTGGCGCGCGAACTCTTGTCCGATGGAAAAATCGGCGAGCCTTCCACCCACGTTTATTACGAGGTCTGCACCGCTCCTAAATTGTACGAACTCGTCGCGGCCCTTCTCCGCACCAAGCACGCTGCGATGGAAACTGTTCGCGCCTAAGCAGCGAGCGGATGCCGGTACCGCTGGCTGGTGTTCTGAGATGTGCTGGCTAGATTTGGCTCGCGGATCTAATTCCGAGCCGTTTGCGATCGCGGTGTGAATACTTCGACCAGTGCGGCAGTTCTTTGCCCGAACATCAGTAATTTCCCCTTTACTCAACCACTACTCGGAAACCCTGGAACCTTGGGCCGCAACGTATTTCCTCTGGCTGGTTTCCAGGACTTCGACTGGGCGCTGCTAAAGGATACGAAACTGACGGAACGCGTTAAATTCCAGTTCCGTTGGGAGGTCTTCAACGTTTTCAATCACACGAACCTGTCTGGCTTCACCAACACCCTGACCTCGCCGTCGTTCGGACAGTATACGAGCACGGCATCGAATTCGCGTCAGATGCAGGCAGGACTAAAACTAATCTTCTAGTTACCATTTTGACTTAGACTCTGTTGCACCGGGCGCAGTTCGCTGCGCCCGGTGTTTTTCTTTGGACGCAAGTTTTGGCTGGTTCGCTATACTTTCCCTGGAGGCGAAATTGGTCCGGTGACCTGCCCGGCCTTCAAAGCCGGCGATTCGGCCCTTCGCGGGTCGAATGGTGGGTTCGACTCCCACACGCTTCCGCCAAGTCCTTTTGTCACGCGGTCTTCACTGAAGAATTTGACTCCAATTGAGAGTCTGACTCCAATTGAGTGATGTTCTGTCCAATTCGCTGAGAGAACTTCTCAGACGCTGCGCGCTCGGCATCACCAACGATATGCGCGTAGTGCTCTAGCGTCACTTTGGAATCGGCGTGGCGCATGAGGCGTGTGACAACGTGAATTGGCGTACCTGATCCGAGCAACTATGGCGACGATGACGCGGGAAATGGTCACGTGAGACTACGTTCTGAACTTAGATAATTTGTTGTTGACTAATTAAATCGAGAAGGATATTTTCCCCGAAGTTTGCGTGAGCTTTCCCTCTCCCTACGTCGTGATGTTTCGCACGTAAGGTTGTGACTGCCGTCACCGACACGCGCCGCTATTGGGTCTATACGTTTTGCGCGTATCCTCGGGCTCGAGCATATCTATGCCTCTCATTGCGATGTCCAAAGGTCCCCGCATCAAACTGATGGCATTGCTGCTCCCGTTGGCCTTCTCTATTCGTTTCGCCGCGGGCCAATCCGACCAAGAAACCAAAAGGAACGACGTCACACAACAAAAGACCGAGCCCTCAGCACCGTCCAGCGGCTATGCAGGAAGCGATGTCTGCATTACTTGTCATGAGGACCAGAATCGGCGCTTCAAGAACACCCCGATGGGAAGGGCTATGGCCAATCCGCATACTCCGGAAGAGTCACGCGGATGCGAGAGTTGTCACGGCCCCGGCCAAATGCACGTGGAAGCCGGCGGCGGCAAGGACACCATCCCCATTCGCTTTGGTAAGGATTCCCCTAATTCAGTCGCAGAACAAAACGCTACTTGCGAAGCTTGTCATGGGCGGGGCACACATTTGTTCTGGAAGGGAAGTCCGCATGAATCACGCGGACTGGCCTGCGTCGATTGCCACCAGGTAAAGAAAGGAATGCATATCAGCGGAACATCAGAAGCCCGCTACAATTCACCGCTCACCGAAAATAAAGGGTTGCAGAAGGCACAGCCAGAGTTGTGTATCGGATGCCACCAGATGCGGAGGGCCCAGCTACAACGCTCCTCTCACATGCCGTATCGGGAAGGCAAAGTGACCTGTACCAGCTGCCACAACCCGCATGGCACACCTAATCCAAAACAGCTCATTCAGAGCACGACGAATGAGAACTGCCTCAGTTGCCACACAGAACGCCGTGGGCCTTTCCTCTGGCCGCATCCTCCAGTACTGGAGAACTGCGCGAACTGCCATGAGCCGCATGGCTCGAACAACCCTCAATTGCTGAAGGTCCGGATGCCCCGAGTATGCGACTCCTGCCATGATGCCAGCCGGCACCCGACGCAGCCGCAACCGCTTAGCTCAATCAAGAACTTCAATCGTGGCTGCACGAACTGCCATTCCGCCATACATGGTTCGAACCATCCGTCGGGCTCAGCCTTCTTGAGATAAAGCGGAGGGTGACATGAATCGTTTAAGCAAAATAGCAGCCCCCGTAGCAGTGCTTCTGCTGGCGCTCTCTTCGGCGGCGCGATGCCAGCAGCAAGAGACGGATAAGAAGCAATCCTCAGGCAAAGACAAGACCCAAAAGCCTGAGCAAACCCGGGCACAGGACAACGGCACGAGTCAAGGATACGTAGACTTCGGCGTACGCTTCGCCACAGGCGACGTCTACGGCCGGCCGGACTTGCCGTTTGAACCAGCGCTTAAAGATTCGAAATTCAATGAATACCGTGATGTTCGAGATGGCTTCTACCTACGACGTGCCGACGTCAGGTTCTACGACTTACTAGGCACCCGGAACTACGTCTCCTTCCAGTCTTCCAATACGGTATACCGGGACCAGAGTTACCTCGGCTCGTTCGGCCAATACGGTAAGCTCAAAATCCAATTTCGTTATGACCAGATCCCTCACACCTACAGCGACACGACACGGACGTTATATACACAGACCTCGCATGGCGTATTTGAATTCCCGGCGCTGATCCGCCAAGCCTTGCAGGCTCCCTTGCCAGCAGGCAACAGTCTCCAGAACATCATCAACACACAATTGGTGCCACAGCTAGGCTTCGTGACCCCGGCCATCATACGGCGGGCCGGCACGGCAACTTTCGGCTACGACCTGACCCCACACTGGACCCTGAATGCGATGTACTTTCGGGAGAGCCAAAGGGGAAACCGTCCGATTGGGACAATCATGAACTCGAGCCCGAGCGCGAGCGCCACGTCAGGCTTCGGTGAGGAGTTGCCGGAGCCGATCAGGTATTACAACAATTTGGTCCGCATCGGCTTCGATTACGGCAGAAACAGTTGGGTGTTCGATATGGCGTATACCGGCTCGTTCTTTCAGAACGACATTCATCAGATGACCTGGGATAACCCTTTTCAATTTTCGAACGAAACGGTATCCACTCCATTGACGGGACGTATGGCGTTATATCCCGACAATCAAGCAAACTATATAGGTTTTGCGGGCGCCACGGATCTGACGAAGTACTTGCGGCTAACCGCGAGCATTTCTCCTGGTTGGCTACGGCAGGACGCTGCGTTCTTGCCGTATTCAACCAACACAGCCATCAACACCTGCGGCAACGGAACTCAAGCATGCACTTCTACTACCGCGTTGCCGGAAAGCAGCCTACACGGCGACGTACAGACCTTGGCGATGAACTATACCTTGGTAAGTCAGATTTGGAAGAACTTGGAATTGAAAGCCAACTACCGGCAGTACGATTACAACAACAACACGGCGGTCCTTACGTTCACACCAGTGCAAGGAGATGTCAATGCGCCGTCGGAAAATGAGAACACGCCGTTTGGGTTCAACCGGAAAAACCTAGAGCTATCCGGTGTTTGGTATTTCGCCAAAAAGAGTTCCGTCAAGGCGGGATACGAAGCGGAATGGATGGACCGCGACCACCGTGACGCGGCGCACTCGCTCGAGAATTCGTTCTTTACATCCGTAGATTGGACGCCAACCCGCGACCTATTGCTCCGGGTATCGTACCGGCATTCCGATCGCAATCCAGATGTTTACCAAGACGATTTAGCTGCTGATCAGGCGGGCAACGCCGTTGCCTGTACGGATACGACGACGACGTTTTTCACGCCAGACCAGAGGTGTCATCGACGATTCGACGAAGCGGCTCGCCTGCGCAATCGCGGGGACGCTCTTGTGCAATATAGTCCAACGGACAAAATGACCGTGTCGGGCTTCTTTGGCACCGTGCAGGACAATTACAACCGGCGCGGAGGCACAAACAGCCCTGTGCCAATGAACTTTATCCCCGGCACCACCAATCCCTATTATCTGTACGGAGCTTTAAAGGATCTCTCCTACAACTGGGGCTTTGATGCGAACTACGCGGTTTCGCAGGAGGTCACCTTTTTCGCGGAATACTCGCACGAGAGGTATCACAAACGAATGATCACGCGATATCGGCAGCCCGTCAGTCCGCCAACGACGATTCTGACCTGCACAAACGGATGCGACACGGCAAACAACGACTGGGAAAGCACAGCGCAGGAACCAATCGACATTTACTCAGCCGGAGCAGATTGGACCCTCGGCAAGAAAATAGCGGTTACAACGTACTATTCGCTCTCCGCAGGGAGGGCCAATGTGGACTCCCGACCGCTGGGCGACCCAACCATTACGGCTCCAGGCCCGAATCAGTTCACCTTGACAGGAACAAACGCCGCGACACCGTATCCTGAGACCGTCAACCGCACCCACGAACTTGCTTTCGTTCTGAAATACAAGCTTACGAGCAACCTTACACCCCGGCTCGAATACCGTTATCAGCAGTGGGACAACCGGGACTACCAGACATCGGCGATGACTCCTTATATGGGCTGCGTCAGTCCGATTCCTAACGGACCTCCGGTAACCAACAGCGTCCCAGGCTGCACGACACCGATCCTGACGACAAACACTCCCAATCCCGTCGGCGTCCCCAGCCCCTTCTATCCTGGTTTCGTTGTCGGAGACACTTCGGCGGCCCGCTATTTATTTCTCGGCGTGGATCAGCCCTCGTATCACGCCCACACGATAATAGCCACGCTGGAGTATCGCTTTTAGATTCACTGGGTTCGACACTGTGGGCTGTCTTTGCGGTTGTTCGCGCTACCGGTGTTGCGCGCTGGGATGGGCGGCTCGGCCGAACCGATTGTTTGGGTTCGACTCCCCCACGCTTCCGCCAAAGTCCTGTTAAAACGATTGCGTTGCAACACGGGTAACTTGAATTTCAGTCCAATTTTCCCGTGCCGGGAAATAGCGCATTGATTACGACCTTTTTGGCCCGCATAAAATCGCCCGATGAAGTTCCTCGCCGCACTTTATTTCTCGGCATTGCCTTCTCGAACAGCAAATCGCGTCTTTGCAAAGAAACTCACGCCCCTGCTTGGCGGGCCTTCCCTACATTTGGGACTTGTGCATTAGTTGAGTGCAGCGGGATACGCACACGGATTCGCGTCCCATGCGACGGCTCCGATTCGACCGAAAGGCGCCCCCCGACCAGCCGCAGCCGCTCCTGCATGCTGATTAAACCAAGACCGACTTCTCCCTTCGCGGACGCAGGGTCGAATCCTACGCCGGAGTCGGAGACGCAGAGATCGATTCGATCGCCATGGCCAGAAAGCTCAACCTTGGCCTCCGCGGCTCCGCTATGCTTCACGACGTTCCGCAAAGCCTCCTGCACGATCCGAAAGAGGCATATAGACACATCCTTCGGAAGCTGTCCCGGAATGTCACTATGGACAAATTGGACTTTCAGGTTGTGCTGCCCAGAGAATTCTCTGCAGAAGTTCTCTAAGGAGGCCACCAGACCCAGCGTGTCCAGCTTGTGCGGGTGAAGCTGGCGGGACAGGTTGTGGATGTTGGACGAAACTTCCGTTGCTGCTTCCGAAATCTTGTGCAGGTGTTGTCGGGCTTGGGACGAAAGATCGGGCATGCCCTGCTCGAATTGCTCAAGCCTAATCGAGAGCAGCGCCATCCGTTGACTCAAATCGTCGTGTAGCTCTCGGGCAATGCGGGCGCGCTCCTGTTCTTGCGCCTCAATCAGCCTGCGGCTCACGCTGGAGAGAGCCTCTTCCGCGACCTTGCGCTCGGTGACATCCGCCACCATGCCTATGATGCGCTGCAACCTGCCCTGGTCGTCGAAGAAGGCATGCCCGCTCTCCTCCAGCCAAATTACACTGCCATCGGGACGTAACATCCTAAAGCTGGTTTGATAGACAGGATTTTCAGCAGTATGTCCAGTCTCCGTAGCCGCATACTCCTCGTGGTCGTCGGGATGCACTCTGGCGGCAAACTGCCGACCAGTATCGAGGGTTGGGTCGTCCATCCAATTGAGAATATCTCTGCATTGTCCGCTTCGCGCTATCACATCGCTTGCCGTGTCCCACTCGAACGCGTACATCCTTCCGGCCTGGACTGCCAGACGTAATCGCTCCTCGCTTTCACGCAGCGCCTCTTCGGCTCGCTTGCGCCTGGCCCCCTGAATTAACAGAGCAAGAATCAAGATTGCTTCGCAAAGACAGAGCGTGACAACCCCGAGGATGTACCAACGGTAGCGGTCCAACAGCGATTTCTCTTTGAACAAAACAACCGTCCCTGGCGGGAGACGGCTCTCACTAATATTCCATCGGCGCAACTCGCGCCAGTCCACCGTAATGCTGCTTGTAGAATCGACCGTGAAC
>DATMPA010000036.1:0-142829 GCA_035567915.1 Candidatus Sulfotelmatobacter sp. | reverse complement strand
TTATCCAGTAAGGATTCACAAGAGATCGTCCCACAAAATGCCGCTATTGCAGCAACCTCGTTTCGGCGCCTCATTAGATCGCCAAATGCAGAGCCACTATGGATTATCGCGAACGTGACGAGACGCTTTTGCGCTGCCCGGCATTTCATCACCTGTACGCGGCGGCTTTCCGCCGCGCCGTTTCATGAGCTTGTCAAAGGCCTTGAAATCTGCGCGCGCTTTGCGGTCAGCAAAGTACTCCGCCGTTTGCAAAGCTGAAAGCTTTTCAGCCACTGCTGTGGCGACGAATTGGTTTATGCTCGTCCTATCTTCCTTGCTCTGTCGCTCCACCGCCCTCTTTAGCGAACGTGGCAACCGCAGAGGGTATGTCATCGTCTCCGTCATCGTCTCATCCTCCCTATCGCGTCACGAGGGATCATCACTTCGATCCCGAATCGCGCAGGCACGGTCCCAAAGTCCCGCACGTTGAACGTGACCAATGCGTCGGCGCGCCCATTGACTGCCGCTTCCAACACCATCTCATCGCCAGGATCTCGCAGTTGCGGCCTCCACAGAAAGTGTGTTTTCACCGGCTCCGCCATCGCAACCACCGCATCCAGGAATATTTCGACTTCTCGTTCGCTCAACCCTGCCGCCACCCGGTGCTCAGCTTCTGAGCAAATTGCTTCATATTCCAGAGCCAGCGGGACGCTGACGAGCAGCGTTATCCTGCCTTGCCGCGCCGTGCGTAGAATTGCCGCGGACGCCCCGCTTGGGCTACGCATCGCTGCCACGATCACATCGGTATCCACCACAACTCTCACATCGGATATGATATCACATCGTTGGCGATATCATCAACTGATCAGTTCAATCGAACGTGGCACGCGCGGCTCTCCAGGAGCGCTGGGCCAATTTGCGACTACTCATGCTACTACTTATTGTCGATTTGACCGTTTCCGGACCCGCATAAACATTGACGATTCTGTCAAATATCCCTGCAGTGTTCATTACAAGAGACATACCAAGGCTCAACAACCGCTCACCTCCCTCTCACCAATGGGGAGTACGATCCCTCCTCCTCCGCCACTTTCCAAAGGTTTCTTGGCTCTCGGCGTGAACGCCAAGTCTCAACGGATTATCCGTTATGTCCTTTCGTTAATCATTTGGCTAAGATGCCATTATCCCGGCTCACCTAAGCAATCTGCTAGCGCCTAAAATAGACAGACGTTGCCCCTATGGTCTCTTCCCGCACTCTTATATGGATTGCCGCCATTTGGATTGCCTATCTGGGAATTTACGCTTCCGGATCGCTGACTCTCGGACCTGGGCAGTCCCTTACGACATTCGGCGACATTATGCAGTGCCTCGTGCCGTTGTTCGCCAACGCGGGCTTGCTGATGAACGCCGGTACGCCACATTGGCGCCGAAACGTTTTCTGGATGCTGCTGGCCATGGCTTGCACGCTCTGGATGATCGGGCAGTTTCAGTGGACCTACTATGAAGTCTATCTGCATCAGCCGCTGCCGGATCTTTATCCCGGAGATGTAACCTTTTTCTTGCGCGGAATCCCCATGATGGCCGCGCTGGCCTTGCGCCCTCATTTGAAGCGCGGCGAACTGCGCCTGCGTTTCGGCTATCTGGATTTCGTGCTGCTCCTCACTTGGTGGGCCTTCCTGTACGCATACGCGGTGCTTCCCTGGCTTTATGCAACGCCGGATCTGGGGCGCTACAACTTTGCCTATGACGTGGTCTCCAACATCCAAAATATGGTGATTGTCGTCGGACTCGGGGCGCTCTGGCTGAGAACACGCGGGGCGTGGCGCTTGGTGTATGCAAATCTTTTTGGCGGCGCTGCCATGTACATGTTGTCGTCGCTGATGATCAACGTTGCGATCAGCATGCACCGTAGCTATTCGACCGGAAGTCTTTTGGACTTGCCGCTGGTCGGATCGTTTTTGTGGTTCGGAACCGCGGGATGGATCGCGCATAAAAATGAAAAAGGGTTGGATGCGCCAAACGAAATTGCAGAAGAGGACAGCGACCGGCCGGGAAATGAGAGCACATGGGCTACAAAATTGGCGATGGCTGCGGTCATTTCGCTTCCGATTTTCGCCATTTACTCGTTGAAATTGGCGCATGACTCTCCGGAAGTACGCGATTTCCGTTTGCTTGTTACGGTGATTGCCTCTGTCCCCATCGGGTTTCTAGTTTTCCTCCGCCAGCATCTTGCGGACAATGAGCGCGTCCGTTTGCTCGAGCAATCTGAGCAATCCATTGAGAATCTGAAGAGATTGCAGACACAACTCGTTCAATCTGAAAAATTGATTTCGTTGGGCCAGCTTGCGGCGGGCGCGGCTCACGAAATCAACAATCCACTCACGGCAATTCTGGGTTATTCGGACTTGCTTGCGGACGACGTTTCTCTTCCGGAAAAAGCGCGGACGATTGCCGCAAAAATCCGCGACCAGGCACGAAGGACAAAAACGCTCGTCGGCAATTTGCTGAGTTTTGCGCGGCAAGTTCCCACGGAGCGGACGCTGCTGGATTTGAATACCGTCGTCAGCAACGCCGTGCAATTGCGCGCCCTGGATTTGCGCAGCGGAACCACAAAAGTGGAATTACAACTGGAATCCGTGCTCCCCGGCGTGCGCGGCGACGGAAATCAGTTGATGCAGGTTTTCTTCAACATTGTGAACAATGCAATTGATGCGATGGAATCGGCGCACGGCGGGGGAACGCTCACCATCAAAACCATGCGCGACCGCGCGTTTGTCGTTGTGCTTTTTTTGGACACCGGACCCGGAATCAAGGAACCGCACCGCGTGTTCGATCCTTTTTATACGACGAAGCCCGTCGGCAAGGGCACCGGCTTGGGTCTGAGCATCTGTTTTGGCATCGTGCAGGAACACGCCGGAAGAATTCTTTGCTACAACCGGCAAGAAGGCGGCGCGGTATTCCGTGTCGAATTGCCGGCGGTTCTGGCGGTATTGCCAACACGCGAAGCTCAGTTGAGCGGCGCGGGCTCGGCGCAGAAAAGTTCCTGAAATTTTCCCTCTCTTTTTTCCGTAGAAGAAAACAGCGGATCGACAAAGCTGTGTGCGAGTCGTGCTAGAGTTTTCTGCACGCAGAGTCCCCACGGAGAACCCATGCCCGAAGCGGCTATCATCACTGAAAAACTGACTCGAAAATTCGGTGAATTGACCGCGGTGGACAACGTAGATTTGGAAGTAAGCGCCGGACAATTTTTTGGATTCCTCGGGCCGAACGGAGCCGGAAAATCCACGACGATAAAAATGCTGACCGGCTTGCTGACGCCAACCGCTGGAAAAATGCAATTGCTGGGAATTGACTTTTCGCAAGATCCGATTGACGTGAAAAGACAGATCGGAGTGGTGCCGGAAGGAATGGGATTGTTTGAACGGTTGACCGGAGCGGAGTACCTGACATTCGTCGGAAGGATGTACGGACTGGACAAAGCAACGACAAAACAGAGAAGCCAGGAGTTGCTTGAGTTCATGCAACTCGCGGACCGGCCGAAAACGATGATCGCGGACTATTCACACGGTATGCAGAAAAAACTGGCGTTGGCGGCCGCCGTAATTCATGGACCGAGAATCCTTTTTCTGGATGAGCCGTTTGAAGGAGTAGACGCGCTGGCCGCGGGCGCGTTGAAAGCGTTGCTCGGAAGAATGACCGAGCGCGGCGTGACGATTTTTCTGACGTCGCACGTTCTGGAAATTGTGGAGCGGTTGTGTAGTCATGTGGCGATCATCAATAAAGGAAAACTTGTCGCACAAGGATCGCTGGAAGAATTACGCGCGGGAGTTCCGAGCGCGGAAGGGCGCACGACAACTTTGGAAGAGATTTTTCTTTCGATTGTGGGGCAGGGTGGCGCGGAACGGCCAAACGTGGAGGAACTTTCGTGGCTGATGTAGCGCGCTTGCCAGGATTGTTCGAGCAAATCCGGCTTGTTGCCGGACTGCGCTGGCGAATTTTGCGCAACGGTCTGAAAAAAAAGAGCCGGGTCTGGGATCTGATCGGCGTTGTAATTTCTTCCATCATGGGAGTAATTCTGATTTCCGGTTTGAGTATGGCATTTTTCTTCGGGACATTCACTTTTTTGCAAGGGCATCATCCGGAACGAATTGCGTTCTTGTTCTGGGGCATTTTTGTCTGGTGGCAGATTTTGCCGATCTTCGTTGCGGGATTTTCTCCCACGTTTTCCTTCCAAACACTGCTGCGTTTTCCCTTGAAGCTCCCCGCGTTTTATTTAATCGGAATCGCATACGGACTTGCGGATTCTGCGGCGCTCGCGTCCCTGATCTGGCTTACTGTGATGTCGATGGCTGTGGCTGTTGCAAACTCATCGCTTTTGCCGGCGATGATTCTTGCTTGCGTGCTGTTTGTAGGAGCGAATGTCACGCTCGAACGCCTAATGGGCTCATGGGTCGAGAAACTGTTATCGAAGCGGCGCGCACGCGAACTGTTCGTTGTGCTGTTCATCCTGTGCATGGTGAGCCTGCAGTTTCTTGGGCCGGCGATCCAGAAATATGAAAAATCAGCCGTAAAGCCAGATGTGGAACGGATTGTGCGGTACGCGCAGGTTTTTCCCGGGTCGCTGGCGGGAAAAATCTTGACGGGATATTTGTCCCATGATTTTGCCGTAGTCGGAATTGCCACGGCGGGACTCGCGGGGTACGCGCTGCTCTTTGGGGGATTGCTTTTTGCGAGGTACCGCACGCAATTCCGCGGCGAAGAATTGAGCGAGACGATGGCGCCGGCGCGTGTTGAGGCAAAATCCGGGATTGCGGCGCGCGCCGCAGCGATTCCACAAACCGGACGAGAAACGGGATTCTTACCCACGACAATTTCCGCCGTGCTGGAAAAAGAAGTTCGGTATTTGTTCCGCAACGGATTTGCCGCGATGCTGCTGTTTTTGCCGCCATTGCTGGTGCTGCTTTTCACGATGCAATTTGGCGGGGCACATCCGACATCGATCAAGCATGGAGTTTCGCCGGTTCTTTTCTTCCCGGGAATGATGGCGTACTTGATGCTGATGCTCATGGCGCCTTCGTACAACAGCTTCGCGTTCGAGGGGCGCGGGATGCAGACGTATTTTATGGTACCGGTAAGATTTCGCGACATTCTGATTGGAAAGAATTTGATGACGGTGAGTTTGTTGTCGTTTGAAATTGCCTTGTGCATCGTGATGCTGGCGTGGCGAGTGGGATTGCCGCCGTGGCCGATATTTTTCACGACCATAAGCGCGCTGATTTTTGCGGTGGTGGGACAACTAACGATTGCAAACTGGTCTTCGCTGACGTTTCCGAAAAAGATGGAGTTCGGAAAAATGCAGGGACAAAGGCAATCTGGCATGGCGGCGTTGATTGCGTTTGGAGCGCAGATTGTGTTTGGCGGCACGGCGGCGCTGGTGTTTTCCGCTGGGCGCCTGAGCGGAAACGATTGGCTGCCGACGGAGATATTTTTGTTTTTGGCGGCGGCGGCGTTGGCTGGGTATTGGTCGGCAATGGAACCACTGACGAAACTGGCGGAGAAGAAAAAAGAGGCGTTGCTAGAGACGTTGACGAAGTGAATCGCCGACAGAGCCGCGAGAGGGAGAGACAAGGGGTGGAAATGAGGAAACGGGCGCTAGTCGGAGTGGTAGTCGTGATTTGGCTTGCGGCAGGACAGATGGCGGCAGGGCAGGAACGGGCGGCATACGCGAATTGGGAAATGCTGGTGCGGACGCCCGCGGTGAGCGGGCATGAAGGACCGCTGGCCGCGGAGATCCAAGAGGCCCTCAAGAATTTCTCTCCCAAGAAGGACAACCTGGGCAACGTGCTGATAACAATCGGAAGCGGCGCGCCGCACCGTTTGATTGCCACGCCGATGGACCAGCCAGGGTATGTGGTGAGCGAGATTATGGAGGGAGGATTTTTGCGCGTGCAACGGTTACCGCAAGCGGCGCCGAATGCGGTCTTCGATACCCTGCATTTCGCGCAACCGGTTTGGGTGATGACGCGGAGCGGACGGAGAGTGAACGGAGTGTTTGCAGGTTTGAGCGTGCACCTGCAGCCGGGGCGACAGAACGGGCCGAAGATGAATCATCTAGAAGAGATGTACGTAGACATCGGGGTGAAGAACGCGGAAGAGGCGCGGGCCGCAGGAGTGGACTTGCTGGATGCGGTTTCGCTGAACTTTACGGATTTCCTTCTGGGGAAGGACGAATACTCAGCGCCGGGAATTGGGGACCATGCGGGAGTTGTGGCACTCGTGGCATTGCTGGAATGGATGAGCGCAAACAGAGTGAGCGAGCGCGGAACATTGACGGTAGCGTTCGTTACGCAGCAATGGACTGGTGGGCGCGGACTGGACCGGCTGCTGAATGAAATCCATCCGGACGAAATGATTTTTGTGGGAAGGCTATCCGCGCCGCGCGCTGCGGAAGCGGCGGCTGGCGAGACAAAGGACCTAGGAAGCGGAGTTCTTCTAGGCGTGGCCGATCCAGCGGCGGCACCCGCGGGATTTGTGGAAGAATTGACGAAGATTGCCAAGGAACAACACATTCCGATGACGAACGTGGCAGCGGCACCACCGAGGATCGCGGGATACGCAGCGCCCACACCATTCCCGGCGCGGTTCGCGCAACTTGGTGTGGCGACGCTGTTTGCGGGAACTCCCATAGAAACGATGAGCAACGCTGACGTGGGCAAGCTCGAGGAGTTGTTGCACCGGTACGTTGCGGGCAGCGAGCGGCGAGCAGGAGTAGCAGGAGGGCGCGGTGGAGGCTGCTTTGATTGCGGTCTGCCGCTATTGGGGATTTTGACTCAAGCATATGGTGCCAGTGGGCACGAAGGAGCTGTGCGCGAAACAGTGAAAAAGTTGCTGCCGGAGTGGGCGCGGAAGAAAGTGGAGACGGATGCGGCGGGGAATTTGGTGCTGCGGTTGGGCGATGGGAAACGGGATGCGAAGACTCCGAGGATTGCGTTCGTGGCGCACATGGATGAGATCGGGTACGAAGTGAAGAAGATTGAGGAGGATGGGCGGCTGGTGGTGGATTCGGTGGGCGGCGGATATCCGCAATATTTTTTGGGGCATGTGGTGCTGGTGCATAAGGCGGACGGAAAGAAAGTAGGCGGAGTGCTGGAATTGCCGGAGGGTTGGAACAAGCCGGGATTTGAATGGCCGCTGAGTCTTCGAGGGATGGACGAGGGGCAGCATGTATACGTGGGTACGAAAACGAAAGAAGAGACGAAGAAACTGGGAATTAAGTTGGGAGATTTTTTGACGATTCCGAAGGAGTACCGACCGCTGCTGGGGACTCGGGCGAACGCGCGGAGTTTTGACGATCGCGTAGGATGCGCGGCGTTGATCGAGGCCGTGCGCGCGCTTGGGCCGGATCCGAATGCGGCGCTGGCGGGCAGAGACGTGACGTTTGTGTGGTCCACGGAAGAAGAAGTGGGATTGAAGGGCGCGGCGGCATTCGCGGAACAGGCTGCGAAGGAAGGACGCGTGCCGGATTTTGTGTTTGCGATTGATACGTTTGTGAGCAGCGATTCTCCGCTGGAAGTAAAGCGATTTGGAGTCGCGGAGATTGGGAAAGGATTCGTGGTGCGCGCTGTGGACAATTCAAACGTTGTGCCACTCGAGTATGTGGATCGCGTGGTGAAGCTGGCGCGGGAGAACAACATTCCGGTGCAGTACGGCGTGACAGGTGGAGGGAATGATGGCGCGGTGTTTACACGGTATGGGAGCGTTGACGTGGCGCTGGGATGGCCGCTGCGGTATTCGCATTCGCCGGGAGAAGTGATTGATACGAAGGATGCGGATGCCTTGGGAAAGATTGTTGAAGTAATCGCAAAGAATTGGTGAGAGGAAAGAATGTTGATAGAAGAGCTGTTCGGACGCGGAATTATGGTGATGGGGTCGGCGAAGGACCGCCCAGGGCTCCAGACAGGTACCTTCAACATGGAGTTGCTAAAGACATTTCCGGTGCTGAAGGCGGCGGAGATGGAGAAAATGCGCTGGATCGAGGGCGAATGGAATTCCGTCAATCGCGTTCCGGCAACAAGCAAGAATCCGGCGTATGAAGACGTGAACACGGGGACGTACAGATTCTGCGAAAAGGATTCGTGGATTTGCCTCGTGGGAAAAGACGGGCGCGAGCGGAAATATTTGACGTTCGATCCTTTCAGCGGGCAATGGATCTATGTGCTGCTCGAGGGAGCGTACGGGATTTTGCGCTCGCGGGGATGGAACGGGAACGAGATCGCGTTTGAGGGCGAGATGACGATGATCGGTGTGAATTGCGTGCTGCGACAGACGTGGAAGAAGAAGAGTGACGATGCGTTTATGTTTGTGAATGAAGAAAAGCTGGCGGATGGGAGTTGGGGTTATGTGGATGAGTGGGAGTTGAACAGGAAATGAGTAGCTCGCTAGCTGACTAAGACGGCAAAAACGCCTCCAAGATAGCGGCGTTACGAAAGAGCGCGGAGGATTTTTTCGGCGGCGTGGCCGTCGCCGAAGGGATTGGGCGTGTTGGCCGGAGGCGGTTGTTTTTGGCCGGAGAGCCAGGCGGACGCGTGCGCGAAGATTTCTTCCTTAGAAGTGCCTACGAGTTGAGCCCAGCCGAATCAGATGGATTCAGGAGGACGGCGGAGGAACAGACCTATTCGAACGTAGCGCCGCTATTTGAGGAGCGCGGCTAAACGAATCGCGATGGAACGCCAAGAAAAGTGCTCGGCGAAAGCGCGAAGCGAGCGCGTGGAAAGCTCAGTGCGATACGTCGGATCGGAGAGAACGCGGAGAAGCGTTGCATTCAATTCATCTTGATTGTCGGATGGAACGAGGACAACGCCTGCATCGGTGATGGGCGCGGCGGTTTCTGAACCAGCGAAAGCGATGACGGGGAGGCCGCATGCGATTCCGGCGATGGCGCTGCTACGGCGTGAAGAGATGGCCCCACGAACAAAAAGAAGCACGTCAGAAGTGGAAAGCCTTTCGACAACCCGAGCTTCCTCGAGAACGCCCTCTACGGAAAGATCCACTGGCAGATCGCGAATACCTTCACGAAGAGCGGGCCCAGCAGAATCGGCGTTGCGGCCAAAGACGCAGAGGTGGAGCTTGCCGAGTTTTTGCGCGGCGGCACGAATCGAGGCGAGTATGAGTTGTGTTTCGTGGACCCCAGCGGAGCCGCCAGTAATGCCAAAGACTGCAACGACGGGAGCAGAAACATCCGAACGCGATGCAGCCGGTGGGACGGCGTACGGATTCGAAGGAACCGGGAGATTCGGACCGACAGGAACAAAGACGGCATTGGAAGCGCCAGCCGGGAGCCAGGAGATTTTCTCGAGCGGAACGGTAAAGACGGCGCGATTTGCCACAGCGACGGCGCGACGCATGACGTGAGTTTGAAGCGCGCGGCGAAAACGGTCAACGAGGCGAGAACCTGGAAACGGCTCAACATCGTGAAAGACAACGGCAATGCAGGCGTTCGAAGCGCGCAGTACCTTAAGAACGCGGAGGAATTGGAACGGGAAGCCGCGCGTGGACCAAGCGAGCGCGGTGTATTGAACGAGAAACCACGTGTAGGGAGGTAACGACTGGGCTTGCAGACGGAGGTCCTTAAGAGATTCCGACCAGCCGCGCGAGTCCCAAGGTACGCGGCGAAGCTCGAGAGAGATCTCGTGTTGGGCCAAAGCACGGCCGAGGTAGCGGCAGTATTCTTCGACAGCGTCCGTGGGAGCATCGCGCTTGCCGAGGAGAGCGATGACGCGTCGCGTTGTCATTTTTCGACGAGGAAACTGCCGATGACGAGAGCGTCCATGCCGGAACTGAAAAAAGTGCGGATGGCATCGGTGGGCGTGTGGACGATGGCTTCACCGCGAAGATTAAAGCTGGTGTTCATGATGACGGGAACGCCGGTGATTTTTCCGAATTCATCAATGAGCCGGTAATAGAGCGGATTGATTTCGCGTTCTACGGTTTGCGGGCGGGCACTACCATCCACGTGCGTGACGCTGGGGATGACAGAGCGTTTTTCCGGGCGCACTTGCGCGGTGAGAATCATGAAGGGCGAATCGTACGCGGATTCGAGATAGTCCGGCGCTGCTTCTTTTTTGAACGATGGAGCGAACGGGCGCCACCATTCGCGGAATTTTACGGCGTTGTTTACCTTGGCATTCATTTCGGGATCGCGCGGGTCGGCGATGATAGAGCGCGAACCAAGAGCGCGGGGGCCAAATTCCATTCGGCCCTGAAACCAGCCGAGAACTTTTCCCGTGGAGAGAAGTTGCGCGGCGGTGGCGGCGGGATCGGAAAGTTTTGTGTGTTTGATTTTGTAGGTGTTGAGCGCGGATTCGATGCCGGCGTCATCGAAGGAGGGACCCCAGTAACCGTGGCGCATGGGATTGTTGGGAAGCTTGCCGTTGTCGTCGAGATAGGGCGCGAGGGCGACGCCGTCACCGGACGCGGCGGGCTGAACGAAGAATTCTTCGACGAGGCCGCTGGCGGCGATTTTTCCGTTGGCTTTTGAGTTAAGCGCAACGCCACCGGCGAGGCAAAGATTGCGCGAGCCGGTTTTTTCTAGGGCGAGGTGAACGACTGACATCATGGCGTGTTCGCAGGCGTCCTGGACGGCGAAAGCGATATTTTTGTGGAGGTCGGTGATTTCGGATTCAGGGACGTGCGGTTCGCCGAGGTATGGAATTATTTTTGAAAATGGCGCACCGTTGGCGACGAGATGACGATAGTGAACGCGCGGCGGTGAGGCGGACGCATCGATGAATTTGCCGAGATCGAGGCCGGGCTTGCCATAGGGCGCGAGGCCCATCACTCTCCATTCGTCGCTGTTGCGGACGAAGCCGAGGAACGCGGTGAATTCGCTGTAGAAGAGGCCGATGGAGTCAGGATAGTTGACGGTGAAAACGGGATCAAGACGGCCGCTTCGACCGTGCCAGATGGTGGTGGCTTCCCAGGCCCCACGGCCGTCCATGACGACTACGGCGGAATCATCGAAGCCAGAAAATGCATAGGCGCTGAGGGCATGAGCGAAATGGTGATCCACAAAATGCATGCGTGCTTTTGTTGCGCCGAACGTACGGCGGAAAGGGGCGGCGCCGGATTCCTGATGCCACACGCTGAGGAAATAACGGGAGGAGTTGAGAACGTTTAGATAATTGATCGGCCAGCGGCCGGAAGCATAGAGCTTGAGATCGTGGCGGTGCAACTTGCCAGCGCGCTGCCAGCTTAAACAAACTTCGTCAAGCTGTGCGGGAATAATTTTTGCGAAATCGAGGCAAGCCTGAATAGCAAGCTGTGGGAAGCGGGCATCGTGTTTCAAGCGAGAGAGTCGTTCTTCGGCCACGGCAAAGAGGAGCTCGCCATCGCGGACAATGCAAGCGGAAGAATCGTGCATCTGGGAATAGTTGATGCCGAGGGTGATCACGAGTTCGCTTGAGACGCTTTCCGACCAAAGCACCACGCAAAGGGGGAATCCAGCCCATCGAAGCCTTCTGGAAATCCGCCGGCTTCACGGACCATCTTGTCCACATCGTCCGAGGTTAGCGCGACGCCGCGCCAGGTTTTACCGATCATTTCCGGGTCAATTCCCGCCAGGCGAGCGCCGGCTTGTGCGAAGCGCTTCAGGCCGACGGAGCAGAGGCCATCAAGGATGGCTGAGATGAAACGGCCTTTCCAGTTCATTGTGGGCCGATGGCACCCGTTGAAATGGAATAGGAAAACGCCATTCGGACGAAGAATGCGGAGCATCTCACGAATGGAGGAGGAGATGAGATCAGCGGAGGGATAGTGTTGGAGGACCATATAACTGAAGACAAAGTCGAGTGAAGAAGATTCGATGCCGGAAAGAGAGACACCGTCAGTGAGGACCCAGTGGATGTTGGAGAAGTCTTCAAGAAATTTCTTGGCACGGCGCTGCATTTCTTCGGAGATGTCAATTGCGGTGACGGACTGGAACTGGCGCGCGAAGGCTCGGGTCATGCGTCCAGCACCGCAACCAAGCTCCGCCATCGAGCAATTGGCGGGATTGAGAGCGAGCCGGGCAAGAATAGGGTTGACGAGGCGCTGAACGTCCGCCTCACCAGAGGCGAAAAAGGATTCTTCAGTCCAATCACGACGCCAGCTGGCGATATACAAAAAGGCGTTGTGCCGCGCGCGCTCATTCCAATCACGGCGCATGGAATCGAGGGCTTTCATCAAACGGACTCCTTGAGATCCAGTGTACTCAATGGTTCTGCACTTTTCGAACAGTAAGAGAAGGAATGACGGCGGTCAGAGTTGGGGAGACTCTGAAGGCGTGGGAGGGAAAGTTCGTGGACGATGCAGGCGGAAGGGCTGTACACCTGAGAGCTGTTGATGCGAGGACCGATCATCTTTGGAAGCCGTGCCGGTAGAAGCGTTTTTATAGGCGTAGCGAAAGGCTTGGCGTTCAACGCGAACAGTTTCCCAAGGCCAGCCATGGCCAAGGCTTAGGCGAGAGCGAAATAGGTCCAGGGAACCAGCGCCGCGAAGGAGAAGACGGGATAAGGGAGTCCCTGCGAGGGCATTTTGGCCAGACGTCCAAAAAAGATCGTGAAGATGAGCATATTGAGCAAAGGCTGTAGAACGACCCAAAGGACGCCGACAGCGGTCTCCTTGTAGCGGATCTTGACGTCGCGCCACACGAAGAAATAGAGAAGCTCGCGGTAGTCCCAAACTTCTCCAAACCGGAGTCCCAGCCAGCCGCGCGGCGGCTCAATGCGCGTGACGATCGGAGGAGAATGGTGCACGGCGGTCGAGACGGCCGCAGTGGGTGGCGAAGCAGGAACGGACACCATCAGCGAAGCCTCACAAAGCAAACCGGACGAACATTTATAAAGATTACCAGAGAAAACGGGAGAAAGAGGCGCAGCACCCGGCGAGTTGTTCGATGCGGAGGAGGAATTACAGAGCGGCGCGCTCAGTGATCGGTCTGCTGGTGAAGCTGTTGAACGTCGCGCTGCTCAATCTGGCGCATCATTTCCTTGCGGCGGAAAAAATAGTCGTGGAGTTGACCGGAGATCTGACCGGGAACGACAAAAACCTGGTTGTAAGCCACTGCGCCCCAGGAAACGGCGCCGCGGGCGGGGATCAAATGCGAGCCCCACTGGAACATCAAACCAAGGTTCCAGAACACGAAGCAAGCGAGGACGACGGAAACGGAAGCAGTAGCCACCTTCGGGGTACGAAACAAGTTCGCGCAACGCTGCAACCAGAAGGCGAGGCCAAGAACAAAAAAAACAGTAAGGGAAACAAAGAATCGATTGCCGAAGGAAGAAATGCCTGCCCAGTCCGGATACGAAGCGATGAAATAGTAGAAGGCGATCACCGTGCAGAGCACGGCACCACCGACGCGCGGCACCTTACGCCAAAAAAGAAAAATGCCAATGGCGGAGAAAAACAGCAGCGGCGTCCAGGAAAAAAGGCCGTGATTGGCCGAGAAAAGAACTTGAAGGAAAAAGGGTGACTTCCAGTACCACAGTTGAATGGGAATGTAGCCGGACTCAAATGGCGAACCGTAGACAATTTTTTTGCTAATGAGCGTAGGAAGCAAACAGATGAGAAGAGCAATCGTGAAAAGCGCATAGCGCGACAACAAACCAGGAATCTCCGCGGACCGGCCACTTTGGATTGCATCACGCAGGAAAAGCAGCGCTTCCACGGCCACGAGAATCAGCAGCATGGCGTTTGCGTAGTAGATGTTCAGCATGAGTCCGGCGATGGCGCCGAGGAGAATCCACTGCAGCGTGGTGCGGTGTTCGCGCGTCTTCAGCCAGTACCAAACAAAAAGCGCGACGACAAAGGCGGAATGAGCGTGTGACCAGGAAGGGTTGAAGTACATGTAAATCGCCAAAGAGCTTCCCCACCAGACAGCCAGCGTCGCCAAAAGAGCCCAACGTTCTTCCACATATTTTTTGGACAGGCGGAAAGCAATCAGCAGGCCGAGAAATCCGTAGAGCAAGGTGCCGAAAGCCATAGCGAAGCGGTAGGGAGCGGAAAATCCGTCCGCGGTGACGCTGGAGCCGAACACGCGCGCAACCAGTACACACCCGTGAGCGACAAGAAGAAATGGCGACCAAAGAATTGCGGGGCCGATCGTGAAGTGGTTTTCCAAACGTCCAGTCGACGTGCGGAACTCCGAACGCGGCTGGCCGTATTCATCGAGCCGGCCATCGCGAAAGCTGGTGTTGGCGTGCTGATAGTCCGGCGCAAAATCAAGATTGTGCTGAATCAAAAGGGCGCGGGCGAACGCATAGTAGCCAACGCCGTCGCCACGAACCCAGGGATTCATTAGCGGGAGAGAAAGGGCAAAGAGAAGCAGCAGAAGGCGTTCCGCAAATGGAATGGCACGAAAGCTGAGCACCGAGCTTACTTTTTTTTCCACGAGCTGTATATCTGCCTATGAATTCCAGAGTTTCGGTGATGCGGTCCGTATTGGGGGCACTCGTGCGGATACCGCATCGGCAAAGTGACTGGACTATATCTTATTTGCATCCGGCGCAAAAGCATGAAGAGTTGTGCGACTCAAGCGAGGTTGCCAGTGGCTACGCGGCTGGACGCCACGGGCTTTCCCCGCATGTGGGAAGCGACGCGATCAATGATTTCATCGAGAGGAGTCTGCGGCCGGAAACCGGTGATGGACTGAAGTTTTTCGACCGAAGGGACGCGACGCATCATATCTTCGAAACCGGGCTCGTAAGCCTGGTCGTAGGGAATATATTCGACCGCGGAAGAGCTGCCCGTGCGTTGTTTTACCCTCCGCGCGAGATCCTCGATGGTGATTTCTTCCGTGTTTCCTACGTTGATGACTTCTCCCACGGCGCGGTCGGAATCCATGAGCTTGATGAGCGCATGAACGGTATCGCGCACATCGCAGAAGCAGCGCGACTGTTTGCCGTCGCCGTAAACGCTGATCGCGGCGTTGTCCAACGCCTGGCGCACAAAGTTCGGCAGAACCATGCCGTAACGGCCGGTTTGCCGCGGGCCGACTGTGTTGAACAGACGTACGACGATGACGGGAACCTTTTTTTCCTTCCAGTAAGAGAGCGCGAGAAATTCGTCGAGGGCTTTGGAGGCGGCGTAGCACCAGCGGCCTTTCGTGGTTGGGCCGAGAACGAGGTCGGCTTCTTCGCGGAAAGGAACCTGCGTGCTCTTGCCATAAACTTCCGAAGTGGAAGCGGTGAGGACGAGTTTACGTTTTTTCGCGGCGGCTTCGAGGATGAGCTGCGTTCCGTTGACATTGGTTTCGATGGTGCGAACCGGGCTCTCAACGATCAAACGAACGCCGACGGCAGCCGCGAGATGAACGACGACGTCAGCTTCATCTACAAGCTCCGCAACAAGCTGGCGGTTTTCGATGGAGTCCAGGTGATACTCCATTTGGCTGGAAGTTTTCAGGTGCCGGATGTTTTCCATGCTGCCGGTGGAAAGATTGTCGAGCAGCGCAACGTTGTCGCCGCGCTCGAGCAAGCGTTCCGCGAGGTGAGAGCCGATGAAACCGGCGCCTCCGGTAATTAGATAGCGCACTGTATCTCCTTATTAAAGCGCCAAATCGTCATCTTCGTCTGAACGGCGAGACTTGCGGATTTTGGGAAGGTCTTTGTCAGCTACATGAGAAAGATCGCTGGTTTCCTGGGGACCGTAACCATAGGAATAGGGATAGTAGCGATAGGAATAGTAATAATCCGGGGCGGTGGGATCGACGGCGTTCAGTACGACGCCAAGCATGCGACATTTTACGCTAATCAGAAGATCGCGCGTGCGCGTAAAAGCTTCCTTAGGGGTTTCACCGCTGCGAACGACCAGCAGAACTCCGTCCGCTTGCACGGATAGAATGACGGCATCAGTGGCGGCCATGATGGGCGGTGAATCAATCACAATGAATTTGAATTTTGTGCGTAGCTCGGCGAGGGCGTCGGCGAGCTTGTGCGATGAGAGCAGATCGGCCGGATTAGGAGGAAGCGGCCCCGTGGGGATCGCTGCGAGATTCGGAATAGCGGGATGCGGAACGGTGACCAGGTCAAGACTCGACACACCCGCAAGGTAAGAGCTCAGGCCTGCGTACTTTCCTTCCGTGAGGTTCAATAGGCGGCCCACACCGGGCTTGCGCAAGTCCGCGTCAATCAAAAGTGTCCGGTCCCCCAGTTGGGCAAGTGTGACGGCAAGGTTTGCCGCAGCCGTGGTCTTGCCTTCGCGCGGAAGAGCGCTAGTTACAAGAATGACCTGGGGTGGATGATCCGGCTGAGAAAGAAGCAATGCGGTACGGAGCGCGCGAAATGCTTCCGCCATTTGCGACTTCGGCAAATGCTGGGCAACCAGTTCGATGTGTTTTTCGTGACCATTGGTGGATGCTCCCAATAAGCGCCGCCTGCCGTTGCCGTTCGAATCGGAAAATGCCGGGACTACCGCAAGAGAAGGCAGGCGTGCGAGCGTTTCAATGTCATCGGGCGTCTTAACGGTGTTGTCCAAATATTCGCGAAGAAGCGCCAGTCCAACGCCGCCGACAAGGCCCACAATAAATGCCAACGCGATGTTCCGGGCTTTGGCCGGACGCGAAGGAGTGGAAGGCACCATTGCAGGATCAACCACGCGAATGCTGGACGATTTAAGGGCGCCGGCAATGTTCGCTTCCTTGAGTTTGGTCAGAAGCCCGTCGTAAAGGGTCTTATTGGCTTCGGCTTCGCGCTTCAGGATATTGTATTCCACCAAACGCCCAGACATTTGGTTTGCTTCGACCTTTTGCTGATCAAGAGCTTGCGAGAGCAGGCTTTCGCGCTGGCGCGCTGCATTGTAGTCGTTGCCCATCTGGTCGATGATGGATTTCTTTTCGCTTTCGATGAGCTGATCGATTTCCTTGATTTGGCCCTGCAGCCGCAGAACCTTCGGGAAATTCGGGCCGTATTGAGCAAGGGCGTCTGTGTATTGCGTATTCGAATCGCTGCGCTTCTTGCTGAGATCCTGGAGCACGGGATCATTGCGTAGTTCAGGAACCGAGCCGGCGTCGGCGGATTTGGCAAATTCATAGAGCGCTTGCTTCTTCATGCGCTCGCTTTGCGCATCGGTAACTTCTTTGTTGAGGCCCGATAGGCGCTGCGTAGTAATGTTCTGCTTGTCGTCGAGTTCCCAAATCTGATTCTTTCGTTCGTATTCGAGCCGTGCATCTTCGGATCTCTGAACCTTTACCTTCAGTTCATCGAGTTGATCGGCAAGCCAGGAGGAGGCTTTTGCGATGGCTTCGTAACGGCTGCGGAAATTGTCTTCGCGAAAATTTTCAATGTGCGCGTTTACGACGCGAGCGGCCAGCTGAGGGTCCGTGGATTCGAAAGTGACGTCCAGCAAACGGCTGTTCGGAACGCGTTTGACGCTTAGGCCGCCGAGAAACGGTGCGAGTTCGGGGGGACGCTTGTGATTTGCGAGGCTGCCGGAAGCAATCGCCTCGGACGGGCCACCGCCGGCAGAGTACTCGGGATTGCCTGCCAAGCCCGTGCTGCGGATCGTTTGTAGCGCCAGGGTTTCGCTCGTGAGAATCTTAGACTCAGTTTCAATGTAATTGTCCATGTCCATGACGTAGTCGTAGGAGTCGGTGCCTTGGAATGGCAGGACATTGGAATTTTCGCGGTCAATTTCCACGCGAGCGCTGGTGGTGTATACCGGCTGCATGCGAAACGTCGCAATAGAAACGATGGTGACTACGGCGAGCAGAAAAGAAAGAATGAGCCACTGGTGCTTGCGAAGAATGAGCAGGTAATCGTAGAGGTGCGGCTCGCGTGGCGAGAGATCAAACGGGACGAAACGGGACTGCGACGTGAGGAGTTCCACGGCTCCATTGGAGCTGTTCTCCCGCGGCACGAGTTTGTTTTCGTCAGCCATTGCGCCTCAATGGTTTCCTATTCGATAGATGGCGACGGCTGTTCCAATCCCCAGAGCAATTTCCGCAGACTTAATCAGGGCAGCTTTGGTGCCGTTTCGCGGAACGTAAAGGATATCACTCGCTTGGAGTCTTACGTCTTCAGTCTGCTGTTTTAGCACCTTGTCGAGATCCACGATCACCTGATGCTGTTGTCCAGCCGCATCTTTGCGAATAATCACAGCCTGATTTTTCTTGGCGGTGATATTAAGTCCGCCGGCAAGGGCGAGCGCTTTGAGAGTGGAGAGTTGGGCGCGATCATTGTTGACCACAAAACCGCCAGGATGACCGACGTCGCCAAGGACATATACGATTCCCGCGTGTGGGACGGTAACGATGTCTCCGCCTTGAAGTGGAATGTTGTTTCGCACGTCTCCCGTTTCCAGCAAATTATTCAGATTCACAGTGATGGTGTTCGACAAGGGCGGAGGCTCGGAAGCAGAAGAAGCCGATGGCTGCTGCGCGCTCGTCGCGGGAGTCCCGGCACCGGGAGCCGCCGATGCGGAGGGGAAGGATGTAGAAGTGGACGGAGTAGTTGCGGCATTGACCACATCGCTCGGACTAATTTCCGGAGGTTCGATAGCTGAATCAGGAACTGTCTGCTCCGGCCGTGTAACGATGAGCAGATCACCTGCATCGTTTGCGATGCCGCCAGCTTCCGCCAGCACTTCAAGGAGAGTCACGGGGCGATCCACCTGATACACCATGGGATGCGCAACAGCGCCAACAATCGTAATCGGCTTGCTTTTTTTCTCCTTGACGCTGACGGTCACTTCCGGATGAGAGATCAATCCGTTGGCTTCCAGGACTTCGGCAATCTTTTGCTGAGCTTGCATTTCGGTCAGGCCAGCCACGTGAAGACGCAGAGGGACGAGGGGGAGGCCGATCGTTCCGGTCTGGCTGACGCGAACCTCGCGCGTAAGCTCCTGAACCTCAAATACTTCGACCGAGAGGAGATCTCCGCGGCCGATCACGTAATCGTGCGGCACCGTGCGAGAGGATGCCGAGGCTGAAAGCGTTTTGATGCGCTGATTGGTTTGCTGCGGTGTTTCGAGTACGGCCTGCGCGCGGATGGGCGGCGCCAGAACCAGTATCCCAAGCAGGGTAGCGGCGACGAAACACCATGTTCGCGCGCCCAGTCTGGCTGGCTGCATTTCTTTTGTTACCCCCGTTTGATTATACAGGGAGCAAGCCCTGCTGAATCACGGATTTCGAAAACTGCGAGGGCGCCGTGTTACCGGGGCGGGAATTTGCGCCGGATTCATTTCCGAAGTTGCTAGCAGCGCCATCAGTAAGAAAAAGAATGCGTTGGCGGGGATGTGAAGATTGAAGTCCACAAGGCTGTGCACAAGAATGCCACAACATCCTGTAAGGCCCGAAAGCCGGAGAGCGACCGCGAAGGAATGGTCGGTATCTTGAAGAGCCCGCAACCCGTTGAGAACAAGAACGGCAATGAACCACACGCAGCACAGCCCGCCAAGGATTCCCGTTTCGGCCAGGGCTTCCAGGTAGTCGTTGTGGGCGTGATTTACAATCTTGCCGTCGTAGAGTGTTTCATAGGGCGGATAGACCAGCTGAAAGGTGCCGAGTCCAGTTCCAAGGATGGGGTGATCGAGAAAAATTAGCCAGGCGCCATGACGCATCGAAGCGCGTTTAGCTTCTTTGACTTCCAAGGTTTGCAAAGAAGCAAAGCGAGAGAGTACCTGGCGCACTCCGAGCCAGGAAACCAGGGAGAGGGCAGCCAGTAATACAACTCCACCGCTCAAAAGATGTTTGCTGCCGGCGCGTCTGAGCACGACAAAGGAAAGCAGAAAAAGCAGCTCAACCGCGGAGGCGACAATTCCTCCGCGTGATGCGGATAGCAACAAGGCCCCGATCGGCAGCAAGGCAAGCAATCCGATGATAAAGCGGCGTTCGCGCCGGGCCTTTCCAAGGATGAGCGGCACGAGTGGGACAGGGATCGCTAGCTCGGCAAATCCGGCGAAGTGATTCCGGTTAACGTATGGACCAAAAGGCATACCGCCATAGTGCATTTCCCGGAACCAATACAGCTTCCCGTTGAACGTCAGGTGCTGCAAGATTCCGAAGCCTGAAACAAAGAAAGAAAAAAGCATCACGAACCAGAAAAAATCGCGCCGATCCTGAAGCGTGCGAAACACCTGAGCGGCAAGAAAAATCAGAACAAGATCGGCGAGCAGGAGTTGAAGCTGAACGCGGGTTTCGTGAGGTGAAGCCGTGTGACGGAAAATCCATTGGATTCCGGCGACGGCAGCGAAAGCGAGGAGAGGAGGAAGAACAGCGGGAAAGACGATTTCCTCTTCTTTGTGGAGCGCAAAAAACAGCGCCGAAAGAAAGAAGAGTAAACCCGCGCCCGTTTCAAAAACAGCGAGGGCCCACTCCTCTACCCCACCATGAACCAAAACGCCGAAGGCAAAGAGCGCACAGATGGCGATGCGCAGCGGCTTCATCGGCCTTTCGGCTCCGCGCCGGCCGGAACCAGCGAAACATCGTCCACCCAGGCAATTCCGGCGATGTCATGATCCGCCATTCCGCTTTGAAAACGACTCACGCAGACATTTACGAGCGCCACATCAGTCGGGGCCGTCCACGCCAGGGTGACGTTTGTCCAGGGCTGATCGCCATGGATCTCCGCGGTGGGAACACCGGTCCAATTGCCTTGCGTGTTGGCGTAGAGAGTGAAGCGCACGCCTTGTTCAGTGGTGAGCGCCTTGGTTCGAATCCAAGAGGAAAATTGGTAAGACCTGCCCGGTTCCACCGCAGCCCAGTGACAGACATCAGAAAAACTGACGTTGCTTCGTCCGGCAAACATAAGTTCCAGCGATTGATTGCCAGAATGTTTTTCTTGTGTGTCCAGCGCGACGAGCACACCCTTGATGACCGGCGAGAAGTGCCAACCCAAACCGCCAAGAGAAAAGCCCGATTCGAAGCCGCCGTCCCAAAGAACCGATCGAGGAGGATCTGGAGGAATAGGCGCAGCCAATTTTCCGGTTGCCTGCCGCCAGAGCAGAGCCACCTCTTCTGCGCGATTGTTCTGAATCAGAGCGTTCGCTAGCGAAGTGACAAACAGGAGGTTTAGCGTTCCCGGCAAAATATTTGCGCGCGACCAGACCAGCAGGGCCACATCCAATTGGTTGTCGTTCGTCAGGTCCGAAATGATGTCCAAATGTGTTTGAAGATTGGGTGGAATGACGTCATCGAGAATTTCATTCACATCCGGCACCACACGATAGCAGCGGAAAAACGCTTCTGCGCCACGCTTTGGATCGAGCTCCACAGCGCGATGGATTTCCGAGAATGCCGGAGCCAGCTCATTCTGACGGAGGAGGAAATTCCCGTAGCGCCACAAAACCTCGGCGGATAGCGGATAGACTTGCTTCGCTTGGAGATATGCTGCGCGGGCGTCCTTGATCTTTCCTGCATCCTCGTAATTCGTGGCCAAATCGAGAAGCGTGTCGGCCGAGAACGGATCCAGGGAGCGGGAAACCATAAAGGCGTGTAGGGCTGCGGCGGGGTCCGGCTGATCAAAATCGTATTGAAAGAAACGGCCAAGAAGATACCAATTGCGCGCGTCGCCTGGTTCGAGACGAACGGCTTGTTCGTAGCCTTCTCGGGTATTCAGCCCAATGGCGTGAGCGGCTCGCGCGGCGCGGATGCTGAAATATGCGAGGAATAGGAAGACACCTGAAGCGGCGAGCAGGAGGCCGCGAGTGGCGCGACTCGAAAGTCTCAGGACCATGCCAGACAACTCTGCCTAACCGCGAGGCGTTGAAGCAAGAGCAAAGTCCAAGGAGGAGTCAGGAGATGGAAGTTCATGGCAGGCGGACAACGGCGATGCGAACCGGTTCCAGTTGGGTGGGATCGAGAATTTTGTCACCGTTTAAGTTGTCGATGTGACTGTTCGAGATGAAATAAAAATCCGAGCCGCGAATGGCGCCCGTGGTGGGCAAGCGGGTGAAAGAAGAACGGTTTTCCAGAACTGTGGTCTTTGTTACGCGAGTGCCGTCGTTGGAGAGTTTGAACGCGGCTACGCGCGGAGAGCCGATTCCGTTTTGAATGGCAATGAGGCTGTTGTTGTACCAGTAGAGTCCGTCGGCGCCGGCGAGGGTGCAATGGGGGCCGGGCCGTACGTCCTGACTGGAAGAACTCGCGAGATCAATCCGAATGATTCCGATTGCGTCTGCAACATAGAGAATTTTGTCGTCTGCGGACAAGGCGATTCCATTGGGATAAAACAGTTCGCGGTGGGTTGGCAACGGCGAGAAAGTTTTTCTGGTGGCGTCAAAACGTAAGACCCTGTTGTCCAAACTGTCTGTGAGGAGGATTTCGCCGTTCTGGCGAATCACCAAATCGTTGAATAGACGTTTTGCGTTGTCGTTGATGGTGAAGCGGTCGAGTAGTTTGCCTGCGGAGTCGAAATGAACGAGCTCGGTTTTTCCGGCGTCGTCCCCTGTGTTGGCCCAGACTGTGGAGTCACGCGGGTCGAGACGAATACCGAGAACTGGTAACAGATGATCGCGGCTGGCCGGAACAAAGTCCGAGGTGTGACTGTCCGGAGTGATTTGCACGATTTTCTTTTGCGCGAGGCTGCTGAGATAGAAGGCCTTACGATTGGGATCCCAGGCAAGGCCTTCTGGAATGAGATTTTTTTCTTCCGTGACGAGCATCAGACGCGCGTGAGCTTCGACGGGAAAATCGCGGTGAACCTTTTCGATGAGTTCCGTAAATTCGTGCGAGCTGCGCAACCCCGCATATTCCGGACCGGCCGAGGGATCAAAACCTTCTGCAAGCGCGACGCACTCCTTCAGAAGCTTGATTGCTTCCAGGCTTTCTCCAAGGTGTTGGTGGGAAGCAGCAAGGAAATAAAGAGCGGCGCCGCGATCGGGAAACTGGGGCAGCAACTTTTCGACGATGGCAATTTGCGCTCGCGTTTCGGCGGCATCGGCGGGTTCCGCGGGAGAACCGCGCATTTCTTCCACTTGCGCTAGCACGGGGACGGAGAGCAAAACCGCTGCGAGGAGCGAAAAGAGGAAGCGGAAATGAGGGAGGATTTTCATCGTCTCGATTTTAGACGGGGAGTGAGGCGGTGGCATCTCATAAACTGCGTCCGAGGTAGTGAGTTTATAATGGTTTTAGTGGACCTGTCCTCTCGCGTGGCTACTATTCTTAGCTCCGATGATATGCGTCAGACGGCACTGGTATTTTTACCAGCAGACAGCGGCACGGTCGCACACCACCATCAACTCTCAATAGGTACGTGAGTTCAGAGGCTCTGCATCGGCGAGTCCAGAAGCGGGGTCCAAGGAGACATTCGATGGTGAGACCACTTCTAGTAGTTGCGACTTTCTGCTTTGCAACGCCTCTGCTGGCACAATCTCCACCAGCGACGCCTGCAAAACAATCCGATGCCGCATCTTCCCCTGCCAAGAGCATTGGCATGTTTGCATACCCGAAGGACCAGCAGAGCGCAGACCAACAACTGAAAGATGAAAACGAGTGCTTCGCTTCGGCCAAACAACAATCGGGAATTGACCCTCAGGCTCCGCCTCCAGCCGCCAAGACTGAGGAGCAAAAGAAAGCAGAGCAACAGGCAGCTGCGGACAATGCCAAGCAGGCAAAAGGGGGCCGTGTAAAGGGTGCTGCCAAAGGCGCCGCTGGAGGTGCGGCGATTGGAGCGGTTGCCGACGATGAAGCAGGTAAAGGAGCAGCCGCTGGAGCCACTGCCGGGACCATGGTGGGTGGAGCAAAGCAAAGAAGAGCCAACAAAGCATCCAAACAGCAGGCGGCACAGGCCACTGCCCAACAACAACAGCAGCAGGAAGCTCAAGCACAGGCCACACACCAACAGGGTACCGACACATTTAAGCGCGCATTCTCTGCGTGCATGGAGGCTCGCAAATACTCCATTCAGTGACAATCTTGTTCCAGGGCCTGATCCGTTCTTAATTCCTACGTGTTTTTGTGAGTTGAGTGATTTGGAAAACCTGCTCGCTAGGGTGAGTTGCGCCGATAGGACTCGCAGGCGCCGAAAAGGACGAATCTAAAGGCTTCCGCCACTGCAGGAAACGGCATTCGGTCAAGGAGTGGCTTTGCGAGCAGCGCCACTACAAAGAAACGGCACGTAGAATTAAACGGCGACGGCGGTCCCTCGGCTGAGGCTCTCGGGGTAAAGGGGCAGAGTTGCCGGGGTGGATGTCGCGCCATAATACGGAGAAGCAATAAATTGGGCGTGGAGGTTGCGTTGGACGCGGCGGCCCCATCCGCGGACGAAGCCGAAGTTGAGCGCGCCACAGATTGCAGAACTCGCTAGAGGAATCAAGCGGGCGACCCACTTTTCCGCTGCTTCGGCGCCAATGCGGACCGCGAGGCGCTCTATGATGAACGGCGCGAGTTTTTCGACGAGCCCTTTTTCTGCGAGGTCCTTGCCGAAGTCAATTCCCGTTGCGGCCGCCGCGGCCATCCAGAGTTCGCGCTTTTGTTCTTCGTTGCGAAAATCAAAACCATAAAGCAAGCAGAGGCGCTGAATCAGGCGCAGCGTGATAATCGTGAGAAGGCCCGCGTCCGGAATCAGGGTAATCATTCCACCAAAGCCGAAACCCGCGCCTTCCAAAAGCGCAAGGCGCTGCGAATCGCGAATCAGAATTGCGGCTACGGCGTCTAATCTTTCGACAGGGAGCTGGCGCAACTGGCGGAAGTCTGTGATGCAGATACCGTGCTTTTGCGCGAGGTAACGGCGGAATTCTTCCCGATTGATTTCGATCGAGCGCATACCGCCGCGAAGACCGAACCGGAAAAGCCGCGTAAATGTGGTTGTAGCGCTCACGGGATATAACCCTGCTTTAGTTTACCGCATCATATGCCGATTGGATTCAGGCAGGACGGGGCGGTGTTGCTTGGAACGCAGCGCATCCCTTGCAGTACTACTTGACGCGCGAACGCTTTTCGGTAAACTGCGCTTTCTTCATGGCTACGACCGTACAATTCGTGCCAGCTGTTTCGCCCGTGGATTTGGAGTATCCGCAGCGCGAAGCGGCATTTTTTTACGGGCTGTTTTTGCGCGGCCATTCCGCGGAAAGACTGCGCCGTGACATCGAGGTGCCACCCGCGGTTCTTGCAAAATGGCATCGCGAGGCGGAACGAGAGCCCCAACTGCGCGATATTTTTTCGAGAATGGTGGAATACCGGCGGCACGTTCTGGCCATTTTTGATTTGTTGGTCGAATCTGAGGGAACGCAGCAACGGATTCAGTAGAGAGCGGTAGCCCTAGATACCCAGCCTTGGGTTTTTCTCACCAAAAAGCACTGTACTTTCGTACAGGTCAAAAAGCGTCAGGCAACCCATTCTTATTATACTGTCTCTAACCCCAACCGGGGGACAAGTGTCAGAAAATGCAGGGGATTACGCATTTGACGTGGGCACTGTCCGAGGGTAGAATCCGGAAGTCCTAGAAGTAGAGGTGTCTCTATATGTCCAGGGTAATCCGTACACTTTTCTCCGGTGTCTTCGCTATTGCTGTCGCTCTGCCGCCTATTTCCGCGCAGCAGGCGCCGGCACCTGCACAAGACCCCACAACGCAAGCTCCCCAAAAACTGACCAAAGAACAAAAGAAGAAAATGGGTCGAGCCCTGAAGGAATTGGATAAGCAATACAAGGAATGGCTCAGTGAAGACGTGGTGTATATCATCTCGCCGGAAGAGCGAACTGCATTCCTGCAACTGGACACCAACGAAGAGCGCGAACAGTTCATCGAACAATTTTGGCTTCGGCGCAGCGGCAATCCAGACTTGCCCGACAACGATTTCAAAGAAGAGCACTATCGCCGTATCGCTTATGCAAACGAGCACTTTGCTTCGGGAATTCCTGGATGGAGGACGGACCGCGGGCGCATTTACATCATTTGGGGCCCTGCCGACGAAGTAGACACGCACCCTACAGGTGGCACGTATGACCGCCCGATGTCAGAGGGTGGCGGTTCCACGACGACGTATCCATGGGAAATGTGGCGCTATCGGTATTTGGAAGGGATGGGCAACAACATCGAATTGGAATTTGTGGACCCATCCGGATCCGGCGAGTATCACCTCACGATGGATCCGTCTGAAAAGGACGCGCTGCTTCACGTGCCTGGCGCAGGCTTGAGCTTGATGGAATCCATGGGTATGGCTTCAAAGGCGGACCGGTTTACGCGTTCGGACGGCACAAACTTGCCGACGTCCTTGGGCGGCACGCCTTCGAGTATGAATGAGTTCAACCGCCTGGAGCTTTACGCCAAGGTGCAGCAGGCTCCGCCAGTGAAATTCAAGGATCTGGAATCGCTGGTAACTTCGCGCGTTGTGCGCGATCAGGTGCACTTCACCTGGCGCACGGATTTCCTGAAAGTGACGAACGATACCGTGCTCGTGCCTGTGACGGTGCAAGTACCGAACAGCCAGCTTTCCTTCCAGGCAAAAGATGGTGTGCACTCCGCGACGTTGAATGTTTTTGGCCGCGTGAGCACGCTGACTGGACGCGTGGTTCAGACGTTCGAAGACGCGGTGAGCCGCGACTTCCCGGATTCGCTTTTTCAGCAGTCCGTAAAATTGCAATCGATTTACCAGAAGGCGGTGCCGCTGCGGCCCGGTCTGTATCGCCTTGATCTGGTCATCAAGGACGTGCATAGCGGAAACGTAGGCGTGGTGAATACGCGTTTGGCAGTGCATCAGTTTGACGATGCGAAACTGGACTCGAGCTCGTTGATTCTTGCGGACCAGATCGAACATGTTCCAGCGAAACAGATTGGCGCGGGACAATTTGTGCTCGGTTCTTCCAAGGTGCGCCCCCGGCTCGAAGGTGATTTCACAACGGCGGACAAGCTTGGTATCTACATGCAGGTTTACAATCTGAAGCCCGACGAGGCAACGCACAAAAGCAGCGCGTCTTTTCAATATACGGTAAAGAAGGGCGACCAACAGGTAATGCAGTTCAAGGAAACCTCGGCGGACATGAAGCAGTCCGGTGATCAGGTAACGATTGAACGCCTACTGCCGCTGGCGACGCTCGCCCCCGGAAAGTACACGCTCGAAATTAACGCAACGGATTCCCTGACGAACCAAACAATTACTCGATCGGCAGAGTTCACGGTGAAGGAACCGACGGCTCCAGCAATGAAGACGGCGGCAAATTCTAAACCGGGGAGGTAAGGCATCGTGAAACAGGGATCGCTCCGAATCCTGGGGGCCCTGGTCGTGAGCGCGGCGTGCGCGTCCTTTGGGGCGAACATAACGGCTGCGCAGTCGAAGTCCGTTGCCGGCAAGGTGACGGGCGTCGTTCGCGATGCTAGTGGTACGCCGCAACTGGGCGCGAGCGTGGAACTCGTTCCTGAAGTTGCCGGCGCTGTTTCTTCGCAAAGTTTCCTCACAAACACGCAGGGCATTTTCCGCGGCGATAGGCTGACGCCGGGACTTTATTCCATTCGCGTCACGCTTGCCGGTTTTCTCCCCACACTGCAGCAGCACGTGCGCATCAATGCAAATCTGACGACGATGGTTCGCATCCAGATGGAGTCCATGTTCGCGAGTCTGGATCAATTGCGGCGACAGCCTGCGCCTCGCTCCGCAGACGCCGATGACTGGAAATGGGTGCTGCGATCCGCGACGGGGATGCGGCCCGTATTGCAATGGAATGAACACGAGGTCGTTCTTGCGGCAGATTCACGGCGCGAAGCGAGTGGCGCAATTCCACGCATGTTATTGGAATTTACAGATGGCGCGCGACGCCCCGGTTCCGTTTCGAATATCGCTTCCGCTCCCGGAACCTCTTTCGCTTACGACCAGAAACTTGGCGGAGCGAGCCGGCTACTCATTGCCGGGCAAATAAGCTATGAGGATTCCCCTTCGGGAGGAATCGCTACCATCTGGCTGCCTACCGGCACGCTGGGAGCCGGCCCGCATACGGCGGTGGTGTTGCGCGAAGCGAAGCTAGGCGATACCGGGCTTACGTTCCGCGGCGTGCGGATTGATCAGGGCGGCGCGGTTCCAGTGGGAGACCGCGTCCTGGTGCGCTACGGAGCGGAATACCTTTTGGTTGGGCTTGGCTCGGCGGCTTCTTCCCTGCGCCCGCGGCTCTCGGCAGAAGCACGGATTAACGATATGTGGAAGGCCGCTTTGATTTTTGCTCCGGAGCCTGGAGCACCCGGCCTGCTCGAAACAAACAACGGAGATTTGGGTTCGGCGCTCGGCGAAGCGCTGGACCAGCTAGATGCGTTCCCTGCATTGATGTGGCATGGGGGCAGGCCCGTGCTGCAAAGCGGTTGGCACGAAGAGGTTTCCGCCGAACGCAAACTTGGGGAAAAGGGCAAATTGCAGGTGGCCGCATTTCATGATGACAACCGTCATCAAGCTGTCTTCGGCCAGGGGCACGACCTTCCCGTGACGGATTATTTCCAGGATACCTTCTCCAATGGATTCGCGTATGACGGCGGATCCGCGAGCAGCTGGGGCGCGCGCGTGGCCCTGCGCGAGAAATTGACTGACGATCTGGAGTGGACGACGGTTTACGCGTATGGAGGAGTGCTTGCTCCGACTGAAGAAACGGCGGGCGCGCTTCGTGATTCATTGCGTAACGTGTCCAGAAATTCCGTAGGGACAAACGTTTCATGGAACGCGCGGCGTTCGCGCACCAAGCTGACCGCAGGGTACAAATGGATTGGCGGCCCCGCCCTTTCGCGACTTGATAATTATGGAGAGTCGCTCTTTCAAATGGATCCCTTTCTGCATATTTCCATAAGGCAGCAGTTGCCAAGGTTCGGATTGGGCCGTTGGGAGGCGATCGCCGACTGCGACAATCTGCTGGCGCAGGGGTATGTGCCCATAAGCACTAGGGACGGCCAAGCGACCTTGGTTCAGGCGTTCCGAACCGTTCGCGGCGGTTTGAGCGTTCAGTTTTAGATAGTACTCCGTTTTGGAAAGCTGTAGGCGCTATACCATAATGTGGATTTCCGCAGAGTCCCGTGCCTTCTCGTTGTCTAAGTTATAGACATAGAGCAAGTTAGCTTCGCCCGCAACTACCAAAGATTGGAACCGGAGTTGCACCCAAGATTTGCAACTCGGGGTGTAGCCTAGGCCCGATAGAGCTGCCAGATGAAGCAAAACTTTCGCCTCAGCGTCGTGTCCGTCCTCGTGGCCATCGGCACGAGAGTGGGAGCGGTCATTCTGGCGATAGCCACGATGGCGGCTATCGTGTTTGCACTCCTGAATTTCGACCAGCGGGCGCGCTTTGAATCACCGGATGACGGCGTTTCCTGGCGTGATACCGACCGGGGTGTGGAGGCTTGGCATGTTGCGCCAAATTCGCCAGCGCAAAAAGCCGGGATTCGAACTGGCGATCAGCTGATCGAAATAAATGGAACGGCTGTACTTAGTTCCATTCAAGCTACCAAGAAACTGTGGCGGGCAGGGTTGTGGACGCAGGTTCGGTACAAGCTCTCGCGCAGCGGCGAAGAGTTCGAAACACCGCTGGTAACGACGCCCGCCGAAAAACCCGCGTCCATTGAAAACTACCTGCGCTTCGCCGGGCTGCTCTATCTCTTCATCGGATTTTTTATTCTATGGAAGCGGTGGAATGCGCCTCGTGCCATTCACTTTTACATTTTCTGCCTCGTCTCGTTTATTTTCTGTTCGTTCCACTACAGCGGAAAGCTGGACGCATTCGATTACGAAGTGTATTGGGCGGGAATCGTTGCCAGACTCCTTGCTCCCACACTGCTGCTGCATTTTGCGCTCGTCTTTCCCGAGCGCACGGAACCCGCTTCACGTTCAGTGAGAAACTGGCTGCTGGTTTACTCGATCCCCGTTGTGTTGTTGGCCGTGCACGTCTTGGTAGCAACCAGTAATTTCGGATTTTGGGCCTCGTTCGGCGCGCGAGTTACATTGGACCAAATGGAGCTTGGATATTTGGGGCTGTGTTATCTAGCGACGAGCCTTGTTTTTTATTTCAGTTACAGAAATGCGCCCTCCGGCGTGCTGCGTCAACAATTGAAATGGCTGATGGGCGGCACTTTTGTGGGAAGCGTGCCATGCGCGTTGCTTTATATCGTGCCATTCGTGCTGGGCGTGACGGTTGGCGTTTGGATGAAGTTTTCCGTGCTCAGCCTAGTTCTGATTCCGCTTTGCTTCGGTTACGCCATTATTCGCTACCGCTTGATGGACGTGGACATCATTTTCAAGCGCGGCCTCGCCTACACCGCCGCGACCGCAGGCGTGCTCGTTGTTTTCTTCGCGTTTATCGGACTGATCGGGCTCGTTTTTCACACGCAGGCGAACGGAAAATGGGGAGCGGTTCTTGCGATCGTCATCGCTGCTTCGATTTTCGAGCCATTTCGCCAATGGTTCCAGGGCCGGCTGGACCGGTTTTTCTACAGGGACCGCCTGGATTACCGCCGCACGCTGATTGAGTTTGGCAGCGCGCTGACGAATGAAGTGCGGCTGGATCCGATGCTCAGCTCGGTGATGGATCGTGTATCACAAACGCTGCTTGTGGACCGCATCGCGGTGTTCGTGGAAGACACGGAACAGCCGGGACAACTGCGGCTGGCACGTTCCATGGGTTTGCGCACGAGTGAACCGCTGGATTTGAGTTTCCTTGAACCGAGCCGTCCTGAGCTCGCCGCCGGCGCGCTCTTTTTCGAGTCACCGCGGACCGCGGACGTCAGTGAGTCCGTGCGGCGCACGCTGGAGCAGCTGGATCTGAACTATTTCGTTCCCTGCCGGATCCGAGAACACACCGTGGCTGTGCTCGGACTCGGAAAGACGGTAGATGGAGATTTCCTCTCGAGCGATGACGTGGAACTCGTAACCACGATCGGCGGGTATGTGGCGGTTGCGCTGGACAATGCGCAGCTCTACAGCTCATTGGAACAGAAGGCGCTGGAGATCGCGCGCCTGAAGGACTTCAGCGAAAACATCGTGGAATCGCTGAATATCGGCGTTCTTGCGGTGGACCTCACCGGCATCGTGGAGAGCTGGAACACGCGCATGGAACAGCTTTTTGGAGTGACACGGCAGGAAGCCGTGGGACGACGGCTCGATTCGTTGCTTCCTGCGGAACTTGCCGCGGAAATTGTTGCGCGTGGCGATGAGGAACAGGTCACCGGAATTTACAAGCAGCGGCTGCAGCATCAGGGAAAATCGTTGACGTTGAACGTTTCGATTACGCCGCTCGTCAGCAAGGCCGGCGAGCGGATCGGACGCTTGTTGCTCTTCGACGACGTCACGCAGCGCGATCGCATGGAAGAGCAGATGTCGCAGACGGAAAAACTGACTTCCCTGGGCTTGCTGGCGGCGGGCGTGGCGCACGAGGTGAATACGCCGCTCGCGGTTATCTCCAACTACATTCAAATGCTGGCGAAGCAGATGCCCGAAGAGGATCCCCGCCACACGATCATCGAAAAGATTGTGAAGCAAACGTTCCGCGCAAGCGAAATCGTAAACAATCTACTGAATTTTTCGCGCACCGGGGCCGCAGAACTTGCGAACGTGGACGTGAACAAGGTTGTCGAGGAAACGTTGTCTCTCGTGGCACACCCTCTTAAGACTTCGCAGATTCAAGTGGTTAAGAATCTGGGCAATCCGCTACCCTCGGTGCGCGGCTCCGCAAACAAGCTGCAACAGGTCTTTCTAAACCTCTTTCTCAATGCGCGAGACGCCATGCCGAGCGGAGGCATGCTGGAAGTGAAAACGGCGGCGCACAACGGAAGCGTGGAAATCGAAATCGTGGACACAGGCGCAGGCATTCCGCGCGAGCACATTCACAAGATTTTCGATCCGTTTTTCACGACGAAGGCGAGTGGCCGCGGTACGGGCCTGGGCCTTTCCGTAAGCTACGGAATCATCAAGGAGCATGCAGGAAAAATCGATGTTCGCTCGACGCCAGGAAAGGGGACCTCATTCCACGTCGAGTTCCCCGCCGTCAGGAAGCCGGTACATGTCTAAGGGCTCCATTTTAGTTGTTGATGACGAATCGGAAATTCGCGAAGGGCTGGAGCTGCTACTTTCTGGCGAGGGCTACGGCGTCTCGAGCGCCGATACGGGCGAATCCGGACTGGGGAAGCTGGAAGAGCGGCCGTTCGATCTTTTGTTGCTGGACGTGAGCCTGCCGGACCGCAATGGAATTGACCTGCTGCGCGAAATTCGCACGCGTGACCCGCATCTTCCGATTGTACTGATTACCGCGTATGGCTCGATTGACATGGCACGCGCCGCGTTCAAGAACGGCGCGATGGATTACATCACCAAGCCGTGGTCGAACGACGAACTGCTCGCGCAGGTGGCGCAGGCGGTGGAATCGCGCCGGCTGCGCGATGAAAACGTCCAACTGAAGCGCGCGCTGAAGCAGCGCTTTAACTTCCCGAACATTATCGGCAAGAGCGAAAAGATGCTCACGCTGCTGGACCTGGTGGCGCAGGTGGCGCCTTCGCGCTCGACCATATTGATCAGCGGAGAAAGCGGCACGGGCAAGGAACTAATCGCCAAAGCCATTCATTCGGGTTCCACTCGCGTGGACAAAGCGTTTGTACCTGTGAATACCGGATCGATCCCCGTAGATTTGCTGGAATCGCAGCTTTTTGGCCACGTGAAGGGTGCGTTTACGAGCGCGGTAGCTTCGAAAAAAGGCCTATTTGAAGTTGCCGACCAGGGAACGATTTTCTTCGATGAAATCGCGACGATTAGCCCGGAGACACAGGCAAAGTTGCTGCGCGTGATTCAGGAACGCGAATTCATGCGGCTGGGCGGGACGGAGCAACTCAAGGTCGATGTGCGCATCGTTGCGGCGTCCAATATTGATTTGCTGACGTTGGTTCGCGAAGGGCGATTCCGCGAGGATTTGTATCACCGTTTGAATGTGATTCACCTGCAATTGCCGCCGCTGCGCGAGCGCCGCGAAGATGTTCCAATGCTGCTAGCGCACTTCATGACGCGCTATTGCGAGGAAAATACGAAGCCCATGCGGCTGTTCACTCCGGGCGCGATGAAATTGTTGATGGACTACGACTGGCCGGGTAACGTGCGTGAACTGGAGAATGTGGTGGAACGCGCCGTGGTGCTTTCAACCTCGGAGCGCGTGGACGTTGATCTGCTTCCGGAAAGCATTCGCAGCAAGGAAATCGTGCGTGGCGTGCGGTTGCAACTTTCGGAATTCATGCCGCCACTGCCGGGAGAAGCGGGTTCGCGCTCGTCTGCCGATAACTCGCAGCCGTCTCTGTTTCAGATCATGGACGAGATCGAGCGCAGAATCATTGTGGACATGCTGGAGCGGACCAACTGGAATCAGACGGAAGCAGCGGAGCGCTTCATGATTCCGCTTTCGACACTCAATCAGAAGATTAAGCGGCTGGGAATTGATGTGCGCCGCCGCGGCCGAATAAGCGATGATTCTTTTATCGCTTCTTCGGGAAAGTAAATCGCGCGGCTTTGGCCGCAGACTTTCAGGTGAGGGGCGAATGAATTCTTTACCGAGGATTGCGGTCGTTGTGCTCCTTTCGTTCGCGGCGCTTGGGCTGCTGGCTTGGCCGCAAGGAGCGACTTCGAGTACTGCACGAGCTGTCGGGCAGTCGGAAGAGCCCACGCCAGCATTTCATTCCCAAGTTCCCGCGGGGCCTCTGCCGCAAACGGTGGACCCGACGTCTTTTAGCAATCCAATCGTGCAAAACGCATACGCCCTTGCGGCGAAAGTGAAAAAGGTCCTGTATCAACAGCCGTGCTATTGCCATTGCGATCGCAGCCTGGGCCATGGAAGTCTGCTCGATTGTTTTGCAGGGAACCATGGTTCTGTTTGCGATGTTTGTATCCGTGAAGGCATCTATTCCTACGAACAGACGCAAAAAAAGAAGACCCCCGCACAGATCCGGGCGGGCATCCAGCGCGGCGAATGGCAGCAAGTTGATCTTTCGAAGTACCAGACAACTCCCGCAAAACCCTAGCTTTGGTATTTGTTCTTCCGCCCACTCGAGGATTCTCTGTACTTGTTTGCGTTTCCTTCTTTCCGTAGAATTTTAGAGCCCAGACAAAATTGGAGGAAACGATGAAGTTCTGCACACGTTTGTACGTGGGCCTATTACTGCTTGCCGGTCTGATAGCGGGAGCCACCGGACCCATTTTTGCGCAAGAGAAAGAACACGCAGTTTCCACACGGGATCTGCGGAAAGACGTCCAAAAGGCCTCCGACGAACGCGGTTCGAATGAAGCTGCAATTCACGATTTGCTCTCCACGGAACAAGGGCAAAAAGCGCTGAAATCGGCGGGTGCGGACTTCCAACAGGTGAACAAAGCGGTCAGCCAGCTAAGCGATGAAGACGCAGCGCGGCTGGCAGCGCAATCCCGCGCCGTGCAAAAGGATATCGCGGCAGGAAATTTCAGCGATCGCGACTTGCTGATTATCATCATAATTATTGCCGCCATTGTTTTAATCATCGTAGCGGTTCGCTAACGCAACACGAAAGAAGGAAGATGTGCACACGCGGCTGATTCTTGGCGTGCTGCTGCTGGCTCCGGTCCTGTGCACGGGAGCCAGCAGCGGGATTTGGCTGGACGTTCCTTACGTCCATCAGGAAAAGGAAGGCTGCGGTTCTGCCGCCCTTTCGATGGTTCTGCAGTATTGGAGTCAAAAAGGAACCAAGCTCCCACCGCAACGTCTGGATGCGGAGAAAATTCAGCGCGAATTGTATTCGAAAGAGGCTCACGGGATTCGCGCATCGGCGATCGAGCAGTTTTTGCGCGAAGCGGGATTTTCGCCGTATATTTTCCGCGGGGAGTGGAGCGATCTGGCGTCTCACGTCGAACAAGGCCGCCCCTTGATCGCGAGTATCCGACCCGGCGCGAAGGCTTCCCTGCATTACGTTGTGGTGGTTGGAATTGACCGCCAACAGGAAGCCGTGCTCCTGAATGATCCGGAACGAGGGAAATTGTTCCGCGTGGAACGTGCGGAATTCGAAAAGGAATGGCTCAGGACCAACAACTGGACGCTGCTTGCCGTTCCAAAACACCCCGAGTGAAATCCTTCCTAGTGGCGAGCCTAGCCGCAGTGCTGCTCGTTCCGAATGCGGCACCTTCGTTTGCCCAACAGCCCCCGGACGCGGAATACCGCGTCAGCGCGGCACAAAAGCTTTATGCCGAGAAAAAATGGGAAGAGACAGCGGAACTCGCGAGCGGGCCCGCGACGCAATCTGCTGAGCTCGATTACTTGCGCGGTATGGCGCTTGTGCATCTGGAGCGTTGGCAGGAGGCACGCGATGCGTTTTCGTTGGGGCAGCGGAAGGCTCCGACTGATTCGCGCTTTCTAATCGAGCGTGCAGGTGCGGAATACCGGCTGAGGGATTTTCCGGCTGCGAAAAATGATCTGGGCAGGGCGCTGCGGTTGAATCCTAAAGACGAGTATTCGCAGGAATTTCTGGGAACGATTTATCTGCTCGAAGGAAACCTGGATGCGGCGCTGAAGTATTGGAGTCCCCTCGAGAAGCCGAGGCTTGCGCGGGTTTCCCTGGATCCAAAACCACATCTGCAAGAAGAACTCACTTCGGCCGCGATTGTCTTCTCCGCTCCGCAGGTTTTGACACGAAATTCCCTGCTCACTACCAGCGCTCACCTGGACAACCTCGGCGTTTTTCCGCAGTCGCGCGTGGAATTGGCGCCTGCGGGCGAAACCGATTATGCAGCGATCGTTCATCTGAGCGAACGCAAGGGCTGGGGAAATTCGACTTGGGGTGGAGTCGTTTCGCTTTTGAGCGGCGTTCCTTATCAAACGATTTATCCGGAGTGGTACAACATCGCGGACCGAGCGATTAATTTTTCTTCCCTTGTTCGCTGGGATGCTCAAAAGCGCCGTGTGTTTGCTTCGCTTTCTTCGCCGATAGAAGGGCGGGCGGACCGCGTTGTTTCTGTTTTCGTTGACGCGCGAGATGAAAATTGGAACTTATCGCAGACTTTTTCCGGTTCGCAATCGCCCATTAACGACTTAAATCTGCGCCGGCTCGAGGGTGGAATCCAATTGAGATCGGTCGTGAATGGTAACTGGAGCTGGAACGCAGGAGCGGGAGTCATCAGCCGGAAATTTCTGAATGAAGGCACAAGCCTGACTTCGGCGGCTGCGCCATTTTTCACGAGCAGCACTTCCATGGAAGCGTGGCTTGGGGTGGACCGCACGCTTCTGCGCGTGCCTGAACGCCGATTCAAGCTGCAAAGTAGTGCCGAATCGCGCTTTGGCCGTGGCTTCAAGGATGAGCTCGGATCGTTTGGAACGCTGGGCGGGTCGCTGCGTGCGCAGTGGTTACCGCACGCACGAGGAGACGATGACGAAGTCCGAGTACAGATTCGCGGTTCGAATATGTTTGGAGACGTGCCGCTGGACCAACTATTTGAATTAGGCCTGGACCGCGACAGCAGTCTCTGGTTGCGCGGCCACGGTGCGACAACGGACGGAAAGAAGGGCCGCGCTCCACTGGGCCGCCGGTATGTGCTTCTCAATTCTGAATACGACAAAACTCTTTACGATGGAGGGTTTTTCCGGGTCCAAGCCGGACCGTTTCTTGATACGGGCAAGATCACGGACGTTTCCGGCGTATTCGGAGACCAGCGATGGTTGGTAGATACGGGAGTGCAAGTGAAATTGCGGGTGTTGGGAAGCGTTTCCATCGTGCTTTCCTATGGGCGGGACCTGAGAAATGGGCAAGGGGCATTCTTCGGAACGACAGAACGATAGAGGTTTGCGTACGAGGAAACTATGGCCTAAGGACTAAAAGTGTATGACTGCGCCGCCGCCAAACTGGAAATTGTTCTGCGACTGTGAATACAGCTGCGAGCGAACGTAGTCGCCTTCGACGCGGAAGGACAAGCGGCTGTTTAATCGAATATCCGCACCGCCACCGGTTTGAAGCGCAAATCCGTTCTTACCGCCCGCAATCGTTTGCGGGATCATGTGGAGGCCGCCGACTAAAACATGCATCCACGGCTCGTATCTTCGACGCGCATCGCGCCAGGCGATACGACCTCCACCGGTATAAAGAAAATACTTGGACGTAGCGCCGCTAATCTTCGTTCCAAAAGCAGCCACAGTATTGCCTTCCAATCCAAACCAATCATTGAGGTAGTAGGTCAACGAAGTGTGGAAACCATTCAGGTTTGCGTCGAAAGGAGCGGAGTGAAAGCGAACGTACTCGTAACCGACGCCAAGTTGAAAGCGATAATCCTCGCTGTTCCCGTAGTAAAACTTGGGTTGCGGCCGCGGCAAGGCGGGTTGGGCCGTGGGATTCGCGATCGGCGCAGCCACGGTGTCGCCATTCACGGTCGAAACAAGCTGAATGCCCTCACTGGCGGCGGTGAACCTGGGGACGCTGTTCCCCTTCGGCATATTGAAGTCAAGCGCGGCGTCTTGCGCTGCGGCAAGGCCGGCGCTTCCTAGAATTGTGATTACAGCCAGAACTAACCGTTTCATGTTCATATTCCTTAGATTGCGGGCCCCACGCCTGGTTCGGCTACTCTGTAACGGTAAACAACCAGCGGCAGGTTTGTCCATGCTATTTCTCAGGTATGACACGCAATCAAATAGGATGCTTCTAATGGGCACGGGCCGAGGCACATGCCAATCCGCGTCTACTTGCCGTGGCGAAGGTAATCGTCAGTCTTATTCAGCCAATCCGCGCGCGGCGGGTTAAAAACGTCCAAATCCACCGTGTCTTCCAGAGCCCAAGCCTCGTGGGGCACGTTGGAAGGGATGCAAAGGACCTCCCCGGCCTTCACTACGATTTCCTTGCCGCCAATGGCAAATTTCAAGGCGCCTTCGAGAATGTAAGTCACTTGCTCGTTGTGGTGATGATGCAGGGGAACGTGCGCGCCCTTTTTCATCAATACGCGCGCCAACATGATGTCCGTGCCGACGAGCATTTCGCGGTCAATGAGCGGGTTCAAGTGCTCCCGCTCGACGGTATTCCAGGGAATGTGTTTTGGTTCAATTACGCCGCTCATTTCTTTTCTCCGTAAAGCTTGGCGGCGGTGTCGTGAAGATAGAGCCGCGCCAATTCGACTGCTTTATCTTCGCTGATGGCTCTTTCGGCCACCAATTCCGCGAGCGCAGCAGAGAGCGCGGAGCGGGTGGTCCTTGCCGCGAGCCAGAAGCTCTCTTCCGCGCCGAGCGCGTCGTTAAAGGGAAAGGCGTCGGAGCCGTACATCATTTTGTCCGGATAGAGCGTGAGCAATTGCTTCAGGACACCCTTGAATTGGGAAGGATAGAGCAGCTCCGATTGAAACGAGGTGTCGAGGTACACGTTTTTTACGGCCGTAAGCAAAGCGGCCTCCTTTTCGTAGGGCCAGCCTCCGTGGACGAGCACGAACGTCACACCTTTGTAGCGCGGATCGCGCAATACGTTTTCGAGGTTGAGGACGTTTCCCTGGCGCAGGCTGAAGTAATCGCCAATGCCCACGGCAGTATGAAAGTGCATGGGCAATTTCAATTTTGCCGCCTGGTCTACCATCACGCGGAAGATGCGGTCCTGAAAGAGGCGGTATTCGTCGGCGGTGGGAACTCCGCCGTCCTTATATTTCGCGTAGATCGCTGCCGCTTTTTCGCGCGGGGGATCGCTGAAATACAACGAACGAAAATAGGCTGCTTCAAACTTGATCGCCACACCACCGCGCTTCTGGTTGTCTTGCATGGTGCGACGAACGAAATCTTCATAATCTGAAAGCACAGTCGGCAATCCAGCCATATTCATCTGCTTCTTGTAGCGAAGGAGCATCTTTTCCTGCAGTGGCACGTAGACGCCCATGTCTGGAGTGTTTGCTTTTTGATCCTGATTGTCGAAGGGATAGAAGAACGAGTCGCCAAAGAAGACCCAGTGGAACCGCCTGGGGTCAAGATAAGGGGCCATGAAGGCGCGATTGGCGAGGCAGATGTCCACGTTCAGTTTGTCCAGGATGGTGTCGAAATATGCGGAGTCGCCTTTCATCTCTGCCGCTTTTTTCCTGTCCGCGAGCCATTTGGAGTGTTCCGGTTTGAAGTCGTCGTAGGGATAGCCGAAAAGAGCTTTTGCCGCGGTGACGAATTCAGGATTGTCGTCGCGCAAGCGAAGGACGCTACTTTCCTCTGGCGGTGAAGCCATGGCATCCACATCGGAATCGTCCGCAAAGCCGGGATGCGCATGGTTGTCGTAAATCGGGATTCGCTCAATTTTTTGCGAAAGACGATCGTAGATGGCGGGAAAGTCGGAGGAAGGAAATGGACTCGTTTGGGCGGCGAGTTTTGGCGCTGTGCTCATGCAAATCACCAAAAGAATCAGCAGTGGAACCACGCGCTTCATTCGAACCCCCGTTAAGATAGTGAGTATCGTACGTTCGAATCTGGAATTTTCACACGGTTTGTAGCAGCTACTTTGTAACTGGGGCGCGCCATTTAACTGCAACGCGCTGTATTCTTTCCAAAGCCTCTTCCAGCAAGTTGCGTGCGCTGACCAGCGAGAAACGAAGATAATTCTTGCCCTCTGCGCCAAAGGCGGCTCCGGCAATGGCCGCGACGCCTGCATCGTCGAGTAGAGCTCTTTGAATTTCCTCCGCGCTAGAGCCCGTGTCTTCCACATTGACCCACGCGTAGAAGGCGCCATCCGGCGATTGGCAGCGGAAACCGGGGATTTGATTGAGTCCTGCGACAAAGAGGTCGCGGCGCTTTCTGTATTCCGCTGTCATAGCATCTACAGCATTTGTCGAATCGCGCAGGGCTTCGATTGCGGCTATTTGTGTGAATTCCGCGGCGCAGGTGAAGGTATTCAGCACGAGTAAATCCATTGCGTCAATTACATGCTTTGGCGCGACGCCGTAGCCGAGCCGCCAGCCAGTCATGGCAAAACTTTTTGAAAAGCCATCAATGATGATGGTGCGCTCCGCCATTCCGGGCAAAGCCCACGGGGAGAGATATTCGCCGCCGAAAAGAATACGCGCGTAAATTTCGTCGCTGAGGAGCCACAGATCGTGTTTTTTGGCCAATTCGGCAAGGCCGTGCACCGCTTTTTCGTCAAAGACTGTTCCGGTCGGATTATTCGGAGAATTGAAAATCAAAACGCTTGTTTTGGAGGTAATTTTCGCAGCGATTTCGTCCAAGTCCGGCTGAAATTTGTTTTTCTCCAGTAATCCAAACGGCACCGCTTTTGCCCCGAGGCCGCGCGTAAAGGATGGGTAGATGGGAAAACCCGGGTCAGGGTAGAGAACTTCGTCGCCCGGCTCGATGAGCGCCATCATGGCGAGCGAAAGCGCCATCTTGCACCCTGGTGCGACGAGAACCTCTTCTGGTTGGACGTCAAGACGACGCGTACGCTTTAGATACACTGCGATTTCTTCGCGCAAAGCTGGAATGCCACGCGTGGCGCAATAGCGGTCGCGGCCGGCGGCTACAGCGCTTCGCAGAGTGTCAACTACAGGGGGCGCCGGATGAAAATCAGGCTCACCCAGTTCCAGGTGAATAATGGAGCGGCCCTGCTTTTCGAGTTCCTTTGCGCGGCTGAAAACGGCAAGTGCGCCTTCGCCTTTTAGCTGTGAAACGCGTGTTGCAATTCGCAGGGAACCCATGGGCAGCAGTCTATCATTTCGCGGCGGGCGGCGGAGTGACCGGAATCCGGAGCCCGTCGATGAAGCGTGGAAACATTTCGAACGCTGCCGCGGTCAGAAACAACTCGACAACCTCCGGTTCCGAAAACACCGTACTTAATTCGGTAAAAAAACTGTCGTCCACGGCTGAAGCACCCAAGTGCAGTTTGTCGGCGAGGCGGAAACCAATTTTTTCTTTTGGAGAATAGGAGCCGTTTTCGAAATCGGTGACGCTTGCGATTTGTTCTTCCGTCGCGCCTTTCTGACGCGCGGAAATGCCGTGCGCTCGAATGGCGTACTCGCAGGCGTTGCGTTGCGAGACACGTACGGCAATCAATTCCTTGTACCAGCCGTCGAGAGCCCCATCGGACAAGAGTGGTTTCAGAAAACCTGCCACGGCCGGAGCAATCGCCGGTGCGTGGGCCAGCACTTTGAACATATTCGGGACAACACCTCGCGTCGCGAGCAACGCATCATAAACGGCGGCAATTTCCGGCGTAACCTGATCTTGTTCCAGTAAACGGATTCTATTCCCGGGGCTCATCGATTTTCTTGCTCCCTAAAGAATTCTACACGCAAAAAGCAAAGGCGCCCCGACTCAGTCGAGGCGCCTTTGGATGGAAGTTGACTACGAAGGATAGCTAGAACGCGTACCGCAGCGAGAACTGAATCAATCGCGGCGTACCCAGGGTGCTGGTGATCTTGCCGAACGGACTGTTTGCAAGACTGATGCTTTCCACGTCAGTTCCAGAGGGATTGCCGAAGTTGGCATGATTCCACGTGTTGAAGAAGTCCGTAGTAAAACGCAGGGATTGCCGCTCAGTGATCTTAAAGGTTTTGAGAAGCGAGAAATCCCAGTTTTGCTGGCCTGGACCGCGGTAAGTGTTGCGACCGAGACTTCCGAATCCAGTCGTGCAGAAATTGGAATTCGGAAAGACTGTCGGATCAGCCTGAGTGGGATCGCATTGCGTGGGATAGAGAAGCGGAGCGGTGGTGAAGGCGGCGGGATTCAGATATCCGTCAATCCTCGTGCCGATGCTTCCGTGACTCAAACCGCTCGAAAGGGATGCACCGTTGGCGAGACTGGCGGTTTCCACCCCTGGAGCAGAGCCAAGGCCCAAGAAAGCGCTACCCGCACCGGAATCGAGCACAGAGAACGGTGAACCGGACTGTACCAATGTGATGCCGCTGATTGCCCAGCCTCCGAGCAACGCGCCTTTCAGACCTGTTCCGTTCCTGAACCAGGGCAAGTCATAGCGATAGCTAACGGCGAGACGATGCGTGCGGTCGAAATCAGACAGTCCGCGAGAAGCGTCCAGCGTGGATTCATCGTTGAATGCACTGTTAAATGCCGTATTGCCGGTGGAAGTGGCGTCGGTGGATTTCGAGAACGTATATGCGGCCTGGAAATAACCGGCCGACCAACGGCGCGAAAGCGTTGTTTGCAGCGAGTGATAGTGGGAATAGGCGTCATTGGCGAACAACTGGAAGCCGTTGTAACCATTGATACCCTGCGCACGCGAACGAGCGACGGCGTTTGCAAAAGTGTTTGCAGTGATTTGCTGTCCGCCCACTACGACTGGGTTTGCGGGCGACGCATCCTGAGATTGGAGTGCATCGCGCGTTTCGCGCAGGTGGGTACCCTTGGTGCCGACATAGCCAACTTCAAGCACCCATTCACGGCCAAGAGCTCGCTGAAGTGTGAGATTCCATTGCTGAGTGTTGGGCACGACAAAGTGTCGCGGCACGGCAAGGCCGAAAATTCCGAGGGTCTGCAGCGGCCCAGGGCAGGCAGCACCGGAGGCCTTGCCATATATGCCTGCTTGCGTTGTGTCGTTGTCTGTAAAGCCTTGAAACACGTTCAGGCAAGGAACAAAGTTCGGGTCGAGTGTGCCAGCTTGCGGGAGCGCGTTTGGGTTGGGGTTCGGGCAACCGGGTAGGGGAGTTGCAGAAAAATATGAACCGAGGCAACCGGCTGCGCCACCTCCGAAGGCCACCGGCAGAAATGGCGTCTGGAAGGACATTTGGTCAGCAGTGCCGACGTCTTCACGGACGTAGTAGATGCCATAACCTGCTCGGATCGTGGTGTTGTGATGGCCGAATAAATCGTAGGCCAGGCCGAGGCGGGGACCGATGCCCGTCGAATAGTTATTGTCGAAGGTCGTGCTGTTCGATTTCCCGGTCAATCCCGCCAGGTTCAACTTATTGACGCAGGAAGGATAAAGAAAGGGAAACTCGCCGGAGTTGGCCAACTTGGGATCGAGATTGCCGATGTGGCAGAGGTCATCATGGAAGGCGCCGAGAATTTCGGTGCGCAGGCCGAGATTCAGCGTGAGGTTCGGCCGGATTTTCCAGTCGTCCTGAACGAAAACAGCAAAGTTGTTCGAACGATATTCATGATTAGAAAGGCCACCGCCACCGAAGCTAAATTGCGGTGTGCCAAGGAGGAAGTTCTGGAAGTCGGTATTGCCGTCGGGTGTGTTCGTAAAGAAGAGTTCGCCGTTGAAGACCTGCGGAAAATTCTTGTCAAGGCTCACTCGGGTGAACTCGCCGCCGAAGCGGAATACGTGAGCTCCGCGGACCCAGCTTACGGTATCCACAAAGTTGATGTTGTTTTGATCTTGAGATTGGTTTCCGAAAGGAGCAGGGCCGATTTCAAAACCGGAGCTGGCGAAAACAAATTTATAGATGGAGTTGGTGACGCTGTTGGTCGGACGATCGATTCCTAGGTCCGAGGTAGTGACCGGCGGAACGTTATTTAGTTCGTCGTTTATGTGCACGAAACCAAAACGGAATTCGTTGACCAGAGTCGGCGAAAAGAGATGGGTTTCGGTCACATTTAGGAAACGGGCACGGACAGGAGTGTCAAAGGGAAAGTTCAGGGCAGTCGAACTCACACTGCTCGCCAAAGTACTGCCGAGCGATTCCGGCAAGTCTCCGCCGCCGAAGGGCAGAAAGGTCTCGGCATCGGAAAAAAAGAATCGCGCCGAGAGCTTATCCTGTCCGCCACGAAATTCGCGATCCCAGTTTGACGTGAATTGATCGTCGGTGTATTTGCCCGGACTGCTGATCGCAAAAGCCCCGGTGGCAGGATCACTACTTGGGATGAGGAAGCCATTAGTCGAGCCGCCAAACTGGTTGCTTTGGAAATTCAGCAGCTTGCTGACCACGGGATCGATTGCCGTCGTGGTATTTCCAAAGAACGCCTGGGAAATCGAAGCATCGGAGCGGTTCGTGGGGAGCGACGGGATTGTGGTGCTGATAAACGTGCCCGGAGAAAGGCCACTGCGCTGGCGCGTGCCCTGATAGTTCAAGAAGAAATACCCGAATTTTTCCTTAGCGACAGGTCCACCAACGCTCACGCCAAAAATGTTCTGCTTTATCACCGGCCGTGCCTGGTTTTCGCGATTTAGGAAGAAATCGTTGGCATTGAGTACATCGTTCCGGAAAAATTCATAAGCGTCGCCGTGATACTCGCGCGTGCCGGATCTCAGAATCGCGTTGACATTGCCTCCACCGTTGCGGCCCTGGCTCGCGTCGTAGAGCGATGTCTGCACTCTAAATTCCTGGATTACGTCCGGATTCGGCAGAGGAACATAAGTGGCTTGCGCGACGTTGTAGTCGGTGGCGCTGATACCTTCGATCAGAAAATTGTTATTGTCCTCGCGTTGGCCGTTAACGAATAGTTTCACGGAACCGCGGCCGAGCTGCGCCGCGGCATTCAATTCGCTTTGCGCACCAGTGGAAAGCGTCAGAAGCTGTTGGTAGTTCTGCGTGGCCAAGGGAAGCTCTCGAACGGTCTCCTTGGCGATGGATTGCCCTGTTGTGGCGTTGGTCGTTTCAACTGTCGTGATTGTTGCTGAAATCTCCACCTTTTCGCTGACGGATCCCGTCTTTAGCGTGATGGCAATTCTTGTTGTCTCCGTCACGCGTACTCCGATGGCGGAAACCTTCGCTTCGGAGAAGCCAGATTTGTTGACGACGACATAGTAGTCGCCCGGCGGCAGCAGAGTCGCCACAAAACTTCCGTCGGCGCCCGTGGTGATTTTACGAACGAGCGAATCGGTCGCGGTGCTGATGATTTGAACTTCTGCTTCGGCGACGGCTCCGCCGCTTGCGTCCAGAACGTCGCCGCTGATTGCGCCCGTTGCGCCACCCTGCCCATAGGCGCGGCCGCCTATGAGCATGAAGACCACTAGAAACGCCATGCCTACACTAAACCTAATGATGCGCTGCATAATTTCCCCCGGTGAAGAGACTTCACTACTCCCCCAACCCAGTAAACTTCCACACCCCATATTGGAAGTCTTGCGGCCTGTGGTTTTGGAATTGTGCGCGGGGAACGACTCATGCGTTCCCCTCTGTTGAACCTAATGATTCAGGCCAGGTGTGTCAATAATCCGGCAATGTAAAATTTCTGTCCTGTGCATCAGAAGTCCCGTGCCAGAACCAGCTCTGGAATCAGTACTTAAGGTCCTTGACCCCTCCATTGGCATGAGCCACTATTGAGTAACGAAACGGGCTCGGTAACCCAACTGCCCGCGACTACGTCCTATTTACGAGACGCGGTGCCCACCAGGGGGTACGTCATGACCAGCAAGACCACCTTCCGCCTGCCTTTTTTTCTCCTTCTTCTAGCTCTAGGTTTGACGGCAGACTCCACGCTCGCCGACGGGTCGCACGCGAGAATCATTCGCTTGAGCTACGTGCAAGGAGACGTGCGGATCACGCACAACGTATCCGGCGATCCACTTCAATCTGCGGATAACGTATGGGAGAGCGCCACGCTCAATATGCCTGTCCACCAAGGCGACGCGCTGGCCACGGACAACGGTCGCGCGGAAGTCGAATTTGAAAGCGGGAATATCGCGCTTTTGGCTGAAAACACGGTCTTGGAATTCTACGACTTGTCTCTTGAAGATGGTTCGTTCACTACGCGGCTGATTCTGCGGCAGGGTTCGGCGTCGTTTTCCGTAAAACCGGGGCGCGGCGACTATTTCAGCGTGACTGGCGGAGACTTCAGCGTCGAAGCCAACGAAAAGGCTCGCTTTCGTGTGAACAACTACGATGACGGGAGCGATGTTCAGGTCTCTCAGGGACACATTTCGGTTTTGACCAAAAACAAGACTACGCCAGTTTCCAAAGGACAATCGCTCTCCATGCATGCTTCGGATCCGGCATCGGTTTCCGTAGACGGCGCAGCGTACGCGGATGATTTTGATCAATGGGTGGCCGGCAGGATCGAGTCCTCGCAAACGGCGCTGACCGCATCTCAGCAGTATTCTGGCGTGTACGATTACACTTCTGGATTCGGCGATTTATATACATACGGTTCATGGTATTCGGTTGGGGGGTATGGGTATTGCTGGCGTCCGTATGGCGTTTCTTTCGGATGGAATCCCTTTGGTTTTGGACATTGGCTCTTTGATCCCGGCTCCGGCGGCTGGGTGTTTATCGGCTCTCAACCTTGGGGCTGGCTGCCGTATCACTACGGGAACTGGATTTACCAGCCGGGATTCGGGTGGGTCTGGAGTCCTGTGGGCTCTTTTCCCCACGGAGTTCCATATCCGTATTCGCGAACTGGCCGGGTCGGCCAATGGAGGCCAGTGACAGCGACCTGGGTGCGCTCCGGAAACCAAGTGGGCCTCGTGCCGACGCATCCTTTGGATGCAAAAGGAAAGACACCTATCAATTTGCGCGAAGGAGTGTTTCCAGTTTCAACGCGTGGAGTGTTAGAACGAGTGGGCGCCGCCGGCGGCGACAACTGGAAAAATCTGAAGAATCCGGCGCGCGATGTTTTGCCTTCCGCAACGGCAACCGCTGCGCCCCCGGTTCGCGTTGTGCGCTCGATGGCTGGAGGAGGCACTCTTCCAGGCGTGGTCGCTACGAACCGCGAATCAGGGATTACGTTTGATCCCGCGGAACATCGCTTTGTGAACAACGCAGCCGCTACTTCTTCGGAACGCGTAACCGTGGAAACCAAAAGCGGAGCGGTCACCGGCGGAAGAGATTCCGGCATGAGCAATGGTGGGACAAAGACGTCGGACATGAGACGTGCCGTGGAAGCGCCCGGTGGGCGCGGGTCGGCACCCACAGCTTCGCGAGCTTCCGCGCCCCCTGCGCCACGCGGATCTGCAATGCCACCGAGGCCTCCGGCTGCGGGATCAAGTGCACGGAGTGGTGGCAGCTCAGCTCCGTCCGGGGGCGGATCACGCTGGGGCGGTAGCTCCCCAAACAGCTCTTCGGGAGGATCGGCCCGCCCGTCATCCGGAAGCTCCAGCAGTTCCTCCTCTGCTAGTTCCTCCCGCTCTTCGGGTTCTTCTTCGGGTTCTTCGTCTTCCTCCGGCGGGCGTCCGCACTAGATTTGGAATCGAGTTCCAAGCAAAAGAGCGGCCTCTTTCCATGAGGCCGCTCTTTTATTTTCGAAACGATTTCTCTGAAGATGAGATGAGTCAATCAAAAATCATTCCCGCATAGCCAACGACCCTCCTGTGATCGCCGGATACCGGCGCTGAAGTTGCATACTTCACCGTTTCCGCATGAGTTGCGCCGAGCGTTCTAAGCGCAACGAGCATTGCAACGGCCGGACCGAGTCCGCACATGGAAATGGAATCCGTACGGCAAACGTCGTACAAGCCCCGAGGGTCCAGCGCTTCCAGTTGTGCAATGGCCTTCGCATCTTTCTTTCGTGTTGTCACTTCGTCTTCAAAATGGTTTAGATCGGAAGTTGTGAGCAACAGGACTTCCTTTTCGGAGTTTGTAAGCACGCGAGCGATCGATTCACCTATGGTCTCGAGCTCTTCGAATCGAATCGTGCCCAGCGCGACGGGCGCAAATTGGAAATCCGGCGCCAACACTTGCAAAAAGGGCAGCTGAACTTCCAAAGAGTGCTCCTGCTCGTGCGCGATTGCATCTTCTTTTAACAGAGGACATTCCTCCTTCAATTTTTGAGCAAGTTGCGGGGCGATCTGCGCGTTGCCGAGCGGCGTTCTCCAAGCTCCTTCACTCAGGATTGCTGCATTTTCTCCGCGCGGAAGGTGCCGGACGCCGAGAATGAGGATTTTTCTCGGCACTTCGATTCGCGCTAACACGGCTCCGGTTACGTGACCTGAGTAGACGTATCCAGCGTGGGGGACAAGGCAGGCTTTAACGCGCGGCTTGTTTGCGGGTGTGTCTTGTTGCGAGAACCGCCGAACGAGGTTTAGAAGTTCTTTTGGATCGGCGGGATAAAACTGTCCTGCAACAGCGGGCAGGCGAAGCATGGGACGCTCCGCGAAGTCAGATGGGCTTCGAAGCCTTGCCTTTTACTCGATAGGCTTTGTTCGTTGCTGGGTCGTAAAAAACGGTAACTTTGTCGCCGTACTGGTAGCCGCCCTTGTCCACGAGCTTCTGCATTTTCACGCTGGCTTCTTCGGCAAGCGTGAAGGTCTGCACGGCCAGTTCGTTTTCCTTGGAGCGCACAGTGATCAGTATGGAATTCGCATTCATCACAGTGCCTTCAAATTTTGCGTAAGGAGACTGCTGCTTTTTCGGTTTAATGGTCTGAATCACGATGGCCGCAGCCTCAGCCACGACAATCGGATCCTGCGCAGCAGAAACTCCGCATCCTATGCCCAATAAAATGACCGCGGCCAGGAATCGCTTCGCGCCGAATTGTGTTGTCAGCTTCATTCGATGTCGTCCGTGGCAATCCTTAGTGATTTAAGAAAGCGCACATCCTGAGGAGTCATGGTCAAGCGAGCAGCGGGCCTGCGGTCCGCTTCGACTTCCTGCAACGATTCCTGATCCACCTGAATTCTGAGTGACTCCAAAAATCTTCGGTCGAGCGTGGTCAACTGCGTCTCTTTGCCTTCGCCGTCGCGCTTTGCGAGTCCGATCGTCGCGTCCAGCTTCAGCACGATGTCATATCCGTGCGCGCGCACTCCGGCTATCGCTCCCGTGATACGGTCGGATTCAGACACCGTGTCATTGATCGCGTGTCCCAATTCACGGAGCAAGTTTTTCAGGTGATCGTCGAGTTGCAAGGCTGGCTCCCCCTTACATCTAAGCTTATTCTAGGACTCAGTTCGATTGGATACAAGCGCATGTGCTTTCGTTGTCTCCAAACGGTTTACAGCACTTTCGTACAGTTCCGCGACCTGCGCTAAGATGTCCTTATGTCTGCCGCCGCCCGGACGGTCCCTTCACAAGCGCCGCCAAGGCGTGGTTTTCGTCGCTTCTGGCTTGCGTTGAAGCAATTGTTCCATGAACTTGTGGGAGCAGTCTTTGCTGTGCTCGCCTTGTTCTGGACGCAAAACGCATTTCGGGCGTGGAGCAAAGACGGTGCCCATTGGCTGATTGGCACAGCGGCTTTTCTTGCGGTGTTGATGGCGGGATTTTCTTTTACATCGTTTCGGAACGCTCGCCGATTGCAATCTTCCTGACGAACATGCCAGACCAGCCCAAGCCACCCGCACCTGAACGCAAACCCCGCTTCACGACGCTCTCTGGGAATCCCATCGAACGCCTCTACGGACCGGATGACACCCGGGCGGTTACGGCAGAACAAAACATCGGTTATCCGGGCGAATCTCCGTTCACGCGTGGCGTCTATCCCACGATGTACCGTGGCCGGCTTTGGACTATGCGTCAGTACGCCGGATTCGGCACGGCCGTCGAATCAAACCAGCGCTATCGGTATTTGCTCAGCAAAGGGCAAGCGGGTCTCTCCGTTGCGTTTGATCTGCCAACTCAAATCGGTATGGATTCGGACGCCCCCCTTGCGCTTGGGGAAGTCGGGAAAGTTGGCGTCGCCATTGATTCTCTGGAAGACATGCAAACGCTTTTCGAAGGCATTCCACTCGAAACCGTCTCCACGTCCATGACCATCAACGCCACCGCAGCTATTTTGCTCTGTCTTTACGTTGCGGTCGCAAAAAAACAAGGCGCAAATCTCTCCAAACTTTCCGGCACGGTGCAGAATGACATTTTGAAGGAGTACATCGCGCGCGGAACGTATATTTACCCCGTGCGGCCGGCGATGCGCATCGTTACGGATATTTTTTCCTGGTGCAAAGACAACCTGCCGCGCTGGAATACGATTTCGATTTCCGGGTATCACATTCGCGAGGCCGGTTCGACTGCAGTGCAGGAAGTTGCATTCACGCTTGTCGACGGCATTGCATACGTTCAAGCAGCGCTCGATGCAGGACTGGCCGTGGACGAGTTCGCGCCGCAACTCTCCTTCTTTTTTAACGCGCACAGTGACTTGCTTGAAGAGATTGCAAAATTCCGCGCGGCGCGGCGTTTATGGGCTCGCATCATGGAGAAACGCTTCCAGGCGAAGGATCCACGGTCTCTGCTTTTGCGCTTTCACGCGCAGACAGCGGGATCTTCGCTCACCGCGCAACAACCGGAAAACAATATCGTTCGCGTAGCAATTCAGGCGCTCGCCGCGGTGCTGGGCGGTTGCCAGTCGCTGCATACGAATTCCATGGATGAAGCGCTGGCTTTGCCCACGGAGGACGCTGCGCTGATCGCTTTGCGCACACAGCAAATCATCGCGCATGAAACAGGAGTTGCGAATACGATTGACCCAGTTGCCGGTTCGTATGCGATTGAACATCTAACGAATGAAATCGAACGGGGCGCGACAGCATATATTGAAAAAATTGACGCGCTGGGTGGAATGCTTCGCGCGATTGAATCTGGATTCGTACAGGGCGAAATCCAGAAAGCGGCGTACGACTACCAGCGGGCGGTGGAATCCAAGGAACAAGTTGTTGTGGGTGTGAACGAGTTCGTAGCCGAGCAGGAGCGTACGATTCCTCTGCTTCGCATAAACGAAGAAATTGAGCGGTCTCAAGTTGGTCGTTTGCAAGCCCTGCGCGCGAGACGCGATGCAGCCAAAACGGAGGCCGCGCTAGCAGAACTCGCACGACACGCGAGCACTACCGAAAATTTGTTCCCGGCGATCCTCAACGCAGTCGAATCGTATGCAACAGTTGGCGAAATTTCTGACGCCTTGCGCCGCGTCTTTGGCGAATACCTAGAAACCGTTGTGCTGTAGCGCGGAGGATCTGTGCTGCAAATTTTCCTCCTGATTGTGACCACTGGCGGCATCGCCGCGTATGCACGAGGCCGCGGTGGAAATCCCTGGGTTTGGGGAACTCTTTCCGTTGTTGGGCATTTGCTGATTCAATTTCTCGGCGGCTTCACGCTCGGCTTACTGGGCCGGGCAAACGACGAAAATGCGCTATTGGCTTTGGCGATTCCCTCATGGGTTTGGGTTGGCATAATCGCTTTTTGCGCGCGATTTCTTCTTGGAATAGGTATGCAAAAGCCAGACGGGATGTGGTCCTGCTCTAACTGCAAATATTTGAACGAACGCTATGCAGTGATTTGCGAAGCCTGCCGCCAGCCGTATGGGAAAAAAGGTTGGCTGCTCGGAAGGAACAGGCTGTCACCACATCTCCTCTGTAGTATTCTGGCCGCGGCCATTTTCGATGAAGCTGATCCTTGCTTCCGCCTCTCTACGACGCGCGGAAATTCTCCGTTCCGCTGGATTGTCCTTCCTGGTTTTGTCTTCGGCCGTAGATGAGACTCCCATTCCAGGCGAGTCTCCGTTAGAACTGGTTCGCCGGCTCGCGGCGGCAAAGGCGGAGCTCGCGGCGGCCCGCGCCGTCGGTCCTGCAATCGTTATTGCGGCGGATACGATCGTGACGCTCGATGGCGCTATTCTTGGGAAGCCGCGCACAACCGAAGACGCGCGGCAGATGCTGGAAAAATTAGCGGGAAGAACTCATTCCGTAATCACAGGCGTTGCGTTGGTACGCTTGCCGGACGTCGAACGCCGCGAATTTCACGAAACGACGCATGTTCACATGGGCGCATTGGACGAGGAAGAAATCGTGCGTTACCTCTCCAGCGGAGAACCCTTTGACAAGGCAGGCGCCTACGCGATTCAAGGCCGAGCCGGACGCTATATTCCCCGTATCGAGGGATGCTACTACAACGTCGTCGGTCTTCCGCTTGCGCGATTGTGCAGCGCGCTAGCTGAACTCGGTTGGTCTGAAGACTGGTCAAACAAAGAAGAGGCGCCCTTTTAGGGCGCTTCTTCTTTTCGTGGATTTGAATTTTACTTCTTTGGCGGAACGCCACCCTGCGTGCGGCTATTGTGCTTCTTGTTGTAGATATTCCGCGACGCCTTATTTTGCTCGTGATTCACCTGAGCTTTTTCACCGGCAGTTAGTTTGCCGCCGTTTGCTGCGCGGTCCGCGGCAACTTGCTGGTTAATGCCCTTCTGCTGATTTTCCAGCTTGGCGGTTTCACCGGCGGTCAGTTGCCCGCTCTTAACGCCTTGGGCAATGCGATCTTGCTGATTTTCGCGGCGCTGGCCCACTTCATTGTTTCCGTAGTGGGCGGTGTTGGCGTTGTGTTTATCGTTGTAAATCTGCTTGGAAAGCTGGTTCTGTTGACGATTGACCTTGGCACGTTCCGCCGGCGTCAACTTCCCGCCGTTTGCCGCGCGGTCCGCCTTGATTTCGCCGTTTACAGCTGCTTCTTTCGTTTCCAGTTTGGAGGTTTCTCCGGCGGTGAGCTGTCCACTCTGAATCCCATTGGCGATGCGGTCCTGCTGATTTTCCTTGCGTTGATGAATCGTTGGATCAGGTGCTGTGGCCGGCGCAGCTTGCGAATTTGAAGATCCATTCGACGCGGGATCTTGCGCCAGGGCAGCGCCTCCAAGCAAAAGCACCATAACAGGCAACGCGGTCCACTTCCCAAAAGTGAGTTTCATAATCCTTCTCCTAGAGTCGGTTTTTCATTCCCGGGGTTACCTGGCTTAACCCCAGTTGGACTATAAAGTTTCGTCGCCAACTACTGAACTGAGGTACAGGTGCGGCCCGAAAGGAAGCCGGGTGTTGTCTGTTTTCGCCTTGTCTTGGTACTACAAAAGGCGCTCCGTTTTGGAGCGCCTTGCGGAAACTTCTTCTTCACTTCAAGTGGAAGGTTTTTCTAAGACTTCTTTTCTTCCGCGGGTTTATCTGCTGTTGGCGCAGGCTGCGCGGGAGTTGCCGGGGGCGGCGTTGCTTGCGAATGCGCGTTTCCAGACATGCCTTCCTTGAATCCGCGCACACCTTCACCGAGACCTCGCATCAATTCCGGAATCTTGCGGCCGCCGAACAAAATCAGTACAACCACCAAAATAATCAGCCAGTGGATTGGGAATTCCATAAAGCCTCCTGCCCCTGAAAACCAACTCTATCACGCCCAGTAGATTCCGGCTTTTGGGGGATTTGCGTGAAATCACAGTATAACACGCTCGTCTCCAGCCCGCCGTGTAACGCGTTCGCGGTCCAAGTATTCAAGTAATGGAATCGCATATTTGCGTGAAATTCCGGTGAGCTCCTTGAAAGCAGGCACGGAGATTCGCTCGCCCTTCGCCTTCTTATAATTTGAGACTTTTTGACGCATTTCGAGCAGCGCGTTCGCATGGAAAATCAGCTCGGCCGACACGCGAAATAGTTTTTTCTCGCGCAAAAGCATTTGCAGCAGCTTTTCGGCGCGTTTCGCTTCGACGGGCAATTGCGAAAGCACATCCTTCAGAGGTGGTGCGGCCAGTCCGGCCGTCGCAAAAGCGAATTCAATCTGATCGCGAGCTCGTTGCTCCTCGGGAAGCAGCGTGACTTCCGCGCCGGCGCGCTTTACCGTTTCTCCTTGTAGAACAAGTTTCTGCTCTTTCGCGAGTTGTTCGAGCGCGGCACGAAACGATTCCGGCCTTAGCCGTCGGCCAGTCTTTGCGCGTAAATCTTCCCGGGCGATACCGGGGCTAAGCGGGTTCTCTTTGTGGAATGCTTCCAGCGCCCGCATGATTTTTGCTTGCAGCTCGGCATGTGATTTCTGCCCAATGAGCAGAAGCGGCTGATTACTCACGCTCTTGAGTTGTCCGGCCTCTTCTTCCTTTTTCGCGAGGTCTTGGATCACTTGGTCCGTCAAGCCCGTTCTTGCGGCAATTTCCTGTTGGGTCAGGCCAAAGAGCGAGCGCAGCGTCATTGCTCGCAGAGTTCCCTGCTTGTCGGATTTCGCAAGCGTTTCGAGGAAGTCGACCCGCCCAATATCCTTTTTTGCAGGCCGCCGCGCCAAATTATCCAGCACCTCTCCGCCGCCAATTGTCATCACGGGAGAAAACTGGCGGACGATGAAGCGGTCTCCAGGCAAAATGAGTGCGGGCTCCTGAAGACGTAAATGCGCAAAGGCAGTTTCGCCGCCGCGCAGTTGTTCCGCGCCATGCAACGTAATTTCGGCGATAGTTTCGAACGTTCCGGTGTGGAAGTGCGCGCGGAATCGCTGCCTCGTGACGGGGGCTGACGAAATCAGTTCGAGCCGAGTATCAATTCTTCGCGTTGGACGAAATCGTCCTGGAGCTGCGAGCACCATGCCTCGTTTCACGGCGGTGTGCTCGATTCCGGCAAGGTTGATCGCCGTTCTCTGGCCCGCCACGGCGCGTTCCGCCGCTTTCCCGCCCGATTGCACCCCGCGAACGCGAAGCCTCTGCGCGCCCGGCTGTAATTCCACTTCATCGCCAGGCGCGACGCTGCCGGAAACAAGCGTGCCCGTAACCACCGTGCCGAATCCCTTGATGGAGAATGCCCGGTCAATGGGGAGCCGAAACAATCCACCCTCACTCTTGCCCTGAACGGCGTCCGCTTCTCGCACGAGTTCGCGCTTCAATTCCGCAAGGCCATTTCCCGTCTTTGCGCTGACGGGAACAATTGCCGCTTGCTCCAGAAATGAGCCACGCAAATATTCCTGAACGTCCAAACGCGCGAGCACCAGAGTATCTGCATCCGCCAAATCACTTTTCGTTAGAACTACGATGCCCCGCTGTACGCCGAGCAAGCGGCATATTTCAAAATGTTCGCGTGTCTGCGGTTTGATGGATTCATCGGCAGCAATCACCAGCAATACAAGGTCAATTCCGGCTGCACCTGCCAGCATATTGCTGACAAATTTTTCGTGTCCAGGAACGTCCACGAATCCAAAGCGCACGCCGGGCTCATCGAGAAAAGCAAAGCCAAGATCAATTGTAATTCCACGGCGCTTCTCCTCTTCCAAGCGATCGGGATTCGTCCCCGTTAATGCCTGAACGAGCGAAGACTTGCCGTGATCAATGTGACCGGCGGTGCCGACAATAATGTGCTTCAGGGGAGAACTCATTTTGCCAGAGAAGTATTGATGCTAAGGCAGCCGCAAACGTGCGGTCAAACCGCCCAGTTGCCGGCAACAGGATAACCTACCGCCTTTTTCACCAGTTCCGCTTGCAAGAGATGCCGCCTGTCGTGCGCATTGATGACCATCAAACCTGTCCCGACAGTGAAATTCAGAATGCCAACGAAGGGATTCTTGAAACGTAATCGATTCACGTCAACGAATTTTGCACCCTCCAGGACCGCGCGGACAGGTTCGTGCGATTTTAGGAAGGTTTCGAGGAGCTCTGCCACGTTTCCCTGTGGCGTGGGAACGGCTTTTCCAGGCGCTTTAAATCTGGTGCGCACGGGCGGTTCCATTTGCTGTAGGAACCATCGGCCAAAGAAGCCGGGCGCAATGCTCGATGTTGGTCGCCTGTAACTCTCCGAACTGCTCGAGAGCGCTTGTTGGAGTGCCGCCGCGTAAATAAAATTGATTTTTGCAAGATGATCGAGGCATTGACAGATACTCCAGCTGCGCCCCTCATTCGGCTGCCAATTCGCCTGCGAGGAGGAGACCTCCTGGAGCAGCTCCGTGGCTTGCTTCTCTGCAGCGATGAGTGCGGCCTGAATAGAATCTAGCGTTGCGATGAGTTGCGGCACACGCACCTACGAATCATAGATGTTACTTGAGGGTGAAAATCTACTTGGCAGCAGCGATTTCGTCCACGATTGCTTGTGCGGCAGAGCGTGGATCTTCCGCTGCGAGAATCGGGCGTCCAACCACAATGTAATCTGCGCCGGCGCGAATTGCTTCTGTTGGACTCGCCGTACGCGCCTGATCATCTTTCTTTTCGCTTAAGCTCTTTTCTTTTGGCCGGACTCCGGGCGTAACGATCAGAAAATCCCGTCCGCAAGCTTTTCGAATTACTTTAGCCTCCTGCACCGAAGCCACCACGCCATCCACACCTGAATTCTTTGCTAGACGCGCCAGTTTGAGCACACTGGTTTTCGGCGCGCCGCTAATTCCCGTCTCTCGCATCGCTTTCTGATCCATGCTCGTCAAAATGGTCACTGCAAGAAGCCGCGGCCGATCCATGCCGAGCGGCACGCCCGCGCTAATGGCCTGCGCAGCCGCTTTCATCATGGTGCTGCCGCCGAGCGCGTGTATGTTCACAAGCTGCACTCCGCTCATCGCAGCGGAAGACAACACGGCGCCGGCTACAGTGTTAGGAATATCGTGAAATTTCAGATCGAGGAAAATGCCAGGGCCGAGCGCGGAAATTTCCTTTACCGCTGTCGGTCCAGCAGCCGTAAAAAGCTGGCTGCCAATTTTGAAAAGCCCCACAAGATCCGCCACCTGCTTTGCAAACTTCAGGGCAGACGAAAGGGAGTCAAAGTCTAGCGCTACGATTAGGCTGCTTCGTGGATGGGCGTCGAAGGTCACGGTTTTGGTGACCTCGACGGCGCGAGGTCAGTTTTTCTTCGGGACTTCCAGCAGCTCCAGGCGAACCTGGCTCACACCGGAATGGATCAGCCCAATCTTCCGGGCTACTCGGTAGGATACATCAATTTCGCGCCCTTCTTGATAGGGACCCCGGTCATTGATACGTACCAGTTCAAACTTGCCATTTCGCGGGTTCACGATGCGCACGACCGACCCAAAGGGAAGGTTAGGGTGGGCAGCCGTCAGGGCTTCACAGTCGAATCTCTCGCCGTTGGCAGTCTTCTTCCCGTCAAACTGCGGTCCATACCAGCTGGCGTTGCCAACCCAGGACTTGATGGGTCTAACCGGCTCACTCAGGTGAGCAACAAGCGGAGCTTCCATTGCGGGCGCAATGAGGAACATAAGTGGCACCCATCGAATTGCAGCCCAGATCATAAAGAGTGGTCGTTTCATAGTGTTGTGTTTTTGCTACAAACTTCCAGAAAAGTGTAGCATCGGACAGGTGTTTTGTCAATGGTTTTCTGCATCAAATTTTCCACGTATCTCATTGATAGTAAAAGCGTTAACATTGAAAAGTGCCCTCGGCAATGCTCTAACAAGGTGCTCACTGGCCTGAGGGTCAGTAAAGCTGGCCGTGCCTACCTGTACGCAAGTCGCACCTACGGAGAGATATTCAAGCACGTCGGCCGCCGACTCGATGCCTCCAAGCCCTATGATTGGTACTTTGACGGCCCGAAACGCTTCCCAGACCAGCCGAAGTGTAATCGGCTTGATAGCTGGGCCGGAAAGGCCACCCGTCCTGTTCCCCAGTTTTGATGTTCCGGACCGGTGGTCGAGTGCCATGGCTGGGTAGGTGTTGGCAACCGTTAAGGCGCCTGCTCCTGCTTCCACCGCTGCCTTGGCAATCACTCCAATATCTGTAACAAGAGGGGATAACTTCACCCAGAGGGGCCGTTTGGTGGCAGCCTTGCGCGCCGCGCCGACCACTTCGCTTACCAGGCTGGGGTCGTTGCCAAACTGCATGCCGCCTTTCTTTACGTTCGGGCAGGAGATATTCAGCTCGTAACCAGCCAGCCCTTCTTCCCCCTCAAGGACCCGGATGACCTCCACATAGTCCTCCAGGGCGTATCCAAAGACATTCGCAATGACCGGGGTATCAATTTTGCGCAGTACCGGGAGTTTTTCGGCAACGAAGGCCCGAACACCCACATTCTCGAGGCCAATTGCGTTCAGCATTCCGGAAGCGGTTTCGCATACCCTGGGGGCAGGCGCCCCTTCGATAGGCTCGCGGGAAAGACCCTTGGTTACGAATCCTCCCAAGGCCTCGAGATTTACGAGGTGGGCGAATTCGAGGCCGTACCCAAAAGTTCCACTGGCGGCAAGAATGGGATTTCGAAGGCGTAGCGTTCCAACGCTTACGCTCAGGTCAACATCGGCCGGAGAATGGCCGCGTGGTACGGCATCGGCGGGATTCACTTCACTTAGAGAATATCACGAAGCCACGCTCTGCGTATTTCGTTGTGAGAGCTTCACTGAGCTACGGTCGATTTTGCGGGAGCAATTTTCTTCAACAGAGCTTCACTCAGGACTCGACCGTCGCGAGTTGAAAGCGTAATTCCGCAAAGCGATGCCAGAGTTGGTGCGATATCCGCAGGAGTGACTTCACCAAAATATTCACCTCGCTGGATTCCCCAACCCCAAAAAATAATTGGCACACGCTGGTCGTAATAATAGGGAGTGCCGTGGCCTGTACCGTAATCGCGTTTCTTGTCGGCGGACGTTGAACTCGCGAGCCAGTATGGCTTCGGCACAATCAACAAATCGCCGCTACGTCCGGCGAAGAAGCTTGCAGCTTCCGCAGAACGAATCGGACTTTTGGTTGCGGGCCAATCCGTCAATTCTTCCGCGCGATACACATCCGCAACGCCGGGAACACTTCGAATTGCATCCAGCACTGCCTTCAGCGCTGCGGGATCAGTTTTCAATTTGTCGTACGTACCAACGGAAAAATACAAATCCGTGCTCGCTATTTGAGCGACTGTGGGCGCAGTGTAGTTGAACATCTTAAGCGCGTCTTCTGCCTTTTGTTGTACTTCCGGCATGTGCAAAACGCCTACATCCGCACCTGTTTTCTGCATATCTTCCGGCGCCGGGACTACGCCATGATCCGCGCTTAGCGCCACAACATAATTGCCTGCGCCGACTTTCGCGTCCAGGTGCGCGAATAGTTCTCCCAAGTCTTTGTCCAACCTCACGTAAGTGTCTTGAACCTCCCAACTGCGCGGACCAAACGCGTGCCCCACATAATCCGGTGAAGAATAACTCACGCCGAGATAATCAATTCCGCCGCTTTTTCCAAGACCAAGTTGATCGATTGCGTTTTCGGCCAGCTTCGTAAGGTAGACATCTGCGAAAGGACTCGTTGCCCACTGCCCGTAAAACTCAGGGTCGGGTTCGCTGCCAGCGCCCTTACCCCTCAACGAATGAGGGAACGACAAGTCCCAACCATCGGGCGCTACAGCCCCTGTTGCTTTGTCGTCATACAGATACGCGCTTGAAGACAGTGAAAGCGTCCACGTTTTTCCGTAATCCTCTTTTATCGGGTGCGCCTTCACAAAATCATCAATAAACGGCAATGTACCGTAAGCATTTGAAGTCACCCAACCGCCACCGTCAGCCCAAGTCACAGCGTCCGCTTTGTGTCCGCCCAACATGATGGCCGCGCGGGCCTTAAGTGAAAATGTGACCACGCGAGTCGCCGCGCCACTCTGGAATCGCAACTCATCCGTAAAAGTCGGAACGCGCAGCCGCCAGGCGCTGTCTCCGCCCTTCGCGGCCACCCCCGCATATCCCGAATTCTTGGCTTTAAGGTCCGACGTGCAAGCCATCATCTTTTGTGAGTCGCGGTCCCACCAGGCGTTTGCCACAATTCCGTGTGTCGCCGGCAAGGCTCCCGTTGAAATCGTCGCATGTCCAACGCAGGTCTCCGTCGCCGCGTAGGGATACGCAGCTTCCCGGAACCACGCACCTTGCTCGATCAGTCGTTTCAGGCCAGCGGTCCACTGGCCGCGAAATTTGTCCACATAGTCGGCGCGCATCTGGTCCACGACAATCATCACAATCAGCTTTGGGTGCGTCGGAGTCCCGGCAGGTTTCGGCACCAGCTTGGTGGTTTTCGCCGACGCAGGGGGAACGGCTTTCGGCAGCGCCTGTGCCCTGGCTTCCGGAGCGAAAGAAAGCGCCACTCCCATCAAAATGAACGCCGCCGTTCGCATCATAGAATTTCTCCCGTTTGAAAAACGGGATTTTAGCATGCTGTTGCGAATCATTCGTTCGCTCAATTGTCCTCTGGCTGTTCTTCCGCGACTCACTACCGCTTATGCTAGAATCCCACTCGGCATGCCAATCGTCGAAAAAGGTCAGATCATGTCCGCTGCCGAAATTGACCGTACCCTGCAGCGTGTTGCACATGAAATTGTGGAAAAAAGCGGCGGCACAAAGCATCTAGCTTTGATTGGCATCCGACGGCGTGGAGTGCCCCTAGCCCAACGCATCGCGCAAGCCATGCGTGGCATTGATGGCGTGGAAGTGCCCGTCGGCATTCTGGACATTACACTCTATCGCGACGATCTGTCGAAGGTCGCGCCTCAGGCCGTGCTGCAATCTTCGGACATCAAGTTTGGCGTGGACGGCATGGACCTGGTCCTTGTGGACGACGTCCTCTACACTGGGCGGACCATTCGCGCTGCGATGAACGGCCTCTTTGACCTGGGCCGGCCCAAACGAGTTTCGCTTTGCGTCCTGATTGATCGTGGCCACCGCGAAATGCCCATCGAGGCGCAGTTCGTTGGCCGCTCGGTACAGACCAGCGATTCGGAAATTGTTGAAGTTCGGCTCCGCGAAATTGACAATGAAGAACGCGTCATGCTCGTGGACCGCAGGGAATAGTTTGGACTTTCAATGAGGTTTTCGCCGGACGAAATGTGACGCCCCGCTTTCGCGATCTCTTGGCTCTCGAACCGCTCTCCGCGGACGAACTTACTTTTCTTCTCGATCAAAGCAAACCGTTTCAGGAAATTCAACGCCATCCGTTGAAAAAACTTGCAACGCTGCGCGGAAAAACCATTGCGCTCGCATTTTTCGAAAATTCCACACGCACGCGTATTAGTTTTGGTACGGCCGCTTCGCGACTCGGCGCGGACACGATGAATTTGCAGGCAGAGGCCTCTAGCCTAAAAAAAGGCGAAACGCTGCTGGACACGGCTTTCAACTTGAACGCGATGAAGCCGGACTGTCTGGTCATGCGCCATTATGCTTCCGGCGCGCCGAATTACGTCGCGCGTCACCTCGACATCCCCGTGATTAACGCTGGCGATGGCACTCACGAGCACCCTTCACAGGGATTGCTGGACGCATTGACCATTCGCGATCGCAAAGGAACCATCAGCAATTTGAATGTAACGATTCTTGGCGACATTCAACACAGCCGTGTGGCGCGTTCCAATATCCATCTCCTTGGAAAATTTGGTTGTCGCTTCACGCTATGCGGTCCCTCGATGTGGGTGCCGCGTGAACTGGAAAGAATCGCGCCAGGAACACCAATCCGCTGCGTTTACCGGATTGACGAAGCAATGGAAGGCGCGGATGTGGTCATGATGCTTCGCGTGCAAACCGAGCGGCTCAATGAGCCTTCGCTTTCCTCCAACGATTACATTCTCGGCTATCAGCTCAACGCCGAGCGATTGCGCCGCGCAAAACCCGATGCCATCGTTCTCCACCCAGGGCCAATGAACCGTGGAATTGAAATTACGCCGGATGTGGCGGACGGCCCGCAGTCTTGCGTGCTGGAGCAAGTGACAAACGGTGTCGCTGTGCGCATGGCGATTTTGTATCTGCTCGTCACGGGCGCAGCGGAAGACGGTTCCCATCCCGCGCTTGAGCAGTCCGTAGTGCACAATCGCCGCGCCACGGACAAAGTTCCCGCAAAGAAGGATTCCTAGCATGCTCTTGATTCAAAATGGCCGCGTCCTTGATCCGGCATCCAAAACCGATGCTGCAATGGACGTCCTCCTCGACGGTGAAGTCATCAAGGCGATTAGTCCCCGGGGAGAATTTTCTTCCTTGAAAGACGCGCAGGTATTCGATGCCTCCGGGCTCATCGTCGCTCCTGGCTTCATTGATCTTCATGTCCATTTGCGCGAACCAGGACAAGAATCTTCAGAAACAATCGAGACCGGGACAAAATCTGCGGCGCGCGGCGGCTTCACAGCAGTTTGCTGTATGCCGAATACAAAGCCGGTGCACGACAACGCGTCCATTACGCGCTTCATTGTGGACAAAACGCGTTCCGTTGGCTCCACGCGCGTCTGGCCCATCGGCGCCGCCAGCGTAGAAAGCAAAGGCGAAGCTATTGCAGAAATTGCAGCGATGAAAGAAGCAGGTATCGTCGCCGTGAGTGACGACGGAAAACCAATTGCCACTGCGAAGCTCGCGCGCCAGGTGATGGACTACTGCGCTTCTCTCGGTCTGCCGGTCATTGAACACTCCGAGGATGTTTCGCTTGCTGCCGGGGCCGTCATGCGCGAAGGAGTCACTTCGACGCGCCTCGGTTTGCGCGGAATGCCGGCTGCCGCGGAATCTGTTTGCGTCGCGCGCGACGTACAAATTGCTGAACTCACAGGAGGCCGCCTGCACGTCGCGCATCTCTCGGCGAAAGCTTCGCTCGACCAAGTGCGGTGGGCAAAGTCGCGCGGCCTGCACGTCACCTGTGAAGTCACGCCGCATCATTTCACATTGATCGATGAAGATGTTCAGTACGATTCCCGCTTCAAGATGAATCCGCCGCTCGCTTCGCGGGAAGATCGCGAAGCGTTAATCGCCGGTCTCGCCGATGGTGCGGTGGACGTTATCGCGACAGATCACGCGCCGCATGAGCCCGCACTGAAAGATGTGGAATTCGACCGTGCCCCGTTCGGAATTCTTGGTTTCGAAACTGCTCTCGCTCTAAGCCTTGAGCAGCTGGTTCACACTGGGAAAATTTCGCTGGTGCGCATGGTGGAACTTTTCACTTCTGGCCCGGCACGCGTTCTCGGCAAGGAACGTAAACTCGCGCCGGGACAACCGGCCGACGTCACGCTCTTCTCGACGACTCACGAATGGAAGTACAGCGTCAACGACTCTCCCAGCAAATCCCGCAACTCTCCGTTTGATGGCCGCAAGTTCAAAGGCGCGCCAATGGCTACCATTGTTGCGGGCAGAATCGTATTTAGAAGGTAGATTCAGGACGTAACTGCGTGCTGAATTTAGTGGCCCGCGGGCTCCGCCGCCGGGTGCATGCCGTGATTTGGCAATTCGTGCGTCCCGCGTGCGAGCGGTTCGATCTTCAAACGATAAAAATGGTCCAGTGGAACTCTGCCCTTGCCGATCGCGTAGCCTTTTTCGATCGCCTTCGTGACGTACGCTTTTGCGAGTGTCGCAGCCTCCACAAGGGTTCGCCCTGCCGCCAACTGCGCCGCAAGCGCCGAAGCAAAAGTGCAGCCCGTGCCGTGGGTGTTTTCCGTTTTCACCTTGTCGCCACCGAGTTGCACAAGTTCATTTCCGTCAAACAAAACGTCAATGGCGCGCTCCATGTGCCCGCCCTTGACGATTACGGCCTTCGCGCCCATTTCGACAATTTTTCGCGCAGCGGCTTCCATCGCAGCGACGTCTTTTATTTCAATTCCGGTCAAGATTTCCGCCTCCGGCACGTTCGGTGTAATCACGCTGGAACGTTTTAGGAGTTCCGTTGCGATATATTTTACGCCGCCCGCATCGAGAAGCTCCGTTCCGGACGAAGACTTCATCACCGGATCGTGCACAATATTTGCAAATTTGTGCGCATCCAGAAATTCGCCGACAACCACGGCGTTCCCACGATTTCCCAACATTCCAATCTTCACCGCGGCAATTTCGCAATCCTTCGCCAGCACATCGAGCTGTTCGCGAAGCTCCGCGCTGGGCGTATTGTGTACCGCTTCAACTCCCTGGGTGTTTTGCGCTGTCATGGAAGTGATTACGGCTACGCCGTAGCATCCATGCGCGGCAAAAGTTTTCAAATCCGCCATCGTGCCCGCGCCGCAGCTCGGATCAAACCCGGCAATCGTTAGCAAAATAGGGGGCGGTGCATGTCCGTTCGCGCTCATCGTACTTTCTTGCCTCGACCTACGAAGAAAATTGCCGGTCGCGCTCCGCACTTCGAGGAAACGCACCGGCATCTGCGAATGTACGCGCACGTTTCGCGGCGCGCAAGAAAAACTTTTGCAGTATTCAGGCTAGTGAGGGGGAGGAGCAGCGAAACTGTATCGAACGAATCATTCGGAAAGAAAAAAGATCAAAAGCTTGCTTCGAATGCGTGAAACCTCTTTTCGAGCTCCCACTGTTGCTGCGCTTTTTCATTCGCTTTCAGGAATTCGGCGCAGGATTTCGACGGAGTTTCACTTCCGGGCGTGTCCTTTACACACTCACTGATCACGCTTGTAAAAGTATCTCGCCTTTCCCACACGCTTTTCCCCGGCAAGAATGCGTGTTCTAGTCCTGTGCGCGCCATTCTCTTCAGATCGGCGTATTTGAAGTCATAAGTTTCCACTGCGCGTACATACTCATTCGTCAAATCAATGCGAGAAACACCTTCGTCATCCGTGGAGAGTGCCACAGGCACGCCAAATTGCCGATACATCGGCAGTGGATGATTTTTTCCGCTTATGCCAAGAATCATGTCGTTGCTTGTGAGGTTGACTTCGACCATCACGTGCTTCGCCGTCATCTCTTTCAACAATTCATGCGGCCGATCTTCGAACATCACGTCCACGCCGTGACCGATACGTTCCGCACCGGCTTCCATGGCGAGCCGGATGTGGCAACACAAGCCGTCCGGCGGCACCATGCCGTACGCTAGTTCACCCGCATGCAGCGTAATGTGCACGTTCGGATAGATTTCGTGCAGATATTTCACCATGCGCATCTGCAGCGCGTAATCCCGCATGGAAATGTATCCGTCCTCCGGCATTACGAAATTCAGCCCGACGATGCGTTCCGTATCCGCGGACGCGGCTTCGAATCCAAGAAGCGTCTGCGCAAACACCATCTCCTTTGGAAACCCCCGCAAGATCTGGTAGATAAACCGGACGTCCACTTTGCAGGCCGCGGTTGCGTTTGCTTCACCGCAATGCTCGATCTCGCGCCGTTTTTTTTCGATTCCGTCCAAATATTCCGTCGCGGCCTTTACGTTTTCCTTCAGATTGTGCGCCAACAGCGCGTCCCGAAGTTCCTTCAGGTCATCTTTCCATCCCACTTCACCGGCGGCTTTCGCCGCGATCGAGAAATCCGGGGTTTCCATCAGCTCCATGTACTGTTCATTTTGTGAGGCAGCGCGAGCGGCGACTTCGTCCACCCATTCCGCTTTATGCGACGGGTTCGTGCCTCCAAATTTCGCAAATGTGTCAAAAAAATGGTCGTGCGCGGAAACACCAGCGTACGGCACAAAGCTGCGCATCGAAAAGGCGTTGATCAGCTGGTCGTAAAGCGATTGGTTCGTCAAAGCGTCGCTTGCCGGAACGATCGTTTTGTCGCCATCCACTGCGGCGCATTTTGCAAATGCCAGTTTTTTTACGTCCACGCACAGTCCGTCTTCCACCGCCGCGCGAATGAATGACTCGGCATAAACGCCGCCGCTCAAGTGATAATGCAGGTCCGCGCCTTTCGGCATTTTTTTCAAAAATTGCCGTAGCTGGAGAGGATTCGGTCGCGCGGCCGCCAATTGCAGTTCGCCTCTTTGTTCCGCGGTTTGCACTCTACCGGAAACGCGCTTTGCTTTTTTTGCCTGTGCACCTGCCGTATTTGCAACAAACAGAGCAAATACGAAGACGAGCAGAATTGCGCCAGTCTGGCGCCCAGGTTTTTCGAGTTTCATGTGATTGGACCTCGACGATTGCGTGTAGAAAAATGCCCGTCTCAGGGAAACAGCCCGCGCACCAGCGTAGCTTCCGCGACCCGTCCCACGGCAAGGATCATCGCGCCTGCGCGCGGCGGCACATGGTGCTTGCGCATCGTATCCACCATTTCGTGGAACGCACGCACCATGATCTTTTGCAGCCGCGCATTTACCTCGTCGGAATCCCAGAGCAGGCCTTCCTGATTCTGCACCCATTCGAAGTAGCTGACCGTCACTCCGCCGGCGTTCGCAAGAATATCCGGCAGCACGGTGATCCCGCGCCGCGCCAGAATCTCATCCGCGTGTGGCGTAGTAGGTCCGTTCGCGGCTTCCGCGACGATGCGGGCCTTGATGGCCTCCGCATTGTTCAGAGTGATCACGTTTTCGAGCGCCGAAGGAACCAGGATGTCGCATTTCATCGTAAGCAAGTCGTCGTTGGAAAGCCTAGAGGCTCCCGGCATTCCAACCACAGTCCCAGAGCGTTCCTTGTATCGAATTGCCTTGATCGGATCAATGCCGCGCGAATTGGTCACGCCGCCGCGCGTATCGCTCAATGCCACAATCTTTGCCTTTTTCTCGGCTAGTAGACGCGCAGCCGTCGCGCCCGCATTGCCAAATCCCTGAACTGCGACTGTCGCGCCGCGCAGCGGAATTTTCTTCAGCTTGCACGCTTCTTCAACCACGTAAACCAGGCCGCGGGCCGTCGCTTCCGCCCGTCCCTGCGAGCCGCCAATCGCAATCGGCTTTCCCGTGACAACGCCCGGCACGGTGTGCCCAACCATCATGGAATACGTATCCATGATCCACGCCATCGTCTGCGCGTCTGTGTACACGTCTGGCGCGGGAATATCTTGGTCTGGCCCAATGAGTGGAAGAATTTCGCTCGCGAACCTTCGCGTCATCCGTTCCAGTTCGCTTTTGGACATCCGCTTCGGGTCGCAAATGACGCCGCCCTTCGCGCCCCCAAAGGGAACGTTCACAACAGCCGTCTTCCACGTCATCCACGCGGCAAGCGCTTTCACTTCATCCAACGTAACGTTCGGATGGTAACGAATGCCGCCTTTGCCCGGTCCGCGCGAAATGTTGTGTTGAACGCGGTAGCCCGTCAGAACGCGGACTTGCCCATTGTCCATCTTAGTCGGCAAAGAAACTTCCAACACGCGCTTTGGCGTGCGCAGCACTTGCCTCAGTCCTGGATCTAATTTCAAAAATTCCGCCGCCATATCAAACTGGATCTGCGCGATGCGAAATGGGTTCAAATCCTCACGCGGTGCAATCCGCGGTACGAGAGGAGTTGTGGGCTTTGCGACCGTGGCCATTGGCGTCGGTCCTTTCCGCTTATCAATTTAAGTTCGCTTCGTGCTGCCGGGCCCAACCACAAAACTTTTCGTCCGGTCGGCTCGTTCAGCCGTTCGCTGCCAACTTCTGCGTCTCGCTCAAGTACCGGTCCCTGCACTCGGGCGAGCAAAAATGAATCATTTCGTTACCCGAGCCAAGAGGTATCGCCAATTCTTCGGCGACGTGCATGCCGCAGAGTGGATCGCGAACCAACCGCTTGTTTGCGAGCGCATCCTCTACTGGCGGATTCGTGCTTGTCGCTCCGACGCCACGCAGCATCCATCCAAAAAAGCGCCTCAGGAGCGAAATGCCCCAGGAGAGCACCAGCAACCAAAACAAAAAACGGATGATGCGAGCCAGAATCCCCATGTTTCCCTTGACCGTCAGCGGACAAAGACCCTGTCCCTAACGGTGAGGCGAGTGTATGCAACGGGAAAAGGGTGCGTCAAACGAAAATGTGTGATTTCAATAGGTTGCGAGGCACGGTGGTTACAATTTCTCGGTCTATTTGAGTCGGACAATGCATGTAATCGACTGTAAATAAAAGACTTATATAAAATAGCGCTTCCCGGAGGAAAATCGCGCGTCCAGGGGCGTTAAACAGCGGGAATAAGGTCAATCCCCATGTACGGTCGCAGAGCTTCCGGTATCACCACTGACCCATCCGCTTGTTGGTAATTCTCCACAATGGCGATCCACGTGCGCCCTACCGCAAGCCCGGAACCATTCAACGTATGAACGAACTCGCTCTTTCCGCCGCCCTTTGGCTTGAAGCGAATCCCCGCCCGCCTCGCCTGGAATGCCTCGCAATTCGAACAGGACGAGATTTCGCGAAACTCGTTGCTTGATGGCAGCCACACTTCAATGTCGTAGGTCTTTGCGGACGCAAAACCCATGTCGCCGCTGCAAAGCAGCACCGTGCGGTAGTGTAGCCCCAGCTTTTCGAGAATCGCTTCGGCGTTGCGCGTCAAAGCCTCGTGCTCCTCGTAGCTTTTTTCCGGGTGCGTGAATTTGAACAACTCCACCTTTTGAAATTGGTGCTGCCGTAAGATTCCGCGCGTATCTTTTCCCGCCGCGCCCGCCTCGGAACGAAAGCACGCCGTCCACGCGGTGATGCTAATCGGCAATTTTTCTTCCGCGATCGTTTCATCACGGTAGAGATTGTGCAGTTCCACTTCGCTCGTCGGCGTCAGCCAAAAGTCTGTATCTTGAACCTTGAAGAGATCAGCCGCAAATTTCGGCAACTGGCCCGCGCCCATCAGCGAGGCCGTGTTCACCAAGAAAGGCGGCAGGATTTCCGTGTATCCATGTTCACGCGTGTGAACATCGAGGAAAAAATTGGCGATCGCGCGCTCCAATCGCGCGCCCCAACTCTTGTATACCGCAAACCGCGCTCCAGTAATTTTCGTCGCCGCCGCCAGATCCAGAATTCCCGTCTTTTCGCCAATTTCCCAGTGCGGCTTCGGCTGAAAGTCATACTTCGGCTGTGTGCCCCAGCGGCGCACTTCGCGGTTATCCGCCGCGCTGGTCCCAGTCGGCACGGAAGAATGCACAATATTCGGAATCGTCAGCAGCATTTCGCGCTGTCGGGCGTCCAACTCCGTCACTTTCTCGTCGGTCAGCTTGATGAGATCCGAAAGCTGCTTCATCTCCGCGATAATCGGGTCGGCGTTTTGCTTTTCTTTCTTTAGTCGCGCGATTTCGTCGCTAGCTTTGTTGCGCTGCGCCTTGCGCTGCTCATTTGCGGTGATGAACTCGCGCCGCTCCTTGTCCAGGGCGCGAAATGCGTCCAGGTCAAGCGCGATCCCGCGGCGCTTCGCCATCTCGGCGAAGACGTCTAAGTGTTCCCGGAAGTAGCTAAGGTCATGCATGGTCCTAAGAGGATAGCGTACCCATCTAGAGAAGAGAAAATGCTTCGCGCAAGGGCGGGCTCCCTGTCCGCAAGGCCAAGTAACCGTTTCGGGGAGTACTCCTCCTTCGCCTGTCGAAGCAAACGTCGCGGAGTGGCCTACTCAAAGCGAGGGTAAGGCCGGTCCTCGGCTAAGGTATAAGGAGTTCATATGATGAAAAAGACAAGTTTAGCGGTTTTGATCCTGGCGGCAGGCTTCTCGTTCGGAACGGCGCAAGCAAACGCGCAAGGTCCGGCGGGAGTGGGCGCAACAGCGGCTGCCTCCAGCAATTCGAGCAGTTCCAGCGGTTCTCATTCGATGAATCCGATCAAATGGATAAAAAAAGACAAGTCTTCGGCAAATTCTGTTTCCGGCGCGGACCAGAATAAACGCCTGACCGCCCGTTTGCAGCAAAACGGCGTGCTGGCGGCGAACGGCAATGTTTCGACGGCTTGCGCCACGTTCAAGAATCTTAGCGATTGCGTAGCCGCTCTTCACGCGAGCCATAACACCGGACTCGACTTCAACTGCGTCCGGGCGGATGTGACTGGCGTGCAGACGAGCGCAGATCTTTCCGGCTGCAAAGGCAGCATCGGAGACAAGGCCGTTAGCCTGCAAGAAGCGCTGAAGCGTTTGAGGCCGGAGATTGATGCAAAGGCCGAAGCGAAAAGCGCAGAAAAACAAGCCAAGGACGATCTGAAGGAAACGAAAGCGTAAGCAACAGCAGGTTCATAAATTAAAGGGCGGCCGAGGGGAAGTCCCTTAGCCGCCCTTTCCTTTTGCTCAATTCCTTTGTGCTCTAAGTCAGCGACCACCCAACCACGGTCAGGCAAAACACCAGAATGAGGGCTCCCATGCTCACCACACTGAGTGCCCTGCCTCGGCCAAGCAGCATGTCGCGCGTTTCCGCATTGGCGCACAGCAGCGCGCACGCCACCAGGATTGCGCTCCAGGAAACCAACGCCGGCAACCCGGGATGCGTCGCAAACGTGGATAGAATCCTGTCCGAGGGTTGGCCCGCGGGAACCCACCACGGCAAAATCGGCGCGAATCCCGCCGCGAGCACAAAGGTCAGCATCTTGCGACTGACCCAGCCCTTGATTTTTGGCATGGGTTTCGTCCTTTTCACCTTCTGCCAGACCAGAATATCCCATGCGAGCAGCGCTATTGCCAACGGCACCCACCCATATAGGGATAGATTCCGGTCCGTCCAAGCCCATGCCGGAAAAAAGCGGTACCCTGGATGGCTCGCAGCCAAGCGCGGCAGAAGAAACCACCCAATAAGTGTATTGCTTAGCGTCGCCATAAACAGCAGGAGCAGCCCCGTCAACTGCACCCAGTGATGGGTCGGACTTACGCCGCAGCGCGTGCAAACAGGCTTCTGCGGCAGAATCTGCAAACCGCAATGCTCGCAGTACATCGGGCCCTCTCTTCTTTCCCCAGAAAAGACACTTCGCCCCAATGCGTGGAGCCTACTCCTGGATTTGCTCGAAAACTACTGGTCTGAGGGGCAGTCTCGGGACAGTTACGGCGAGACCTGTGCGGGATGGACGTTCGTCGCGCTTGGCGTGAATTCGAATCGCACGAGCCATTCGCTTTCGGCGCTTCGCCCGCCGACTTCCGGTGCAGAAAACTGCCAACGCTTGGCGGCTTTGATTGCTTGGTCTGAAAAGTATCTGCTGCTTGATGGACCTTCGAGTTCGGCCGAATCCACCGTTCCCGTGGCATTCACATGCAAGCGCAATGTAAGGCGCACCTTCCCACGAATCGTCGCGCGCGACTTCGCGGAAATGTCAGGCAAGACCTGATCTAGCACTTCTCCGTGTGCCACTTCCTCTTCACGCGATTTGCTCGCAATTTTCACGCGCGGCGCTGGTAGAGGAACGACAGGTTGCGCCGTTTCGGTCACGGATGGTTCGAGCGCAGAACCCTTTTGGGGCGCTGACTTGGGCACAGCTGGCGTTGCAGAACCCGCGTGCGGCTTCGCGGTTTCGGACGCAGGAGAGTTTGCACCTGTTTTTGATGCCGCGGCGTTCGATGGCTGACGCAACAAACGTGGCACGACGAACAGCAAAAACGCTATCACCGCAACGACAGCAATCGGAAGAAAATACGACCTCCGCGAGCCATCTGGACGCACGGCCCTCGCGGAGGAAATCGGCGCCGGCCGCTCTAAGGCCGGCGGGGGAGAGACTCTTGAAATCGGCACAGCCACCGGATCAATTTTTGCCGGTTCTTTCGCGACAGGCACCTCTGGTGGGTTCAGCTTCGCGCGAATCCTTGCCATCGTGATGCGCTGCGCCGGATCCTTCTTCAACGATTCACGCACGATTCCCGCAAATGGTTCCGTCAGCTCCGCCGGTAGTGTGAGTTCTCGATCTTCGCCAAATGCAGGAGCTGCCTGCGTCAGAGCCGCCACCACCGTTGCACCTAGTGACCAAACATCTTCCGCGGTATCCGTAGGAACCGCATTCCATTCTGGTGGCGAAAACGCACCGGCACTCGCTGCAAAACCGACCGGCTCGCCTTTTGGTGAAATCGAATCGCTCGACAGCTTGATCTGGTCGCCAATTGCCAAAACATTTCCGGGATGCACTCGCGTATGCACCAGATTCTGTCCATGAAGAAAAGCCAGCGCTTCGATAACCGGCTCAATCATCCCGCGTGTTTCGTCCGTACTCAGCGCGCGCTGGGGCAAAATTTCCCCTAAATCTTCATCCGCATGCTCCATCACGACGTACAAATGCGCGCCGTCATCCAGCTCGCACTTCCCGTAGTCGAGCATCTTCAATAAGTTCACATGCGAAAGTGCGGAGATCGCTTTCCATCGCGCAAACTGCCGGCCAATTACAATGCCAGCCGCCGGTATCAACTTGATCGCGACTTTCTGCGATCGCGCATGAACGATCTCGGTTGCAAAGATGGCGCTGTGGTCCGTCCCGCCTAAATAGCGTCCGAGCAAATATCTTCCGGCGACGTTCTGGCCAATCCAACGATGCTGTGTTTCGGACATTTCTGCCTCCGTCCCGCGCGCTCTTGATTCGCACAGGGGAGCTGGGTCTCAAACGATGCGGTTTTCCGGCTGGGTGGGGACCGCTGAGGACACCGTCCCGTTCCACTAACCTCCGCGGACGGTTCTCCGCTCAAGTATTGTGCTCCACTTTGCCCTCGCATGGTTAGTGGCCATGCGCCAAACAGTCAACCGCCGCGAAACAATGCCCGGTCCTCGCCAGCACCAGCATCAATTCAAGAAACTCAAATTCCCTCGGGTCCCATCAGGAACATTGGTTTGTTTTCGAATGTCGTATACTCCGGCCGCAACCGCTCCGTGTTGTAATGTTCCTTCACGTTCACGACCTTTTTCGTTGAAGTCACTACATCGAGCGGCAAATTGTCATAGTGTCCATTCTTTAGCACGACCAGCCGGCCGCTAACATTTTTTAGCAGCAAATCCAACGCGAGGTTTCCATACGCCATCGGCGCAATCGAATCAATCGCGTCAGGATCGCCGCAGCGCACCAGATATCCCAGCTTTTGGCTGATCACTTCAATCTTTTTACCGCTATTGAACTTTGCCGAAAGCTCTTTAACTTTTTCCCCGACGACGTCGCCAATGCCCCCAAGTTTCTTATGACCGTAAGCATCCGCTGCTTCCCCTTCGAAAATCATTTCGCCGCCTTCAAACATCGCGCCTTCGGAAACGAGCGCGATCGAATATCGGCTAGGATTTTTCTTCCGATCATGCACCAGCAATTCTGTCAGCTTCTCGATGTCGAATTTGTATTCGGGAATCACGCAGCGATTCGCGGCGCCAGCCATTGTCGGGAGCATCGCGGTAAATCCAGCGTAACGCCCGAACACCTCCAGAATCATGAATCGCTCATGCGAGCCCGCGGACGTTCGCAAACTGTTTACTAACTGAATCGTTCGCGTAACGCACGTGCTGAATCCGATGCAGTAATCCGTTCCCGGAACGTCGTTATCCATCGTCTTCGGGATGCCAATAACCTTGAATCCTTCTTTGTGGAGCCGCACTCCGTAGCTGAGCGTATCGTCTCCGCCGATGGGCACCAGCGTTTCAACCCCCAGCCATTCCAAATTCTTCAGAACTTCCGACGTCAAATCATTTTTTTCCCCGTTGAACTTATCCTTCAAATGCGCGGGCACGCCGGCCTTGCTTACGCGCCCGGGATTCGTCCGCGAGGAATGCAGAAACGTTCCGCCCGTGCGTCCGGCGCGATCCACAATCTCTTCCGTCAAGTGCACGAAGTTTTCGGAATTGTCATAGCTTTTATCGCGCACCATTTCCACAAGCCCGGCCCAGCCGTGCCGGATGCCGATGACTTCATAGCCTTCGTGTAGCGCGCGTAGCGTTACGCCGCGAATCGCGGGGTTGAGGCCCGGCACGTCTCCACCTCCCGTGAGAATGCCGATGATTCCTTTTTTTGTCGCCATTTCTGAGAGCCCTTTTCGTGGATTTGGAACCCTAAATTTTACACGCCTCAAGCCCGAAACCATCAAGAAACTGAACGCCGAATTGAGGTGGCTAAATTAGATCGGACGGCGAATCCCGAGCTTGCGTATGCGCGCCTGCAGGGTAGTGCGTTTCATTCCGAGCAGAATTGCGGCTCCTCGCGGTCCTGCGATGCGCCACTGCGTCTGCCGCAAAGCGCGTAGAATGTGATGGCGCTCGGCTTCTTCAAGAGTGCCCACTGGGGTTGTAACCGTGCTCGTCGAACTAACGACGCTCGCCGGCGCAGTCTCTCCGGAACTAGTCGAAAAATTCGATTTCAGTTCCGAAAGTGGAATCCGGAGCTCTTTGCCTGGCGAAAGCAGCACCGCTCGCTCTAGCAAATTTTCCAATTCACGCACATTTCCCGGCCAAGCGTAATTCGTCAACGCGTCCATGGCATCGGTCGGCACGTACAATACCGTCTTGTTGAACCGCTGGCTGAATTTCTGCACGAAATAGCGCACAAGCAGAGGAATATCCTCGCGGCGCTCGCGTAGCGCCGGAATTTGAATCGGAAAGACGTTCAAACGGTAGAACAAATCGCTTCGAAATATTTTGTCGGAAACCAGACGGCTTAAGTCCGCGTTCGTAGCCGCCACTACGCGTACGTCCACGCGCTGCGTGTGATTGCTGCCCAATCGTTCAAACTCCTGTTCTTGAAGCACACGCAGCAGCTTTGGCTGCAACTCCAAAGGAATATCGCCGACTTCGTCCAGAAAAATCGAGCCTCGGTCCGCAAGCTCGAACCTGCCCACCTTTTGAGCAATTGCTCCGGTAAACGCGCCGCGTTCATGACCAAACAATTCCGATTCGAGCAACCCAGCCGGAATCGCGGCGCAATTCACTTTCACAAACGTCCGGTCTTGCCGCGGACTCAAATTATGAATCGCGCGCGCGAATAACTCCTTGCCTGTTCCGGTTTCTCCGCGCAGCAAAACGGTTGTAGTCGCGGGCGCCGCCAGTTCCACTTGTCCTAACGCTCGACGCAGCGCGGGGCTTTCGCCAATAATTTCCTCAAAATTGAATTCGCTTCGAATCTCTTCTTCTAAATAGAGCTTTTCGACGGCCAGCTTGTCCTTAAGCGCATCAATCTCTTTGAATGCCAAAGCATTGTTTACGGCGATGGCAACTTGCGCGCCTACTTGGCCCAGCAGTTCTACTTCCTGCGGCGCAAACGCGTCCAAACGCCGGCTCGCAAGGTTCAGCGACCCAAACGCCTCTCCCTTGCTGATGAGTGGTACGCAACAAACCGATGTCAATCCTTCGGCTCTCAGCTTCTTCACGATTTCCGCCGGAAACTGGTCCAATTCGCTCCCGCGAAAAACGCCGGGACTTTTCGTCAGGATACATCTGCCTGCTGGAGAATTTTCCAGCGCGACGCTGAGTTCTTTTTCCGTAATCGGTGCGTGCGTACCGGAGAAATCAAGAGACTTGATCTTCAGCAGATTCGTGTTCGGGTCAAGCAAAGCGAGGCTCGTGTAGTCGTGATGAATCACGCGAGTCAATGTCGTCACGATACCGCTAAAAAGTTCCGGCAGCGCTCGGCTCGTCACCAGCACATTGTTGATGTCAAGCAGGACCTGTAGCCGGTCTCGCTCTTGCGACAGTTGTCTTTGGTATGCCTGCGAAGTTTCAAAATTCAAAGCGTTATCCACCGCTACCGCCACCTGAACGGCTACGCGCTGCATGAATTCCACCTCGGCCGGAGTTAATCGCTCGGGAACCAGCCGCCCAAACCCCATCGCGCCCAGCCGTCTTTGCGCGGTCGTCAGCGGCACGATCGCGATGGAACGCGCTCCAACTTCTCGCAACCGCTTTGAAAAATTCGGATATCGATCTTCGGCCTGCGCGTCGGGAACAACGAATGGCTGCTGCGTTTGCCACACCATCCCCGAGGGATGCTCTTCAAGAGTGAATTCAGCATCGGTAAGTGGTTGGTTTTCCCCGCGCGTTTCCAAAACATGCAGCCGCATCGTGTTTTTCACGGGGTCATGCAAAATGAGAGTCAAAAAATCGAAATCAACCACATTGTGCAAGCGTATGGCGAGTTCGTGAAAGAGCGCTGGCAACTCGCGGTGCTGTGCAATCGCCTCGCTGACTTCCAGCAAGGCTTCCAGTTGCCGCCGAAAATGATCCGCGGAGTTCTGGGGCATGGTTGCCAGCGGAGTGTTGTCTTCTTCCGTCATGCTCGGAGGATAGCACCCGCGTTTGCGCTCTCTCAACTTGGCCGCAACTGGTAGCCAAGCCATCGCGCGCCGGCATGTGCTCCGAAAGCCCCGCATGCTACAATTTCTCTACTTTAGGCCCGTAGCTCAGTTGGTTAGAGCGCTACCTTGACACGGTAGAGGTCTGGGGTTCGAGTCCCCACGGGCCTACCATTTTCCTCTCCCAAGAGTTCTGATGGCGCAAAGAATGGCTTGTGCTACGGCCCGAAAACGCGTTGCAGCAAACGGTACGATGCACAAACATTTCTTGAAATGAAAAAGGTCTGGTTTCCAGCGGCCGCAAGCCCGAGAATTTCCTTGTGACCTAGCAACCCCTACAGGATAATCTCGCGTTCGGCGCGCCCGCGCACCTAGCTCAGCTATGAATTGTCCGTCCTGCGATCGTGAAAATCCGGACACCGCTGTTCGCTGCCTTCATTGCGGCGTGCCGCTGATTTCTGCCGCCGATGATCGCACCATGGATTCGCCGGATCACGGGACCATCATCGGCGGCCCCGATTCTTCACCCTCCGGACAACCTGCCAAATCCGCTTCAGCCGCTAGGTCCGCCGCGGCCGCCGCCAAAACACCTCCCGGGCGGACACCGAGCGGCACGCCTTCACAAAGCCGCTCCACCGGTAGCCGTTCGAATCGTTTCGGCCTGTTCGAACCCGGCGAGGAACTCGGACCTCGCTTTGTTATCGAAGCACTCCTCGGAGAAGGCGGCATGGGCCGCGTTTACAAAGCCTACGACCGCGAACTGGACCGCTTCGTCGCACTTAAAGTCTTGCAACCGGAATTGGCCAATGATCCTCTGATCATTCAGCGCTTTAAACACGAGCTTCTACTGGCCAGCAGGATTTCTCACAAAAACATTCTCCGCATACATGATTTGAGCGAAGCCGACGGCGTGAAGTTCATCACTATGGCTTTTGTGGATGGAGAGGATCTTCACAACATCTTAAAGACGGAACGCCCTCTTCCGTTGGACCGCAGCTTAAAATTCGCCCGCCAACTTTGCGAAGCGCTGGATGCTGCTCATGCGGAAGGCGTGGTCCATCGCGATTTCAAGCCACACAACGTTCTCGTTGGAAAAGCCGATCAAGTTTTTGTCTCGGACTTCGGTCTCGCGACTTCCTTTGAAACCGCAAAGATGGGCATGACGCGGAGTGGAGCCTTCGTCGGCACACCTCGCTACATGTCTCCGGAACAAGTCGAAGGCGGAAATATAGACCACCGCAGCGATCTCTATTCACTTGGCCTCGTCATCTACGAGATGGTCACGGGCGATCTGCCTTTTTCTGGCGAATCCACCTGGCAGGTGATGTACCAGAGGGTTAAGGAAAAGCCAAAGGATCCGAAGCTTGTCAAAGCGGACCTGCCCGACTGGGTCACGCGAATCGTGATGCACTGTCTGGAGCGCGATCCGGCACTTCGCTATCAAACGGCGCGCGAAATTCTCGCGGATATTGATGCCAATCGCAGTCCGTCTCTTCCTCAAGGCGTTCGCATCTCGATTCCTTCCGGCGTAAGCCGCTGGCTGATTGCCGGAGGAGCGGGTCTTGTATTGGGAGCCGCGATCTTTCTGGCAGTTCCTGCCACGCGCCATTTGATATTCAAAGGCCCCGTCGAAACCGTCAGTCCTGGTTTGCCCCCTCTTTCCGAAGGAAAATTTATTGCCGTTCTTCCATTCCGCGTCCTCGGCTCGGAAAATTCCTTGAATTACGTGGCCGACGGACTCGGTGAAGCTCTTTCCGCCAAGCTTTTCCAACTCTCAGACGTTCGCATCGCCTCCGCTTCCGCCGCTTCCAAGGCCAACGACCAAAAAACCCCATTGCCGCGCATCGCAAAAGATTTAGGCGTGAATTACATCATTCACGGCCTTGTGCAAGGCGCCGGTGACAAGCTTCGCATCGTCGTAAATCTGGAAAACATGGTGGACAACCGGCTCCAATGGAGCCAGGAATTCTCGGGCGTGACAGGAGACCTCCTTACCCTCGAGGATCAGATCTACGCCAAGCTGACAGATGTTCTCCAGTCCAAGACGCCAAACAACTCGGCGGCCACAGCCCATCCAACCGAGAACGTTGCCGCGTATGATATCTATCTTCGCGGAAGAAATGCTCTTCGAAGCAGGCAGGATCCTAAAAAGATTCAGGCCGCTGTTGATCTTTTTGACGAAGCCATCAAGAAGGATCCGAGCTTCGCCCTCGCGTACACGGGCATGGCGGATGCAAGCCTTTTGATGTATCGCGAGAAAAAGGATCGCTTTTGGTCGGAGAAGGCTATCGCTTCGGCGCAGCAGGCCGAGCGTCTGAACGACAAGCTGCCCGAGGTTCATTTTTCCCTTGGCACCGCCTACGCTGCCACCGGCCAAACGTCACAGGCAATAGCCGAACTAAAGCGCGGTCTAGAGATCGCGCCAAATTCTGACGAGGCTTACCGGCGCTTGGGCACGGCGTATCAAACGATTGGCCAAAAGGATGATGCGATCAAAGCTCTTCAGAAAGCTGTTGAAATCAACCCTTACTACTGGACCAACCAAAGCGCCCTGGGGGCAGCCTATTTCGAGTACGGCAACTATGAAGGTGCTCTAAAACAATTCCAGCTCGTTACCCAGCTAGAACCACAAAACGCCGCCGGTTACGACAATGTTGGTTCCGTGTACTCGCGGATGGGTCGCTATCAGGAAAGCATCGAAGCCTTTCAAAAAGCGCTGCAGATTCAACCGTACGCCGCCACCTATACCAACCTCGGCACTTCTTTTTTCTATCTGAAGCGCTATTCCGAAGCAGTTCCCATGTTCCAAAAAGCTGTCGAAATGAGCCCTGGTGATGAAACCTATGTGGGCAATCTTGCCGACGCATACCGCTGGGCTGGCGACAAAACCAAAGCGAGCGCCACGTACGACCAAGCCATCTCTCTTGCTTATAAACAGCTTCAAGTGAATCCCAGAGATTCCAACGCGCTGGGCCACATGGCACTTTATCACGCGAAAAAGGGCGACACGGCGCAAGCAAACGACTTCATCAGACGCGCCCGGACGATAGACTCATCGGACGTCTACCTAATCTATACGTCGGCCATAGTGGCCACAATCGCAAACGATCCTAAGGCAGCGACTGAGGCACTCCGTTTGGCGCTCCAAAAGGGGTTCGCCACGGCCGACATCGAGGCCGATCCTGAATTCACTTCGCTGCACGGACGGCCTGAATATGAGAGCCTGCTGAAGGAATTTGCTCCGAAAAAGCGTTAAGCCGATCCGCAGATGCTCCAAAAACACTTCGAGCCTTGCTTTCGCAAGGCCCGAGTTAGGAATATTCTCTGTTACTTCAACTTAGTTCTGAAGGCTGGCGCGGCGCTTACGAAACGCGGCGAGCCCGAGAAAACCGGTAGAAAGTAGAAGCAAAGTTGCCGGCTCAGGCGCTGACACCGTAGCTACCCCAGTCACGAAGGCCCCCGTAGGAATCCCATCGAATGCGATCCCATAAATCGGGCCTACGCAATCGTCAGCGTCCATATCGCTATCCGGGTTACAGACAGAGGGCAACAGTCCCAAGTGTGTAGCGTCAAGCCCAAAAAACGTCAAAGTAGTGGACCCATCGTCATTTACAGTCTTCGTCGCGCTGAGGAACGGGAATTCATTGGGCAGTTCCAATTCTGGATCTGGAACTTGATCCCCCGGGCTAAAGTCCAACGGCGGAATTCCAAACAAAGTGAGCGAAATCGAGGTCAGAACCACTCCGGTATTATTTTGAAACGACTCGACGGGAAGTAGTGACGTCGCGAAAACGCCAAAGCTTCCAAAGGGATCCGTAACTGACGTGGGAGGAGGTGGATCCACCTGCCGAATGACCACTGTCGGGTCAATTGCGTCAGCCATTGCAGCTGTTGCCGACAGGCCAACCAGCGCTAACAAAAGAAGAAGTCTAGAGAATTTCAAGGGCACTCTCCCCCTACGGAATTAGGACGTGTTATCAAGTGCAACTCGAAGGCCAACTCCGGAGATTTGCACTCGAAATAAGGCTAGTGTTTTGTTTCTTTTACGGCCGCTTAAGAAACGCTAAGAAAGCCATGTATGCAGCGGATTACCCACCAGTGCCACGAAGACGGAATCTTTCGTGACTACCGTCCGCCAATAGGTTTTAGAACTATCAGTACTCCTTTCGCTCTTTTCGACTTCCCATTACAACGAAACCTCTTCCTTCCGGTAGACTGCGCATGGGCTCCTTTTCCTTGAGGCGGTCTTAGGAGGTTGCAAAATGTTCGTGGACACAAGGATTCTTGCTCGCTTGGTGGTCGTGTCCGTGCTTCTTTGTTTCACTTTGCGTGCCGACGACAAAACTGCGGCATCCTATCGCCAGAAATGTGCGGCCTGCCATGGCGCCGACGGCAAGGGCCAGACTCCGGCGGCAAAAAGCCTTGGCGTGCGCAGCTTCGCCAGCCCGGAAGTTGCGAAAATGTCTGACGCAGAGCTTTCCTCGGCGATCGAAAATGGAAAAGGAAAAATGCCATCCTACGGAAAGAGTACGAAGCCCGAAGAGATCAAGGCAATGGTCGGGTACATTCGCACTCTCGCCAAATAATTTCCTCCTTGTACGAGTCACGCGCGCCGCATTTCGATGACGACAGTCACAATTGACCCTCAACTGAAAGCAAAATGTCCCCGAGTTGCCTTGGGCTGTCTTACGGCCGACGTGGAAGCGAGAGAAACTTCGCCGGCGCTGGAAGAAGAGTTGCGCATTTGCGAAGAAAAAATTCTCAAGCTACCGGAGCCACGGGCCGTTCTCGAATCTTCCACAATTCTCGCCACGCGTTCCGGCTACAAAGCATTGGGAAAGGACCCCGCGCGCTATCGAGGGTCCGCCGAAGCGCTGATCCGCCGAATTCTTGCGGGCAAAGGTTTGCCGAGAATTCACGCGGTCGTGGACATCATAAACATTGTGAGCGTGGAGAGCCGTTTGCCCATTGGCCTTTACGATCTAGCTCACGTTCGCGGCGACATCACGTTTCGTGCCGGACGCGCGGCTGAAACCTACAAAGGAATCGGAAAGTACGATTTGAATCTTGAGAGTTTGCCACTCTTCGCCGATGAACTCGGCCCACACGGCAGCGCAACGAGCGACTCCGAGCGCACCATGGTCACTCCTGCAACTGAACGCGTCCTCGCCATTTTCGTTTCCTTCGGTGGCCCGGAAAATCTGGAACGATTTGGGGAAAGAATGAAATCGCTGATTTCCATACACGCAGCTGGTTCGAACATTCAATTCACAATCGTCTAAATTTCCTATCAGGACATTCCTTCCCTTTAGTACGATGCTGGCCAAGCGAGACGGCGCTTCAATCTCCCATGCCCAGCATTTACGGACTAAAACCAAAATTTCAGGGCCTCCTTCGACCCATAGTGAATTGGTTGGCGCACATCGGCGTCACGGCAAATCAAGTGACGATCGCGGCTCTACTCCTCTCCCTTACCGTGGGCCATGTGATCGCCTGGAAGCAAGGTGGGCGCTCATTGCTTCTACTGCCCGCGGTCCTATTCGTGCGCATGGCTCTGAACGCAATGGACGGCATGCTGGCGCGCGAACACAACCAAAAAACCGCGCTGGGCGCGATCTTGAACGAGCTTGGCGACGTCGTAGCGGACATCGGTTTGTACTTTCCTCTGTCGCTCGTTCCGGGATTCGATCCGCGTCTTGTGGCGGCAGTTGTATTGCTATCGGTCCTTACGGAAATGACGGGAGTAATTGGCGTTCAGATTGGCGCCTCGCGGCGATATGACGGTCCGCTTGGCAAAAGCGATCGCGCGTTCGTGTTTGGCCTGCTGGGCCTCCTAATGGGATTCGGCGCGAAGCTGGACCGCATTGTTTTTTATGTCCTGTTCGCAATGGTTCTCCTATTGGTAGCGACGATTTTCAATCGCGCATGGCACGCACTGCGCGAAGTAAAGTCTTCGGCCCCGACAAAATGAGCACCAGCATTCATCCCCTCGCGCGCCTCATTGCCGCGTTCGCGCGCGGCCTGAGCGGCGTTCAAGTCCGCTGGCAAGGATGCGCGCCGGAGTTACGCCAGCGAGTCTACTTTGCAAATCACACAAGCCATCTGGACTTTGTAGTGTTGTGGTCAGCGCTTCCCAAGGAGTTGCGCGCGCGAACGCGACCCGTTGCCGCGAAAGATTACTGGCAATCTGGCTTTCGCTCTTATCTGGCGCAGCGCGTCTTCCGAGCCGTCCTCGTGGAACGTGGCGCGGCAGCACGAACTGCACATGAAGAACATCTGCACTCATCCGGATTCGCTGTGATTGACCAAATGGCGGAAGCGATGGGCGAACGCGACTCCCTGATTTTCTTTCCGGAAGGAACGCGCGGTACCGGAGAAACCGTCGGGGAATTCAAAAGCGGCCTGTACCATCTCGCGAAGCGAAGGCCCGACGTCGAACTGATTCCGGCGTATCTCGAGAATCTGAATCGTATTTTGCCCAAAGGAGAAATTGTGCCTGTGCCTCTGGTTAGCGAATTGACATTCGGGCCGCCGGTTCAGCTTGCAGAAAGCGAGAACAAGCATAAATTTCTCGAACGTGCCCGCGATGCGGTATGCGCATTGCGGCGGAAAGGAAGCGAATAGTGGAAACAAGCTCCAAGTTCGTTTGGAATGCGAAAGATCCGAATTTGTTGCTCCTCTTCGGCGGGGTGCTCGCTCTCCTTGTTGTTGCCAGTGTGATTGGCGCCATTTTGAAACGAACGGCGAAGACGGAATCCACTGAGCGCGTTGTCGCGAATTTGAATTCCCGAACACGGGCGTGGTGGAAGATGAGCGCAGTTTTCGCATTCACGCTGCTTGTTGGCAAAACAGGCTCTCTCGTCTTATTTACGTTGCTTTCGTTTCTTGCGCTGCGGGAATACATCACGCTGGTCCCCACGCGGCGCGGCGATCATCGCACTTTGTTCTGGACATTCTTCATCATCACACCTCTGCAGTACTACCTCATCGGAATCAATTGGTATGGCTTCTTTGCGGTTCTGATTCCAGCGTTCGCGTTTGTCTTCATTCCCGCACGAATCGCGCTAGCGGGCGACACGGAACACTTCCTAGAACGCGCCGCGAAAATTCAGTTTGGCCTGATGATCTGCGCGTACTGCTTAAGCCATGCTCCGGCACTTCTCATCTTGAGAATTCCCAACTACGAAGGCCACGGCGCTGTTCTGTTGCTCTACCTCGTGCTCGTAGACCAGATCAGTGATGTCCTGCAGTACGTCTGGGGCAAGCTGCTGGGCCGTCACAAGATTGCTCCAAACGTAAGTCCAAATAAAACGTGGGAGGGATTTGTAGGCGGAGTGGCGACCGCGACTCTGCTCGGCGCATTGCTCTCCTGGGCGACGCCTTTCACACGCTGGCAATCCGCCGGAATGTCGTTCGCAATCACGCTGATGGGTTTTCTCGGCGGCCTGGTCATGAGCGCCATCAAACGCGATGCTGGCGTCAAGGATTTCGGTGCGATCATCGAAGGCCATGGCGGCATTCTCGACCGCATCGATTCGCTTTGCTTCGCCGCACCCGTTTTCTTCCACCTAGTGCGCTACTTCTTTGTACGGTAGATGCACCCGCCCAGGTTGCTACCGTGCGACCGGCTCGGCCACGGATGGTTTGGCTACGCCGCGGTAATACAAGAATCCTCGTGAAGCCAATAACTCCGCGTTGAGCACCGCAGCCCCAGCTGCACCTCGCACTAAATTGTGCGAAAGCAGCGTCAGCTTCACATCAAGTAGGGAACATTCGCGAATGCGTCCCACAACAGCAGCCATGCCGTGCCCGGCATCTACGTCGCGTCGCGGCTGCGGACGATTCTCCTCATCCACGACCACGATCGGATTCCGAACCGCCGTCGGCAGTGAAGCCATTTCATCGTCCACAGCAAAATCGCGCAACACTTCCGCAACTTCGTGAATGCTGGCGATTTTCTTCAAGCTCAACGAAACGCACTCCGTATGCCCATCGCGAACCGGCACGCGGTTGCAATGCGCGCTGATCCCCAGCCCTGCCTCGATAAATCGCGCGCCGTCCCATTTCCCCAGCAATTTCTGCGGCTCGGCTTCCATCTTTTCTTCTTCGCCGCCGATGAACGGCACCACATTCCCCAAAATGTCGAGCGAAGCCACACCTGGATACCCTGCGCCGGAGACCGCCTGCATCGTGACCACAAAAATCTTTTCGAGGCCGAACGCATCCGCCAGCGGCTTCAGCACGAGGACCAATCCAGCCGTCGAACAGTTCGGGTTCGTCACAATAAATCCACCCTCATATCCGCGATTTTTCTGTTGAACGGGAATCGCATCCAAATGCGACGCGTTCACTTCCGGAATGAGCAGCGGAACATCCGCTTCCATGCGGTGATTCTTGGAATTGCTCAGTACTGGATACCCGGCGCGCGCAAATTCCTCCTCCGCCGTTCCCGCCACGCTCGAATCCAACGCCGAAAAAACAAAATCGCAATCCAGATTCGGTGCAAGATCCTTCACGACCAATTCCCGTGCAACTTCCGGAACCGGCGAATCGAGATGCCACTTCACCACATCGCTGTATCTTTTCCCCGACGACCGCTCCGACGCCGCGAGATCCGCCAGCTCAAACCACGGATGATTCTCGAGCATGTGCACGAAGCGCTGGCCCACCATCCCCGTCGCGCCGAGCACACCCGCGCGAAACTTCTTTTCAAAACGCTTGCCTGGGCCGCTCATGCCTCACCTCGTTGCAAATTTTCCTGCGCCACAGCGGGACCGATCCGCGTACCACGAAATTCTGGGTTGAATGTGTTTCTTACCCACACCACCATTTTCGTTTCCGCCGCGAGAGGCAACACCTCTGCATGCAAAACTTTGGCTCCCGCTGCAGCCAGTGCGTGTGCTTCCTCGTAGGATAGCTGGTGCAACAGCCGCGCTTCACTTGATTCATTTGGATTTGCCGTGTAAACGCCATCCACGTCCGTCCAGATGACGAGTTCGTCCGCGTCCATCACGTGCGCAATGATTGCGCCAGAATAATCCGAACTGTTTCGTCCAAGAGTTGTCACGCGCCCATCGCGTGTCGCTCCCACAAATCCAGTCACAACTGGCACGAGTCCGCTCTCCAGTAGTGGTTGCAAAACATCCCGCCCGCGACGTCGAGTCTCCGCCATCTCCGGCTTCGCGTCGCGGAACGTATCGCACGTCAGCACAAATTCAGACGAAGTCACGGGAACCGCCGGCACGCCGCATGCATCCAGCGCCGCAGCAAAAAGCCGCGCGCTAAATCGTTCGCCAAATGACGCCAGCGTATCATGCAGCGCCTCGCTGCTCGCGAGCGCCCTGCTGTTCTCACGTAAATGCCCGGAAGCTTCATGCAACAAATCGCGCCCCAGCAATCGAAAGTCGTGCCACACCCGCTGGTGATCCAGCTCATTCAGTTGCAGTTCAGAAAGCACATCCGCGTGTAACCGCAGCAATGCATCCGCTTTGCGTTTTGCCTCCGCAAGATTTCCGGAATCCACCAGCGTCGCGAGCGCCAATAGTTGATCCGTCACTCCTTTCATGGCGGAGACCACCACTACGACGCGTGAAGTTCGCGACGCTTCGCGCACCAATCCCGCCGCATGCAGCATGCGCTCGGCGCCAAGCAGCGAGCTGCCGCCAAACTTGAATGCGACAACTGTTTGTCTGGACTCAGCTGCGAGTTCCGCGCATGCTCCCGCCAACTCGTGGCTGTATTGCGCTTCTTCTTGAACGTTCTCCGGACTCATGACAAACCGCTCCTTAGTTTGTGGTTTCCAAGGGCGACCGCTTTTGAGCTTTTCTGGAGGGGGTAAAACAAAAACCCACCGCCAGGTTCGCTTCTGGCGGTGGGTTTGGAAACTTTGGCTAGTTGCTTAGCTGTTTCTCCCCTCACCAGAAGCGCCGATAGTCTTAATCGTAGTGGTCTTAATAATAGTGGTCGCCGTCGTCATGGACTTAGACGACGTGCCGCGCTTCGAAATGGCGAGAGACAACATACCTCATTCAAACTAGCACACGACCCCAAATTTTCAAACCAAAATCTAGTACAAGTGCCCCGGGCCCCAAACACCTTCCCATCCCAAAAGTTGCGGGCCAATTGTCGAAATCACACAAATTTTCAAAGGTAAAGAACTGTCGTCTTCCGGAAAAGTCCGCCTTCCCGCCGAAACTTCACTCACCTCAGGGGGTTCTATGACCACGGGGATGTGGGACGCGAGGGCACGTCCCGGTGTCTGTAATCAGAAACCAATTAGAAAGGTAAGAGAATCATGAACCCCAAGAAGTGGTTAAACGGAATACTCTTTTGCGCGCTTGCGGCCCTAGTGGCCCTTGTCGTGGGCTGCAGCGGCGGCTCGGCAAGTACACCAGTATCCCAGCAGCAAACCGGCACGATGTTCGTTACCGGAACCGATGCGCCTTTGCCAAGCGTTGTCTCCTTTCAAGTGGACATCACCGGCATGACCGTTTCCGACGGTATGAATCCTCCCGTTTCAGTTTTGAACGGAACGCAAACCGTGGACTTTGCTCGCCTCAACGGCTTGCGCACTCTGCTGGACATCAACACGATTCCTGCTGGCACGTACACACAAGTGAACGTCACGCTGGCAAATCCGCAAATCGGCTATTTGAATGTCGCGAACCCCCAAACAAATCCGCCGACTCACCCGACCATCAGCACCTTGAGCAGCACAACGTCGCCGGCAGTCACTCTGACGCGGTCGAGCGTGACCATCACTCTCGCACAGCCGCTTGTCGTGAACGCAAACGACATCATCGGATTGAAGTTTGAATTCGACCTGCGCAAATCCATCGCCGTGGACGGCACTGGTCAAATCACCGGCTCTGTCACTCCAAATCTTGACCTGAAAGCCATCACGCCCGCCGACGCCGATGCTTACATTGACGACTTCGTTTCAGGCGTCGTCAGCGTCGCAGGAAACTCCTTCGTTGTCCAGGGGCCGCATGGCCATCAGTTCACAGTGAACGTCAACGGTGAAACCGAATTCGAAGGCGGCGAAACCGTTCGAGACATCACCGTCAATTCCGTCGTGGAAATCTCGGGAACGCTGGACCGTTTGTCCCACGCGATTCTTGCCGATTCCGTCGGCATCGTGTCGCAGGACAAATTCTGGGCCGGCGGACTCATTACCTTCGTCGATCCCCCCACCGGAACCGCGACGGATTTCGATCTTTACGTCCGCAGCGTGCTTCCGGCGAATACCGGTTTCAATTCCGGCCAGATCTCCACGATTAATCTGACCGGCAACGAAAAATATTTCATCTACTGGATGCACAACGCCTTCGCCAATCCCCGGTTCAGCAACATTTTCTTCAACTCGGGATTGCTCGTTCCCGGGCAGCACATCAGCATCGCGGGTCCGTTCACCAATGGAACGGTCACCGTGAAGCGAGTCGTGTTGCGCCACGAGGGCCACAGTGGCACTTGGGTTGTCGGCAGCACCAACCCAGGCGCAAGCACGTTCCAGTTCAATTCGAATGGACTAGCGGGCGTCTTGTTCAACGGCCCCGTGACGGTCTATGTCACTCCATTCACAAGATTCCGAGGCGGATTGAACAGCATCAACGATCTGCAAGGAACCTCTGCCCTCCCACTTCGCGTCGTCGGTCTGATACTGAAGGATCCAATCAGCGGACAACCGGTGTTCGTGGCGCGCAGCGTCGAGCTGCTTTCGAACTAAAGCTAAACATTTCCCCAAACGTAGCAGAGTCGAGAGAAACAAACTGCGGCCGTCCCAGAGATTCGGGACGGCCGCAGTCTTTCAGGCAACTTCAAAAATCAAACTCGAACAAGTAAGGCCCGACTCCGCCTTTTGCAATTCGGCAATGTCTATCGGCAGCACGCGAAACCCCTTCGCCTCAATCCGCGCCAGCGTTAGCGGAAAGGACGCCGGGAAAAGCACGGAGCCATTCAAAGCAAGTGCATTCCCCGCATGCGGTTCGCTTGGATCGACATCAATCCACTCGTAACCAGCAAGCGGCGCCGCATCAAACCATGCGCGATTCGCGAGGAGGACATTCTTTCCGAGGTGAGTCACCGCAGACTTCAAATGTAGGCAGCCCGTCACCGGAACAGTAATCACTTCATATCCGTATGGCGCGACAATCGTCCTCAATTGCCGAATTCCTTCCTCATTCGTGCGTGCAGTTAGCCCGACAAAAAGTTTGCGCCCAATTTGCAGAATGTCGCCGCCTTCCACCGTCCCGGGCAGAGTTACATATTCCAGTTTTCGAAACTCGGCAATCGCTTTCGCCAGCGAAGCCGCTTCGCGCCGCCGCGTTTCCGTGCCGAGCGGAAAAACCACAGCAATCTCCTCCAGCACAATCGCGGGATCTTCCACAAACATCGAATCCGGAAGTTCTGGCTCTTCGAGCAACGAAACAACCCTCGCTCCCAGCGACGCAAGGGCAGCTTCGTAAGCATGATGCTGCTCGCGAGCCTTATCCATATTGATGGGAATTCGTTCAATAAAACTCAGTTCGCATTCAGCAAGCGCGGAACTGACGGCACGGGTAATAGCGGTAAGCATAGCGTCACTCTATCAAAGAATTTTTGCGGAGACACACGTCCCAAAACTCGCTAGACTCTGCGCCGTTCGAATGGGAGACGAAAAGTGTCCGCAATCAGAAAACTCATCGCAATGGGCATAGCGGGATTCCTGCTTCTCGCAATTTGCGAACCGCTGCCTGCAAAAGCGGCGGACGACCAGCCGGAATCGAAAAAGGTGGACGAAGTCTTTGCAGATCTCGCAAAACCCGGCTCGCCCGGTTGCGCGCTAGCGGCGGCACGCGACGGAAAGCTTCTCTACGCAAAAGGCTACGGCCTGGCCAACATCGAGGAAAATGTTCCCATCACGCCGCAAACAGTCTTCGACATCGGCTCCACGTCAAAACAATTCGCGGCGGCGAGCATCTTGCTCCTCGAAAAACGAGGCAAGCTCTCCATCAATGACGACATCCGCAAATACATCCCCGAACTCCCCGATTACGGCAAGAAAATCACGATACTGCATTTGCTTAACCACACCAGCGGCTTGCGCGACTACCTCACTCTTTTCGAACTCGCCGGCGTGAACATAGACAACGTCACCACCGACGATGACGCGCTTAGCCTGATCACGCACCAAAAGGCCCTGAACTTCGATCCAGGCAGCGAATGGCTGTACAGCAACACGGGGTTTTTTCTACTTTCCATCATCGTGAAGCGCGTGAGCGGCAAAACTCTCCGCGAATTTGCAGCGGAGAACATTTTTTCTCCGCTCCAGATGACTGCGACGACCTATCGCGATGACCACACGCAACTCGTCCCGAACCGCGCGCTGGCTTACGATCCAAAAGGAAAAGCCGCCGGCTTTTCGCTCGATGTCTCTTACTTCGAACAAACAGGCGACGGCGCCGTGCACACCTCGGTTCTCGACCTCCTCAAATGGGACGAAAATTTCTACAGCGCGCAAATCGGCAGCAAGGAACTTCTTGCCGAACTGCAAGAACCCGGCAAGCTCAACAGCGGCAAAGTTCTGAATTACGCAAAAGGCTTGGCTGTCGGGAAATATCGCGGCCTTCAAACCGTTAGCCACGGTGGCTCTTGGGGCGGTTATCGCGCTGAACTCTTGCGTTTTGCCGAACAGCATTTTTCCGTCGTGTGTCTCTGTAACCTCAGCTCGGCTCGTCCTTCGTCGCGCGCAGTTAAAGTTGCTGAAGTCTATCTTGGCAGCCTAATGGCGCCGCCAACGCCAAAGGCGAACACTGACGATGACAACGAAGATTCTTCCAAAAAGAAAGAAACCGTCTCACTTACTGCCGGCCAACTGAAGCTTTTCGAAGGAGATTACTGGAGCAGAGAGCTGCAAATCATCTATCGTGTAAGTTTCGAATCTGGTGCCCTGGTTCTTCACGTAAGAAACCTTCCGCCAAAGCAACTGCGTGCTATTTCCGCCGACGAATTTCAGTTGGAAGAGGGCCCCAAACTCAAAATGATGATGAAGGAGGGATCTGTCTCGGGATTCTTGCTGGATGCAGGACGCACCCGCGGCATGCTTTTCGAAAAGCGCTAAAGGACTCAGCGCGCCCAGTGTGAAATCCAGAATGTCGCAATCCCCGCGCCGAGCAGAATTCCAGCGAGGATCAGTGCAATTATTCCGAAGGTGAGCCAGCGGTCGGAATTCTTTTCGCCCTTACCAGCATCAATCGAGGAGCCCTTCGCAGGGCCAGTTCCATTCGTAGCGGCGAGCAAACTTTGCGGAAACGGTTGCGTCGCGAATTCCGGTTCCACTATGAAGCTGTATCCCTTGCGCGGAATCGTCTCGATGTAAATCGGCTTCTCCGTGGAATCTCCCAAAATCTGCCGCAGCTTGTTGACGGTCGTATTTACGTTGGCGTCAAAATTTACGTGCGTATCCGAAGGCCACAGCGCTTGCTTCAACTCTTCGCGCGTCACCACATGGCCGTGCTTCGCAATTAGCGCCAGCAGCACTTGATACACCTTGCCCTGTAGCTTCAGACGGTTGCCGTTGCGAGATACCTGTTGCCGCTGCTGATCAATATGAAAGGACCCAAAGCGGATATAACGGTTACTCTGAACAAGCTCCGCATTAGCTTCCGTTTCCATAAAGGGACCCACAGCCGGCAAGAGATTCGGAGTCATCTACCACACCCTAAACGGATAGACGTATAAACCCGCAAAGTGTTTAGTATTCTTTACGAAAAATCGGTCAAAGTGTTCCCGGTAAACGAAAGAAATTGTTCAGGCTTACAGAAGAATGGATGTACTTTAAAAAATCGTAGAAATTCCCTGTTACATGCCATTTTGTTTTCTAAATTTTATGTCACTTGTGATGCAATTTCCCCCTACTGAGAATGGCTTCCCGCTCAATGAACTTTCTCTTGAGTAGCTTGCTCCCTTAGATTCCAGAAATGAGAAATTGAGGGACAAATTGTCTCTACTGGTCCCTAATCTGCCCTTCGCTTACCAACCATTTTGTACGGCTGCGCTTTAGCTCCAACGTCGCACGACCGGATTTGGCGCAAACCCGTGCAGGGGGAATCTGTCAAGGAGAGTAAGCAAAATGCGTAGATTGAGCTATTTCTTGCTGGCTGCAACGTGTGCCCTGTTGCTCGCTGGTGGAGTCTCGGCGCAACGTCTGGATGGCACGCTTCGCGTGACTGTCACGGACGCAAGCCAGGCGAGCATTGAAGACGCAAAAGTTACCGTGACAAACGAAGAGAGTGGTGTTGCAAAGGAAACCACCGCTTCGAGCGCCGGAACGTATGTTTTCCCGAATGTCCTCGTGGGAACGTATTCCATCACCGTCGAAAAGAACGGTTTCAAGAAAGCAATTCAAAAAGGAATCGTCGTCGCTTCAAACCAGATAACCGAAGCAACCGTTGGTCTGGAACTCGGTTCCGTCTCCGTCGTCGTCGAAGTCGAAGCGGGCGCCGACCTCGTCCAAACGCAGTCCTCGGAGATCAACACGAGCTTCGCAGGACAGGTTGTCGCCAATCTTCCTTTGAACACGTTGGGTGGCGACGTAAAGGAATTGGCGGTCTTCGTGCCTGGGACAACAACGCAGCAAGGCGGCGTTCTCGGTTCCGGCGGTTCCATCGGCGGTACGCGTCCCCGCTTCAACGGCTTCAACATCGACGGCGTGGACGACAACCGCATTGACGTCAATGGTCCCGTCCAACCGGTCATTCAGGAATCTGTCGCTGAATTTACGCTCCTCACCAATCAATTCAGCGCCGAGTACGGCCACTCCGCCGGCGGCATTTTCAACATCATCACCAAGTCCGGCACGAATAGCTGGCACGGAGCGGGTTGGGAGTTCAACCGCAATCGGAACTACGACGCACCGGATAACCTGATGAAGCAACGTCTGCAGTCCGGTCAAGCCACTGAGCTCGATCGTTTCGACTATAACCGTTTCGGCGGCAGCATCGGCGGTCCCATCAAGCGCGACAAGCTTTTCATCTACGGCGCTTACGAATTTCAAAACGAAGGGCTCGCTTCTTCTGGCGCTTCCGTCACAATGCCGACTTCAGCGGGTTTTGCGCAGCTTCAGGCGATGAACCCCAACGCCGCAGTCACTGAGATCTTGTCTCAGTTTCCTCTCGCTCCGGCATCCAACGGAGCTGCTCATTGCAATACGGGCTCAGGCGATCCGGTAGCTTCCTTCGCTTGCGTCAACGGCAAAGCCATCGACGTCGGCACCTTCCAATCGGTTGCGCCTGCGTTTTTCAACGAACACGACTTCACTGTCAACGGCGATGCTAACCTCGGCAAACATCAGTTGCGCGGGCGCTTCCTCTATGACCGCCTTCGCTTGCCGCAGGTAAATCCTGTGCAACCCCAGACGCAATTCACCGGGACCCAGAGCGTGGATGCCCGGAAGGGACTCTTCACCGACGCATGGGCCATCAGCCCGCGCTGGATTAACGATTTCCGCGCATCCTACTCTCGCTTGAATGGACCAAACCTTACCGTTCCCGGTCCGTTCTCCAATTTTCCCAACTTGGAAATCGACGAATTCGGCAGCAACGTCGGCCCTTTCAGCCTTGCGCCACAAGGCTATGTTCAGAACATATATCAGCTTTCAGACAACATCACTTCGATCCGGGGCAAGCACACCATCAAATTCGGCGTCGAAGCCCGGAAGTACATCGCACCCACGAATAATCTGCCGCGCGCCCGTGGCGAGTGGGACTACGCGTCACTCAATACCTTCATCAACGACCTCGTTCCTGATGGGGCCAACGGCGCTCTTCGTGGCGCAGGTTCCGGAACCGTCGCGGACAACTACAACTCTTTCTACTGGTTTGTCCAGGATGATTGGAAAGTCACTTCAAGACTCACTCTCAATCTTGGTTTGCGCTATGAATATAATGGCGTGCCAAAAGCGGAAGGTGACCAGGCGTTGAATGCAATCTCCGACGATCCGGCTCTAGGACTCATCTTCCGCAAACCAAGGTCAGACAAAAACAATTTTGGCCCTCGCGCTGGCTTTGCTTGGGATCCCCGCGGCAATGGCAAGTGGGCCGTTCGCGGCGGAGCTCAGATCGCCTATGACGTGGTTCCGAACAACTTCGCCATCAACAGCTTGCCTCCTCAATTGCAAACGGAACAGAGCCCTGCAGTGACCTGCGCACTTTCCAACCCGCCCGCGTGGTGCACCACGGGAACTGACTTCTTGCTCGGCGGCGGCTTGCTTCAAGTCAACGTTCCGCCGGCAACTCAGGCGGACGCAAGAGCAGCCACCTCAAACCTCATCCCCGATCACGTAGCACCCAAGGTCATTACCTGGTCGCTTGGCGTTCAGCATGAATTGTTCCGCAACTCCAGCATCGAAATCCGTTACGTTGGAACTCGCGGAATCAGCTTGCCAGTTCAGCAACGCTTGAATTCTGCGTCCGCATTCGATGCCCGATTCCCCGGCGGCGGCATCGCTCCGCTTCCCACGTACCTGAGTGCTGCCGACGTGCCTGCTGCTGTCGCTGCCCCAGCAAGCACCCTCTTGGACTTCGACAATTACAATCCGCAGCCGTTGTCAGTGGATGGCTTCAGCGGCAACGTAACTACCTTCCCTCCAGCCGGGTCCAACACTTACCACGGCGTTTCGGCTGACTTCCAGCATCGCTTCACGAAGGGACTTTACTTCCGGACGAACTACACCTTCTCGAAGAACCTGGACAACGCGACCAACGAACTATTCAGCAGCTACGTGAACCCGCGCCGCGCACAGGATGGTTACAATTTCGCCGGCGATCGCGGGTTATCTGCTCTAAACAATTCGCACAAGTTTGCGATCACGTGGGTCTACGACATTCCTAACATCAGCACCAGCAACAGCTTCCTTAAAGTTGTTGCGCACGGATGGGAATGGAATGGCTCGTACCTCGCCGAAACTGGCCAACCGGTTACCGCCCTTTCAGGTGTGGATTCAAATGCCAACGGCGACTCCGCAGGAGACCGCACGGTCTTCAATCCGAATGGAAGAGGCCTGACAGGCACTGGCGTCAATTTCGTCTGCAACTCTGGATCTGGCGGCGCGACGAGCATCGTTTCCGATCCAGCCGCATGCGGTACCGGCAACGATGGCAACATCGTCGGCTACGTTGCAATCGACCCGACGGCTCGCTTCGTGCAGGCCGGCGTGGGCACCCTTGCAACCACCGGAAGAAACACCGTTTCAACTCCAGGACTCAACATCTGGAATATGGGCGTGTTCAAGACCACGAAGCTGACGGAACGTTTCTCTTTGCAGTTCCGGGCGGAAACATTTAACACATTTAACCATCGAAACTTCAGCATCGGACTGCCGACCAACAACGGCGCTCTCGATGGTGCGACCAATACCAATCCCTTGAACACGGGCTACATCTTCGTCACGGCGGGCCCTTCGTTCCTCAACAACCACGCCTTCAACGGTGGCAGCCGCACGATGGAGCTCGGCCTGAAGTTGGTTTTCTAAGCCGCGCAACATCAGGTTAATTCAGGCAAGAAAACGGGGGAAGCTCAGATGGGCTTCCCCCGTTTCTTGATTGTTGTAGCTGAAGTGTTGTCAGTTTTTTGTGGCCGGCAACACGTCCACCGCCACGCTCGACGGATACTTCCCCGACCGGTAAATCGTCTGCGTCGCCTTCTGGTAGTCACCGTCTTTCGCCTCAAAAATATTCGGCACAAACTTCTGTGGATTGCGATCGTAAAGCGGGAACCACGTGCTCTGTACCTGCACCATGATCCGGTGGCCTTTTTTGAAAACGTGATTCGAGCTGTGCAAATCAATCACGAACGGCGTCACTTGATTTGGCGCGATCGCTTCAGGCTTTTCGAAGGAATTACGGTACCGCCCGCGAAAAATTTCTTCCGCGATCATCAATTCAAAGCCGGAGAGCTTCCAGTTCTCTTCCACTTTTTCGGGATAAACATCAATCAGCTTAACGATCCAGTCCGCGTCGCTGCCGGTTGTGGAAGCAAACAGTTTCGCCGTCACATTTCCCGCAACCGTAACGTCCTCTTGTAGCGTTTCCGTTTTCCACGTCAGCACGTCGGCACGGTTGTCCACAAATCTCTGATCCTGCACGAGCCACGTGTACCAGCTTCCCGGATGATCCTCTGGATAAGTCATATCCACCGGCCGGTGACGATAAGGCACAGGATGCGCTGGATCGCTCACATAACTATCGGCCGCATCGGCGGCCGCGGCTTGCGGCGCATCAAAAGAGAGTTTTCCATCCTCGCGAAAATAAAGATTCTTCGTTTGCGCTTCCCGAGGTGGCCAAGAATCAAACGAAGTCCACGTATCGCTTCCCGTCTGGAACAGCGTCGCTTCCTTTACTGGCAAGCTGCCTTTGTCATGCAGCCAGTAGGCAAACCACGGTGCTTCGATTTTTTCGCGAAAGTAAGCGCTCGTATCGTTGTGAAAAGGAATCTCCCCCAACGAATTGCCTTTGCCGCGCGCCCACCCGCCGTGATTCCACGGCCCTGCCACCAGAAAGTTGTAATTTTTCTTGTCAGACTTCTCCAGCCGCGCATAGGTCATCAGCGGTCCGAACATATCTTCCTGATCCCACCAGCCCGCCACATTTAAATTTGGCACCGTCGGTTCGTGCAGCGTCGCCGCAACCGCATGCCGCTTCCAGAATTCGTCGTAGCTCGCATGCGCTACAAAATCGTTCCACGTCGGAATCTTCCCGTGAAAGTATTTCGCATTGGCGTTCGAAAGCGCGCCGAAGCGCAAATAAAAATCATACAAATCAAAACTGTCGAACGGAAAACTGAAATTTTCCTTGGAACTTTCGAGCAATGCCGTGTATTCGAATCCGTAGCTAAGCCGGAACGCTCCGTTATGGAAAAAGTCGTCGCCGAGCCATGTGTCGCCCATGCACGCCTGCTCAGAAACCGCCTTCAACGCCGGATGCGGATTCACCATCCCCATCGTCACCAGGTATCCCGGATAAGAAATCCCGTTCATCCCCACGCGCCCGTTGTTGTTCGGAACATTCTTGATGAGCCAATCGATCGTGTCGTATGTGTCCGTGCTTTCGGTCGCTCCTTTGGGATCGCCGGGATCGGGCGACGTATGCAACATTTCAAATTTTCCTTCCGATCCGTACCGCCCGCGAATGTCTTGAAACACAAAAATGTAGCCGTCCGCGAACATGCTCGAAAAGCGATACAGCGCATTGCTCATGCCGTTATTCGGAGCGGAAATTCCGTAAGGTGTGCGCTCAAACAAAATCGGCAACGGCTCCTTCGCATTCTTCGGCGTATAAACTTCCGTGTGCAGCTTCACGCCATCTCGCACCGCTATCATTACTTCACGCTTATCAAACAACACCGCCAAATCCGGCCGCTTCGCCTCCTGCGCGCTTCCGGGCGCAGTCCAGCCGATTAGGAACAGCAGCGCAAAATGTACGAACAAACAGATTCGAGCCTTAGGCCGCATGAATTTCCTTTCGCGCATGCGAGATAGCTCAGGCTATAGACGCGCCAAGCACCGCGAGGATATCACGAGCTCCCGCACTGGCCGCTCGCCGCCGCATCTGTTAAACTATTCTTTGCTCGACCGCACCTGAGAAGTCACCGAACAAGGAGAATTGTCCGGGCTGCTGGTTGTTCCAGCAGCTATTTTTGTATCTGCAAGAAGACAAAGCACTTATGAGCGCAAACATCCGTAATATCGCCATCATCGCCCACGTGGACCATGGCAAAACCACTCTCGTGGACGCCATGCTCCGCCAGAGCGGCATCTTCCGCGCTAATCAGGAACTCATCGAACGCGTCATGGATTCGAACGACCTCGAGCGCGAACGCGGCATCACCATTCTCGCCAAAAACACTGCTCTCTTTTTCCACGACACCAAAATCAATATCGTGGACACGCCCGGTCACAGCGACTTCGGCGGCGAAGTCGAACGAGCCCTCCGCATGGTGGATGGCGTAGTCCTCCTCGTGGATGCCAGCGAAGGCCCGCTCCCGCAAACGCGCTACGTTTTACAAAAAGCTCTCGCCGCAAAACTTCCTCCCGTCGTCGTGCTCAACAAAATCGATCGCACCGACGCCCGCGCAAAAGAAGTCCTCGACGAAATCTACGATCTATTCATTGATCTCGATGCCACCGAAGACCAGCTCGATTTCCCCGTCATCTACACCAACGCGCGTGAAGGCGTAGCGCATCGCACCGAAGGCGACGGCTCCAAGGATTTGCTTCCTCTCTTCGAAACGATCGTCGCAAGAATTCCTGCGCCAGCCGCCGATCCGTCCGCGGTTCTTCAGTTGCAAGTGATGAATCTCGACTACAGCGAATTCCTCGGCCGCATCGCCATCGCCCGCGTTTTCAATGGCACGCTCAATCGCGGCGAAGAAGTCGGCATCAGCAAGCTCGATGGAAAAATCCAGTCCACAAGAATCACCAAGCTCTTCACCTTCCGCGGCCTCGAGCGCGACGAAGCCGAACAAGTCGTCGCGGGTGACATCGTCGCCATCGCCGGCGTCGAAGGCATTCAAATCGGTGAAAGCCTTACGAATTTGGATAATCCCGCGCCGCTCGAACCGCTCATCATTGATGAGCCCACGCTGGCCATGATTTTCACGGTCAACAGTGGCCCGCTCTCCGGCCGCGAAGGCAGCTATCTCACTTCGCGCGACCTCCGCGATCGTCTCCAAAAAGAGTTGCTCACCAACGTTTCCATTCGCGTGGAAGACACGGACACGCCCGAATCCTTCCGCGTTCTCGGCCGCGGCGAACTCCAGCTCGCTATCCTCATCGAAACGATGCGCCGCGAAGGTTTCGAATTGATGGTCGGCAAACCGGAAATCGTCGTGCGCACCGAAAACGGCCGCAAGCTCGAACCGCAAGAGCGTCTAGTCATCGATGTCGCGGACAATTTCATCGGCATCATCATGGAAACCCTCGGCTCGCGCCGCGGCGAAATGACCAAGATGAGCAACCACGGTTCCGGCCGCGTCCGCCTCGAATTTAGAATTCCTTCGCGCGGCCTCATCGGCCTCCGCAGCCAGCTCCTTACCGATACGCGCGGCACCGCTCTCATTCACTCCATCTTCGAAGGCTGGATTGACTACGGCGGAGAAATGGCGCTGCGTCCCACGGGCGCGCTCGTCGCCGATCGTGCTGGGGTTTCCACTGCCTACGCTCTTTGGGGTTTGCAGGAGCGCGGCGAACTTTTCGTCGGTCCAACCGTGGACGTTTATGAAGGTATGATCATCGGCGAAAATTCCCGCGAGCAGGACATGGAAGTAAACGTCACCCGCGAAAAGAAACTCACCAACATGCGCTCGTCCTCAGCCGATGAAGCCATTCGCCTCATCCCGCACCGCGAGCTAAGCCTCGAACAAGCCATCGAATTTATCGCCGACGATGAATTCGTTGAAATCACGCCAAAAACAATCCGCCTGCGCAAGAAAGTTCTGCAGGCCAACAAGCGCCCCCGCCGCTGGCAAGAAATCCGCGCCAGCCAGGAAGCCGCCAGCTAACGAAGCGTATAGTGTTTCGAGGAGACGCAGGAAATGCGGAAAACCGTTCCCCTCTTCCTTCCCCTATTTCCAATGTCCGCGCTTTCGAGCGATTGACTAAGGAAGTAGACTTTTCCCATCCGCACTCGCCAACTCCATCCCCGCCAAATGCGCCAGCGTCGGCGCAATATCCCGCATATCCATCAACTCAATCTTCTTCCCCGCCGGCACTCCCGGTCCCACCACAAAAAACGACGACCGCAACTCCGGCAAATCTGGCAACGCCCCGTGCGTCCCGCCGGCCTTGATGCTTTCCACCACGGGCGCAGTCAGCGAATATCCGTTCTTCCATCCCGGCTTCAATCCCACGAAAAACGAAGCCGTTGGATACCCGCCTCTCTTATGCAAATCATCCGCGTCCAGCACGCGGTCAATTCCATTGGCAGGATCGCTCGCCAATTTCGCCAGGAGCTCGCGCACTTGCGCTGCGACCGCTGCATCCTTCGGGTCCTTCAACACAATCGCCGCCGAACCACCCGTTTCCCACGGAAACGCTTTCCAGTCCGTCGCTTTTCCCTTCGCATCCAGCGTAATCAGCTCCGCCTGCGCGAATGCAGGACCAAAATTAATCTGCTTTTCCACTTTCACGAATCCATGATCCGAAACCACCGCAAAAATCACGCGCCCGGGAAAAATCCGCTCCGCCGTCGCACGCAGCTTTCCTATCGCCGCATCCTGCCGCTCCAGCACCGCAATGTCCTCCGTCGAAAACGGCCCCGTCTGATGCTCAACGTGATCCAGCGCGCTGATGTGCAGCAACAACAACGACGGCCGCTTCTTCTCCAAAATCCATTCCGCGTATTTCGCCCGCACTTCGTCGGCTTCGATCGAAGCGTCAATCCCGCCGCGATATACGCCAATCTCTTTCTCCGCCTCAGCCAACAGTCCCGGCGTGGACACCGCTCGCACGAGCTTCAAATCGTTCTCATCTCCCGCGCGCCAAACTTCCGGAATGTCCCACGTAATCTTTGCGCCGACCGTCACCGGCCATTGAATGCTCGCCGTAGTCCGCCCAGCTCGCGCCGCGGCATCCCAAAGTGTCGGCGCCTTCAAATCCTCCGCGTACCAATACCACGCCATCTTCCCCTTATCGAGTGGGTCAAAAAGCGCGTTGGCATAAATCCCGTGCTTCGCCGGCCACACCCCCGTCACCAGCGTCGTGTGGCTCGGATACGTCACGGTCGGCACCACTCCCTGAACGCCTTCGGCATACGTCCCCTCCGTTATAAACCGCCGCAGATTCGGAGCCTTGGCCCCGTGCTCATCGGCGTGCGTAATGTAATCCGGCCGCATTCCGTCCACGGACACCATCACCAGGATTGGTGAACTCTCTTGCGCCTCCAGGGTTGCGCAGAAGGCAAACAATAGGGATAGTAGGAAGAAGGGGATTCGCGGGCGATACCGCTTGCGACGGAAATCAGCTTGTTTGTTCATAGCGGCTGTAGCTTACCTCAGGTCAACAGCAGGAAGATGGCAGGGCTGCAAAGAATCGGCAAATTAGGATAGAGTGTCGCCCACGCGAGGCGGCTTCTCGAAGGTCGTCGCAATTTTTGGCTATTTACAGGGGCGGTATGACAGGCCCGGCCCGGCACAGGGGCTCTGGTTTCCGTGCCAGAAAGACTCAATCGAATCGTGACCATGCCCGCTAAAACCGGTTATGCCCATTCTTGCGCCATCGCGGCTACGGCAACCGCCGTGCCGCCGCACACCATCACGCGCGACGACGTCAAGTACTACATGGGCCGCGTCTTTGACATTCCCGAACGCCGCCTCGAAGCCATGATGAGCATTGTGGACAACGCTCAGGTCCACAAACGTCACGCCATTTTTCCCATCGAATACACCGTCGAGCCGCGCCCTCTTTCCAAAACGAATGAGGAGTACATGGACCACGCCATCCGGCTCGGCTTGGAAGCAACCGAGAAGTGCCTGGAACGCGCGGGCATGAAGCCGGAAGAAATTGATCTCATCATCACCGTCTCCTGCACTGGCTTCATGATTCCTTCGCTCGACGCGCACATGATTAACCGCCTCGGCTTCCGCTCGGATGTCCGCCGTATGCCGTTCACGGAACTGGGCTGCGCCGCGGGCGCCATGGCTCTCGGCCGCGCTGCGGATTTCCTGCAAGCCTATCCCGGCCGCAACGTTCTCATCGTCTCTGTCGAACTCCCGTCCCTGACCTTCCAGCGCAAAGACATTTCGCAGGCAAACCTCATCTCCTCGATCCTGTTCGGAGATGGCGCCGCCGCAGTAGTCGTCACGGGAAAACCAAATCACGGCCCAAAAATTCTTTCTTCCGAAACTTACACTTTCCCCAATTCTCTCGACGCCATGGGCTTCGATCTTCGCGACTCTGGCTTTCACATTCTTCTCTCGAAAGACGTTCCGGAAATGATCGGCGCAAAAATGCGCGAACTCGTGGACTGTTTCCTCAAAAGGCGCGGCCTCACGCAGGAACAAATCAAAGGCTGGATTTTGCATCCCGGCGGCTCGCGTTTGCTTTCCAACGTCGAAGAAGCCCTCGGTCTGACGAAAGCCGATACGCAGCCTTCCTGGGATATTTTGGGCACTGTTGGCAACCTATCGAGTGCTACCATCCTCTTTATTCTGCAGGAATGGCTGGAGAAGCGGCCCCTGCAAGCCGGTGACCTAGCTTTTGCCGGCGCGTTCGGACCGGGCTTCAGCGCCGAATTCCTTTTGCTCCAATGGGCTTAAACGTCATCGCGTTTCTCGTATTGTTGCTCGCTGTCGCCGCCTTGCGCATCGTCGAGTTGCAAATTTCCAAGCGCCATCAAAAACAGATCGTCGCCGACGGCGGAGCGAAAGTCACCGACCCGAAATTCCGCTGGATGGTTCTGCTGCACACTCTCGTTCTCATTGGAGCCGCCGTGGAAGTCGTTTTTCTTCACCGGCCTTTTCTTCCCGTCCTCGCCACGATTTCTTTTGCGCTCTTTCTCGTCGCCAACGCGATTCGTTGGTGGGTCATCCGCACTCTCGGTGAGCATTGGAACGTCCAGGTTATGGATTCCACCAAACTCGGCGTCGTTACGTCGGGTCCTTTTCGCTACGTACGGCATCCAAACTACGCCGCGGTATTTTTGGAAATGTTTTTTCTGCCCCTGATTCACACAGCGTGGATTACAGCAGTCGCCGGATCGCTGGCTCACGCCTTCGTTCTTTCGCAACGCCTTTCCACGGAAGAGCGCGTTCTCTTCGCGGACCCGGATTACCGCGCCGCAATGTCGTCCAAACCACGTTTCGTGCCAGGACTCTTCTAATGCGCAGAATCGCTTCACTTCTGATTCCGGCTTTCGCGATTTTGGCATTCGCCGCTTTTCCAGGAATCTCTTCTGCGCGCGCAGAGGATCCTCCTTTCCCAAACCCTGGCCTCACCGGTGTGCCGGAGCTCACCGACGGATTCCGCCTGCTTTATACGCAGCATTTCCCGGAAGCGCGCTCCACGTTTTCTTCCTGGGCCGATGCGCATCCTACGGAACCTTTTCCGCAAGCCGCGATTGCCGCCAGTTATCTTTTTGAAGAGTTCTATCGCCAGGGCGTGCTGACCAGTGATTTTTTTCTAAACGAAAGAAGATTTCTTAAGGGCATAGAGGGTAAACCTGATCCCGAACGCATGAGGAATTTCCGCGCGGCGTTAACCAGCGCGCGCGTCCTTGCCAAAACTCGCCTTTCCGAGCATCACAAGGATCCCGAAGCTCTGTTCGCCTTGGCGATTTCCGCCGGCATGGAATCGAACGCCGACAGTATTCTCGAAAAAAAGCAGCTCGATGCACTGAAACTGATTAAGGAAGCAAATCAGGACGCAAAAGAACTGCTTGCGCAGCGCCCCGATGCCTTGGACGCATTCGTTGCACTTGGTTGCGCGAACTACATCATCGGCAGTCTGAGCGGCGCAACGCGCTTCATGCTCTGGTTCGGCAACATCCACGGCGATAAAAGACTCGGCATGGAACAGATGCAAAATGCCGCGGACAATGGCCGCTATTTGAAACCTTTTGCGAAAATTCTTTTGGCTCTTGCCGCGCGCCGTGAAAAACAAAATCCGCTTGCGGAAAAACTTCTTCGTGAACTCACCGAAGAATTCCCCACAAGCGACCTTTTTGCTTCCGAATACGCAAAAGTGATGGGGCGCCCCATCCCCGCGGAAATGCATCCGAATTAATTTTATTTTTCTCCTCCCGCTTGCTGATAACCTCAACCGGAACAGTTTTGCGCGCGACACCAAAAGAGGTGAATCGTGTTTCAGAATGATTTGCTGAAGGACCGGGCAATTTTCATCACCGGTGGTGGCTCTGGTCTCGGCCGTTCCATGGCGTTGCGTTTTGCCGAACTTGGCGCGCGAATTTTTATCATCGGCCGGCGCGAACAGCCTTTGATGAAAGTTTGCGATGAAATTCATCGCGCGGGCGGCGCCGCCGCTTTCGCCACGTGCGATGTCCGCGATCCCGCCGCGGTGGAAACCGCAGCGGCCGCGGCCGATCAACAATACGGCCGGATTGATACGCTCGTGAACAACGCCGCTGGAAACTTCATGGCGCGCACGGAAACCCTAAGCCCCAACGCGTTCAACGCCGTCGTCGGAATCGTGCTCAACGGTTCGTTTCACTGCACGCAAGCTTTCGGCAAGCGCTGGATCGCGCAAAAACTTGCCGGCAACGTGCTGAACATTGTGACCACGTACGCATCGGCGAATTGCGGCTCCGGTTTTGTCGTTCCTTCCGCGTGCGCGAAAGCAGGTGTTCTTGCCATGACCACTTCGCTCGCCGTGGAGTGGGCCAAGTATCACATCCGGCTGAATGCGATTGCGCCAGGACCGTTTCCCACGGAAGGCGCCTGGTCGCGCCTCATTCCCTCAAAACAATTTGAAGAACATTCGCGCGACAAACATCCGATGAAACGTTTTGGCCGCCACGAAGAGCTCACAAATCTTGCGGCATTTCTCATCAGCGATATGTCCGAATATATCAACGGCGAATGCGTCGTCATTGACGGTGGCCAGTGGCTTCGCGGCGCCGGCGAATTCAACGACCTCGCCATGCTTCCCGATTCCGTCTGGGAACAAATGGAATCCGCCCGCGCGAAAAAATAGTTCGTACATGTTCACCGCTCATTGTGGCAGCCCGCTTTTCCCCAACAACACGTTTAATTGAACCAGACCAATTTGCTTGCCATCGACAATCAGCTGAACGGAAACATTTTGTGGTTGCTCAGTCTTCAAAGCATCCGCGGATAGTTCCGGCGTCTGAATCTCCACGCGTAGTGCTGTTTGGTGTTCCGCAGGCAGAAGTAATCGTCCTTCTCCGCTGGTGACTTTCCACCCTTCCGGTGCAGCGACTTTTATGGTGATTGACAGAGGAATTCCTCCCTTGTGCAGGACAACGAGCGGAACGTAAAGCAATGATCCGGATTTCACTGCGATTTCTGGCGTCGCCGGCTGTGGCAGGCCCAGCACCCAATGCGCTTGCCGAAACTCTTTGTAAAAGAGCCACGGTCCTCCGAGGTAGAGCTGCGTTTCTTCTGCCAATGGCAGAATGGATGCGAGCTGTCGACGCGGTGGCTCGCCGACAATTTCTTCTCCGGTAACGATTCCGTCGAAGATGTCGCCGGCAGCCGCCGTAGGGCCGGGATTCACGGATTTTCCAAAAATCAGTGTTTCCGGCTCACTCCACCATAAATTTTTTGGATCGCTCATTAATTTTTCAATTTCCGCTTCGCTCAGACCGGCCATCCGTTGAGCCTCTTCAGGAAATTGGGTCAAATGCAATCTGGCGGAATCCATGGCGAGAAACCAGTACGGTTTTTTCTGCGAAGGAGAGATTTCCCGCACGGAATAAGCAAAGCCTTTGCCTGTAAATCGTTTTGAATCACGCGCGTCTGAGAAAAAATAAATTTTCTTCGGCTGCCACGGCGTCAGATTCTCCAGATAAGGTTCGAGCCGTTTGCTTGCTCCCGCCGCCTGCGCGGGAAATGCCACGGGATCGCCGGCGAGATCAAACGCTTCGGTCGCCAAAACTCCCGCGGCTTGATGATCCCCGTGATTTTCTCCGATAAATATCGACGGCAACCAACTGATGATGACCTCTGGTCGTGTGAGCCTCACGATACGCACTAGTTCTTCGAGACTCTCGCCGTGTCCCCAGTTCGCCAGGGAATTCAACACGTTTTGCGAAGCGGTATCTTTTCCTCCGAGAAACCATACCTTGTCGATGCCGAATTTCGCGCAGGCCTGCCGCGCTTCAATTTCACGCACGTCAGCCATCGCCGGACCATGTTCGCGGCGGTAATCATTGCCGCCGCTGCCTCCCCGCGTGCCGTACACAACCGCCACGGTTTTGTGCAGGTCATAAATGGCCCGCGCAAGATAAGGCGTCACCCCGCCCTCATCGTCCGGATGCGCCACCACAACCAGTATGTCCACTTTGTATCGTTCGTCCGGCCCTTTGATTCTCTGCGGCTCTTGCGCAGCCGCATCTGATACAACGATTCCCGCCAACAGCAGTAGCAAGTTCCTCACGATTCGATTCATTCTGTTCCTCGCCGAAACATTATTCCCGATTCCGGCAAATTCTTCCTGCTTGAAATTTCTGATGCGAATCAGCCAAATTGCGCGCGATACTCATCGCGTGAAAATATTCGCTTTCCTACTCGGCGCGCTGTCCCTCGCGGTGACCTGTGATGGGCAGGTTCCCGCTCCGGTTGCGCCGCCCGCAAATCTGGAGCCGGGAAAAATTGCCGAGCGCGTTGTCTGCGCAAAAAACCTCGAGCAATCCTATGCGTTGTATCTGCCCTCCAATTACTCTCCCGATCGCGCCTGGTCCATTGTTTTTGTATTTGATCCGGGAGCGCGCGGCAAAATTCCCGTCGAGCTGATGAAAGAAGCTGCCGAGCGCTACGGTTTTATCGCCGTTGCATCGAATAACTCTCGAAACGGGCCGTGGAAAATGGAATTTGATGCGGCGGACGCGATGGTTCGCGATGCACAAGAACGCTTTTCCGTGGACCTCAAACGAATTTATTTCGCCGGTTTTTCCGGTGGCGCTCGCGTCGCTTCGCAACTCGCCCAACTTTGCAAATGTGCCGCCGGCGTTCTGCTGAGCGGCGCGGGCTTCTCGCAGGGTTCGCCGCCCTCGCGCGAGACGCCATTTCCTGTTTTCTCCGCCGTCGGCATTCTGGACTTCAACTACAGCGAAATAATTCCTCTGCAGGAAAAACTGGAACAAGCTGGATATGCGCACTGGCTGCGAATCTTTGACGGTGTCCACGAATGGGCTCCCGGCGAAGTCATGGGCGAAGCGCTGGTGTGGTTTCGCATTCAGGCGATGCGCACAAATCGCGAGCCGCGCGACGAAGATTTCATTTCCACGGAATTGAAAACAGCCGTTGCGGCGGCGGAAAAGTATTCTGCAAATGGCGATGCGCTCGCGGCATGGCGGCAGTACAAACAGATTGCGGCAACGTACGAAGGCTTGACTGACGTCAGCGCATTTCGCACAAAGGCGGAAGAGCTTTCGCGCGGAAAATCCGCGCAAGACGCGCTCAAACGTGAACGAAATGACTCCGCCGATCAGGAACGCTTGAGCAACCAGATTCTTGGCGCGCTGCCGGCAAAAGAAAATCTGGAAGCGCCGCGTTCCGAAGAGCAGCCAAATGTCATGCAGGACGTTCGCGATTTGCGGCTGCGGGCGGAAACGGAAAAGAAACCGGATCGCGCTATTGTTTTGAAGCGCGCTCTTGCTGGAATTTTTATCGGTGCCATCGAAGCTGGCAACGGTGCGTTGGACAAAAAGGACTACCGCGTTGCCGCGCGCTATTTTTCCGCAGCTGCCGAAGCCAGACCCGACTCCGAATGGCCCTTCCGCCGCCTCGCGGTCGCCCAAGCCCTCGACAAAGACCGCAAAGCCGCGCTCGAAACTCTTCATCGCATTAAGCCCGCCGACTCCACTGAATTCCAAAACTGGCTCCGTACCGAACCGGCCTTCGAGCAAATACGCGCCAGAGGCGAACTTAAGGCAGATGGTGCGGCTTGGTAAGCCGATAGCCCTATCGTCAAATTCCGCATTGCCATGGCCGATGCACTCATCTGCACGAAATCCGTCGTGGAAAACGCCCGGTTGGTTACTGGTGAAGTTCATTTTGGCAATCTTCCCAACGTTACAATCCTTTAGCATCGAACTCGCGCGGCTCCTTGATTCTGGTTCGTGCCGCCGATAAGCTTGTTGCTTCTGCTTCCAGGCATGGAACGCATGGACAACATTCACATCACACTTCCCGATGGCAGCGTCAAAGATGTCCCCAAAGGGACGACTGCTTATGACGTTGCGAAAGGTATTTCGCCTCGCCTTGCTGATGCCGCTTTCGCCGCCAAGGCCTATTCCAACAATGGCTCGCTTTCGGGATTCGGTGACCCGGTTTCCGATGGCGGATATCTGATCGATCTGCGTCGCCCGCTTGAACAGGACCTGAAGCTGAAGATTCTTACCGACAAGGACGCTGATGCGCTTTTTGTGTACCGCCATTCGGCGGCGCACTTGTTGGCTGCGGCTGTCATGGAGTTGTATCCGAACGTGAAGCTTGGTATTGGGCCTCCCGTCGAGAATGGATTTTTTTACGAATTTTTGCGCGAGCAGCCGTTTACTCCGGACGATTTGGAAAAGATCGAAAAGAAGATGCACGAGCTTGCGGCGCAGGATTTGCCGAACGAGCGAAAACTGCTGCCGAAAGCGGAAGCTATTGAGCTCTACAAGAAAACCAATCAGGTTTTCAAATGCGAGCTTGTGGAAGAAAAAGCGACGGAACCGATGGTGTCGTTTTACACGACGGGAAAATTCATTGATTTTTGCCGCGGGCCGCACATTCCTTCGACGAAGCGGATTCAGGCATTCAAATTGATGAGCGTGGCGGGCGCTTACTGGAAGGGACAGGAAGGCAACGCGCAACTGCAGCGGATCTATGCGGTGGCGTTTTTCACGCAAAAAGAGCTGGATGAATATTTGCACCGGCTGGAAGAGGCGAAACGGCGTGATCATCGCAGGCTGGGCGTTGAGCTGGATTTGTTCAGCGTGCAGGAAGAGGCGGGGCCCGGGCTGATTTTCTGGCATCCGAAGGGCGGGCTGATTCGGAATACAGTGGAAGATTGGTTGCGCAAAGAATTGATGGCGCGCGGGTACGATCTGGTTTATACGCCGCACATCATGCGGCGCGATTTGTGGAACACGAGCGGGCACACCGGTTTTTACAAAGACAATATGTTCGGCCCGATTGAGGTGGAGAAAGCGGAATACCAGCTCAAGCCGATGAATTGTCCCGGGCACATTCTGATTTTCAAATCGAAGCTGCGGAGTTACCGCGAATTGCCGGTGCGGCTGGCGGAGCTGGGTACGGTTTACCGCTACGAGCGGAGCGGCGTGCTGCATGGATTGCTGCGCGTGCGCGGATTCACGCAGGACGATGCTCACATTTTCTGCATGCCTTCGCAGATCGAATCGGAAGTGGAAGCGTGCATCGATTTTGCATACGCGGTGATGAAGAATTTTGGGTTCGACAAATTTGAAGTGGAGCTTTCGGATTGGGATCCGGCGCATCCGGAAAATTACGCGGGAAAGCCGGAGGATTGGCACCGCGCGACGGCGGCGCTGGCGAACACGATGGAACGGTTGAAGATTCCGTTCAAAAAGATGGAAGGCGAAGCGGCGTTTTATGGGCCGAAGATTGACGTGAAGTTGATTGACGCGATTGGCCGACCGTGGCAACTGACGACGGTGCAGTTTGATTTCAATTTACCGGCGCGATTCGGTTTGGAATATGTGGGCGAAGACGGCGCGAAGCATCAGCCGCTGATGGTGCATCGCGCGCTGCTCGGGTCGGTGGAGCGGTTTTTTGGGATTTTGATCGAACACTATGCAGGGGCGTTTCCGCTGTGGCTTGCCCCGGTGCAAGTGCAGGTTTGTCCGGTGAGCGAAAAAGTTGCGGATTACGCGAAGCATATTCACGAGACGCTGAAGAATCATGGGCTGCGTGTGCATCTGGACGACCGGAATGAAAAGTTGCCGGCGAAGATTCGTGACGCGCAGTTGCAGAAGATTCCGTACATGCTGGTGGTCGGCGGGAAAGAAGCCGAGGCAGGCACGGTGAGCGTACGGCACCGGAGCAAAGGCGATTTGGGACCGAAGCCATTGGGTGAAGTTGTGGAATCCCTGCAAAAAGAAGTTGCCGAAAGAACGATCGGCTGAAAGCTCGCCATTCCCCATGTGGCCCCTCGGGAGTGGACCTCGGGGTAAAGAATAGTTCGGGTATACCTCGGTTGTTTTCGTATGAGTGGCAAATAGAGGACTTACGGGCGCGAAATTCTCGCTCGCAGGCTCGATGGAACCTCTCGCCACAAAGATTGCCGGGTTTTATGCACAACGCTCGCAACTCCGCCGTTTACACTCAGTGCCGGCCCGGGCCGTTGCGGACCCAGCGAAAACTGGCAAGTATTCAGTGAACGGGGGCGCCTATGGCCCAAAGTGGACACCGAGCTATACGTGGAAACAGAATGCGGCGACGATTATGGTGAATTAGCGCGACTATGGTGAATTAGCGCGACGCCTTCGGTTAGGTTCAGAGCGGATAAAGAGAAAGCAAACCAAGAAAAACGTGGCGACATAAGATCGCCGCTACAAACTGCGGTTCGGATCGAGGGACGGATGAGAGGTTTACGGCTTGCCGGAGATGGGCGGGTGCTGTATGGTGAGGCGCAATTGGCCTTGATCCCTGCTGCGAGAGTCCCACCACAATCGGAGACAACATGACAAACGGAATGCATGACGCCACGGCTGCAAAGACGGCGGAACAACCGACGCCGGACCGGTTCTTCAGCGCAGTGAACGCACATCAACAGACGGAGGCGATGAAGGCGGCCATCGAGCTGGAGGTGTTCACGGCCATCGCGGAAGGCAAAACGACGCCTGCGGCGATTGCCGAACGGTGCAAAGCGGCGGAACGCGGGGTTCGAATCCTGTGCGATTTTCTGGCGATTCATGGATTCCTGACCAAGGAGAACCAACGGTACGGGCTGGCGCCGGATGCTGCGGCCTTTCTGAACCGGCATTCGCCGGCTTATGTTGGAGGCGCGATTGATTTCCTGCTTACGGGTCGCATTCGAAAAGGACACGAACTAATGACGGACGCGGTGCGGCTGGGAGGAACGGCGCTCGGGCAAGGAACACTGGTGCCGGAGAATCCGGACTGGGTGGAATTTGCTCGGGCGATGATGCCGCTGATGAGTTTTCCGGCGGAAGTGATGGCGATGGAGCTCGCTAAAGGCGGCGAAGCAAAGAAGGTGCTCGACATCGCGGCGAGCCACGGAATTTTTGGCATTGCGGTGGCGCGGCACAATCCGGCGGCGGAGATTTACGCGACGGACTGGAAGAATGTGCTGGCCGTGGCGGAGGAAAACGCAAAGGCGGCGGGGATTGCGGCACGACATCACCTGATTCCGGGAGATGCGTTTGAAGCGGAATTTGGAACGGGTTATGACCTGGTGCTAATCACGAACTTTCTGCATCATTTTGACATTCCGACGTGCACGCGGTTCTTGCGGAAAGTACATGCGGCTTTGGCGCCGGGCGGCAGAGCCGCGATTGTGGACCTGGTGCCGAACGACGACCGGATTTCGCCACCAACGGCGGCGGCTTTCAGCATGATGATGCTCGCGACGACGCCGACCGGCGATGCGTACACGCTGAAGGAGTACGAGGCGATGGCCAAGGATGCGGGCTTTGCGAGAACCGAACTGACGGCTCCAGCGATTGGATTGGACCGGCTGATTGTTGCGTATAAGTAGTCAAATAAGCCGAACAGAGCGTGTCGCCCCTACGGGGCTCGATGTTGCCGCGTCAAAGTACGCAGTGCTCACGCACTGGGCTAAATAATGTCGCGCCTCGGCGCTGGTGTGTAAGCAAATAGATGGGCGGGTTTGAAATTATAGGTGACGTATGCTTGGCTGCAGGTTCAAAGGTTGGAGTGATGAAATGAATTCGCGGCGGGAGTTTTTGATTCTGGCGGCGGGCGCAGCGGTGTTGCCGCGTTTTTTGGTCGAAGGAGAGCAGGTGCCGGACGTGCTGGATCATATTTTGCTGGGTTGCAGCGATTTGGAGCGGGGGATTGCCTTTGTGGAGGGCCAAGCGGGAGTGCGGGCGGCGTTTGGAGGGGTGCATCCCGGGCGAGGAACGCAGAATGCGTTGCTGTCGCTGGGGGAGCGACATTATTTGGAGATTATTGCGCCGGATCCGAAACAGGCGGCGATAAAAGAGTCGCAGAGCTCCGTGGAAAGAATGAATTTGAGGGAGTTGCTTGAGCCTAGGCTGGTGACGTGGGCGGCGCATCCGGGAGATATTGTGGCGTTTGCGGAGAAATTGTCGAAGGCTGGCGTGGTGGCGGCGGGACCGACGCCCGGTTCGCGGAAGCGTCCGGATGGGACGGTGTTGCAGTGGAAGACGCTGGCGCTTAAGGAAGACGCGGGAGGGTTATTGCCGTTCTTCATCGAATGGAGCACGGATTCGGTACATCCGTCCGTGGACGCGCCGAAGGGATGTACGCTCGTAAAGTTTTGGGTGGAGAGTCCGGAGCCGAACGAGTTAGCGAAAAAAATTCAGATGGCAGGGCTGGAAGTGCAAGTTAGCCCGGGCGAAAGAGCCAGGCTGAGAGCGCGGATTGCGGGGCCGAAGGGCGAGATGGAATTGAGTGGGTGACCGGATTGGATTTTCGCTATCGGCAGACTACCGGCTAATGGGTCGACGCGCTACGCAATGGAGAACTGATCAATGACCCAAAGCCATGTTCCGTCGCTTTGTCGGCGGGCAATCTCAGCGGTCACGCTGCCATCGGGAAGGCGAGTTGAAGTGAGCGCCAAGTCTCCACTGATTACGGCCGGGCGTTGATCTCCGAAGTCAAATTTTCGACCCATAGCCACCAGTCCGGCGTAGAACGCTCGGATTGCTTCCCTGCCTAAGGTCAACCGTCCGTCACCGCAGTCAAGGACGGCATGGGGCTCATAAAGGGCCGCCATTCCGTCGACGTCTCCCGCCCTCTCTCGAGAAACCAATAGCCGCTCCAAATCCTGAGGATCATGCACTGGCTCACGGCCTACTTCATCGCCCATAACGACACTCCTTGTACGGCAATCCAATCAAACTGAGGCACCACCAAGAAATAATAGATGCTTGTGGGAGGGTTCGGGGGGCGTGCTATACTTTTTAGCCTGTCCCTGTGCGGAGAGTTCTGCGTGGAGGGCTTGAGTAGAATCGGGCTGAGCACCATCAGGGGTGGACGCGGCGGCCTTTTGTAGAAACTAAGGGGGAATTATCGCAGATCGGAATTTCCGGCAACAGAGCGACCGGATACGAGTGAATGACCGGATCCGTGCTCGTGAAATCCGGGTGATTGACGAAGAGGGCGGGCAGCTTGGGGTGATGCAACCGTTCGAAGCCATTAAGATGGCTCGCGAAAAAGGCCTCGATCTTGTGGAAATTTCGCCGACGGCCGATCCACCCGTTTGCAAAATCACGGATTACGGCAAGTACCTCTACCAGGCAAATAAAAAGGCGCACGAACAGCGGAAGAGCAGCCGCGGGAGTGCGTTGAAAGAAGTGAAGTTCCGGCCGGCGACGGCGGAACACGATTATCAGGTTCGCAAGAATCAGATCATCCGGTTCCTGGGAGAAGGGCACAAAGTGCGCGCGATGATTTTTCATCGCGGGCGCGAAATGGCGCACCAGGAAGTGGGCCGCGCGAAGATGACGCGGCTGCTAGGCGAAATCGGCGAACACGGACAGATTGAAACGATGCCGCGGATGGAAGGAAACGTTCTGGTAGCGTTGCTGGCGCCGAAAAAGAGTGGCGGTGGGCCGGTAAAGGCGTAAGAGTTTCTGCGGTACGCGGTTTTGTCACAGCGGCATTGGTGAATTTGAAAGTAAGCCTAAGGTCCCGCCGCTCCGTAGCCCGGCGTGCAAAAAACTGCACGCAGGAAAAAAAACGGGCTACTCCGGTCGGGATGACAGAATAAGGAAAGAATAGAAACAGGAGAGAATTTCGAGTCATGCCACGCAATCGATCGAAACCAAAAAAGAAACTGAAGACGCACCGCGGCGCAGCGAAGCGATTTAAGATTACTGCCACGGGGAAGATCCTCCGGATGCACTCCGGGAAGCGTCACTTGCTGGGAACCAAGGCTCCTAAGCGGATGCGGAAGCTCAAGAAGCTGACGCAAGTGAGCAAAGCAGACAAGCTGAAGACGATGCAGATGCTGCCTTACGGATTGTAAGACCGACGGCGCGAAGATGGCGATGTAAAATCGCCGCTACAAAGCATCGAACGAAAAGAATTTCTGAGTGAACGCAATGTGCTTCGGCGGATTGCGGTTATTTAAGAAAGGCGGGATTTCGGTTCCGCACAGCGCTTGCTGGAAACGGCGAGCGCATATCGCGCCAGGCAGAGCTACACGGGTGCCTGCCGGCCGATTCGTCCCGGCTAACGCCGAGGACAAAGCAGTACACACCAGAGACAAACCCGTTGTGTTGCGCGTAAGGTTTTTTTGCGCGTGTGCACGCCCTGTTTGTCTCTGCAAATCTAAGAGAAAAAAGAACGGGTTTAAAGACCCGCCACTACAGTAAGAAGAGGCGTGGATCCGAAGACCCTGCATTACAAGGAGACAAACCCATGGCACGCGTAAAACGCGGCACTAAACGCCGGGCACGGCGGAAGAAGTACCTCAAGAGGACCAAAGGATTTTTCCTCACAAAGAGCAAGTTGTACCAGTCGGCACAGGAAGCAGCGAATCGCGCGGATCGTTATGCGAAGCGCGACCGTCGCGTGAAGAAGCGGCAATACCGGCGGCTGTGGATTCAGCGCATCGGCGCGGCGGCGCGGTTGAATGGCATCACTTACGGGCAGCTGATTCACGGGCTGAAGGCTGCAGGCGTGGAGCTTGACCGAAAGGTGCTGGCGGACATCGCTGTGAAAGATGCGGCGGGATTTACGGTGCTGGCGGAAAAGGCGAGAGCTGCGGCGCCTCCTGTGGCAAAAAAAAAGGCGTAAGTTTCCTTTCGTTTTCACTGACCAAAACTAATTTTGCGCGGGGGCGTGAGAAATCGCGCTCCTGCGTTGTACTCTAGCTTGCGATTATGGCGACTGCCGAAGGTTCGCACGAGAAAAGTCTGGTTACGCTTGGAGTGACGAGCGCCGAGCACCTGGTTGCGCTATTTGGGGAGGCGCGCGCGCGATTTGATGCGGAGGCGTGCGAGGTTCGTGACGAAGCCGGGTGGAAGAAACTGCGGGACGCTTGGCTTGGGCGTAAATCCGGCGTACTTACACTCATCACAGACAATTGGCTGAAACCTGCGACGGCGGACTTGAAGCGGGCGGTGGGCGCAGGTTTGAATGAATTGCGCGCGCATGTGAACGCGGAGATTGAAGATCGGCGCGCGGCGATTGAGGCGGGCGCGGAAGAGACAGCGCTGCCGAAGGACCGCGTGGACATTTCCCTGCCGGGGGTGGTGAGGCCGCTGGGGTCGCGGCATTTGATCCGGCAGGTGTTTCAAGAGATCGAAGATATTTTTTTCAGTATTGGATTTTCGGTCGTGGAAGGGCCGGAGATCGAGACTCCGTATTACAACTTCGAAGCGCTGAACATTCCTGAATTTCATCCCGTGCGGGACGACATGGATACGTTTTACCTGGACCTGCCGAAGGGCGCGCCCAGCCAGCTACTGCTGCGCACGCACACATCGCCGATGCAAATTCGGACGATGGAAAAGCAGAAGCCGCCGGTGCGCGTGATCGTGCCCGGGCGCGTGTATCGTCGCGACAATCCGGACGCGACGCACTCGTTTGCGTTTCATCAGGTGGAAGGCTTGGCGGTTGACACGGACATTACGTTCTGCGACTTCACCGGCACGATTGAATATTTCGTGAAGCAATTTTTCGGGCCGAGCGTGAAGACGCGGTTCCGGCCTAGTTATTTTCCGTTTACGGAGCCGTCGGTGGAGTTCGACGTTTCGTGCGTATTTTGCGGCGGGAGCGGGACGACTTCGTCCGGCACATGCGGGAAATGCAAAGGCGCGGGATGGATCGAATTGTTTGGCGCGGGGATGGTGGATCCCGCGGTGTACGGATTCGTGGGATACGATCCGAAGAAAGTGAGCGGCTTTGCGTTCGGGATCGGAATCGACCGGCTGGCGATGCTGAAGTACGGAATCGACGATATTCAGGTGTTTTTTCAGAACGACGCGCGTTTCTTGAAGCAATTTCCATGAGCAGCAGAACGACGAGGACCGTTTAGATGAAGGTGGTCTACAACTGGCTGAAGGATTTCGTGGATGTGACGGCGTCCGCGGAGGAGCTTGCGTCGAGGCTTGCGCTTTCCGGGACGAACATCGGCGGAGTTGAGAAAAATATTTTGGGCGGAGTGATTGACGCGGAGGTCACTTCGAACCGGCCGGATTGTTTGGGTGTTTATGGAATTGCGCGGGAAGTGAGCGCGATTTATAAGCTGCCATTGAAAGCGGTGGTGCCGAAGCCGGTAGAATCCACGGCGGCGAAGGCGAACGATGCGCTGCGCGTCGAGATTGAGGCGCCGGAACTTTGCGGACGGTTTACGGCGCGGGTGATTCGCGGGGTGAAGATTCAGCCGTCGCCGGTGTGGATGCGCGAGCGATTGGAAGCGGCGGGGGTGGCGTCCATCAGCAACGTAGTGGACGTTTCGAACTACGTGATGCTGGAGCTCGGGCATCCGCTGCACACCTTTGACTACGATTTGGTGCGGGAGCATTCCATTGTGGTGCGGCGTTCGAAGGCGGGCGAGAAGTTGAAGACGTTGGACGGAATCGAACGAGCGCTGCCCACGGACACGTGCATGATTTCCGATGGGGACGGATCGCGGTTGATAGGCATCGGCGGAATCATGGGCGGAGCGGAGACGGAGATTTCATTTTCGACGAAGAATGTGCTGATTGAATGCGCGTGGTTTGAGCCGATTGCGGTGCGGCGGGCGGCGCGGGCGTTGAAATTGCATACGGAGGCTTCGACGCGGTTCGGGCGCGGGGCGGACCCGGAAATGGCGGAAGTAGCTTCGCGGCGGGCGGCGGAATTGATTCTGCGACTTGCCGGCGGCGAATTGCTTTCGGGCGTTGTCGATGTTTATCCGGGGAAGCGCGCGGCGAAAAAGGTTACGGTGACGCGGGCAGAGATTTTGCGAGTGATGGGCGCGGACGTTCCGGACAAGGAAGTGGAACGGATTTTGAGCGCGTTGGGATTTGCGCCGGTGCGCGTGGATCAGAATCGCGGGCAGGAAGGGGCGCTGCTGGCGGCGTGGGAATGCACGCAGCCATCCTGGCGCGCGGAAGTGGAACGCGAGATTGATCTGATTGAAGAGATTGCACGCGTGTATGGACTGGACAAGTTTCCGGCGCGGCTTCCCGCAGCACGGCAGGGCGCGGCTCGATTGCCGCAGTACGAGGCGGAAACGCGGTTGCGCGAGCGGCTGATCGGATTGGGGTATCGCGAAATTGTGACGATTCCGCATGTGGATGAGCAGCGCGATGTGCTGTTTCGAGCTGCGGGCGTGGCGCCGGCGCGGCTGGCGAATCCTCTTTCCGAAGAAGCGAGTGTACTGCGCTCGTCGGGCAGCGTGACGATGGCGGCGGCGATTGAATGGAATTTGAATCACGGCCAGCGAAGCGTGAAGCTGTTTGAAATTGGGCGGCGTTACGCGTTGAACGAAACGAATGCGGTAGAGACTCCTGTGCTGGCGATTGGCGCGACGGGCGAAGTGAGGCCCCAGGGATTGTATGATGGCACGAGTGATTATTTGTTTGCGAATTTGAAAGGCGATTTGGATGCGATTGGCGGGTTGAGCGGTGGAGTGCAATGGCAGAACGGCGGTCCGGATTGGCTGAATGCGGCGAAGCGCGGGCGAGTTTTCTTGAAAGAGAATGAGCTTGGCTCGGCGGGATTGCTGGCGAAGCGCGTGGCGGAAAAATACAAATTCCGGCAGGATGTTTTTCTTGCGGAGATTGTGCTGGGGCCGTTTTATTGTTCGTACTATGGCGCGAAGAATGCGCGGCGGTACGAACCGCTGCCTCGCTTCCCTGCGGTGGAGCGGGATTTTTCATTTTTGCTGGCGGATGGTGTGCGGTTCGCAGACGTGACGAGAGTGATTCAGTCGCTCGGGATTGCAGAGATCGCTTCGGTTGAGGCGGCGGATTTGTTTCGGGGAAAAAATGTGCCGGCAGGAAAATATTCGCTGATGATACGGGTAGTGTTCCAAAGCCGCGAAGCTACTTTGACGGACGCGCAGCTTACGGATTTTTCGGCGAGGATTGTGGCGGCGCTCGAGAAGAATTTGGGCGCGCAGTTGCGGGCGAGTTGAAGCTCCTTCCCGTTCCAGATTCCCGGTAATTTGGAAGTTGAGGCCCTTCGGACATCTTCACGGATGCCTCAGGATGACAAGGGCGTGTGAGTGCGCATAAAATCGTGCAGGTAACGTGGCACGGTTAGCGGAACAAATGAGCGGACCGACGAAAGTAGAGATTTTCGGGCAGACGTATTCGATTCAGGGAGACCTGGATGCGGCTTACGTGCGGAAGCTGGCTAAATACGTAGATGAAAAAATGCACGTGATTGCTGATGCGACGCGGACGGTGGACACGCAGAAGGTAGCGGTGCTTGCGGCGCTGGCGATAGCGGATGAGCTGCACTCTTCGCAGCGGGAGATTGGGGATCGGGAAGAGATGCTGAGGGAACAAGCGGAGCGGTGCCTAACGCTTGTGGAGCGCGCACTGAAGCAAACGGCTTGACGAAATGCTGGTGTCGGCACCCTTGTCAAATCGGCTCGGGGCTGGCACGAGTTTCATCGCGTCGGCCCCGGTTGAACCGCTGCAACTTCCAGTCGTCGATCAAGTTGGTCCAATTGACGCTGAAGATCTTCGAGCTTTTCTTGTTCCAGTCGGAGCTGGTTGGCGCACTCCACTTCCTTGACTTGTGCTTCGGGTTCGCCAGCGGATGATTGCTCAAGCCACTGTTTGGTCCGCGAGATGGCTTCTTCGAGTTGAGTTCTGCTAGCTGAGTCCTGAGTCCGATCGAGACGATCTTGCATGTATTTGAGTTGTTCATTGCTCTGGTTGCGCTGGAATTTGAATTGATTCAGTTCATTACGGGCTTGTTCCAGCCGCTCTGTAGCACGGGAAACGGCATCCAACTGCAATCGCATCCGATAAAGGAGAAGTTGCGCGCGCTGGACCGTCGCCGCGGTCATGCGCAGATCCTGCCGCAGTTTTTGGACTTCTTCAAGGATGGATTGAAGCGCCCGGGAGTTAGGCGGCTCAGTCTGTCCGAAAGACATCGGGCATAGCAGTAGAATCCCCAGTGCTGTCGCGGGAACTAAGCGCATAGACACCTCCAGAAAAGGAACTTAGAGATTGCATCGTTGGTCGCGGCCAGAAGGGTCGTGACCATCAAGTCCGAGTCGCGTTTCTGCTCTCTACTTAGTGGCCTCTGGAGGTCAAAAAGTTCCCAGCCCGACAGTAGGTTTATTGACTCCAGTGGGTGGGGCGGCGGACCCAGCGGTGTTTGCGGAGTTCGGAATGGAGCTGCGCGGGAAGAGGGCCTTTGTCGCTGGCGGAGAGGTTTGCATCCACATGGCGGATTTTGCGCATGCCGGGAATGATGGTGCTGACGTGGGGATTGTTCAGGATGAAACGGAGAGCCATTTCCGGCAAGGAGGATTTTGCAGGGACAAGAGGCTTGAGCGCATTGGCTCGCTCGACGCTGGATTTTAGATTCTCCGTGACGAAGTAGGTGTTGCGCCAGTCGCCTTGTGGCCAGGTGGAATTGAGTGTGAGAGTGCCGGTGAGCGAGCCTTCGTCAAAAGGCACGCGGGCGATTACGGCGACATCTTTTTCGCGGCAGGCGGGGAAGAGGTCATCTTCGGGATTCTGGTCGAAGATGTTGTAGATGACCTGCACGGCATCCACTAGGCCGGAGCGGACGGCGCGAATACCGTTTTCCGGTTCCCAGCGATTCAGGCTAATGCCGACGGCGCGGACTTTGCCGGAAGCGCGAAGCCTTTCGATCGTGGATTGCGTGCGTGCGTCGTCGAGCCAGGCGTCTTCCCACGTATGGTACTGAATCAGATCGAGTGTCTCGAGGCCGAGATTTTTGAGGCTTTTGTCCACGTATTCAAAGACGTAGTCCGGCGGAAAACAATCGTCCAACGAAAATTCCTTTCGAGAAGGCCAGCGGCGATTTTTTGGCGGGACTTTGGTGGCAACGTGGATTTTTTTTGAAGAATTGGCACGAAGGGTTTTGCCGAGGAGCTCTTCGCTGTGGCCGTCGCCGTAGGCCCAAGCGGTGTCAAAGAAATTGCAGCCGAAATCGATGGAACGTTGCAAAGCGGCGAGGGATTCGGCGTCTTCCGAGCCGGTCCATCCGGCCATGCCCCACATCCCATAACCGATTTCGCTGACTTGCCAGGCCGTGCGGCCAAAGCTGCGCGTTTTCATGGTGTGAAAAAGTCTCCCAAAGAATTTCCGAGGCCACATTATACGCAGGCACGAGCTGCATCGGCGAAGGCAAACTGGGCAGGCATGCGGGAGCGGTGATATAACCGAAGCGCGGAGGATATCAGCGATGAGAACGGCCTATCGGTGGTTTGCCGTGGCGTTGGCGATCGCGACGTTTGCGAGCGCAATGCAAGCCCGGGACGAAAAGAACACCGCTGCTCCCGCGCGATGGACGGCGGAGGAAGCGAACCACTGGTATGCAAAACAGCCGTGGCTGGTGGGCAGCAATTACATTCCCGCGACGGCTTCAAATGAATTGGAGATGTGGCAGGCGGAGACGTTCGATTCGAAGCGTATTGATCTGGAGCTGGGATGGGCGGAGTCCATCGGGCTGAACACGATGCGCGTGTTTTTGCACGATTTGCTTTGGAAGCAAAATGCGGCGGGACTTTCGAAGCGGTTGGAAGCATTTTTGGCGATTGCGGCGAAGCATCATATCCGACCGGTGCTGGTGCTGTTCGATTCGTGCTGGGATCCGAACCCCGTGCTGGGTAAACAGATGCCGCCGAGGCCGGGCGTGCACAATTCGCGATGGCTGCAAAGCCCCGGGGTGAAGGCACTGGAGGATCGCGGAGAGTATCCGCGGCTGGAAGCGTACGTGAGAGGCGTGGTTGGAAAATTCGGGCATGACGAGCGCATCTTGGCGTGGGATGTGTGGAATGAGCCTGACAACACGAATGACGGAAGCTATAACGATCCAAAGGACAAAGTTGAGCGCGTACTGGAATTACTTCCGAAGGTTTTTGCGTGGGCGCGGGAGGCGGGCGCGCAGCAGCCGTTGACGAGCGGAGTGTGGGCGGGTGACTGGTCATCGCCGGAAAAGCTGAGCCCGATGGCGAAAATACAGCTGGAAGAATCGGACGTAATCAGTTTTCACAACTATGACAAGGCAGAAGAGTTTGAGAAGAGAATTCTCTCGTTGCAGCAGTATGGACGGCCGCTGATTTGTACCGAGTACATGGCTCGGGGAAACGGTTCAACCTTTGAAGGGTCGCTGCCCGTGGCGAAGAAATACAGTGTGGGGGCGATCAATTGGGGATTAGTAGCGGGAAAGACGCAGACTTATTTGCCGTGGGATTCATGGAAGAGACCCTATACGGATCGCGAACCGGAGATGTGGTTCCATGAGATTTTTCGGACAGACGGGAAGCCGTATAAGGAAGAGGAAGTTGTGTTGATAGGGAAACTGACCGGGCGAGCCCTAATTATTCCTTGAGCTTCAGTTTTCCGGCAGATTTATTTTCTTCGAGGAATTCGCGCAGTTCCTTTGATACATCCAGCAGACGTATCCATTGTTCGTAGTAGAGCGTGACGGGAAAGCGACCGAGGCCATAGACGCTGACGCCGCCTTTTTCGCCTACGCGAAAATCGAGAGCGCCACTGCGTTTGCCGCCTTTTTCTTTTTCGAGTTGGGCGAGGCGGGCTTTTAGTTCTTCATACGTTGGTTCGGACATGGATGCTGACCCTTCCACGCAGGAGTTTTCAACCGTAAAGTGAGATTATACGCCCAGGATCGCAAAGAGCGCGCTGAAACCGAACTTCTTATGCCATGCGCGCCTGGCTAGGTCTTGCGACGGACGATAATCTGATCTTGCCGAAAAATGTCCGGGCTCGCCTCTTCCAGCCAAATGCCATCCAGCCAAGCGGCATTTGGCGCTCTTTTTTCGATCGCAAAATAATACTCCTGCAAGACCCGGCCGGCTTTTCCCAGCACGGCAACGTACAGAATCCGGTCCTGGCCAGCCGCTCCACCGAGAAGAAAATCCGAGAACCACTCGTGCTTCTTCTCATCGAAGAAAGGAGGCTTTCTAAAATACCAATTCTTGCTGACGGTGGACTGCTCAACGATGGCTACGGAGCCGACGTCAGGCACTCCTGAATAAGTTCCACGGAGCCACAGGTGGCGGTCTACCTGTTCACCGTTTCTCTGGGAAACTATCTTCAAATCCCAGCGCTTGGCGAGTTGAGCGGGGCCTCGATCGGACGCGACCTCGCCGCGGAGAGCCAAAAATCCTCCGAAAGACGCAACCACAACCCCCATGACGGCGAGACTCACCCGCCAGGGAACCGCGTCGATCTTCAATCCATATTTCTCAAATCCACCCGACGCGCCGAGGAGCACGAGAAAGGCGCCAATGACGACCAGGGCAATGGGTGTGTTCTTGAGAAGACTCTGGAGGAGTTTATCCAAGAGCGGCTCACTTTCTTTTGCGAAGCTCCGCGCATGCACTTTGTCAGAGGAGCATTTCAAATGCGCAGCGGCGACTTTCGCTGACGATTCTTAACGCTAGAACTACTGTACTGTCAATCTGAATCCGACAGGCCAAACCGGAATTCCCGCTACGAAAAATGCGGCTAATACCTTGAGACCTGATTGATCGTCTCAGTGAGGCAACTCGTGTTTTGCCGAGGATGCTCCGGCAAGCTGATGGTTGTTGCGGCCATGGTGAACGATGAGGTGTAGCAGGAACATCAGGATCAGCACGCCGCCGAACGTGACGACGATGGTTGCTCCGGTAGGCGTATCTATTACCACGCTGAGATAACAGCCCAGCGCGGACACGAGCGTGCCCATGGTCCAGCCGATGGCGAGGCGCGGGCCGATGCGGTCCGCGAAGAGCATTGCGCCGACACTGGGGACAATCAGGTAGCAAAAGACGAGGAGAACACCGGCTATGGCGACGGACGAAGTGACGACGAAGCCGAACGAAGCGTAGAAGAGAAAATCCCAGAAGCGGACGTTGACTCCAAGAGTTTCCGCTTTTTCGTGGTTCATGGAAATTAGCAGAAATTTTTTGCGGAAGATGAAGTGAAAGAGCCCGACGGCGGCATAAAGAACCGCCGTTTTTATTACTTCGGGGCGGGAGACGGCAAGGATATTGCCGACCAGCATGTCCTTCAAGTGTTCGGTCTCGCCCGTGGCTTTGCTCATGAACAAAATTGCCGTGGCGGAAGCAACCGCATAAGCGATTCCAATGAAAGCTTCCTGAGGAATGTGGCCGCGGCGCGTGCGGGCAAGCGCGAAGATTCCCGCACCGAGAAACGTGAAGCCGAGGCTAAGCCAATACGCGGCGCGGCCATGTGGGTCCATTCCGGCGACGATGGCGACTGTGGCGCCAAGCGCGGCAATTTGAGCCAGCGCAAGATCCACAAAGATAACGCCGCGTTCGACGACGTGAACGCCCAGATACGAATGAATTCCTGTGAGAATGAGGCTGGCGATGAAGGGCAAAATTAGAAACAGCAAAATTTCCATGCGGCTGAGTCTCCCGTGAATCGAAAAATGACTTCTAGTGAGTCGCGTCGAAAGCCTGTTTCAATTTCGCAATGTCGTAGTCAAACAGCTTGAAATAGTCCGTGATTTCTTTTTCGCCGCCGACGCTTGGCATGAGTACGACAACCGTGCCGCCGGTATCGCGCGCGATAGCGTTTGGAGTCTTGAGGTCAAAATAAGGCTCGACGACGATTATCTTGACGCCGTCGCGCTTCATCTGACCGATGAGTTCAACTGTGTGCTGCGGACTTGGTGGAATGCCAGGACGCGGCTCGACATAGCCGACAACGTTCAATCCGAAATGTTCCGCGAAATTCGGCCATGAACGGTGGTAGGTGACAATTCTTCTTCCCGCGTACGGCTTCATTTGCGCAATCCATTGTTGATCGGCTTGTTTCAAGTGCTGTTCGAATGAGGCGTAGCGCTGCGCGAAGTAAGCAGAGTCGCCGGGGCGCATCTGGCTGAGTTTGTCCGCAATTGCTTTGGCGATGCGCAAACCATTTTCCGGATCAAGCCAATAGTGCGGATTTCCCTGCGGATGGACGTCCCCTTCCGCACGTGTTACGGCTCCAGTTGGAATTTCCATGATTTTGGCGAACCGCGAAGCGTCAAAGTATCCCGGCGCGCCGACCTGAATTTTCGGGTTGGTGGATTGCGTGATGAGCGGAGGCAGCCAGCCGATTTCCAGTTCGAGGCCGACCACGATGAGCAAATCCGCGCGGCGGAGCTTAAGAAGAAAACTCGGCTTGGCTTCGACGAAATGCGGGTCCTGATAGCCGCGGGCGACGGATTCGACGTCAACTTTGTCGCCACCGACTTCCTGCGCAAGCGCGGCGAGATCGGTGGTGGCGGTCATGATCTGAATCTTGCTTTCCGCGCGGACGGTGGGCGCAGCAACGGCGAAAAGCAGTGCGAGCGTAGTGGCGATTGCTGCGAGTTTTTGGATCCATTTTGCGACAAACATTTGTTCCTCTCAATCTTCATTAAACTTCGGTTGTGGCGGTGGCGCGTTCCGGTGCAGGCTTCGCATCCAAATCAGAAAGGATGCGCGCCGTGAGCGCCCATCACGAACAGGAACTGGAACAACAGTTCGTTCGCGTTGGTGTATTTCAAATTTGCGTCGTCCCAGAGGTGTCCGTAGCGGTATTGCGTACGGATCTGGCTGAATTCGCTTGGCCAATAGGTGAGGATACCGGAAAAGCCAGTGTCCGTCAGGCTGGAGTTGCTAGCGCGACCGGAGCGATCGAAGCGTCCGCCAACGGTCCAGCGGCGATTCACGCGGTAGTCCGCGGAAGAGTACATGCCGAACGCGTGCTGGGTTTGGAAAACGTCAAGCGGAGAGAGCTGATCGCGGTTGCTCCAGAAGAGTTCGGTGCGGAAGAGAAGTGATTTGTAAATCGCGCGGCGTAGGGGCTTCCAGCGCAGCGTTGCATCGGCGCCATAGAGATTCGTTATGAACTCAGACGGATTGAATGTGGTGCTGATGCCGGCGTTATTGTGGCCTCGAGAGTAAGAAAAGCCGAGATCTATGTTCGTGGATTCCGTGAGATCGCGATAAGCCCGCAAGTGGCCGACGACGCTGACGTCCTGCCGGCGATTGGAGCTGAATACGTCGGCGGAATCACCACGGAAGACTTGAGCGGTGCCTTCGGCGAACCAATTTTTAGGCGCAGGAAGGAAACGCGTGATGGAAATACCGGCGTCATCAATGCCATCTTCGCCGCCGACGAGGTTATTCGTTGCGAGCGGGCGGTCAATGAACGACAGCGCGTGGTTGTGAATCGTGTTCACCTTGCCGAATTCGGCGCGCATTTTGCCGACTTTCATCAGTAATCCGGCTGGAAGGGAAGTGAACGTGAGGTATCCCTCTTCCACATTCACGCCTTCTTCGCCGAAGGAGATGAAGACATCAGCTCGTGCATAGGGATCGATGATGGCCTGCATGCCGACTTCGGACTCGTGCAGTTCCAAAGCTTTGCCAGGTGAGACGGTATTGTGCCCAGCGGTTCCGATGAAGTCTCCAATCAAACTGATGTCAGGATTGAGAAGCTTTGCGTTCGAAGTAGCGCCCCCAAAGGTTTGCGTCTGTGCAAGCTGCGCTGGAACGGGTGAAAGAGGTGCAACCGGAGATGCTGTCGCAGCCGGATCGGGCGCGGCAGGTGGCGTTCCTGGCTCGACTTGAGAAGACGCAAGTATGATTTTGCCGTCACCGGCCGTAGCGGGGGCTCTTGCGTCGCGCATGGTCTGCAATTCCGCGCGCAACAAGGAGACCTGCTCGGCGAGAGTGCGGACCTGGTCCTCGAGCGACTGAATCCGGGCATCGCCCGCGGCCGAAGCGGGTTTAGCCGCAGGCGCTTCCTGGGCAAATACGGGCGTTGCAATGGATACCAGTGCTGCAAAAAGTGCAAAGCGTTTCATAAAAACCACTCCTTAACCGACGCGAGAAATTTTTGGGACTACGAGGCACGGGCTGTTGGAATTACAGAGTTGGGGGAGCGCGAAGAGAGAGAACGAACGAAATAACCGCAGGAACCGAATCGGCCGGGGAGCATTGGTCGAAGCGCTCGACGGATGTGAGTCCATCACACACGATAAGCGTGGAAGGAACTATGGAATCGGCCGCGGAGCAGACGGGACAAAAGTGCGACCCAGGTGGTCCGGCGACAGCATCTGCACAGAAATGAAGCTGTGCTCCCAGCAAAACAAGGACAAGGAGCAGGGCTAATAGCGGCAGTCTAAGCTTCGGGGCACGCATGTAATTAGTAAGACGGAGCTTAGGTAAGAAAGGTTGCGGGGTCAAGGAGATAGGAAGGGGGCTAAATCTAGCAACCAGATTCGGAATCAGTACGTCTAAATTGGCAAGGTGAAGTGTACACTTGGGATAGCATGGATTTCGTGAGGAACATTTTTGGCAAGATGACCGCGCGACGCGCTGTGGCGCTGTTGGCTGGTCTTGCGCTGTTCTACTTTGCGGCTGGCGGTTCGTTCCTTCACGAGCATAAGGATGGCCGTGGCGATACACCCTGCCACGTCTGCCAGGCGCTGCACATGCCCGCACTGGCCCCTGCTGGCGCAGCGGCGATCGCGATTCCCGAATTTGTGTCCTGGTATTTGACGCAGCCGGTTTATGCAGCTCCGTGCGAAGCGTTTTCGTTTCATCACGCCGGCCGTGCCCCTCCTGTCGCCTGATTTCCTCCAAAACTGAATCTCTTTCCATTCCTAACGCAAAGCTTTCGCCCATTGGCGCAGCTTCCGCGTAGCCGTCATTCACAGCGGCATTGATTCACACCAACGTACGAGTCCCGCCTACCGGGACGGAGGAAAAAATGTTGAAAAGCTTGGGGCGTGTTGTATTTGTATTTTTCAGCTTGGCGTTTGTGTTTCTAGGAGAGGGGCGTGGGCAGTCTTCGGGAATTCTGGACGGAATCGTGAAGGATCCATCCGGTAGCGCCGTTGCTGGGGCAACGGTGGAAATTCACAACCCAGTGAGTCACTACAACAGAAGCACAACTACGGACACGGATGGAAAGTTCCGGTTTGCAAACGTGCCCTTCAATCCGTATCACCTGGCAGTGACGGCGACGGGATTCGCGGCGAGCAGCATGGATGTGGAAGTGCGGTCCGCGGTGCCGATGTCGGTGACCTTGACGTTGAAGGTGGCGTCGGCTGCGACAACGGTGACAGTAGAGTCCAGCGGAACAGATCTGGTGGAAAACGATTCGACCTTCCACACGGACGTGGATCGCGGGCTGTTCGACAAGATGCCGCTGGAAAGCGCTTCATCGTCCGCGACGTCACTTGTGACGCTGGTTTCGCCGGGTATTGCGGCGGACTCGAACGGGAACATGCACGCGCTGGGAGATCACGCGCAGACGGCGTTTTCCATTGACGGACAAGCAGTGACGGATCAGACAAGTAAAGTCTTTTCGAATCAAATTCCTGCGGACTCAATTCAATCGCTGGAAGTGATATCGGGAGCACCACCGGCGGAGTTTGGCGACAAAACGAGTCTTGTAATTAAAGTGACGACACGTTCGGGCTTGGGCGTGACAACGCCGACGGGAAGCGTAACGGGATCGTTTGGAAGTTTCGGAACGTCGACGGCGGGATTCAACATGGCCTACGGAGGCGAGAAGTGGGGAAACTTCGTCTCTCTAAGTGGGCTGAACAGCGGGCGCTTTCTTGATCCGCCGGAATTCACAGTGCTACACGATAAAGGAAATGAAGAAAACTTTTTCGACCGCGTGGATTACAACCTGACGAAAACGGACGCGCTGCACATGAATTTCCAATATTCGCGGTCGTGGTTTCAGACTCCGAACACCTTCGACAATTTGAGCGCCGTCAGCGGCAATCCGGCGGGGAATACGGATCAACGCTCGAAAATCGAGACGTACAACATTGCGCCGACATGGACGCATTTGATCAGTTCCTCGGCGGTTGCGACGTTTGGCGGCTTCGTGCGGCACGACCAGTACAACTACTATCCGAGCAACAATGTTTTTGCGGACCTCGGACCAATTAACTCAGAAACGATTGCGCAGGACCGGCAACTGAGTAATACAGGCGTGCACGGAGACATTTCCTGGGTAAAAGGGATCCATAACATCAAGGCGGGCGCAGTTTATCAGCAGACGTTCCTGACGGAAAATGACCACTTCGGAATCATCGATCCGAATCTTCTGCCGTCAACGGCGGATGCGAATGGCGTTCCGTGCTTTGATGGCGCAACGGGAACGGCTGTGCCAGGCACACCTTGTGCTACGTTGCTTCCGATTGACCTGACACGCGGCGGCAGCCAATTCCTGTTTCACGGTCATACCGACGTGAAAGAGCTTGCGCTCTACGTGCAGGACACAATCACGAAGGGCAACTGGTCGTTCAACCTCGGCGTGCGCGGCGATTTGTATCGAGGGCTTTCTTCAGCGAGCGAAATCGAGCCGCGCCTGGGAATCGCGTACAACATCAAGCCGAGCAATACCGTGCTGCGAATTTCGTACGCGCGGACGCTCGAAACACCATTCAATGAAAACCTGGTGGTGGCGACCACGGGCTGCAACGTGGACGTGATCGCGGCTTTGATTCCGTGTGTGCCGGCAAATTCCCCGGCGGGATACAGGAATGAGTTCCATGCCGGGCTGCAACAGGCATTTGGAAGGCACCTAGTGGTTGATGCTGAATACCTTTGGAAGTACACGCACAATGCGTATGACTTCAGTATTTTGGGGAACACGCCCGTGACGTTCCCGATTGTGTGGCACAACTCCAAGATTCCGGGCTTTGCCTTGCGTGCCAGCGTGCCGGACTTTCACGGATTCACGGCGTTGGTCGTGATGTCGAGCGTTGCGGCACGATACTTTCCACCGCAAGTGGGCGGACTTGGCGTGACCGTCGGCCAGAGCGGATCGGTTTTCCGCATTGACCACGACGAAAAGTTCAACCAGACGACGCACCTACAATATCAGCCTTGGAAACGCGGGCCGTGGGTGGGCTTCAACTGGCGGTATGACAGCGGACTTGTCGCGGGTGCGGTGCCGGATTTTGCCACGGCGTTGCAGTTTGACGGCGATCAGCAAACCGCGATTGGCCTATTCTGCAGCGGGCCCGGCGGTCAGCGGATCTTTGCGACGCTTACGTCTCCTTTGAGCAACGCTGCTACGAGCTGCGGGGCCAGCCCCAGCGGAACCGGCGCCACGCGCGTCTCGATTCCTGCCGATGGCACGGAAAATGACGACAAGAACCCGCCGCGGATTGCGCCGCGCAACCTGTTCGATCTCGCCCTTGGCCATGACAATCTGTTCCGCGGCGACCGTTACAAGTGGAGCCTTCGCTTTACGGTGATCAACCTGACCAACAAAGAAACGCTCTACAACTTCCTGAGCACGTTCAGCGGAACGCACTTTGTTTCTCCGAGAAGCTACTCCGCCGAATTGGGCTTCCATTTCTAGAGCGGTTCGAAAACAACCCAGAAAGGGTGAGAGGCTACGGCCTCTCGCCCCTTTTTATTTGTACGCAAGAAATCGTGATGGGATCGTTCTCTTATATAAGCGCATTGCTTCGCGGGCAAATCCAGCGCTGGGGAGACGTTCATGCAATTCCACCGGGTACTTTCCGTGACTCTTTTCTCGGCAATTGGCTTGGCCTTGTTGGCTAGTCCTCGGCCCTCCATCCATGAAGATGAGCCCCAAAGGAAGGCAGAACAAAGCAAAACAACCTCTGCAAAACCTCAGCCCAAGTTGCAGAAGGTGGACCTGGGCGCGGCTACGGACGTCGCTTTGCCTTCGTCGCAAGTCGCGCTGAAGGCGGTCAGCTATCGCACGCCTGATGGACGCTCCGGCTGGGTGCTGCGCCTCCCGGGAGGCAGACCCATTGCCACGCCCGCTTATGCGGACGGAATGCTTTTCGTCGGAGGAGGCTACGGGTCGCACGAGTTTTACGCGATTGATGCGGAGACGGGAAGAATCATTTGGAAAATTCAGACGGGCGACGATGGACCTACCGCCGCGGTTGTAGCGGATGGTTACGTGGCATTCAATACGGAGAGCTGCACGCTGATCGTAGTGGAAGAAAAAACCGGGAGAATTGTCTGGCGGGAATGGCTGGGCGATCCGCTGATGAGCCAGCCTGCCATTGATGACGGAGTTCTCTATATGGCGTATCCGGGAGGCCAAAGGGAATCTTCGCAAAAGGAGCGGCGAAACAAATTCCATCCACGTCCCGCGACTCCCGGCGGAAGCCACCGCTTGCTGGCGCTCGATTTGCAAACAGGACGTCACATTTGGCAACAGCAGATTGCCGGGGACGTTATCACTGCTCCGGTCGTTTCGGACGGGACTGTATATTTCACAACGTTCGACGGAACGTCCTACGCGCTCAACGCAGAGGACGGAGACCTCCTTTGGGTGAAGAAGGATGCGTCCACGAGCGCTCCGGTGATTTATGAAGACCAGGTGATTCAAACGAAGAAGGAAAAGCGCGGAAGCGAGGACTACGAAGGAATCACGCGCAAGGACGCAAAACAGGGCAAAGAACAAGACGCGCAGATGATCGCCAGCAACAAGGCGGATTACCTGCGAAAGGACAGCGGAGGCGGAGTGGCGCTTTCTGCCCCGAAGGTCGCCGAGCTTGATTCTTCCGTCGGATTTGCGGCGGCACCTCCTGCAGCAAAGCTTTCTGCGGCGAACGAATCTGTGGGAGTGAACACGGTGGTTGGTGCATGGGCTTATCAGGGTTCGCGAGCGGCCGTGAACAACGGCCAAATCATGAACTCGCAAGGGCGGTATCTGAATTCCGTGAGAGCCAAGGATGGCAAAGAAAACTGGCGAGCGGAGATTGTCGGACCGAATGTTTCAGCGAACACGCAGGTTTTTTCGCCGCCGGCCGTGGGCGCGGAGTATTTGTATCTTGCCGGTGCGGCCGGCCACCTTGTTTCCGTGCGGCAGAGCGACGGCAGCGTGGGCTTTAACTACGCGTTGAAAGCACCGATGACCTTTCAGCCTGCATTGGCGGGAGGCAATGTCTATGCAGGAACAGCGGACGGGCGATTGATCTGCCTCAAGACGGGAAACAAAGATGCAGATGGCTGGTACGCGTGGGGCGGCAACGCCCAGCACAACAAGGTGAAGTAGAGAAAGTGCGAGCGCGAGATATCAGTTTTTCGCTGCGAGTGCGCGGGCTTCGGCGAGTTCGGGACGGTCACCGGAGCTTCCGCACATTTCAAGGAGCTTTGCGTAGAACGTATGAGCTTCGTCGGCTTGGCGAGCGGCATTTGCGGCGCGGCCGGCCCCTACCAGCAAATTGAAACGGTTCGGCGAATTTTTGAGTGCGGTTTTGTACTCAGCGAGTGCTTCGGTTGGGCGTTTCGCTTCGAGGAGCATGTCCGCGAGCATTTCGCGCGCGGATACGTTGAAGGAATCCAGGCGTTGGGCGTCTTCGGAGTCTGCAGCGGCGCGCAGCATTTTCAGTGCGTCTTCGGATTTTCCCTCGACGAAGGATACCCAGGCTTCGGCTTCATGAAGCCCAATCTGGTTATCCGCGGCACCGGTGTAAGAACCCTTCTTTTCCCCGGCGTGCTTTTTCGCCTCGGCTTGCAGTTGCGCGAGGGCGGAGTGCGCGGCGGCAAGATCGCCCGAACGCGCGGCGCCGATGGTGCGCGCAAAATTGAATTCGGCGGGCAGGCTTGCGGCTTCTTTCCAGCGGTGGAGCTCAATTACCATTCGCTCGTTGAGTGAATCCATATGCTCTTTCATGGATTTGTCTGTGGCGCCGACGACATGGTGTTCGTCCATGATGACTTGCTGCGCTTTTGCTTCCTGACCGCTTTGCAGATACGAATAGTTTAGAAAGTCCATTGCGTGCGTCTGGTAATGCGATTCGGCCTGATGAGCTTCGGCGGCGCGCGCGCCTGCGGTCTGTGCAGTGATGTTGGAGGTGATAGCGTCCTGCCACATGCCGAGGCGAACGAAAATGTGCGAAGGCATGTGAATGGCGTGAGAGGAATCGGGGGCGATCGCGGCATAGCGGCGAGCGGCGGCGAGTCCCTCGGACGCGAGGCTTTGCTCATCCGTAGCGTGGATTATGTAGTGCGCTACCCCGGGATGGTCGGGGTGCTGTTCGAAGAGTGGATTGAGAACGGCGATGGCTTTTTTGCGGAGCTCGAGCGCTTTATCAGCATCTTCTTGATAAGCGAGCGCAACCAGCGAAAGTGCGTAAAAGCTGCCGACTTCGACATCGCCTGGAACAGAGGCATACCACTTTTCCATCGCGGCTGAATAAGCGGCGATACGTGCTTTTTCGTCGAGCTTGCTGTTCTTTTGGAAGAAAACCTCGGCGGTCTCGACAAAACCTTTTTCGCGCGGCGAAATGTTTTTCTGCTTCTTTGCTTTTTCGAGATCCTTGCGTCCCGCGTTCAGCGTTTTCTGCTCCGGAAAATCCCAGAGTTGATGATAGAGCGCCATGGCTTTGCCCCAATGAGCCAAGGCGCAATTGGGATCCTGTTTTGCGGCGTCCATGAAGACGTTTTCCGACTGCAGATATTGGAACGAGTGCAAAAGCGCTGTGCCTTTTTCAATGATGGGCTGAACGGTGGGAGAGCAAGTGGTCGGGAAATTCACTTTGCCGAGGTGATCGTCCGCGGCAGGCGCTGAACAAGTAAGAGGCGGTGGGAGCAAACAGACTGACAAGAACGTGGCGGCGATTAGAGTTTTCATGACGAAGCTCCCGAGAAAGCAGGGGCGATTCTAGCGCCGCGGACGAAACTGCGGTGAACAATCTTGCGGTTCGATTTCGCGAGCGCGAGACAGCGGTTGGACGCGGGTTTGGCGCTGCGGCTACAATGGAAGCGGAGCGGTACTTCGAAGCAGGTGTGGGTGCGAAAGCTGTTTGAACCAATGCAGAATCTCTGAGGCGCTGCGGACAGTCAGCCTGTGTGCACGGCCTGTCCCGCTGGCTCGTTGAATGAAAGCGACGAGCGAGCGGGGCAGGAAAGCCTAATGGTTGGCTCGTGGTGCCCACCTAATTCAGAGGTTCACGGCCTAGCTCCCCACGGCCCAGCAGTCTGCTCCATTTTTTATGCGCGTACTCTTCATTAGCGACATTGTTGGTTCGCCCGGGCGTGAGATCGTTCGCGAGCGGCTGGCCGATCTTGTCTCGAACAAACAAATTGACCTGGTGATCGCCAACGGCGAGAACTCCGCCGCGGGATTTGGGATTACGCCGCGCATTGCGGAAGAATTGTTTGGGTACGGGATTGAAGTTCTGACTGGCGGAAATCACAGTTGGGACAAGAAAGAGATTTTGGAGTTCATGCCGCACGAGCCGCGCTTGCTGCGGCCGGCGAACTTTCCGGACGGCAGTCCGGGAAGCGGCGTATACGCGGGAACAGCGCGCAACGGCGTGAAATACGCTGTGATTAACATACAGGGGAGAGTTTTCCTGCCGGCGAATGATGATCCCTTTCGCAAAACGGATGAACTGCTTGCGAAACTTCCAGCGGAAGCGAGTTTTGTGTTGGTGGACATGCACGCGGAAACGACGAGCGAGAAGATTGCTCTGGGTTGGTACCTGGATGGTCGCGTGACTGCGGTTGTTGGCACGCACACGCACGTTGCGACGGCGGATGAGCAGGTATTGCCCGCGGGTACGGCGTATATCACTGATGTTGGAATGACCGGTCCTCATGATGGAGTGATTGGTATGGACCGCGTCGGCATTGTGAAGAAATTTCTGGATGGCATGCCGGCACGGTTTGAAGTGGCACAGGGCAACGTCCAGATGAACTGTGTGCTGATCGAAACGGATGATTCTGGCCCGCGAAACCAAGGCGGGCGGTTACGAGCCAAATCCATTGAGCGGCTGCGCCTAAGGATTGATTGAGCACAAGAGGCGCCGAGCGCCCCAAACCCGCAAGCAACCTGAAAACACTCAGGATAATCTGAAGAAGCATCGAAGGACGTGAAGAAGGGTTGGGTCCGGCCTTGAAAGCGATAGCAGTGTTGTGTCTGGTATTGAGCGCGGCGTGCGGCGCTGCGGCTCAGGTGGACGGCGAGCTTGTTGCGAAGCGACGCGTCTATGCGCCTATCGGTCCCGGACTAAAGGCGGTTCGCCACGGGGCGGACGGCAAATTCTACGTTCTGGCTTCTCCCAATCCCGGCTTAATTGTGTTTTCTGGGGAAGGCAAGCGCACTCTGGCGATGCGGGAAGCCGGTGGAATTCAGGCCTCGGCACGTGAAGAAGCAATCCGTTCCGGCGAAGTGCTGGTGCAGTTTGGTGAAGACTGCGACGTGGACGCCGACGGGAACATCTACATCGCGGATCGAGGCGCAAATGCGGTTCAGGTCTATGCGAAGGAAGGGCGGCACCTGCGAACGATTCCGGTGAGCGCGCCGGTGTCGGTTGCGGCCATGCCCGACGGCGAGGTTGCCGTCGCGACGTTTCGAGATCCGTCGCTTGTGGTGGTTTTCGATAAGAATGGACGCCGCGTGCGCGAATTCGGCGACATGGAAACGCTTACGGAGCGCAGCGAGCTGAACCGCTTTCTGAACATAGGTGAGCTTGCGGCGGACGATCACGCTCATCTCTACTATGGCTACAACTATTTTCCGGAACCGACGGTGCGGCAGTTCGATCGGTTCGGTTATGCGGGCCAGGAAGTGCGCTACACCGCGCTCGATGCCATGCCGGAAGCGCAGGCGCTGCGGCGCGAAATTGAAAAGCAGGAGCGGCGCGGCGATCCACCGACGTTCAAGAGAATTTTGACGGCGATTGGAGTGGACCGTGAGACGGGCGAAGTGTGGATGGCCATGGGAGACACGCTGCTGCGTTTTGACAAGGAAGGAAACCGGCGCGCAACGTATTTGATTTACACGCCGGAGAGCGCGCGACTGGAAGCGAACGTGATTCTTGTCTTGAAAGACCGCTTGATCATCGGTGGCGACCCGATTGGAATTTACGAATTCGATCGTCCTGCAAGCAAGTGAAAAGAGATTTTGAAATTTTCCTGCCGTTCTTTTCCACAGGTCAATAATTTTGCTCCACGGCATGCAAACCTTTTCTTCAACAACGGTTCTTTCTAAAATTGCGTATTACCGTGAAAACAAATGCTCCTGCACCTACAAGCGCGATGCGTTTGCACAATTTTGGGGCTTGTGGAAAAGTTGTGCATGCAGTGTGCATGGCTCATAATGTCTTCGCACACTTTTCGCTTGCTCACAAAACGCCAATCGGAGACAATCCCGCGCTGTCGAATAGCGGCGGTTAACGGCCAACAACGTCGGGAAGCACCGCGCGCCGGGCATCAGGGGCCAAAGGCAAGAAGTTGGACGCGGGGAAGCCCGAAAGCCAACGAAAGATCATAAAGGGATTGCTTTCCACAGGAAATCCACACTTGTGGAAATGGTTTGAGCACGGATTTTTTGCCTAAATGACGACTGCAACGCATACCGCCAAGGAACGAGAAACCTCAGGGATGTGGGATAAGTTTCTGGAACGAGTGAAATCGCGGGTCAGCTTGAATACCTTCACCACATGGTTCGCGCCTACGCGCTTGAACCGCGTAGAAGGCGAAATGATTTTCGTGCAGATCCCGACCGTGGTGTTCCGGCAAGTACTTACACGGACTTATGGGGAGATTATTCGGGCGGTGTTTCATGAACTCGGCATGCCAAGCCTGAAGGTGCAGTACGTTTGCACGGAAGAAGAGGCTGCACCGGCTCCCGCGTCCGCGGTTCCGGTTAAGCAGTCCAGGCTGGATTTTGAAAGCAGCGACAATCAGCTGCAGACGCGCTATACGTTCGACACGTTCGTTGTAGGAAAATCGAATGAGTTTGCGCATGCGGCTTCTCGCGCGGTTGCGGAGCAGCCTTCGAAAGCGTACAACCCGCTGTTTCTTTACGGCGGCGTGGGAATGGGCAAAACCCACTTGATGCATGCCATCGGGCATGTGATCAAGAAGAGAAATCCGGCGGCACGGCTCTGCTACGTCAGTGCTGAGAAATTCACAATCGAAGTGATCAACTCGTTGCGGTTCGACAAAATGATCACCTTCCGCGACCGCTTCCATACCGTGGACGTGCTGCTAGTAGACGATATTCAGTTCATTGCCGGCAAAGAGCGCACACAGGAAGAGTTTTTCCATACGTTCAATGCACTGTACGAGCAAGGGAAGCAGATCGTCATCTCGTCCGATTGCCTGCCGAAGGACATCAATTCGATTGAAGAGCGGCTGCGGTCGCGCTTTGAATGGGGCTTGATTGCGGATATTCAGCCACCGGACCTCGAGACGAAGATTGCGATTCTGCAGAAGAAGGCCGAAAACGACCGTTTTGGCCTGCCGGATGACGTCGCCGAATACATTGCGCGCGCGATTAAATCCAACGTGCGAGAGCTGGAAGGCGCGCTGACTCGCCTGATGGCCTACGCCTCGCTCACAGGGGCTACAATTTCGCTTGCAACAGCACAGCAGGTCCTGCGCAACATCATCGCTTCGCAGGAAAAGCGCGTCACGATTGACCTGATCCAGAAGCGCGTGAGCGAGCATTTCAATTTGCGCGAGCAGGATTTAAAGATACGGAGTAACACTCGCGCCATTGCGTTTCCGCGTCAGGTAGCCATGTACATTGTGAAGCAGCTCACCACAGCTTCCCTTCCGGAAATCGGCCGACAGTTTGGCGGCAAGCACCACACTACTGTGCTGCACTCCATCAACAAGATCGAAGAGATGCGCCGGTCGGACAAAGACTTGAATCGGACCATCACGCGGTTGATGGACGCTCTGCAGTAGGCAGCTCCCAACAGCACTAAATTTAAGCTTGAATCCTAAGTGTTGCCAATTCTGTGCGCTCACATTTTCCTGCACCTTGCGCTTGCTGAATGCTGTGGAGAAGGGTTTCAAATCCTGCGGATAGCTTGTTGATGAAAGTGGAAGGAATTTTACAAACATCTCCCCAAGGTACGGAGTACCGTGTTTTATCCGAGATACTCACAATTAGCCACCTCAGTTCGCTCCGACCAACATTGTGATTGCGCATGTGGTTGCGGCGCTTTCCACAAATTCACAGTGCTCATCACAACAACAAGGTCTAAATGTGTTTTAGGAATTTGGAAAAGCTATAGCGCTTGATGATTGCTTGGGATTGTGGATTTCTTGGGAGTTGCCACCGCGAGAAGCTATCCACAGAAGATAATATTTCCACAGCGATTTGACGAGCACTAGACTTTTCAGCAGCGTGAAAAGCGAGTAAAGTAGCGGCCAGTGGAGTTGTCCCCAAGAAAGGTTCTTTGTGACATGACGGCAACCGGAACCGTACGCGAGGAAAGCCAATCAATGGAATTCAGCGTCGCAAAATCAGCGCTGTTGAACGAGCTCACCACCACGCAAGGCGTCGTCGAGCGCAAGACGACTATTCCTATTCTTTCCAATCTTTTGGTGGAGGCCAAGGGAAGCAGGCTGACGATTACCGCGACGGATCTGGAGCTCAGCGTCCGCACGTCCTGTGAAGCCAAAGTGAAGAAAGAAGGCGCGGGGACGATTCCGGCGAAAAAACTTCTGGAGCTTGTGCGCTTGCTGCCGGAAGGCGAAATCAAGTTCAAGCTGCTGGACAATCATTGGGTCGAAATCGTCAGCGATAAGAAGAAATACAAACTGGTCGGAATGGCCAAGGAGAATTTCCCTGCGCTGCCGACCATGCCGCACGTCATGGTAAAAATTCCCGCGACTACACTGGAGAGCCTGATTGGTAAAACGAAATTTGCGATTTCCATGGAGGAATCGCGATACACGCTGAATGGCGGGCTGCTGATTCTGAAGCCGGACACGGTAGCCATGGTTGCGACCGACGGTCATCGCCTGGCGCTTGCGGAGACGGACCAAAAACTCGCCGGACTAAATGGCGAAGTGAAAGTGCTCGTCCCCAAGAAAGCCATGGATGAAGTGGAGAAGCTGGCTGGCGCGGCCGGTTCAGACGCGCAAATGGAATTCGCGAAGGATGAGAGCCATCTCTTTTTCCAGGCGGGCCATCGTTTGCTGATTTCCCGCATCCTGACCGGACAGTTCCCGAATTACGAAGCTGTGCTTCCACGCGATAACAATAAGAGCGTCGTGCTCGAACGTGCGGAACTTACAGACGCCGTGCGGCGCGTTTCGCAGCTTGCGGACCAGCGCTCGCACGCCGTGAAACTTTCCGTTTCGAACGAGGGCGTAGAAATTTCCGCATCTAGTCCGGAATATGGCGAAGCGAAAGAGAATATCGACAAGGAATACAAAGGCGACCCGATCGCGATTGGTTTCAATTCCAGTTACATGCTGGATTTTCTTGCTGCGGCTGCGGACGGACCGATTAGCATTGAGCTCAAGGACGAACAATCCGCCGGCCAGATGCGCCCCCTCGCTGACGAATCCTATCGCTACCGCTACATCATCATGCCGATGCGCATCTGAGCGAGACTCGTGGAAGATCGGTCAAAATCCGTGTACTCAAACTTCAAAACGTAAATTCATGGCGAGACCGAGCCATTCACGGGCGATTGCTCCCGCCAGTATTTCGCAAAAGATTTATTTCCTTCGCGGCCAGCGTGTGATGTTGAGCACGGATCTCGCCGCACTCTACAGAGTGGAAGTGCGCGCCCTGGTTCAAGCCGTCCAGCGGAATCTCGAAAGATTTCCCTCCGATTTCCTCTTCCAGTTGGCGGCTGACGAATAAAAAGGCTTGAAATCACAATTTGTGATTTCAAGTTGGAGTGGCGCACGGGAGAGCCATGCCCTACGCGTTCACGGAACAAGGTGTTGCCATGCTTTCGAGCGTTTTGCGCGGCACGCGGGCCGTACAAGTCAACATTGCCATCATGAGAACGTTCGTGCGCCTGCGCGAAATGCTGGCCACCAACCAGAAATTGCGCCGAAAAATTGAGGATATGGAGAAGCGATACAACACCAAGTTTCGGATCATTTTTGCGACCATCGAGAGCATGCTGGAAGAGGAAGAAGGGCCCAAATGCGGCATCGGTTTCCATGCAACGCTCGCCAAGCCAAAACCACGCGACTCTTAGAGCCTAACCCCTGCAAATAATTGAAAATACTTAAGTTATTCAAAGCTATTTCTACAGCCAGGCATTGAGAAAAGCTGCGATTTCAAGTACAATTTTCCTGTTGTCGATTCGCTGTTGGTTCCTCTAAATCGACACGTTCGCCAAGTGAATTTGGGCCTGATTTCCCGCTTCGCGCCAGGAGCGAATTGGCCAAAATTCGCGTGGAGTTGCTTGAGTCTTCGCCACGTCTCGCTGCGCGAGATGGGATGGAGCAGGAACCCTACGAGTTCTGGAACTGCCCAGCGGGGATTGCTTTCAATCCTGCTTGTTTCCGGAATCAAAGGGTAAGGAACGCGCCGCTTTGCGGCTGTCCCTAAAGGACGCACGGAAAAATCCGCACGCACGCCTTTCCTAGCTTCAAGAAAAATTCGCGAGATCAACAACTCGCACTGTAATTCGCAGTTTGTTTTCGCGCGCTGCATGGGCGCAAAGATTTGCTGCGGCCGGGATTCGCACTGAGGGAGAAAAAATGGGCGACAAGGAAAACGTTGTCGGCAAAACGACCAGCGGGCATCAATACGATGCGAAGTCCATCAAGGTACTTGGCGGACTCGAAGCGGTGCGTCTGCGTCCCGCGATGTACATTGGTTCCACGGGCGAAATGGGATTGCATCACCTTGTCTGGGAAGTTGTGGACAACTCCGTTGACGAGGCGATGGCCGGCTTTGCGGATGAAGTGAACGTCACCGTTCACGAAGATAATTCCGTCACTGTGGTGGATAACGGCCGCGGAATCCCGGTGGACATGCACGCCACGGAAAAGCGCCCCGCCGCCGAAGTTGTTCTGACGGTTCTTCACGCGGGAGGAAAATTCGATAGCGATACTTATAAAGTTTCTGGTGGTTTGCACGGAGTTGGCGTTTCCGTGGTGAACGCGCTTTCTGACTGGCTGGAACTGGAAATTCAACGCGATGGCGCCGTTTGGGAACAGACCTACGAAAAAGGCAAACCGACTTCGAAGCTCAAACAGACCGGCAAGACGCGTAAGACGGGTACAAAGGTCACGTTTCATCCGGACGGGAGTATTTTTGAAAAGACGGTCTTCAGTTTCGACACGCTTGCGACACGCTTGCGCGAATACGCCTTCCTCAACAAGGGCCTGAAGATCACGCTGACCGACGAACGGGCGGAAAAAAGCGCCGAATTCCGTTTCACGGGCGGCATTGCGGAATTCGTGAAACACCTAAACCGCGGCAAAGAAACGCTGCACGATTCACCGATTTACATGGAAGGCAAACGCGGCAACTTGGAAATCGAAATCGCGCTGCAGTACAACGACAGCTACGGCGAAAACGTCTTTGCATTTGCCAACACGATCAACACCGTGGACGGCGGGACGCACCTTTCTGGCTTTCGCTCCGCGCTGACACGCACGATCAACAATTTTGCTTCCAATGCCGGCATGCTCAAGGAGCAAAAAGATGAAGTGAGCATCACCGGCGATGACGTTCGCGAAGGATTGGTCGCGGTGGTCAGCGTGCGTTTGCCGCAGCCGCAGTTTGAAGGACAGACCAAGGGCAAGCTCAACAGCGACATTAAGGGCGACGTGGAGCAGATCGTCAACGAGCGGCTTGGCGAATGGTTTGACAAGCATTCCACGGTTGCGCGGCGCATCATCGGCAAGTGCATTGACGCTGCGCGCGCGCGCGAAGCAGCCCGCAAAGCTCGCGAGTTGACGCGGCGCAAATCTGCGATGGATTCGAGCGGCCTGCCAGGCAAGCTGGCCGATTGCCAGGAGCGCGACCCCAGCCGCTGCGAACTGTTTGTGGTTGAGGGAGAGTCCGCAGGCGGCTCCGCGAAAATGGGGCGCGACCGGAAATACCAGGCCATACTTCCGCTAAAAGGAAAAATCCTCAACGTCGAAAAAGCGCGCTACGACAAGATGCTCGGCCACGAGGAAATTCGCGCCATCATCACCGCCCTTGGCACAGGCATTGGCAAGGATGATTTCGATGCCGGAAAGCTACGCTACCACAAAATTATTTTAATGACCGACGCGGACGTGGACGGCAGCCACATTCGAACGCTGCTGCTCACATTCTTCTTCCGCCACATGAAGGAGCTGATTGAGCGCGGCCACGTATACATCGCGCAGCCGCCGCTCTATCGCGTGAAGCGCGGCAAAACGGAAAAATACATTCGCGACGAGCGCGATTTTGCGCGCGAGCTGATGAAACGTGCTACGGAAGATCACATTGTGAAGGCCAAGGAAGGAGTCAGTCTGGATGGGCAAAAGCTCACCTCCTTCCTGTTGAATGTTCAGGAATACGAAGCTGCAGCCGCAAAACTCGGCCGCCGGCTGCGCGAGCCGGGCCTTGTGGAACTACTCTCCGAGAGCGGCCTGGAAAAGAAAACGGACTTCGAGGACAAAAAGGCGCTCGAAAAACTCCTGAAGGAAGTCGACAAGACCAAGCTCAAGCTCGAGGGCAAAATCGTTTTTGACGAAGAACACAGCCTCTACGAAATTCAATTTGGCCCGCCCCATAGCCAGAAAATCAATTGGGCGGTCGCTTCAGCTGCGGAATATAAGCGCCTGCGCGCTCTGGCCAAGCAGATTGAAGAGTTCAATCATCCGCCGTTCACCGTGCAACGCAATGGAACAAAGGTGAACAAGGAAAAGGCGACGGACGTTTTGAACTACGTCGTGGAAGATGCCAAGAAGGATTTCACAATCACGCGATTCAAAGGCTTGGGCGAAATGAATGCGGAGCAACTCTGGGACACGACGATGAACGCGGACACGCGCACGCTGCTCCAGGTGAAACTAGAAGATGCCGTCGCCGCGGAAGATATTTTCACGACGCTGATGGGCGAGAACGTGGAAGCGCGACGTAAATTTATCGAAGAAAACGCCCTCGAAGTCGTGAATCTGGATATTTGATTCGCCCATGCTTTACCAGGTGGGATGGATGACATTGCCGGGATTGCGCGGATTGAGTTGCTCTGAGTTTCGAGCGGTGGCGACCTATACACCGGATTCCAGCAGTGGCGTGGTGGCGGAATTTGCGGGTGAAGCAGAGTGTGAAGCGTTCTTGAAGCAGCTCGAAACGGAATTTGCGGCGCGGCGCTTTACTAACGCGGCCGATGCATTCGACACGGTAAAGGCGTACGTGCTCGAGCGCAGCAATACTAAATAACGCCAGCAGTTGGCTGGAAAGTTTTCAGAACCACGACGAGGAAAAATGGCGGACGAGATAAAACAATCCATAGTGCTTCCGATTGATATCGAAGCGGAAATGCGCAAGTCGTATCTCGACTATTCGATGAGCGTGATCATCGCGCGCGCTCTGCCGGATGTGCGCGACGGGTTGAAGCCGGTGCAGCGCCGAATCCTGGTGGCGATGAACGACCTCGGGCTTGCTTCCAACCGCGGCTACCGCAAATGCGCCAAAATCTGCGGCGATACTTCCGGCAATTACCATCCCCACGGCGAAGCGGTGATTTATCCGGCTCTGGTGCGCCTCGCGCAGGACTTCAACATGCGGTACCCGCTGATTGACGGCCAGGGAAATTTTGGCTCAGTGGACGGCGATCCTCCTGCAGCGATGCGGTACACGGAAGCGCGGCTAGCGAAAATTTCAGAAGATATTCTTGCTGACCTAGAAAAAGAAACGGTTGATTTCGTTCCGAACTTCGACCAGACGCGCGAGGAACCGGTCGTTCTGCCTTCGCGTATCCCCAATTTGCTCGTCAACGGAGCGAGTGGCATCGCCGTCGGCATGGCGACGAACATTCCGCCCCACAACCTACGCGAAATTGTGGACGCGGCCATTGTTCTGATTGAAAAGCCGGACGCCACGCTGAAAGAGATCATGAAGATTGTGCCCGGACCGGACTTTCCAACCGGTGCATACATCGCCGGGCGCGAAGGAATTGAAGCTGCGTACAAAACCGGCCGCGGCAGCTTTACGATGAGGGCGAAAGCAGCCATCGAAGAGGCCGGCAAGGATCGCGAAAACATTGTCATCACCGAAATTCCGTATCAGGTGAACAAGTCGAAACTCATTGAGCGCATCGCCGAGTTGGTGCAGAACAAGAAAATCGAAGGTATTTCCGACGTCCGCGATGAATCTTCGCGCGAAGGCATGCGCGTTGTGATTGAACTCAAGCGCGGCGAGGAATCGCAGCTCATCCTGAACAATCTCTTCAAACACACGCAGATGCAGGAATCCTTCGGCATGATCCTGCTCGCAATCGTAGCCGGACAGCCGCGCGAACTCGGCCTGATTCCGCTGATCAAGCTCTTCATCGAACACCGCATGGAAGTGGTGCGGCGGCGCACGATTTTCGAATTGCGCAAAGCCGAAGAGCGCGAACACATTTTGGTCGGCTACCAGATCGCGCTGGACCATCTGGACAACGTGATTCGCGTGATCCGCGGATCTTCCAGCCGCGCGGAGGCGAAGGAAAACCTGTTCAAGTACTTCAGCGAGCAGGATGTCACGATCACGGAAAACGGCAAGTCGAAAAAGCTCGAAGGCGTGAAGCTGGATGGGCGCAAATACCGCTTTGTGGGCGCTCCGGAAGTTGAAACTGCGGGTCGCGGCGGCAGTTCGCTGACTCTGAGTTACACCCAGATTGATGCCATTCTCGAACTGCAATTGCACCGCCTGACCCAGCTCTCGATTGATGAAATTCTAAAGGAGTTGAAGTCCATCCGCGATTTGATTGCGGAGCTGAAAGAAATTCTTGCGAGCGAGCGGAAGCTGAAGCAGGTAATCACGGCCGAGCTGAAGGAAGTTCACAAGGCGTACGGCGACGACCGCCGCACGCAGATTGTGGATAAGGTAGATGAGATCAAGCTGGAAGACTTGATCGCGGACACGGAGATGCTCATCACCGTGAGCCACAACGGGTACATGAAGCGGACGGCAGCGGACACTTATCGCCACCAGTCGCGCGGTGGCAAGGGACGCATCGGCGCCAAAACGAAGGACGAAGACTTCGTCGAGCACCTCTTCATCGCTTCGGCGCACAGTTACATTCTTCTGTTCACATCGAAAGGCCGCGTTTACTGGCTGAAGGTGTACGAAATTCCCGAAGCCGCCGCGGCGACACGCGGTAAAGCCATCTCCAGCCTGGTGAAATTCCAGGAAGACGAAAAGCTGACCGCGCTGGTGGCTGCGCGAAATCTCGAAGAAGCGGACAAGTTCGTTTTCATGGCCACGAAAAACGGCACGGTGAAAAAATCGGCGCTCACGGAATTTTCCAATCCGCGCTCGACGGGGATTATCGCCATCAACCTGGAAGCGAAAGATGAACTCATCGGCGCAAAGCTGACCGAAGGCAAACAGATGATTTTCCTTGCGAGCCACGAGGGCCAGGCGATCCTTTTCCGCGAGACGGAAGTGCGTCCGATGGGGCGCAACGCCGGCGGCGTGAATGGCATGGACCTCGACAAGGACGACTATGTCGTCAGCATGGATGCGGTCCAACCAGATTTCGAAATCATCGCCAAAGAACACAAGGTCACCGCGCAGAACCTCGAAGAACTCGAAAACGAGCAGATCAAGGACTCACTTGTGACGCTGATGCTCACGGTTGCGGAAAAGGGCTTTGGCAAACGCACCCCGCTGGCGGAATACCGCATCACGTCGCGCGGCGGCAAGGGCGTCGTGAACATGAAGACCACGGACCGCAACGGCTCGGTGGTGGCCACGCTGCAGGTGACGGAAGAGTCCGACGTCATGATCATCACGCACGACGGGAAAGTCATTCGC
>DATMPA010000035.1:0-2372 GCA_035567915.1 Candidatus Sulfotelmatobacter sp. | reverse complement strand
AGGATTGAAGAAAAGTCATTGTATAGCTGCAACGGTGAATTGCTGTGCGAATAAATGAAAGGCTGAGATCGCGAAGTACATGTTTGTTTTTCATAGCGAGCGGGAGTAAGGCACTTGCGTTGCCAAACTTCCGCGCCCGATATGTTGTGCGCAATCCACCTTTTTCCGGGCTTTGCGCCGCTCGAAATCAGAAACAATTGATGTGGCTGAAGCCTGCTGCGCCACTGCGTGTCGCGATTTTGACCGCGATTGTGACGACGAGTCCGCCGGGCGTCGCAAGCTGTTGCATCCACGTTTGGGCGTACAGCGATTGACGATCGCATCCCGGCCAGAGGGATCGCGGCCAAAGTAACGTTTCGTGCAGACGCGGAGCAAATCCATGACAAACAAGTGGCGTTAACCTCCGGCGCCGGCAGCGGCCATAGACGTCCGCTGGTTGCACGACTCAATGGAACACGACGTGCATTCCATGGCTGGCGGAAGGAGTCCTAACAATGGAATTGACAGTTGCAGATAGTAAGAGTGCGCCGGAAACAGCGGCCAACCCACAAGAAAAAGAAATTCAAGAATTGACGGACGTTTTCATACGATGCTTGCCCTCTTTTTATGCGCAAGCGTTCCGCCGGCTGGGCAACGCGGCGGACGCTGAAGATGCCGTTCAGGACGCTTATTTGGCCGCGTACACACATGTGAACCAGTTCAGGAGGCAGGCGCAAATGTCCACGTGGCTGACGGCAATCGTGATCAATTCCGCTTTGATGAAGCTGCGCCGGCGCCCACGGCAAGTGCACATTCCCCTGGACGCGCCAGATCGCGAGCAGGGGCATCAAGCTTTCTTTGACACGATTCCCGATCACCAGCCAAACCCTGAAGAAATATGTCGAAGGAGCGAACTTGCGCAACGGCTTGCAAGGTTGTCGAAGCGTCTTTCGCCAACATTGCGCGGAACCTTCCAAATGCGGGACGTCGATGGCTTAAGCATTCGTGAAACGGCGAAACGTCTGGGAGTGCCGCACGGCACTGTGAAGGGTAGAGTCGCAAGGGCCCGCGCTCACCTCAAGCAGATGGTGCGGAAAAGTTTCGACGCTGCGAACACCGTCAAAATTACGCCACAGCAGTCAACACGGAAGTCAATATAACAACGCCTGCGTCGCGCTCCGATGCTGGAACGGCCGGAGCCAATACAGAACGCGCAGAAAGTGGAACTTTCAGACTGGCATTAGTTTGGAATGCCAGTTGCTGATTTGCTCTGGGTCGTGACACGGCGGCCCGATCGTGGGGACGGTTTCCGCAGGGCGGAAGTCGCTGCCAGCTTCGTCGTTATCTTGATGTATGAGCATGCGTTAGCGGTTGTTTTGCTGCATGGGTCTTTGATTTCTTGAAACCTTTGCTCGTTCGTCCACTCTGGAGGCTGGCATCGGCAACTCGAACGGGGCTGCGATTCAGGCGCGGCTCTTTTTGGTCAACAAAGGAGTAGAAAAATGAATTTCGTCGCAAATATTTTGGTGAAACTCGGCATCCTCCGGGAGGACCTTGATTATCACTTCGTTCGCGCTTCGATGGTCATCATTTTCCTGTTTTTTGGGTATCAGAAATGGTTTGACTATGAGGCCCAGGCATTGATCCCGTACATCAGCAATGGCCCGCTGATTTCCTGGATGTACCCTGTTTTCGGAATTCGGGGTGCCTGCTGGTTTTTGGGAGTCGCGGAATGGTTTTTCGGCGCACTGCTTTTCGCGGGATTCTGGAACAAGAAATTGGGGATTCTGGGCGCGCTCGGCGGCGTTTTTTCGTTCATCTCAACCTTCACGATTATTCCGTTCTTTCCGGACGGCTGGGCGGCTTCCGCGGGGGGATTCCCGGCCATGAAGGAAAACGTCGCCTTCCTGATGAAAGATCTGGTTCTCCTGGCCGTATCCTTCTATTTGCTGCGGCAGGATGCGCTGAGAGTGGCACAGTCTACCCAATCGTCGCCTCAACTGGCGACGGCCCAGCTCCAGCATAATCCGCGATGACATGGCGAGTTAATCCACGGCGTGAACCGATGAACTCGGCAACCATGTTGGATACCGAACACAAACTCGCCAAGCCGTTGCAATTGTCGCTTGTACGTCACGGAGAAACCGAGTGGAGCGCCACACTAAGAGGAGATACGGTGATGAAAAACAAGATCTGGAAAATTGTGGTCCCCGTTCTGCTAATCGCGGTGTTTGTCGCCTGGTATGCATTTAGGCCCGAGCGGCTTTTCGTCAATAAGTACGTCGATGAGAAGCTCCCGAACGCGAACGGCGGTTCTGCTCCACAGACGCTTGAATCGGGGACGTTTCACAGTGTTTTACATCCCACGCAAGGCACCGCAACGATCTACCGCT
>DATMPA010000034.1:0-63490 GCA_035567915.1 Candidatus Sulfotelmatobacter sp. | reverse complement strand
GGAGTCCAGAAACGCCGTCGCCATTTGGATTGTTCAACAGATCGGAATCGATTCTGTCCTGAAGACGGCCCGCGACGCTGGCATCCGATCCTCACTACATCGCTATGACACTACCGCCCTCGGCGCTTCCGAAGTCACCTTGCTGGAACTTGCCAACGCTTACCGCATGATGGCCAGCGGCATCCATGCGGAGCCCTACGTGATTGCAAGGATCGAGCATAGTGGCGGAGACGTTATTTACAGCCGCCACTCGCCCTGCTGTCCCATCAACGAGAACGAATCGGGCCTATCCCTGATCCAGGAAGGTTTGCGCGGCGTCGTGCGCATTCCCTCCGGTACCGCGCACGCGCTCGACGCGCGCACCTTCCCCATCCCCGTAATGGGTAAGACCGGCACGACCAACAACTACCGGGACGCCCTTTTCTTAGGCTCTACTTACGGCCCCAATGGAATTACCGTGGCCGTGCGCATCGGATTCGATGACAACCGCTCGCTGGGCGGCATGGAAACTGGTGGCAAAACCGCGCTTCCGGTCTTTAGAGAAATTGTCCTAAAGGTTTACCAAGGCAAGCTAGTCGGTCCCACCCCGCGCTTTCCTGCAGAAATGGAAGACAACATCAACGCCTATTTGAGGGGAGAACTCCCGCCAATCGATGCGGCAGAGTTGCTGAGTCCGCTCGGTGCACCGAGATTCGCTGGTGGTGGAACAAAAGACTGTTCCGCGAAGGTAGTCCTCCAGTCGATCTACAGATGTGAGCCACCAGGCGACCAGCGATACGCCATCTATCCGAGTAGGAATGAAAGGAGCCGATTGGTTTTTGTGAATGAGTAAAACCTTTTTCTGCGTGGATCCACGGGACAATGTGGCGCTAAAGCTGAATGTCCTCAGAGATTGCAGCCTTTGAGGTCAAGCAAATCGCAATCATCGACAACGATTTATTTTTCGCAGAGCTCCGTTCCGCGACCGACAGTACGGTTATCGGATGATATTTGCGTTATGCCTTCAAGACCTCTGCCGCCAGACGCGGGTGCCCGTGCAGAGTATTTCATCATAAGCAGATCTAACAATAAACGCAGGATACCACAGGTCTGCCATTCTTACCTTGCTGCTCCAACTAAGTGTTCCTTTTGAGACTGCAAGCACAGGTTTCGTGTTGCTGCTGTAACCGCGACGGAAAGGGATTCGACGCAAGAACGGAACAGGCAGTTCCAAGGCCAATAAGGGAAGTGTACAAAAGTAGACAGACACATTTTTTCTTGGGGCTTAGGATGCGGGAACCATTGGAAACAAGCGATCAGTCAGAAATACCGAGACAGAGACACCACTTGAAACCTAAACACGGGTTGTTCTTCATAGCAGTCTTCCTATCTGCCGTGGCTCCGGCTTTTGCCGACAAGATCGCTGCCGATCTTAAGGATGGAGATGGAGATTACGTCGCCATACAAGGATCACCTCATAAGCAAGTCCTGCAGCGTACGTTCGCCTTCTGCATTTCTGGCCGCATCATATTCAAGGAGGGCGAGTTTTCCTGTGAACTCAAACCTGTCGTTCGAATAAGCAACTTTGGCAAGGATGGCAAAATTGCAGATCTTGGATCGCCACTCACATCTGAATGGGACACGGACAACAGTCGCGTGAGTTTGTTGGGTCTTAGTTTTATCCATGTTGATTCTGCCGGAAGAAACGACGAGAAATCCCGAGCGAAACATAGAGAAAGAGACTCGGATGATGGTCATGCCCCCACTCTCACAGTTGCCGCTCCGGAGCCTGGGTCCCTTACGTTTTTGCTGTTTGGTTTGGCAGTGTCGGGGATGATCGTGTATCGGCGTAACTCTCAACAAAATGCAATTTGAGAGTGCCATTGATTACAGGACGTTGCGGAAAGAAGCGCTCAAGCGTGCATTAAAGGGGTTCTGTTTGTATCGAGAAAGAGCAAACACTCCGCAAACTCTGTTGGCCTGCGAAGACCACTTGCTTGAATTGATTTCCGCCGGTGTGCCGCTCGCCCGCGTACTGGATGAACTCTGTTCCGCGGTCGACGTACAGATCGGCAATGTTGTGTCATTGGTGTTCTTCTGGGATGACGAGGAACACTTCAGGCACCTAGTGGCGCAAGATGCAGCGCATTGTGGACTCTATGCCTTCTGTTGCACGGCTATAGTTTCATCGAGCGAGGAACTACTCGGTACATTTGAGATGTACTGCTGCTTTCCGCGAACTCCAAGCCCCAGCGAAAGCAAGCTGATTGAGCGAGCCACGTATCTTGCCGCGCTCGCAATTCAACACCACCATCACGAACAGGCCCCCGGAAACTTTTCCTTATCTTGGAAAGGGACACTGGAAAGAATCTCCCGCGAGGGCCCCTCGTCCAAGAACTGAGTGACAGTCAGTCTTGTCAGGGAATGGGAACAATAACGCGGCGCTTGGAGCTCCGAAGGAGTTGCCTTGTATAAGAATTTCTTTGGGCTGCGCGAAAACCCCTTCAATGTCAATCCAGACCCTCGATTCCTCTACTTGACCTCACGGACTCAAGAAGCGCTGGATCAGCTGACTTACGGAATTCAGAATCGCAAAGGCTTTATTCTCCTCACCGGTGAGGTCGGAACGGGTAAGACCACGCTGGTCAACTATCTTCTTGATTGGCTGCGCCATCAGAAAATGTCGACAGCGTTTATTTTCAATTCACACTTGAGCACCGACCAGCTCTTCGATTTCATACTCACGGAGTTTGGGATTCCCATAGATTTCCGGTTAAGGAGCAACATGCTCCTGGGGCTAAACCAGTGGTTGATCGAACGCTTTCGTGCAGGCGACACCGCCGTATTGATCGTGGATGAAGCACAAGGCCTGTCGTTCGAGTTGTTGGAGGAGATACGACTCCTGCTTAATTTAGAGACTGACGCCGAGAAACTCCTGCAAATTGTGCTTGTGGGGCAGCCGGAACTTGAAGACAAGCTCAAACGTCCCGAACTGCGTCAACTTCGACAACGCATTACGCTCCGGTGTTACACCGCGCCACTGACGCTTGAGGAGTCTTGTGGGTACATTGCGGACCGCTTGCGCATCGGAGGCGCTACCGGAGATTCGATCTTTGCTTACGAAGCAATTGAAGCGGTGCACTTTTATTCGCGCGGAATCCCCCGTATCATGAACCTCCTCTGCGAGCATGCACTCATCAATGCATACGTGGAACAGTTCAATCCGGTGCCGGCGGGGATGGTCGAAGAAGCGGCACGGGACTCTCTGTTAGACGAATTCCCCGTACTCGGAACGCGCTCTGGTTTTCGCGACCAGATGAACAGCAATCTCACTGTCATGCAATCGATCTTCGCCAAGGAGTTGATCCGCCCATTCACGACAGAAGAAGCAAGTTTGCATGAACCACTCCAGGCGACATGGGCTTCTGCACCAGCGGCGATCTCTGTCGAGGAACCTACTCTGGCCGCAGCAATGAGCCCTGTTACCACCCGTCCAGAATGCTCAACAAATTCCTCGTTGGTTGAAAACGGGGCGAAAGAGGATGAGAGCGAACTTTGCTTGGATTCAATCGTAGGCTCTACGGAGTCCGCCGCTCAGCTCGTAGCAGGAATGAAACGGAATCCAGAGGCCGACGCATCTATTTCCCCGCTTCATCTGATCTCCTCGAGAGGCAGGGGCGAATCGTTACGAGTGGCAGAGGATAACCAAGCGTCCCGCTCGAAGGACTGCGTGCTCACGCGAGACACCATGAATCAGACTTCCCTCGACAGTCGTCGCTCAGGGAATCGCGATTTGTTTCCCTCATTGGAAGCGCGGCGCATCTTCTGGAAACCTGTCCTCTATTCGGCCAAAGTATTGCACCGTTGGATTTTCGATTCCGGCGCGATTGGATCGGAATGATCAATGCTCTTGGATTACCAGAGATAACAAAATCTTTTCTCCAGTGGCTGCGCCAACCTATTCATTCAAACGTTTGGCGACCGGAAAAAACGAGTCCGTTCAAAGCGCGCCACGATCTCCATCCATAGAAAACACGAATTATCGCGGCGCATTCGTATGTTTTTAAGATGAGAATCTTCGCGCACACGTGCAGAGATGTGCTTACAAAACTCATTTTCCCAGTAGTTGTTCCCTAGGCAATGGCAACGCCAGTGCACGACGACAATAAGCACCACAAGACCTTCCACGATCTATATCGGATAAATTTGTCTTGCAAACAGATCAGGTTCTGGTTTGGATGCAGACAGCACAGCGGTCGATCTTACGACCGAGAAGATGGAAGGCGCTAAATGCTTGAAACGCGCGGCCGCAAGCAAAGCTTTGTTCACGAACATTCGCTGAGCATTGCATCGACGGGTATTCTCGTTTTGTGGACTGTTCTATACAGCATCTCCAGTCCTAGAACCCACATTGGTTCCTTCTTTGGCAATGCAATCGCCGACTGGTCTGGCGTCGTGGTTATGGTGTTTGCGACCAAGTACCTGTACGAAAAAGGGTCGGCTGAGAGTCGCCGACCGCCGAAGAATCTCTTGAGTCCCTTCTTGGAGCGACTACGCAATCATTCTCTCAGCATCTTCCTGCTAGTCACCGGAATCGGTTGGGTGGCGTTCTATGCTTCGATCGACTCCGAAGCCAAGTGGGGACAGGTGATCGGCAACATTGTTTCAGAATGGACGCAGATCTTCGGTTTGGTTCTGTTGACGAAACGGTTGATTGAGCGACACTCAAAGGAGAACGCTCGGTGAATCAGCAGAGTTCCCGGATGGAAATCATTTTCGGTAGACCCGCGCTGCTCGATCGCAAGAAAGCGGGAAGAGGAAATTGCCAGCGAGAACGCTCGAGGACATGGTGAACAAGTTCGGCAGTTCTGGAACCATGTATGAGCAAAAAGAAAAGAGCCGGCCTGGGGCGGCCGGCTCGCTTGTGGGTTTGGACTACTGAGGAGACGTGGCGGCAGCAACGGGCTGAAGGCTGAGGGAAATGATCTTCGTACCGATCACTTCACCCGAAACGATCAACTCGACGCGGCGGTTTTGCTGACGGCCTTCGGAGGTATTGTTTGACGCAATAGGTCGAGTCTTGCCGAAGCCCGTCGCGCTGGTTGAAGATTCCGGCACGCCTTGTTGTGTTAGAAAGCTGCGGACTCCTTCGGCGCGCTGTTCTGAGAGTTGCTGATTGAATGTCTCAGTGCCGACGCTATCGGTGTTGCCTTCGACAGCCAGCCGGAGCGACGGATAGGCGAGAACAATACCGGATATTTTCGCCAGCTTCTCGCGGGCAAGCGGGCGGAGCGTGTATTTGCCGGAATCGAAGAGCACGTCCGACATGTTGACGACGAGCCCGCGCGCGGTGTCGCGAGTTTCCAGAATTAGGTTGAATTGCTGGAGGAGACGGACGCGAAGTTCCTCGCGGTCACGAACGGCTTGTTGAAGCTGTGCGTCGGACGAAGCAGCCGCAGCGCGATTCCGATCAGAATCGGCTTCGGCAGCCTGTTGCCCTTGCTGAGCGTCGTTGCGGGCTCTTTCGGCATCGGCCTGGGCGCCAGCAGCCTGTTGGGCGGCAGCCTGTGCGTCGAGGTTCTTGCGGTCCGCTTCATTGCGCTGGCGAACGGCATCGGCGGTCACAGCCTCGGCATTGACTCGGCGCTGCGATTCCTCGTTCGCGCGGGCCTTTGCTGAGGCTTCACGGCCGGCTCCCGCGCTGCGTTCGGTTTCGGCGCGCTCTTCGTCGATATGCTTCACGGAGATTTCACGTGCGTCTTCCGCGGTTTGCACGACTTCACGAGACATCGCAATAAGCGATTTCTTGTTCTCATGCTTCCCGCTGGCGCGCTCATCTACCTCATTCATCAGGCGAATCGCCTTTTCATAGCTTGTCGCGGCGTATCTTTCAGCGCCGGCAGATTGCGCTATGCGTACGGCATTGCGTGCTTCAAAAAACTCGAGCGGTAATTTGGCGTTGAGTACCACGGGGTCGAATTTGTAGCCAGTAGGGATGTAGCCACCGCGATCGATCAATTCATACTTGGCATCCACGGCTTCTGTGGCACCGACGGTATCCGAGCGAATCGCGTTCTCGAGGACCACCAGGTTGCTGGGACGACGCACAGCATAGTAAGGCTCCGCTGTCACGATCAGCGCGAAAGCCTGAAGGTCAGTGGTCACGTCCAGCTTGCTGCGCTGGTTATCGCCTACCAATACTTCGCCGATGTTCACGGGCCGACCTTCGGGCGAAATCGCCCACAACACATAAGTCAAATATTCGTTGCCAAAGCTCGTGGGTCTGCCTAGTCCAGAAAATTCCGCTTCGATTTCAAGTGCTCCGCGCTTGCTCTCAACTTTGGCCTCGCCCGCCGCGGCAGGCATCAAATCGGTGCCTTGAAAATTGATCTTTGTGGCCCCGCCTCGGTGTCTATAGCTCACCGCGCGAGTTGTGCGGCTCACCACATTGATTCGAAACGTAGGTGTTGGATTGCCGGAGTTTGCCGGAATTTGAGTCTGGGTCTGCGCCTGCGACGATGCACCAAGTGTTATGGCGACCGCCAAGGTGATGCCTAATGTCTTAAACATGAGTCTCCCTCTAGAATCTTCGAGACATCAGTGTCGTGGTTTACGACCCTCAATACTGTTCGATAGTGGACGTTTGACGAGAAGAATTCTTGAAACCAGGAATTCCATTTTGGGTGCTGACTCAGCCTGCAATCCGTACCGATCCTTATCGGAACAAGCAAGGCTCGGCCTCTATCTGTCACCTTTGGAACATCCTCAATCGCAATGTAGAGGCAACATACGTGTCATCCTTTATCCGGATGGGTTCGCGCGGTATCGAAGAAATGCACACAAAGAGTGAACAGGCGAATGCCAAGCGACAGACTTCGCCTGGTTTGTTCGTTCTCCCATGGCGCTGAGCCGGAACGGCTACAACGTGCACCAGAAAGTCTCTTCTTAGATCTCCTTTCGAACCGACCGGAGCCGAGTGATGGCAAACCAAGCCGTGCTTAACAGCAAAATCAGTGAAGAAAAACTAATACGGGCGGGCCAGCGAGGAGATGCGCAGGCGTTGAACACGCTCTTTCGGCGCCATCGTCAACCACTCTTTAATTTGGCCTTGGGCATCATGGGCAACGCTGAAGATGCAGAAGATGCTTTGCAGGACGGTCTGCTCTCTGCCTTTTGGAGCCTGGGACGATTCGAGGGCCGATCCCGATTCTCAACATGGCTTACACGTATCGTAATCAACGCCGCTTTCATGCGTCGACGCGGTTTAACAACTCGTTCTGTCACGGATGCGACCGAGTCGCATGGTAGGGATGAAATCCCGATCACTGAGCGTTTGGTCTCCAAGAGTGCAAATCCAGAGCAACACCTGGTTCGCTTGGAAAACCGAGAGATCATTAACGGCCACATCGATGAGCTCTCCCCGGTTCTTCGCACCGTGTTTACGCTGCGTATCGTGCGGGAGTGCACCACGAACGAGGCTAACAAGATATTGGGAATTTCAGTAGACTCGGTTAAAGCCAGGCTTTGGCGTGCACGGCGTGCACTTGCGAAACGACTGAGCGGAACTCTTTTCCACGAAACATCCCAGAGTAAGCTCCTCAATTTGTCCCGGCTGCAGCAAGTTGTGATTGATGTGAGCGCGCCATACTGAAAACAGATTTCTACCCAAAAAGGGCGACCATGAGGTCTCAAGAATGCCTGGAAGCAAAAAGGAACGGCACCATACAGGACGCATCGGCTGGCTACGCGCGGCCGTACTAGGCGCGAACGACGGCATCCTTTCAACTTCAAGTCTCGTGCTCGGCGTCGCAGCGGCACACGCGGCTCAAAAAAATGTATTGATTGCGGGAGTCGCCGGCCTGGTGGCTGGGGCGGTGTCGATGGCTGCGGGGGAGTACGTGTCTGTCCATTCACAGGCAGATACCGAACAGGCTGATCTCAAACTTGAGCGCGCAGAACTCAAAGCAGACGACAGGGGGGAACACAAAGAACTAACGGCAATCTACGTTGCTCGTGGGCTCGATCCTTCTCTCGCAAAACAGGTAGCCAAACAGCTAATGGTCCATGACGCGATAGGCGCGCATGCCCGGGACGAACTTGGCATTTCCGAGATTCTCCGCGCGCGTCCGATTCAGGCTGCGCTAACGTCGGCTGGCAGCTTCGCTGTTGGAGCAATCATGCCACTGTTGATCACTGCCATAGCTCCGGCCACGAGTTTGATCCCTCTCGTCTCTGGAACCTCATTGGTGTTCCTCGCGCTTCTCGGCGGGCTGGCCGCACACGCAGGTGGCGCTGGAGTGTTGATGGGTGCAATGCGAGTCATGTTCTGGGGAGCGCTAGCCATGGCGCTAACCGGAGGCGTTGGGTCGCTGTTCGGAACCGTTTCGTGAGACGTTGCGTTCCATTTCTGGCGCGGCAACCCGGGCGGACGCAACAAACTTCGCGAGCGATCCAGCTTGCGATTGTTGTTCTCACTGGTGACTTGTCCGCTGACAATCACGATGCTCCATTTCAAGAGCTACCCCGAGACACGCCTGCCAAGGAAATCCTAGTGCGCGACTAAGGCTTTTCTTCCGGAGGGCGATCCCCCTTTTGAGGCTTGGACTGATTCAGCCGTTCCCGTTTCTGTTTCTCCGCCAACAGCTTCTGCTCTTCCGTGTGTTTTTGTTGCAATTGCTGCGTCTGCAGTTGATGCTGCTGCTCGACTTGATGTTTCTTCGCCTTTGTCCGCGTTCAGGTTCGTTTTGAGGATATGACTCATATCGAACAGATTTCGAATTCCAAATCTGACAGCCTTGTGGCCATAAGCACGAAACCAACGAGAAATTGGCATCCGTGCGATGCGCGATAAAGAGATTACGATTCTCGCTCAGAGACAAAAGGAGTTAAGAAAATGTTGGGAATAATTGCAGTTGTTCTGATCGTTCTTTGGTTGCTTGGATTCTTGGCTTTTCACGTTTCCAGCGGCCTCATCCACATCCTGCTGGTAATTGGCATTGTGGTGCTTCTCATACATTTCCTCAAAGGTAGATCGGCCACAACCTAAGAGACTGGCCCACACAAAAGGGATTTTCTCTTTGTGGGTTACGGACAGCGATTCATAGGAGTTCGTATGCAATTCGGCAGGATTCAAGGGATTGCCTTGGCTGTTCTCGGGGCACTCTTGCTCGGATTTCAAACAATGCTCTTTTTTATGACGCCACAAAGCTATAAGGGCAACCGAATCAATGGGACTTAGAGTCTGACCTTCAAGCTCATAACCCGAAGGTCGTCAGTTCAAATCTGACCCCCCGCAACCAATTTGAGAAGTAACCTCAGCAAAGGCCGGATGATCCGGCCTTTTTGTTTTGGTGGGCTTGAACTAGCCGCCTACCACGTGTTGTAGGGTGTGCCCTCGAACGGTGAAACGGTTGCCGATGTGGAGTGTACGTCTGTAATGCCTGTCCCGGACTGTTCTGGACTGAGTACCACGTCGTCGAACTTCAGCTCCCAGTCTTTCGAGCGGGTTATGGGGTCCGTGGGAACTTCGCGAAGGTATTTTGCGTTCACAAGGTCATCGAGAGATTGCGGTGCGGCCTGCTTGTCCAAGGTGAAGTTCTCGATCGCCTGGCGCATGGTCTGCAAATCGGTGTGCAGCGCGGCTTCTCGCGAACGTTGAACCGCCCGGTCATAGCGTCCCACCGCCATGCCAATCAAAATGAAAATGATCGAAATAACGATCATAAGCTCGATCAGCGTGAATCCGTTTGCCCACGAGCTCCTGCCAGTTCTCGATTTATTGATGATTTTCATGTTGCCTCACCACTCAGAGTATCGGCGCCCATCCGTTCCCGTTGCCTGCGACTTTGAATACACGTCAAAGACATTTCGCCCGCACCAGCTCGTCGAATCGGGATCATCGGATACGCAGCGGAGTCCCCACTCTTTTTGTCCCGTTATCGGGTCCGCCGGGATCTCTCTCAGAAAACGGATTTTCTTGTCCGTCCCTGCGCCCACATTCACGCCCTTCACGAGTGTTTCCAGGTCCGGCGGATAATTCTCGTTGCCAACCTCCGTCCGGATCAGATTCTTGTCCGCCGCATCCTTGAAGCGGTCAATCGCATCCTTCATTTCGCGCAGCTCGCGGCGCAATTCTCTCTCCTTCGCGTGAATAATGGAGTGCCGCGCAATGGGCAGCGCAGCCGTAGACAAGATGAGTAAAATCGCGCACGCAATAATCAACTCAAGTAGAGTCATGCCCGATTGCTGTCGCGGCCTTGTTTTGTGTTGTGTTCCCATGCCTGAGCCCTGCACCAAGGCTCTATTCTAATTGGACTACGGCTGAACTTGAATTGTTGCCTCGCCGGTCACCAGCGGAATCACCTTCTGCTGTGAGTCGCGCGCATTCACTTGCACGATGGATAGTTTTGTATTTCCTGGCGCTTTCGCCTTCACAACTAGCCCCATCAGCGTTCCGCTGCCGCTCACCCCCGGCGTGTTCGGCTGCCGAGTAGCGGAAATGATCGCCTGCCCATGTTCCGCGTCCACGCGCTGTACAATCGCGATTTCCTGATTGCCGCCGGAGAGAAACGCTCCGTGCTGCACCTCTTCCACGCTAATCACGGCGGGGTCGTATTGCAGCATCATCGGAATCGCAAAAAGGTCGTTCACATTATCCACAGCAATCCCCACCACTGCCGTTTGCCCCGGCTTTAGGTTCAATGTCCCAGGCTCAAATCGCACCTTCGGTGCGTTTCCTGTATCCGCCGCAGGCGTCGCGTTCGCGGGGCCAGGCGTCATTGTTGGGCCGTTTGGTGTAGCTGCTGCCGGCGGCGCAGATTGATTCACAGGGGCGGGAGTACGAATTTCGCTTTCCTTCCTGACCTGCACGTTCTGTTCGGATCCGGCATAAATCGACCGCAAATTCGCTTTCGTCCAGTCCGGCAAGCGGACGATTCTCGGAATCAATACGACAAGGACGTCATTTTCCTGATGATCCTTCTTGTTATCGGCTGTGAGATAGTTTATGAAAGGAAGCTGGCTAAGTCCTGGAATTCCATTCAAGCTTTTCGAATCAATTTGCTCGAAGAGTCCGCCGAGGATACTTACTTCGCCTTCCCGCAAACGAATATCCTGATCGAACTTCCGCTGGCCGATAATGGGCTGATTAATTCCGCCAATGGGCTGTTGGCCCGTCACCTGAGAAACTTCGATCGAAACCTTCATGCTCACTTCATGGTTCGGATGCACGTGCGGTGTAATATCCACGTTCACGCCGACGTCCAAATACGTAAATTGTGTGTTCACAAGCGGGTTAACCGCGGTCGTTCCCACGCCGACGCCGGCCTGAAAGCTGCCCGTCGCAATCGGCACGCGGCTGCCGATACGCAGTTTCGCCGGCTGCCCGTCCACGGAGCGAATCTCAGGGTTCTGAATGATCTTGGTTGCTGTATCCGTCAAAATAAAATTCGCGGTCACTCCCGGCAGCGTCACGCTGTAATAGGCGCTGGAAAAACTGAATTGGTTCAGGGGCACACCAGGGCTCGGCGGGGTGCTCGAGCCACTACTATTGCTTGTTGTTGAGGTCGCGGGATTGAATGTCAGCGAGGCGGATTGCCCGATCATTGCTCCCAAATCCCGCAGGCGCTCCGTGCTGGCCGAAAGTACCTCCACCTGAATCACAACTTCCGGCCGCGCCTTGTCAATGTCGTTGATCAGTTTCTCGGCAATCGCAATCTTGTCCGGCGTGTCGCGCACAATAATCGCGTTTTGCGAATTCACCTGTTGAATCTTTTTGATTTCCGCAACTTGCCGCAATCCGTTGGCAATATCCGTCAGGTCCTGTGGCTGCGTGATGTTCGAAAGATAGAACGTCCTCACCACCGTCTCATCATAATCGCGGTGTTTCTGCGCCGTGTCCTGAATCACGAAAATCATGTTTTCCGTGACCGGCTTCCACCAGGCCTTGCTTTGGAGGCAAGCAATATCCAGCGCCTGCTCAAGGGTCACGTTGTTGAAGTCCACGGAGATGCGCCGCGCTGCGAAGTCCGTATCGAAAATCACGCCAACACCGGCCAGCTTCGCAATCGTGTTGAAGACCACTTTCGCGTCGTCCGACGCCTTCAAATTGATCGGAGACCGCGACAGCGGCTTAAGTTCGGGAGGAGCAGATGCATAGGCCGAATCATTTGCCCCGGATTCGGCGTTCGCTTGCACGTCCGTTTGCCGGTTCTTTTCCGCGATCAGTCCAAGCGTCTTACGGAGTTCCTGAGATGCTGCCTCGTTCGAAGGATCAATCGTCGCGGCCCGCTGAAATTCCGCCACGGCGGCTTGCAAATCTCCGTTGTCACGCAGTTTTACGCCTTGTTTGGTGTGGACTTGGCTCGCTTCAAAGCGAATCTGATTCAGCTTGAGGCGATAAGCCGCGTTTCGCGGGTCCGAATTGTAAGCTTTTTGGTAATACTGCAGGGCAGTGTCGAGATCCTGAAGAGTCTCTGCTTTTCTCGCCTGGTCATACTCGTTCCCACCCTTTGGACAGCCGGCTGCCACCAGACCAATACCCACACTTAGAACGAAGATCCCCCAGCGGTGCATTTCTTCTCCCTGGCCTCAACGCAGGACTGGATGCAGTCTAGCATTGGCTTAGAGGTCGAACAACAATCGAAGGGTTGGCTGTCTTGCATCCGGCAACATTCGGTCGCTATAGTGGAAGGCTGTGGCTAAGCCCTCCAAAAAGACAGAGAAGCCCAAGGAACAGATCGTCGCGCAGAACCGCGCGGCAGGTTATAACTACCATCTTTTGGAGCGTTTGGAAGCAGGTCTTGTCCTGCATGGTACGGAGGTAAAAGCCCTTCGCGAAGGAAAGGCGAACATCCGCGACGCCTATGTGGACTTCAAATCTGACGGCGCCTGGCTCGTCAACGCGCACATCGCGCAATATATGCCAGGCGGCCCGTGGAATCATGAACCGCTCGGTAATCGCAAGTTACTCCTGCACAAAAACGAGCTTTATAAACTCGCGGGCAAAACTCAATCTAAGGGCTTGACCGTAATACCAACGAAAATTTACTTCCGCGATGGCATCGCAAAGTGCGAGATTGCTCTGGCGCAAGGCAAAAAGCAGTGGGACCGCCGCCAGGACGAGCGCACCAAGGAAGCCCGCAGGGAAGCCGATCAAGCTATGTATCGCAACCGGAGGCGATAACTTCATCATGCAAATCACGTTGGAACCCAAGTCGTACGCTTCGTTCGAAACCGACGCTCTCGTGACGTACGTTTTCGAAGAGTCCGACCCCGTTCAGGGCCGTATCGCGGAAATAGATAAATCGGTTGGCGGTTTGCTCAAGAAAATCGCCTCAGGCGGCGAACTCACCGGCAAGGCACTCGAGTTCACGCTGCTTCACGCGCCCGCCGGACTCGAAGCCGCGCGTCTGCTGCTCGTCGGAGCGGGGAAGCGGGATCAATTCAATGTTGCAACGCTCCGCAAAATCGCTGGCGCGGCTCTCCGCTCGTTGAAATCCAAGTCCATCAGGAATTTTGCATTTCTCACAAACGAAGGTCTCTCCACTGAAGACGCAGCACAAGCGATAGCGGAAGGTCTCATCACCGGCGATTTCGAAACCGACAAATACAAAACCGACAAGAAAGACAAGAAGATCGAATCCGTCGCCTTGGTCGGATTTTCCGATTCTGATAAATTCGCCGCAGAAAAGGGTTTGAACCGTGGCCGCATCATTGCGGACTCGCAAAATTTCACGCGCGACCTTGTCAACGAGCCTTCCAACAAACTCACGCCCCGAGTTCTCGCCGAAAAAGCTGAAGCTATGGCCAAGGAAGCAGGCCTAGCGGTGGACATTCTCGACGAAAAGAAAATTGCAAGCCTCAAAATGGGCGCGTTGTTGAGCGTCGCGCAAGGCGGTCCCGAACCTCCTCGCGTGATCGTCGTCACCTACACTCCTTCAAACGCCAAGCCGGGCGCGCCTGTGATTGGTCTCGTCGGCAAAGCGGTCACCTTCGATACGGGTGGCATCTCCATCAAGCCTGCCGACGGCATGGAAAAAATGAAGTACGACATGGCTGGTGGAGCGACCATGCTCGGCGTCATGCGCGCGCTCGCCGCGCTTAAGCCCAGCGTCAAAGTGATCGGTGTCGTCCCCGCCACGGAAAATATGCCCGGCGGCACCGCGCAAAAACCCGGCGACATCCAGACCGCCATGTCCGGCAAGACGATCGAAGTCCTGAACACCGACGCCGAGGGCCGCCTCATCCTCGCCGACGCCATCACCTATGCGAAGCAACTCGGTGTCACGCACATCGTGGACGCAGCCACGCTTACAGGAGCCATCGTCGTCGCCCTCGCCAACATCAACGTCGGCGTCTTCGGCTCCGATCAAACTTGGACTGACAAACTTCTCGCCTCCGCCAAAGCTACGGGCGAAAAAATGTGGCAATTGCCGATGGACGACGAATATCGCGAATTTATCAAAGGAAGTTTTGCGGACATTCAAAACATCGGCAGCGGCAAAGGCGGTGGCTCCATCACCGGCGCGTGGTTCATCCGCGAATTCGTCGGCGACACGCCATGGGTTCACCTCGACATCGCAGGCACTGCCTGGAACGACGACGCCAAACCCTTTCTCGCCAAAGGCCCAACGGGTGTCAGCCTTCGCACGCTCGTTCACCTCGTCTCTTCTTTTTAGGGGTTAACGCAAGAATGAGCGAGATACTCGACTAATTTTTAAGAAAGGGTAAAAAGCGTTGTCATCCTGAGGCTACACGATGAGGGTAGCCGGAGGACCTCAACTTACGTGTGGCAGCAACCAATTCTCCGGAACGGACGCGTCGGACGGTCCCTACATCTTCTCTGGTGCTTCGATCCCCAACAAATCCAGTGCTCGCACTAACTGCGCCTCAACCAATCCACACAACGCCAGAAAAAACGCCCGCTTCTGCGCATCTTCTTCCGAGATGATGTGGTGCCTGTGATAAAAATTGTTGAACGCCTGCGCCAATTGAAACGCATACTTCGCCACGAACGCCGGCTCCTGCGCGCCAATCGCCGCATCCACTGCGTAATCCAGCGTCCCCGCGTGCAAAATCAATTCCCACAAATCGTTTCCGACAGCGCCGCCCAAAATTTCTGCCACGGTCTCAATTTTTAGCGCCGCGCTTTCGCCACCCGCCTCCGCGCCTTTGCGCCGAATTCCACGAATCCGCACCACCGCATACTGACAATACGGCCCCGTTTCCCCTTCAAAGCTCAGCGCGTCCTTGAAATCGAACGCTACCAGTACGTTGCGGGTGAACTTCAGCAGGAAAAATCTCAACGCCCCCACCGCAATCGCGTGCGCCGTCCTCTGCTTCTCCTCCGCCGGCATTCCTGGGTGGCGTTCCTGCACCTCCGCGAGCGTCGCCTGCTCCAGCCGGTCCATCAAATCATCGGCTTTCACGCCCATGCCCTTGCGCCCGCTCACCTCAACATGCGTTTTCTTGGCTTCTTCTTCCGAGAGCTCATAGCCCAGTTCGGCTGCGCATCGCGGTGTGAGCGTCCAGCGTTCGTAGGAAAGGTGAATGGAATTCTTCGCGGCTTCGACATGACCAAGGCGGCGCAATCCTTCCGCTACCACCTCCTGCGGATACGACTGGCGCACATCGATCACATTGTAGACCACGGCAGCTGGCTCACCAAAGTGGGGTGCCTGCGGATCATTTTTCCCGCTAATCGTTGCCCACACCGTGTCTCCCACCGGTGCATCCGCCCATTTCGCATAGTTGAAGTCTTTTCCCAGCAATCCAAATTTCCAAAGTTGATAAGCAATATCCTTCCCGACGTAAGTCACCGTTCCATTCGACCGCACAATGATCTTGTCTTGTTCGTGATCAGATTCGGCTTCTCCCTCTTTCTTCGTGTTGGATTCGTCCTTCGACGGCATGATCCAGCATCCAGCCATCTTCACGCTCGTAGCCAGCTGAATTGCGCCAGACTTCTTTAGCATCTCAAAAGCCGCATCCCAAAAATGCAGATGCAAAATCTCGCTTTCCCGCGCCAGCAATTCGTAATGAATTCCCAGTCGCGCCATCGTCCGCAAATGACAACTCACAATTGCGTCGCCAACCACTTGCCCGACTTCTGCATCCTCGCCGCGCCCTTCTTCAATCGCCTTCAGCGTTTCGCCGCGTAGTTTCGCCGCGCGCTGTTTGTCTTCCTCAAAAAACTGTGTCGCCTTCGCGTACAAATCCCAGCAGTAATAATCAAACTTCGGTTCGCGCGCGAGCATCTTCACGCTGATCGGCGTTCGCTTTTCCATGTGCAGAAAACCAATCACCACGTCCGCCACCTGCACGCCTGTATTGTCAATGTAGTTCTGTATCTGCACGCGATTTTCCGCATGCTTCAAGATCCGCGCAAACGTATCTCCTAGCACCGCATTCCGCACATGCCCAATATGCGCCGCTTTGTTCGGATTGATGCTCGTATGCTCGATAATAATCTTCTCTTTCTTTCCTCGGTGCTCCTCCGTGTCTTCTGCGCCTCTGCGTTGTCCTTCGTCTTTTTCCTGATTTACTTTCGCCCAAAACGCCCCGCGATCAAAAAACGCATTCAAATAACCCGCACCCGCTACCTCCAGCCGCGCAATTCCTTCCACTGTTCCCAGTCCCGAAGCAATTTCCTGCGCAATCTGCCGCGGCGCGCGCTTCAACCTCTTCGCCAATTCAAACGCCACCGGAGAAGCCGCTTCGCCCAACTCAATCTTCGGCGGCCGTTCCAGAACAATGTTTGGCATCGCGTCGCCGAGCGACGCGCCATACTTTTCCTGAATGTAAGCGGCCAGCGTCTCGCGCAATCGTTTTGTCAGTGTGATATACACAGTATTTTCTTGCCTCGCTAAGCAGAACAGCGAGTATAAAGGTCATTCGCAAGGCCGGTCAAAAAGTGGAGAAGCCATGTCCCAGGTAACCAGGTTTGTCGCAGTAACCATTCTTGCGTTTGCGCTGGCGCCGGTTCCTGTCTCTGCACAAAAATCCACCGCGCCGCAGCTCATCGAACTCGCAAAATCTCCCAGCCCTGCACTCCGCGACGCCATCATCACCACCTTCGACGCAAAGGATTTGCAGGAAGGAACTGCTTGGGCTGGCCACGCTTCCGATTTTTTCTTCGCCACGCGCGCTCCCACAATCCCTTTGCTCATGGTTGACGACAAGCCTGGCCCGGAAATGCATCCACTTTCCGGCACGGACATTTGGTACACCGCCGCAACCATAGACCAGCCTGGAAAACTCCATTCGTTCTATTATTTGGTGAACGGCGCCAGATTCGGCGGCAAACTCGACGTCCCCGCTTTCGGCCCGCTCTCCTATCTCCAACCGGGCGTCCCCTCCGGCACTCTCTCCGAAAAAATCAGGCACGTCAGCAAAATCTACGACGGCATGAAGAGCGAATATTGGATTTATGTCCCCCCGCAATACAAACCGGATACGCCTGCAGCCGTCATGGTCTTTCAGGACGGTGGCGGCTATACCAACCGTGACGGCAACAATCCCACGCTCAACGTCATAGACAATCTCATCGCACAAAAGAAAATCCCCGTGCTCATCTGCATCTTCATCAATCCCGGCGACATTAGCGACTCGCCCGGCACGCCCACGTACAATTTTGTCAAGGCCTACTCAGAAAAATGGAATCGCACGCTCAAAGATTCCATGCGCAGTACGCTTTACGATACCGTAAGCGACCGCTACGCCCGTTTCCTCCGTGACGAAATCCTCGCAGACGTTGCGACAAAATATAATCTCCGCAAAGACGCCTACAGCCGCGCCATCACTGGCCTCTCCTCCGGAGGCATTTGCGCGTTCAACGCCGCGTGGCAAATGCCCGACCAATTCGGCCGCCTGATCTCCTGGATCGGAAGTTTTTCCGCGATTCAATGGAAAGAAGATCCCGCCGTCCCCGACGGCGGCCAGGACTACCCCGACAAAATTCTTCGCGAACCAAAACGCAACATTCGCGTCTGGCTGCAAGAAGGCTCCGAAGATCTCGACCTCCGCTACGGCAACTGGCCGCTAGCGAATCTCCGCATGGGCAACGCGTTAAAAGCCAAGGAGTACGATTTTCACTTCAGCTTCGGGAAGGGCACTCACAACTCCGCTCACGGCGCCGCCGAATTTCCCGCCGAAATGATCTGGCTCTGGCGCGATTACGATCCCGCGAAAACGTCGCAGACATTCGAAATCGATCCCGCCGAAAAATCCAAGCCCGTCTTCCGCGTCTCCGTCACCAACCGCGACGTGGAATAATTTGGAGCAAACTCAAATCATGAATCCACAACCCCCCACTTTCCTGTCCGTCGCTCCGCTGATTCCGAGCGGCGGCCCGATCGCCGACTCCCTAAGATTTTTCACACAAGACATGGGATTTGCCGTGCTTTGGCAGAGCGGTAATGGGGCTGGGATTCGGCGTGGAGAAATTACATTTCTACTCGTCGAAAACAGCAATCGCGAGTGGGCCGACAATGCCAGCTTCAGCATCGGCGTATCCGATCTCGACGCTCTCCATGGCGAATACAAGAACATTCCGGCGAATGTTGGGCCGCTCGAACTAAAATCTTGGGGCCGCCGTGAATTCCACATGGTGCTTCCATCTGGCGTCTGCTTGCAGTTCTTTCAACACGAAAAACAGTCATGAATCCTGCTGTACTGTTTCGTGCGACCGGTGTATTTTGCACCGATGAAAAAGAGAACATTCATAAAACTCTGCTCCGCGGCTATTGCGATGCCACTTGAATCCTGGGCTTCTCCCGAAAAGCTGACGAACTGGGCCGGCAACATCGCATACAGTACGGACAACGTCTATGCTGCTGCCTCGCTCGAGGCTGTTCAAAAGTTTGTCCGCGCGCACAATCACTTCAAGACCCTGGGCACGCGGCATTGCTTCAATCGCATCGCGGACAGTACGCAGCAATTGCTCACAACTCCGTTCACTTCAAATGAACCTTCGCTGGATGAATCGTCTCGCACGATTTCTGTTGGCCCAGGAGTCCGCTACGGAGAGATCTGTCCCGTTCTCGAAGCCAAAGGTTTCGCGCTGCATAACCTCGCTTCGCTCCCGCACATCTCCATTGCCGGTGCCTGCGCTACGGCCACGCATGGCTCCGGCGTCAAGAACGGCAGTCTCGCCACTGCCGTCGCAGCGCTCGAAATCGTCAATGCAGCGGGCGATGTCGTCACGCTTTCACGCAAGGAGAATCCTGAGAGTTTTTCCGGCGCGGTCGTCGGCCTCGGCGCGCTCGGTGTAATCACAAAAGTTACTCTCAACATTCGGCCGACTTTTCAAGTGGCGCAACACGTCTTCGAAAATCTTCCACTCAGCGAATTGGAAAAACATTTTGACGAAATCATGTCCGCTGCCTACAGCGTCAGCATCTTCACGGATTGGCAAAAGCAGCGCATGAATGAAGTCTGGCTCAAGCACGGTATTGATCCAACCAAGCCTCCCGGCAAACAGCCGCAAGACTTTTTCGGTGCCACACGCGCCATGAAAAACCTTCACCCTATCGCGGCGCTTTCCGCGGAAAATTGCACCGAACAAATGGGCGTTCCCGGTCCGTGGTATGACCGTCTCCCGCATTTCAAAATGGGTTTCACGCCCAGCGCCGGAAAAGAATTGCAGTCCGAATATTTCGTTCCCCACAAGAACGCGCTCGACGCGATTCTTGCCGTTGAGAAACTGCACGAACAGATCAGTCCGCACCTGATGATTACGGAAATCCGCACCATTGCTGCGGACGACCTTTGGATGAGTCCTTGCTACAAGCAGGATTGCGTCGCCATTCACTTCACCTGGAAGCCGGAGTGGCCCGAAGTAAGCAAGCTCCTGCCCGTTATCGAAAGGGAATTGGCTCCCTTCAAGCCACGTCCTCACTGGGGAAAACTGTTTACAATTCCTCCTGCGCAATTGCACGCCGCGTACGAAAAACTTCCCGAATTTGTCGCCCTGAGCAAGAAATTCGATCCACAAGGAAAATTCCGCAACGAATTCTTGAGCGCAAATGTTTTCAGCGCAACTTCTTGAAATTTGCACGCGCCGGTTTGACACCCTTTAAACGTGTCGATAGTATCTATGCATCGGAAAATTTCGATGAAACTTGCGTATTTTGATTGTTTTAGCGGAATTAGCGGCGACATGACGCTCGGCGCTCTGGTGGACGCTGGCGCATCGCTCGATCCCTTGCGTGAGCAATTGCGCGGCCTCGAAGTTCCCGGCTGGGAAATTTCCTCCGAGAAAGTCTGGAAAAACGGAATGTCTTCCACCTATGTTCGGGTGAATACGGAAGACCTGAGCAAGCACCGTTCGCTGACCGCTATCCTCGAGATTTTGGAAAAATCCAAGCTGTCTCCGCGAGTCCGCGAGCAAGCCGCGGCGATTTTTCGCAAACTCGGAGAAGCTGAAGCCAGCGTTCACGATGTGCCCATCGAAAAAATTCATTTTCACGAAGTCGGAGCCGTGGACGCCATCGTGGACATTGTCGGAGCATGCATCGGTTTTGAAGCGCTCGGCATCGAGGAATTTGCCTGCTCTCCGCTGAATGTCGGAGGCGGGACAGCAAAAATGGCGCACGGCGTTTTGCCCGTGCCCGCTCCTGCAACCGCGAAGTTGCTGCAAGGCAAGCCGACGTACTCGAACGGCGTGCAAAAAGAACTCGTCACGCCCACCGGTGCGGCGATTGTTGCGACCCTTTGCACCGCGTTCGGTCCGCAGCCGCAGATGAGCGTTTCCGCTATCGGCTACGGCGCGGGTACCGCTGACCTTGAGGGTCAGCCGAATGTTCTCCGCATCATGGTCGGAGAAGCAGCTGAGAAAGCGGTTGCTGGATTCGACGAAGAGATTGCCGTCATCGAAGCAAATCTCGACGACATGAATCCGCAAATCTGCGGTTACTTTCAGGAGAAGGCATTGGCTGCAGGCGCGCTCGACGTCTATACGACTCCAGTTCAGATGAAAAAGAATCGCCCGGGCATTCTGTTGACGCTTCTTTGCCGGCCGCAAGATACGACAGCGTTGATGGATTTGGTTTTCGCCGAGACAACAACTTTTGGTGCGCGAACGTATCGCGCGCAGCGGCGTACGCTGCCGCGCGAATCCGTGAACGTGCACACCCAATTCGGCGACGTCCGTATGAAAGTCTCGCGGGTGAACGGCCACATTCGCCGCGCTGCTCCCGAATTTGAAGACTGTAAGAAGCTTGCCGAGGAAAAACACGTTCCGCTGCATCTTGTGATGGAAGAAGCAAAACGCAGTTTTGAAGCAAGCAATAAATAAGCGATCGCGACGTTTTTTTTCGCGAAATTGCCGCGAAGAGTCGTGGAAAGCTCCTTTCCATTCCACGTTTTTACTTAAAACTGATAACTTATAACTGACAACTTTTCTATGCCGAGCGAAAAACCAAAATTTTATCTGACCACGCCGATCTATTACACGAACGGTTTGCCGCACATCGGCCATACGTACACGACTGTGGTTGCCGACGCGATTCGGCGCTACAAGCGCATGCGCGGCTACGAAGTCGTGATGACGACGGGTACCGACGAGCACGGCGTGAACGTCGAGCGCGCCGCCCAAAAAGCGGGAATCCCCGAATCCGAATACGTCGCGAAAATGGCTGTGGCGTGGAGAGCTCTGTGGGACGAACTCGGAATTGCTGCCGATGAATTTATTCGTACCACGGACTTGCGCCATGTCCGCACCGTGCAATGGCTTTTCAAACTCTTCAAGGAAAACGGTTACGTTTACAAAGGCCAATATACCGGCCAATACTGCATTTACGACAACGCTTTCGTGAACGACGCAAAACCCGGTGACAACTGCCCCGATTGCGGACGCCCGCTCGAAACCATCACCGAAGAAAATTATTTCTTCAAACTGTCCGCGTTTCAAAAACCGCTGCTGGATTTTTACAAGAAGAATCCGACTTTCATTCAGCCGGAAACGCGCAAAAACGAAATTATCTCCTTCGTCGAAGGCGGCCTGAAAGATTTGAGCATCACACGCACCACGCTTCGCTGGGGCATTCCCGTCCCCGGCGAAGAACCGCACGTTTTTTACGTCTGGTTCGACGCGCTCACCGCATACCTCAGCGCGGTTGGCGGACCCGAATACGAAAAGCGCGGCATGTGGCCGGCGGATCTGCATCTGGTGGGCAAGGACATCATTCGTTTTCACACCGTGTACTGGCCCGCGTTTTTGATGGCGGCGATGCTGCCCGTACCGAAACAAGTTTGGGCGCATGGTTGGTTCCTGATGGATGCGACCAAAATGAGCAAATCCAAAGGGAACGTGGTGCTGCCGCGTCCGATTGCGAACATGCTGGGCATGGATGCGATGCGTTATTTTCTCCTGCGCGAAGTTGTGTTTGGCCAGGACGGCAATTTCAGTTACGACGCGCTGGTCACGCGCTACAACAGCGATCTCGCGAACGGACTTGGAAATTTGGCGAGCCGCACTGCGGCTATGATTGAAAAGAACTTTGGTGGAAAAATTCCGAACTCCGGCCCACGCTTGCCGCAAGACGATGCGTTGGCAAAAGTTGCAAGCGAAGCAATCGGTGAAGCGCTCGAACGGTTTGAAAAATTCGAGTTTGCGCGATCGCTCGAAGCAATTTGGAGCGCAATTGCTGCGGCGGACAAATATCTCACTTCTGAACAGCCGTGGGCGATGAGCGATTCCGAAGCCGACACGCAGCGCAAGGCGACCATTCTTTGGACGACTGCCGAGTTGCTGCGCGTCGTAACGGTGCTCGCGCATCCGGTTTTGCCGGATAGCACGAAAAAAGTGTGGACACTTCTCGGGCAGCCGGGCACGGTTTCCGGAGTCGAGCTCGATGGATTGCGTTGGGGACACTTGACGACGGGCGTGCAGCTTGGAAAAGCACAAACGCTCTTCCCGCGCGTAGATAAACAAGAAGCAATAGAGAGGATCGAAGCGATGGCAAATGAAGAACTGAATCCGACACCTGCACCGGCGGCGGCTCCCGCACCTGCCGCAACACCGAGCGGCGCTGCGGCTGCTCCCGCCGCCGAGAAAATCGGCATCGAGGATTTCGCCAAAGTCGAGATGCGCGTCGGGCAAATCAAAACTGCTGAGCGCATTATCGGCGCGGATAAATTGTTAAAGCTCACTGTGGACATTGGCACGGAGATTCGCCAGATTTGCGCCGGCATTGCGCAGTATTACGAACCGGAAAAATTGATCGGCCGAAAAGTCGCGGTCGTTGTAAATCTCGCGCCGCGAAAACTGCGAGGGGTTGAATCGAACGGCATGATTGTAGCCGCATCGGTCGGCCCAGAGGGACGCCCCGTTCTCGCCGGTTTTCCCGACGGGGACGTCGAAATCGGCGCGCGACTGAAGTAGTTTTGAAGCCCGGCAAGGGCGGCCAAAGCTCTTCCCATGGAACTAATCGACTCGCACGCACATATTGATGCCGAACAGTTTGCGGAAGACCGCGACGCAATGCTCGAACGCGCGCGAGCGGCGGGAGTGACGACGCTGGTTGCAATTGGAACGGGGCCGGGGCCGGAAAAGCTGGACGCGGCGATGCCGTTCGCCGGGCAGCATGATTGGATTTACACGACGGTTGGGATTCATCCGCATGAAGCGAAGGAAGTGACGCAAGGGCATCTGGATGAACTCGCGCGCCTGGCGCAGCATCCGAAAGTGATTGCGTGGGGCGAAATCGGCCTCGACTATTTCTACGATCATTCGCCGCGCGACGTACAAGCAAGAGTCTTTCGCCAACAAATGGATCTCGCAAAGGCTGCGAAAAAGCCAATTGTGATTCATTGCCGGGACGCATGGCCCGACTGTATGAAAATTCTGGAAGAGGAGTGGGCGCCGAGCGGACTGGGCGGCATCCTGCACTGTTTTTCGAGCACGCTGGAAGATGCGAAACGCGGAGTAGATAGCGGGTTCCAGATTTCATTTGCGGGAAATTCGACTTTTCCGAAGGCGCAGAATCTGCGCGACATTGCGAAAGTTCTGCCGCTGGAAAACATTCTGATTGAAACGGATTCTCCGTACCTGGCGCCAGTTCCTTACCGCGGCAAGCGAAATGAACCGGCCTACGTGGCGGAAGTAGCAAAGATGCTGGGCAGTGTGAGAAACTTGAGCCCGGAAGAAGCCGCCGCCAGGACCTCGGAGAATTTTCGGCGCTTCTTCGGTCTAGCCCGGCCGAATATGCCCACGGCCGCGGAGTCCCGCTGAGATGACACCGGAAGCCAGGAGAAAAGAGATCGCGCTCCTTACGGCGAAAGAGATTTTTGAACTCGTGCGCGAAGACTTGCTGCTGGTCGAGCAGGAGCTGGCGCGACAGAGCGCGACAGCGTTCGAGCCCGTTTCTGAAATTACCGGGTATTTGCTGGGCGGCGGCGGAAAGCGCATGCGTCCTGCACTGTTGCTGATCGCGAACCGCTACGCGGGCCGGCGCAGGGAAGGCACGATTCGCCTTGCGGCCGTAGTGGAATTGCTGCACAGCGCCACGTTGATTCACGACGACGTGATTGACAGTGCGGACACGCGGCGCGGGCGCCCTTCGGCGAATTCGCGCTGGGGAAATCATCGCAGCGTGCTTGCGGGCGACTGGTTGTACATGCAGTCGTTTCAAATGGCGCTGGAAGAGCGCAACTTCCGGATTCTGGATGTCCTGATTGACCTCACGCAAAAGATGGTCGAAGGCGAGCTGATTCAACTGGCGAAAATCGGCAGCATTGACGTGACGGAAGCCGACGCGCTGAAACTCGCGACACACAAGACGGCCTGCCTTTTCAGCGGCTGCGCGCGGCTGGGCGCCGTGCTGGGCGGCCTCGAAGGGGAAGAGGAAGAGGCGCTTGCGGATTACGGAAAGTACGCAGGGTTGGCGTTTCAGCTTGTGGACGATTTGCTGGATTTTACGGGGTCGGCGCAGCAACTTGGCAAGCCGGTGCTGAGCGATTTGAAAGAGGGAAAAGTTACGCTGCCGCTGATTTACGCGATGGAGAACGGCCATCACGAGGCGCGCGAACTTGTGGCGCGTGTTTTGGAAGAGAAAGAATTTGTCAGCGTGAAGCCAGAGCGGCTTGTGGCGCTGGTGAATGAATCGGGAGCGCTGGAGCGTACGCGGCAGTTGGCGCATGAGTATGCGGCGCGCGCGAAGTCGTGCATCAACGGACAACGGGATTCGGAGTATGCGCGGGCGCTTTTGACGTTGCCGGATTTTATTCTTGAGCGCGAGAATTAAGAAAAGAATAAGAGAAAGACGCTCAAGACGAAAGTGATCTTGCCGAGATGGGCGCAGCAGTGCTGCGCCCCTACGAGTTTTCGGCAAACACTGATAGAAATGCTGCCCTTCAAGGTTGTTTATCATCCCAACTACGATTTGAATCTTGGTCTGCACGTTTTTCCTTCGCAGAAATTCCGGTTAATCCAATTGATGCTGCTGCGTGATGAGATCGCGGGCCCGGAGGATTTTGTTCTGCCGGAAGAAGCGACGGACGCGGACTTGCTGCGCGTGCACACGGCGGAGTGGGTTAACAAATTGAGGAATGGAACGCTGACCCCGAGCGAGATCATGAAACTGGAAGTACCGTATTCGCCGGAACTGGCCAAGGCGGTTTGGCTCGCCGCGGGCGGTTCGATTCTGGCGGGGCAGCTCGCGCTGCGCGATGGATTTGGATGCAATCTGGGCGGCGGATTTCATCACGCGTTTGCAAATCACGGCGAGGGATTTTGCGCGATTCACGATGTGGCCGTAGCGATTAGGCGTTTGCAAGTGGATGGAGCGATTCGCAAAGCGATCGTTGTGGATACGGATGTGCATCACGGTAATGGCACGGCGGACATTTTTAGCGATGACGCGTCGGTCTTTACAATTTCGATTCATCAATTGAATAACTATCCCGCGCACAAGCCACCGTCGAATGTGGATCTGAATTTGGCGGACCGAGTTGAAGATGATGAGTACTTGGAGACACTGCTGCCTGTGGTGGCCGAGTCGCTGGAGAAATTCCGGCCGGACATTGTGTTTTATGTGGGAGGCGCGGACCCCTATTGTGAGGATCAGCTTGGTGGACTGATGCTGACGAAGAAAGGGTTGAAGGAGCGCGATAAGCGTGTATTTGCCGAGGCGCGCAAGCGAGGAGTGCCGGTGGCGACAACGCTGGCGGGCGGATACGCGCGACGCGTCGAAGATACCGTGCTGATTCATGCGAACACAATTGTGGCGGCGAAAGAAGTAGTAGAAGGGAAGTAAGGCCCTGCGCCTGTACCCCTCCCCCTGTTTTGCATAAGTGTTGAATCTAAAGGGAGTTGAAGCGTGGTTGTTTCCATACACTTTGTGAGTGTTGATTCTGCGGGTGTTAGAGGAAGGATTGAAATCGCGGGCGGGGCCGGGAAAAGTGAGGAAGGAAGATTCGAACTGGAGCAGATTATACAGCCTGTAGCTTATCACAAAAAATGTATTAAGTAAATATATAAATGAATAGTATGCACAATACGGCGCTGGAATGATCGGCGGGATTGGACTACGGACGAAGAAAATGCAGATGGCCGCCGGGGAGGACGGCCATCTGCACTGATGCTGCCTCGGACGGACCCCAAGGGATCCGGCCTGCCGCTCGCCTGCCGCTGCCCCGCCAAGCCAAACAGGTTGAGGCCTTCTGTGCTGCTTGTGACGCGGCTTGCGGCAGGCAAGGCCAATAACGCGGAGTTCTTCTAGAAGATATCTGTGGGTTTCGTATCCACCGTAACCCGCTTTGCGGAAATGGTGCCCACGATATGAGCGAGCAGGACGAGATGGTTGTCGTATTGGTCGATGGAGAATGTGCCCGAATAGCCTTTGCCATCAAGGGATAGAGTAACGGTTTCCCTGATATTTGCCGGTCCTTGCATGGAGCCGTCCGGGTTGAAGCTCAGGGCAAAGTGATTGAGGGAGTAAGTTAGGTGTCCGGTTTTCTCCCAAACGCCGAGGCAGAAGTTGCCGGTGACGGGGGGACGAGAGGAATTGAGGATTTCGGTTTTGTCGGAGTGCCACTGAGCGAAGCCCATATCCACAACTGCGCCGTCCGGGATGGGAGGATTGGTGGTGCCTTTGGAAGTGAAGACAACATGCCAGAAGCCAACGATGGACAGGTCAGATAATTCACCCTGCTCCTGCTGCCTGGAGGACATGGCGGTTTTCGCCTCGGCGCTAAGCGGAACGGATTTGGACAAGACAATGCTGGCGTTGTTCGAGGTGGCGTGCCCGTCGGCTGCGCTGCATTGAGCGCTCGCATTGAACGCAAAGACGGATCCCGCCAGAAACACGGCTAAACATACTGACAACCTTCGAATGATCACTTTCATTGGATTTCCCCTTTTGGTCGGCGATGGCCGGCGGGCGGGAAACTAGCAGCGAGGTACAGAGGCAGCAATGGAGAGCGTATGAAGAATGGTGAAGGATTGGTGAAGCTGTAAGAGACTGAAAATAAAGCCGTTTTGTTGTAAGGCAAGAAGTCGGGTGTTATACTCCGCGCCAAAATAGGTCGAAAGCAGTGAATTCAAACCTCATTCGATTCGCGGAGTTCGAGCTGGACGTTGCTCGCTATGAGCTGCGGCGCAGCGGCCGCGCGGTGAAGCTCGAGAAAATTCCGATGGATTTGTTGATCTTGCTGGTGTCCAACGATGGGTGCCTGGTGACCCGCGAGGAGATTGAAGAGAAGGTTTGGGGCAAGGGCGTTTTTGTAGATGCAGAGCACGGGATAAATACAGCGATGCGGAAAGTACGGCAGGCACTGGGAGACGATCCGGAGCAGCCGAACTTCATACAGACGGTGCAGAGGAAGGGATACCGATTCATCGCGGAAGTGAAGCGGGAGGAGGCAGCAACATCGCGCAGCGAAGGAGCGGAGAGAGAACCGGATAACGAAACGACCCCAGACAATAGTGCGGTTGCCGATGTGCGAACGACGAATGAAGGAGCCGACGGAAGGCGGACGCCCGAAGCCGAGGGCAGAAATAGAAGCAGACTCAAACAGGTATGGATTGCCGCCGCCGCAACGATTTTGCTGGTATGGCCAACCATTAAATTTGTGGTGCCGAAGCTGACGCGCGCGGAAAAGAAGGCGGTGACGATCCGGTCGATTGCGGTGCTGCCATTGGAGAATTTATCGGGCAATGCGGACGAAGAGTATTTTGCGGACGGTATGACGGACGAATTGATCACAATGCTGGCGCAGTACCGGTCGCTGCAGGTGACTTCGCGGACATCCGTGATGCAATACAAGAAGGGGCACAAGCCGCTGCCGGAGATCGCCCGAGAATTGGGAGTCGATGGAATCGTTGAGGGTTCCGTATCGCGAGGGGAAGGCCGCGTAAGAGTGCGGGCGCAGTTGATTTATGCCCTGACGGACACGCATCTCTGGGCGGAAAGTTATGAGCGGGCGTCGGGGGATGCGCTGACGCTGCAGCAGGAAGTGGCGCGGAGCATAGCGGAAAGGGTGCTACTGGCTTCGCTGCCGCTGGAAGGAGTGATAAAGCCAAAGCGCACGTCGGCCAATCCGGTTGCACGAGATGCCTACTATCGCGGGAGGTATTACTGGTCCTCGGATAGATATGGGAAGAGCCGCGAATTCTTCCAGCAGGCAATTCAATTGGATCCATCGTATGCGGTGGCCTATGCAGGACTAGCGGATAGTTATACGGCTGCATCGGTTTCGGGCGAGGAAAGCGCCCTGGAAACCATGCCGGAAGCGGAAGGAGCAGCGAAGAAAGCACTGGAATTGGACGATTCGCTGGCAGAGGCACATCACGCGTTTGCGGCGGTGAAGCTCTTCTATCGGTGGGATTGGGAAGGGGCGGAGAAGGAGTCCGAGAGGGCGCTCGAATTGAATCCGAGCCTCGCGGAAGCGCACCATCTGCACGCGTATATTTTGGAAACGCGCAATCACATGGACGAGGCCCTGCAAGAAGACAAGCGAATGCTCGAGCTGGATCCTTTCGCGCGTCCGTGGGCCTACGGCTACGCGCTGATTCGGTCACGCCGTTACGACGATGCGTTGAAAGAATTTAAGCAGCGATCCGAAGCGCGACCGGACGCCGTGTCATTGCACGCGTTTCTTTCGAGCGTCTATTACTACAAGGGAGACGACAAGGGCGCGATGGCGGAATTGAAGAATCTTTTTATGATTGAAGGAAATGGAACCGAAGCATCCCGCGCGGACAAGGCCTTTCGAAACGGAGGCCTGAAGGCAGTCTACCTAGGATTTCTTGAAAAGAAGAAGGAAAGAGCGAGGACGGAATATGTTTCGCCGATGCGGCTGGCGGAACTTGCCGTGAATTCAGGGCGCAAAGAAGAAGGTATTCGATACCTTGAGTATGCATTGGAGGTGCGCGATCCGGCGCTTGTGCATCTGCAGCATGATCCAGACCTGGACGCGCTGCATTCAGACACTCGCTATTGGGCCATTGTGAAAAAAATGGGGATGCCGCCACTGCGGTGAACTGTCTTTTGCGCGCGTAGATGCGAGAGTGCGTTGCTGTACCGAAAGCGAGTTCCTACCTGTTTGAAGAGCTTGAAGAAGCAGGCGCCGGCGTGGACAGGGCGCGGTGGACGGCGGCGGAGAGTTCGGTGATGAATGAGGAGTCGCCGAAGCCGTCCGTGCGGTAGGAGATTTTTCCGGAGCGGTCGAGGACGATGACGGTGGGGAAGGCTTCGACGCGGAAGAGGAGTTCGAGGCCGTCGGCAAAGACCGTGGTGGTGCGGGGCCTTACCTCTTCGAGGTACGGGCCGACTAGAGATTCGTCGTCGTCACAATCGGCGGCGAGGAAAAGGACGTTAGGATCGGCACGGAATTCGGTGGCGACTTTTTCGTAGAGCGGTTCGAGAGCGCGGCATGGGCCGCACCACGTGGCCCAGAAATTCACGACGAGAATTTTCCCCTTTTGTGCGGCGAGCGGGTACGCGGTGCCGCCCGGCGCTTTGCGTAGCATGAAATCGAAGGGTTCCTTCGCGGTAGCGTTGCGTTTCGGCTTTGGCTCGGAGGATGAAGAGATTTGGTCGAAGGTGGCTAGAAGAAAGTCGCCTAGTCCGGCGTCGGAGCCGTGGGCGAGCCGCCAAACATTGCCAAGTTTCTGGCGAAGTTCGTGGCGATTGTCGCCTTTTGAATTGGGATCGGTGAGGTAAAAAGCGCGGGCGTATTGTGTGATCGCAGAAGAGTAGTTTTTTTCGAGTTCGTCGAGTTCACCGAGCTTATCCGCAGCGGCTGAATTAGGGACAAGCGCGTAGCTGGCTTCGAAGTCCTTGCGAGCGGTTTCCGTGTCGTGGAGTTTGGATTCGAGACCGCCACGCAGGAAACGAAGCGAGGATTCATCGCGCTTTTTTTCGGCTTTCCACTCCTCGGGAGAAACGCGCGGGGATTTTTCGTTGTCGGAAGAATTGCGGACGTATTCGATGACGCGCGAGGAGTAATGGACCGCACGGCGGATGGCGTCGTCGTCACCCGTTTTTTCGAGAAGCTGAATGGCGAGGAGGGTGATGGACATGTCTTCCGGCGTGAGAGCGACGATGCGCTCGGCGTAGCCAGCAGCCCGTGGAGTGTCGCGCAGTTGGAGACACGCTTCCACGAGAGCGCGGTAGATTTGCGGGCGTTCGGGGGCTTGCGGGTATTTTTTTAGATATTCCTCGAGATTGCGGACGAGAGCGGCGCGGTCGTTGCCGGCGGATTCGATGGATTGTTGCAATTCGTCGGAGGGAGAGAGTTGTTTGGCGGGGGATTGCTTGGAGGCGTCTTTTTTTTGTGCGGGCGCGAGATTTTGGTACGGGGTTTGGGCGAAGAGAGTGGGAGCTAAGAGGAGGAAGAGGGTGAGGATGGACGAGCGGAGCATTCGAGGATTTTATACGAATGCGACCGAAAGTGCTGTGGGCGTTGGTGCCGCCAAAATCGAAGAGAGATTTCATTGCGCAAAGAACGCGCAATGGGGCGGAGGTCTTTCTCCACAAGCCGACCGATTCATCGGAATGAATCGGAAAACCAAAAATGACGGGATTGATATTGGCGCGATCACGGCAGAACAAGGTTTAAGAAGAGGGTTGGACGTGGATGCCGCCGGAGGCGGTGCGGATTTCGACGCGGCCGCCGGGTGTGCCGATGCGGGCGCGGAGCGAGTGTCTGTCCTGATCTTCGATGACGATGGGGAGATCGGTACGGATTCGGCCGGAGATGGCTTCGGCGGAAAGATGGAAGCCGGCGTCTCGCGGAACGGAGACGTCAACGCTACCGGAAGCGGTCTTCATGTGCCAATAGCTGTTGCCCGAGGGATTGCCTTGGACGGTGATGCCGCCTGACGCGCTGCTGGCTTTCACGTCATTGTTTGCCTCAAATACTTGCACGGAGCCGCTGGCGGTTTCCGCTTCTACTCGACCACCAGCTGATTTGATGATGATGGAGCCGGACAGCGCACGAGCGCGAAGGTCACCTTTGACGGTATTCACTTCGATGCTGCCCGAGGCGCTGGCCACGCGCGCATCGTCGCCAAGATTTTGGACGTGAATGGAGCCGCTGGCAGATTTGATCTGGACCGTGCGTTCAACATTCTCGACGCGGACATCGCCGGAGGCGGCTTCGATTTCCACTGGGCCGCGCACGTTCTTGATTTCCTGAGAGCCGCTGGCGACTTTAATGGAGATTTCCGTTTCCTGAGGAACTTCAATCGTGTAGGAGATGGAAGTGTTGCGGAAGCTGCTGAAATCTTTTCCGATGCGGATATTGCCGGCGTGCTGTTCGATAGGAGGATTGTTTAGAACTTTTTGCAATTCATCTTTTGCACTTCCGAAGAAGGAGCCGGCGGCGACATCGCCATGGATGTGAACTTTGCCGTCGGGGCCGCCGGTGATGCGGACCGAGCCGGAGCCATTGGAAAGTTCGAGGCGGGTGGCGCCGGAGACGGAGAGGCTGCGGTCAAACGAGCCTTCTTCCGACGGGCCGACACCACAGGCAGACAGTGCGGTCGTTGCGGCAAACAGGGCCGTTGCATAAAGGGCGCGCGGTTTCATCCGTTTTGCCTTCCTCCAGCGCAAGGATACGCGCTTTGGTCCGTCGTGAATAGATACGGAAATTGGGAGGGGAATGTTCCGCTGGGACGGCTGCGGGGGCTACTGAGGCTTGGGGAGCGCATCGTTTAAGGAGCCTTGGCGGTAGCCTTCGAGGTCCAGGGAAACGTAGAGGAAGCCGGCGGCTTTGAGGCGCGTGGCGATGGCGGCGGCCATTTCTGGAGTCATGGCGCGGGGAAGTTCGTCTTGAGCGATCTCGACGCGGGCTAGCTTGTCGTGAAGACGGACGCGGAATTGCCGGAAACCGAGGTCGCGGAGGGCAGCTTCGGCGCGATCAATGAGGGCCAGGCGTTCGGCGGTGACTTCGGTACCGTAGGGAAGGCGCGAGGAGAGGCAGGCGGAGGCGGGACGATCCCACGTGGGGAGACCAGCACGGCGGGAGAGTTCGCGGATTTCGGATTTGCGAAGGCGGACGTCGAGGAGCGGGGCGAGGACTTTGTGTTCGGTGGCTGCGCGATGGCCGGGGCGGAAATCGAGTGTGTCGTCGGCGTTGACGCCGTAGGCCATGGCAGCGATGTTGCGCGCGGCGGCGAGTTGATCGAGGACGGAGAAGAGTTCGTCCTTGCAGAAGTAGCAGCGGTCGCCTGCATTGGCGCGGTAGGAGGCGTTTTCCATTTCGTGGGTTTCGACGAATTCGTGGTGGATGGCGGATTTTTGGACGAAGGCGGTGAGTTGCTCGCGGTCGTACGTGGAGTAGCTTGGGGAAATTGCGGTGACGGAGAGGGCGCGATTGCCGAGGGCGCAGTGCGCGGCCCAGGCTAGGTAAGCGGAGTCGGCTCCGCCGGAGAGGGCGACGATTAGGGAGGGGAGTTCGGCCAGGCGGGCGAGGAGCTGGGATTCCTTCTGCTCAGATGAAAGAGCGGAGGAGTCATCGAGTCGAATTTGAACGACACTGCTCACGAGAAAAGTATAGCGCAACGGGGAGCAAAGGATTAACGCGACGGATCGTTTGGAGATGCTGTGCGGCCGAAAAGAAAGACTCAAGACGCATCGATCTTGCCGAGAAGGGGCAAGCTATTTGAAGTCGAGGAGGACGTCCACGATGCCTTTGGCGGGGTCGGTGCGGAGCCAGTGGCCGACGTTTTCGTAGTGGACAGGGAGATCGCCGAAGATTTGGGCGGGTTTATTCTGGAGTTTGGAGAGATACGTTTCGAATTTGGATTTGTCGAAGAGTTCGCCAGGCTGAATGGGAAACGTTTCGTGGATTTTGCGATCCGCGGCGACAGAAACTCCTGTGAGGACGAAGTCGCCCATTTTGAAGGGAGCGCCTTCGGTGACGTGTGCTTGATAGGAAACCGTGTGCGCCGATTCGTCGAAAGATTCGGTGGCTTCGACTTTTGCTTCAAGATAGCCGCGCCGGCCGTATTCTTCTTGCGCGCGATCCCAGCCGGAAAATATTTTTTCGCCATCGGCAATGTCGTTTGGCTTGAGACCAAAGGCTGCATTGAAAGCATCCGTCGGGAGAAGTGAGTTACCCGACCATTGAACGCCTGCGAAGTGATAGACAGGGCCGGCTTCGACGGGAATGTAGACGGGGATTTGAGCTGGCAGCTTTTCGGCGGGAGCACCGGTGAGCCTAACCTGCGGAGGGCCGAGCTTCAAATGGAGATGGCCTTTCTTGAGATAGCCCGGGCGGACTTGCTCGGTGAGAAAAATATCAATAGCCAGGCGCGAGTAGGGCTTGCCGCGAAGTTCGCCGAGATGCGCCTGGATGGCACGGTCTTCGGCGAGGGCGGGGTCGCCAAATTCGATGGAGGAAATCTGGAGCGAAGCGCCTTCGATGGCGAATTCCTGGACGTTACCTTCGCCGATTGGATTTTGCATGACTTGATGCATAACGGTGACTTCGAGTTTGTGGCTGGCGAGAAGAGATTTGATGGCGTCCGCGGCGTCTTCCACGAGCGGGCCAGACTCGGGGAGAGTGCCATCGTAGGAAGGATTCTTGACGCGGATGGCGGCGGCGAGTTCGGTGTCGTCGAACCACGGGATGTTGTCGAAGAACGCAGGGAGGAGGGCGTTTTCTTCGACATGGAAATTTACAGTGACTTGATCGCCACGCGTGTGGAAGTCGTATTTGACGTGAGCAAAGAGGCCGGAGTGGACGAGTTTGTCGGCTGCGGCTTGGAGCGAATCGCGGGTTACCTGGGCGCCCGGTTGAAGTTCAGTGAGGGCGATGATTTGAGCTTCGGTGAGTTTTTTGAAGCCGTCGGCGTGAACTTCGTGGAGAGTGGCATTGCCGGAGGCGGGGGTTTGCGCTCGAGAGGGAGTATTGAAGGCAAGTACGAAGAATGCGCACGCCGTGGCTATGCGCAGAACCTGAGTACGGAAGGGCATTGAAACATTCTAGCGAAAAAGAAGAGGGCGCGGCTATTTGAGGCAGAAAGCCGCGGGGCTGCGAAGACTCCGCCCTGCGCTACAAAATACGAGGAAAATTCCAGGCTATTCGACGGTGACGGATTTGGCGAGGTTGCGGGGCTGGTCCACGTCGCAGCCGCGGCGGACGGCGATGTGGTAGGAAAGAAGCTGGAGCGGAATGATTTCGAGGAGCGGCGCGAGGAGCTCTGGCGCGGGCGGGAGCTCGATGATGTGATTGGCGGCGGAACGGGCGAGATGGTCACCCGCAGTGACCACAGCTATGACGATGCCGTCGCGCGCGCGGACTTCCTGCATGTTGGAAACACTCTTTTCATAGAGCGTGACGCTCGCAGGATCGGAGGCATCGCGCGTGGCCAGGACTACGACAGGGAGATTTTCGTCGATGAGAGCGTTCGGGCCGTGCTTCATTTCCCCTGCGGGATAGCCTTCGGCGTGAATGTAGGAGATTTCCTTGAGTTTGAGTGCGCCTTCGAGAGCGATGGGGTAATGGATGCCGCGGCCGAGGTAGAGAAAATCGGTGCAGCGGAAGAATTGACGCGCCAGATTTTCGTAGAAGCCGGATTCTTCGGCTTGAAGAATTGTTTCCATTTTGTGCGGAATGCGAGTGAATTCCTGCAAGAGTTTCTTGGCGGAGTCGCCAGAAAGCGTTCCGCGCGTTTCACCGAGGTGCATGGCGAGTAACAAAAGCGCGGTGAGCTGGGAAGTGAATGCTTTTGTGGAGGCGACGCCGATTTCCGGACCAGCATGCGTAATGAAGGAGCCGATGGCTTCGCGCGTAATCATGGAGCCCAGGACATTGCAGATGGCGAGAGTCGGAGAGCCTTTTCGTTTTGCTTCGCGTTGGGCGGCGATGGTGTCGGCGGTTTCGCCGGATTGGCTGATGCAGACAGTGAGAGTCTTTGCGTCGAGAATGGGATCGCGGTAGCGGAACTCGCTGCCGTAATCCACTTCGACCGGGAGCCGGGCGAGGCGCTCGATCATGAATTTGCCGGCGAGTCCCGCGTGCCAGCTTGTGCCGCAGGCGACGATGCGGACTTTTTCGAAGGTACGAAATTGCTGTTCGGTGAGGCCGAGGTCGCCAAGATAGGTTTTTCCGGTGTCCTGCGAAATGCTGCCGAGAAGCGTATCGCGGACGGCGCGGGGCTGCTCGAAGATTTCCTTTTGCATGAAATGCTTGTAGCCGCCCTTTTCCGCCATGATGGGGTCCCAGGCGACGTGGTGCGGCTTGCGTTCGACCGACTTGCCAGCGTGGTCCATGACGCTGACACCGGATTTGGTGAGGACGGCGATGTCGCCATCGGCGAGAAAGAAAATGTTGCGTGTATGTTCGAGCAGCGCGGGAATATCGCTGGCGACGAAGAATTCATTTTCGCCGAGGCCGATGACAGCGGGAGGGCCCATGCGCGCGGCGACGATTTTGTGCGGGTCGCGCGCGGACATGAAAACAAGCGCATAGATGCCGCGCAATTGATTGAGCGATTTGCGTACGGCGTCTTCTAGCGGGACGCCGCCTTCTGAATTTTTCTCCACAAGATGCGCAACGATTTCCGTGTCAGTTTCGGTGACGAACTTGTGGCCTTCCCGCTGGAGCTGTTCTTTGAGTTCGAGATAGTTTTCGATGATGCCGTTGTGGACGACGACGATCTGGCCGCTGCAATCGCGATGAGGGTGGGCGTTTTCTTCCGTGGGGCGGCCGTGCGTGGCCCAGCGTGTGTGACCGATGCCGTAGGTACCGTCAAGCGGGGATTTCTGAATGGCCTCTTCGAGGTTGCGAAGTTTGCCGGAGGCACGACGAAGGTCGAGTTTTCCATCGGCACCGACTACGGCGATGCCGGCCGAATCGTAGCCGCGATATTCGAGCTTGCGCAAGCCTTCGATAACAACAGGGACAATCTTTTTTGGGCCGATATAACCCACTATCCCGCACATGAAGAGAGTCTCCTGAACCTATAAGAAAAGCGTAGCACGCTACTCGAAGCGCGCTACAAACGGAAAAAAGGATGTAACGAATGCGTGACAGAGCTGAACCAAGAATGCCCGTTATTCGACGATTTCGAAGCGAAATTCCTCGATGACCGGGTTTGTGAGCACTTCTTTGGAGATGCGCTCTGTTTGCGATTGCGCATCTTCGCGCGTGAGACCGTCGAGACTCAAAACGAAGAATTTGCCCTGGCGGACGTCTTTGACGGCGTTGAAGCCAAGGCCAGAGAGAGCGTGTTGAATCGTTTGACCCTGGGGATCAAGAACGGTGCGCTTGGGCATGACCCATACGTGTGCCTTCATGCGGAGATTATAGCATTGAGGCGGGAAAGTGAGACGTGGCGCCCCGCAACAAAAAATCGAGTCAGGTTCAAGAGGCTGAGATCCTTCGGGCATCTTCGTGGATGCCCTCAGGATGACAGCGGTCTAAGGGTTGTTGGATTTGGCGCTCAGGCGAAGGCGTGATCGAAGCTCATTTGGACGAGAGTAGCTAATTCGGATTCGGAGAGGCCCATACGGTGGGCGTGGCGATATTCGGTGGTGAGGTCCGTGTGGAACATGGTCGGGTCGTCGGTGGAAAGCGTTACCGGAATGCCGTGGCGCAAGAGTTTGGGAAGAGGATGGGATTCGAGGGGTGCGTTTTCTCGTGCTAGCTGGCGGGAGAGCGCGCCGGTCAGAACATTGCTACCCGGACAGACTTCGAGCGGGATGCGACGGTCGGCGAGAAGATCCATCAGAGCGGGGTCATGAATCGCCGCGATGCCGTGTCCGATGCGTTCGACGCCGATGAGTTCTACTGCTTCGCGGATTTTTTCGGGGCCGCCGACTTCTCCGGCGTGGATGAGACGATGCAGGCCAAAGGACGACGCAGAGTTATAAACGCGGCGAAAATCGGCTGTCGGAATGCTGAGTTCGTCTCCTCCGATGCCGAAGGCGACAATTTTCTTTGAAGCAGCGTTGCGAGCGGCGTTGACGACCTGCTGGGCAGCGTCCGCACCGAATTGGCGGACGGCGTCGAAAATCCAGAATAGGCGAAGGCCACGGGATTCGAATGGTTCGGCGGCTCGAAGGATGGCTTCGAAATTTTTCTCGGGGTTTTGGCCGCGGCGAAGCATGACGCCGACGGACAGCGTGACTTCGGCGTAGACGACGTTTTGCGCAAGTAGTTGTTCGGCGAGGTCCTGGACGATGAGCGAGTAGTCTTGTGGATCGCGGAGAAAAGACGTGACCCATTTGAAGGCGGCGAGGAAGCCCAGAAAATCGGTGTAGGAATAGCGGCGGCGGACTTCGTCTTCGGTGATGGGAACTCCGTGGCGCGCGGTAAGGGCGACGACGGTTGCGGGGCGGATGCTGCCCTCCAAGTGGAGATGCAATTCTGCTTTGCGAAGGGAAAGAATGCGCTCGGGAAAAGATGAGTCAGTCATGCGGGCAAAATCAGCGGGGAAGCTGAGGCTGGCCGGCATTTTTCCAGGCGGTGAGCCAGAAGGAGCCGACGTCAGTCGAAGCGTCCGAAAGCTGGCGAATGAGAATGGCGGCGGCTTGATTGTAAAAGCGGTCGTAGTATTCGTCGGTGTAAGAATTCAGGCCGCGGCGTGAATTGCGGTCGGCGAAGAGAATGGTTTCGAGCCAACTGTGCGAACGAAGGCAGGCTTCGAAGGCGTAATCGGTGGGATCGGAAATGAACATAGCGTCATTGGGACGCATGGGAAAAAACGAGCCGTAGCGGTCAATGAGCGTGGTGCCGAAGCGATCGTTGACGCCGAGCTGACCGGAAAGATGGCCGTCGTTGTTGTCGGTTGTGTTGAAGGGATCGTGAGCGGCGGCAACGTAGTTGGCGAGAATCGCTGCGTTGAGGCGCGCTTCGTCCCATTTTCCGGCGCGCATGGCGTTGGTGAGTTTTTCGCTGTAAACCCCGATTTGCCAGGGAAGCAGGCCGTTCGCTTCGAGTTTCACGCGGCCATATTTTAGAACGGCTGCTTTATAGCTGCGGGGAATCCCTTCGAACGGAAAGCGCCCGTATTTTTCGAGAATCAGATATTGCGTACGGCGTTCCTTGGGAGTTTTTTCGGCGGACACCAAGGGATCGTTGACGTGCTGCAAGAGAAAGCCGCGGCTGTTTTCAAAAAACGAGCGAACGTCCTGTGGAAGCGTTTCAATGGCGCGGTTTACGACGAGTTTGTTGGCGTTATCGCCCCAGGCGCGCGCCGGAGAAGGAATCGCGAGCGATAGGACAGATGCCGCGAGGCAAAGCACAACAAACATCGTCAAATTGGGAAAACGAACGGCGCGGAGCACGTCGCGATAGCCTCGCTCTATTTGGCCGGAGGCAGATTGAGCGTACTGCGCTTCCGGCTGTAAGTGAAGTAAATCACAAGTCCGATGGCAAGCCACACAAAGAATCGGATCCAATTCATGATAGGCAGGCCGGCCATCAGTAGCAAGCAGGTGAGAATCGTGAGGATGGGCGCGAGGGGGCCGCCTGGGGCGCGGAAGGCGCGCGGTCGGTCTGGCTCGCGGTAACGAAGGATAAGCACGCCAGCGGCGACGAGAGCGAACGCGAAAAGTGTGCCGATATTGGAAAGGTCGGCGAAGGTACCAATGTCGAGAAGACCTGCGGGAACTCCGACAACGAAACCCGCCACCCAAGTGGAGAAATCAGGAGTCAGGTGGCGACGATGCACACGGCTGAAAATTTTTGGGAAGAGGCCATCGCGTGACATGGCAAACCAGACGCGCGCCTGGCCGATTTGGAACACGAGCAGTGAAGAAATCATGCCCATGAGGGCGCCGATTAAAACGACCAAGCGCAAATTTCTAACGTGGAGTTTCTTTAGGGTGTTAACGACGGGGGCGGCGTCGTCGAGGAGGGTGTCCCATCGAACGAGACCGGTCAGGACGACGACGACGGCGATATAGAGAAGCGTGCAGACGACAAGCGTCGCAATGATACCGCGCGGCAAGTCACGTTGCGGACTTTTGCATTCCTCGGCGGCGGTAGAGACGGAGTCGAAGCCGATGTACGTGAAGAAAACGATGGAACCGCCGGTGAGAATGCCGGGCCAACCGTTTGGCGCGAAGGGATGCCAGTTTGATGGATGAATGAAGCGAGAGGCGAAGGTGACAAACGCGAGAATCGCGATGATCTTGACGAGCACCATGATGTTATTGGTTTCGGCGGACTCGCGGATGCCGCGCACCAGAATCATGGTGAGAATCATTACGATGATGAAGGCGGGCCAATTGAAGCCGAGATGCCAGCCGGGGCCGTACAGCATATTGCCTTGCAGATCGCTTAAACCGCTGGGCAAATAGGCGGGAGAAATCCAGCGTGGATTCGGATGCAGGCCAAACCAGTCGAGAAGGCCAACGAGGTGTGCGGAGAAGCCGACGCTGACGGCCATATTGCTGACGGCGTATTCGAGGATGAGGTCCCAACCGATGATCCATGCGATCAGTTCGCCCATGGTGGCGTAGGTGTACGTGTATGCGCTGCCGGCGATGGGAATCATGGCGGCTAGTTCGGCATAACAGACGGAAGCAAATCCGCAGACGATAGCGACCAAAACAAATGAGAGCGCGATGGCGGGGCCTGCCCCGGGACGACCGAAAGACGCGGAGTGATGAACAAGATATTCGAGGAGCGGTGCGTTAAGGATGGAGGAAGCTTGGAATTTTTGTCCGGCGATCGCGGTGCCAACAATGGTGAAAATGCCGGAACCGATGACCGCGCCGATGCCAAGGGAAGTAAGGCTCAGCCAACCGAGGGACTTTTTCAAGCGGAATTCAGCACCTTCGCAATCGGAAATAAGTTGGTCAATATTCTTGCGACGGAAAAGGAGTGATGCCACCCAGACTCTCCGAGCGCATCCGGACGAAGCGAAGGCTTGTCCCTGCCGGACACGAAATTAAGTGCGTGCCACACTGTATCGTGAGAAGCGGCGTGGCGCAAGAAATGGCGTTTGGGTTGACATCGTGCCAAGCATTGCCGGGGCTGAAGCCCCTGAGCTACATGGGCATCGGACAAAAAGAGACTTCAAGCTGGCTGGAGTTGGGCGTAGCGCTCAACGAATTTTTTCGTGCCTCGGCCGGGGAAGCTGACGGAGAGGCGGCGATCGTCTTCATCGCCTTCGACGCCGACGATCGTACCGACGCCGTATTCAGGGTGGCGGACTTTGCGGCCGAGCATGGGATTTGCTTCGACGCCGCGGCGAATGGAGGAGCGGCCGAAGCTGCTGCCTTCTGAGCGCTGCCGGGGAATTGAGGAACGGTGCGCCGCCGCGGGGCCACCGCGAACACGGCGAATGAATTCGTCAGCGGAATAGGAGTATTCGGGGTCCGGCTCGTAGCGACGCGTTTGGCCGATTTCCGCCATCGAACCAGTAGCAGTGTCTACGAGTTCGCTGGGAATTTCTGTGAGGAAACGCGAAGGCTGGGACGCGCGAAGCTGCTGTTCATTGCCGAAAATGCGGCGATAGACGGCGCGCGTGAGCGTGAGCGTTTTGCGGGCGCGGGTCATGCCGACGTATACAAGGCGGCGTTCCTCTTCGACGCCTTTTTCTTCGTTGATCGAGCGGCCGTGTGGGCAGATGCCTTCTTCCAGGCCGGTGAGAAAAACGTGATCGAATTCGAGACCCTTGGTGCTGTGCAGTGTGATGAGCGTGACACCCGGTTTGTCTTCGAAGGAATCGGCATCGCTGACTAGAGCGGCCGCGTCGAGAAAATCGGTGAAGGATTCGCCTGCGTCCATGCTTTCGGCGACGGCGCGAGTGAGTTCTTCGAGATTTTCGATGCGCGCGACGTCTTCCGGCGTATTGCGGTCGCGCAGCATTCCCATGTAACCGGTTTCATCGAGAACGTAGCGGAGAAATTCGGCGGGTTCGCGTTCGGCGAGAGCTTGCTGGAGGTGAAGGATGAGTTCCTGAAACGCGCGGACAGGAGTTGTGGCGCGGCCTACGGCGCCACCGGCGAGAAATGTGTCTATGGTTGACCAGAGCGTGGCGTTCTTGGTGCGTGCGGATTCGCGAAGAGCATCCAAGGTGGTCTTGCCGATGCCTCGCGGAGGGACGTTGAGGACGCGCAGAAGGGAGATGTCGTCTTCGGGATGCATGGCGAGACGAACGTAGGCGAGCGCGTCTTTAACTTCGGCGCGATTGTAAAAGCTGAAGCCGCCGACGAGTTTGTAGCGAATACCGCGTCGGCGAAAGACTTCTTCGAAGGCGCGCGACTGGAAATTGGTGCGGTACTCGACGGCGCAAGTCTGTGAAGAGTCGTCGTCGAGAATGCGCTGGAGGTCCCCGGCGACAAATTCAGCTTCGGCTTGCGCGTCGCGCGCTTCGAAATAGCGAAGATTCGAGCCGGAGGGCAATTCTGCTTTTAGAGTTTTGCCGAGGCGATCGGGATTGTTTTTTACGACAGCACCCGCGGCATCGAGAATGTTCTGCGTGGAGCGGTAGTTGCGTTCGAGACGAATGACCCGTGCAGCCGGAAAATCGCGCGAAAAACTGAGAAGGATGGAAACGTCGGCCCCGCGCCAGCGATAGATGGATTGGTCTTCGTCGCCGACTACGCAGATGTTTTGCTTTGGGCCGGTCAAGAGACGGAGGAGGTCGTACTGGACGCGGTTCGTATCTTGATATTCGTCCACGTGAATGTACTGAAAGCGCTGCTGCCAGCGTTCACGGACCGCGGGCGAATCTTTCAGGAGCTTTGCGGAGCGGAGGAGAAGATCGTCGAAGTCGAGCGCGTTGCTTTGAGCGAGGAGCTTTTCGTAAGCCTCGAAAATGTCGGCGACGCGGCGGCCATCGGCATCGAATGCTTCCGCGCGAAGATGCGCCGCAGATTGGCCGTGATTTTTGGCGTGGCTTATTTTGCTGAGGACGTTGCGCGCCGTGAGGGTTTCTTCGCTGATGTTGAGACGAGACATGGTGAGCTTGACGGCGGCGAGTTGGTCATCGTCGTCGAAAATTGCGAAATTTTTGGGAAGCCCCGCGGAGGTGGCTTCGCGGCGCAGGAGCCGCGCGCAGAGCGAGTGAAACGTGGAAAGCCATGGGCGGTCGGGCGGGATTCCGGCGCGCAGAAGAAGATCGGAGACGCGCGTTTGCATTTCTTCGGCCGCCTTATTGGTGAATGTGACGGCGAGGATATTTTCGGCAGGCACGCCTTTGGAAATAAGATTCGCCATGCGAAAGGTGATGGCGCGAGTCTTACCCGTGCCTGCGCCGGCAAGGATGAGCAGCGGCCCTTCGGTGGTTTCGGCAGCGAGGCGTTGTTCCGGATTTAGTTGTTCGAGAAAAGGGAGCATTGCTTCCGTTCAGGAAATTTTTTTGTGACGTAAGCATGGTAGCCGAGGGAAGTGGAGCACGCAAATTGACGCTGTGGAAGAAATTTTTTGGAACAGGAGAAAAATGCAATCAGCGTGGAGTCGCGCGACTCAAATCAATGTCAAAAAAGAGGAGGCCGCGATTTTTTTCGAGGGCGATGAGTTCGGGAACATAGAGCCGAGCGTTGCTGAGCAGATCATATTGGCCTTGCAGGTCGAAGTAGAGCAACCCTTCAGATGTGCTGCGCGGCGCAACGACTCCCGCACGAAAGCCGGCCTCTTCTGCCTGTCTGGCGAGCTCGGTCCAATTTTTGTCATGACCGACTTTTGTGGAAGAAGGGAGCGGGAGCGGCAAACGTGTGCGGCGGCTGGGATCTTTTGTTTTTGAACGGAAGACGACGTCGGCGACTTCTTCCGAGGTGAGTGAAGGAAGATCCTGGCGATTTCCTTCGTCAATCTCTACCGACAGACGAATGCGGCTGAGATTGACTCGAATACTGTCGGCGCTTTCGTTGCGGAACATTACACGAATGGCGAGGACGCCGGAGGAGTACGGATTCTTTTTGGGGAAGGCTTGTTTATATTGGTCAACGTTGGTCCAGGGTTCGGCGGCGATGGTCATGCCTTCGTGCGAGTCGAGCGCGGAGGTTCGCATGGGTGCGGATTGCTGTTGTTGAGCAGATGAAGTCGAAAACAGGAGAAGTGCGGCGCAAGGAAGCGTGAGGGCGGCTTTTCTCATGCGTTTATAATAAACTTTTCCCATCTCGACGCCTTCGATTCCTTGGGTGGGTGCAGGGTTGCCCTGCATGGACGCAGCAGTATGGAAGCGGAGCAGACCGGAGCCCTAGTTCGTGTATTTCTTTTACAGCCTGATGATGACGATTGCCGCACTGCTGCTTGCGCCTTATTGGATTATCAAAGGAATTAGCCAGGGGAAATATCTATCGAATCTAGGTGAGCGCTTGGGATTTTCATTTCCGGGATTGGAGAAGCTGCCAGCGGAGCGAAAAGGCGCGATATGGCTCCATGCGGTGTCGGTGGGAGAAGCGCTTTCGAGTGTGGCGCTTGCCAAGAAACTAAAGGAACGCTATCCGGGGCGGCCGCTGATTGTTTCGACTACGACGATTACGGGACAGGCGATTGCTCGCGAAAGGATGCCTTTTGCGGAAGCGGTGATCTATTTTCCGCTGGACTGGGCGTTCTGCGTGAAGCGGGCGCTGGCTGCGGTGAAGCCTGCGATTGTAATTGTTCTGGAGACGGAGATTTGGCCGAATTTTCTGCGGGAGGCAGGCCGGAGTGGTGTTCCCGTTGTTTTTGTGAGTGGAAGAATTTCGGACCGGAGTTTCGCGCGGTACGAGAAATGGTTGAAGCGCGCGGGATTTTATTTGAGGCCGTTTTTGCGGAGCGCGCTGAGGTTCGCTTCCGCGTTCTTGATGCAGAGCGAAAAAGATGCGGAACGCGTGCGAGCGCTTGGCGCGCGTGCGGATCGCGTTAAGACGAGCGGCAACGTGAAGTATGACCAGGAATTGCCGAAGGCGACGCCCTTGGCGCAATGGCTTGAGAAAGAAGTGACGGAGCGCGGGCGGCGGCCGTTGATCGTGGCAGGAAGCGTCGTCGCAAACGAGGAACCGCTGACGCTGATTGCGTTTGGTGTGGCGCAAGGCGACTACCAGAAAGCGCTGCTGGTGCTGGCGCCGCGAAAACCGGAGCGGTTCGAAGAGGCGGCACAATTCATCGAGGATTCTCACCGCACATTTATTCGAAGATCGCAGCTTGCAGTTGCGTCACCCTCTGGCGCATCCGCGAATGGCGCAATCACAAGCATTTCAGATGATGTGACGGTCTTGCTATTGGACAGCATCGGTGAGCTTGCGTCCCTTTATCGAATTGCGGACGGCGTGTTTGTTGGCGGGTCGCTGGTGGAATCGGGCGGACATAATATTCTGGAGCCGGCGGCGTTTGGAAAAGTGCCGGTATTCGGGCCGTCCATGGAAAATTTCGCGGAGATGTCCCAGCGATTCGTGGCTGCGGACGCGGCGGTGCAAGTGGAGAGCCCGGAGGACGCGGGTGTGACGTGGATCGAATTGTTGCGTTCGCCGGAACGAGCGTCGCGCATGGGGCAGAAGGCGCAGCGATTGGTGGAAGAGAGCCGTGGCGCGACGGACCGCGCGCTTGCGGAAATCGAGAAGCAATTGGCAAAGGCGCAACGCAACTGAATGAGCTTGCCGCTGCCAATTCGAATCCTGCTTTGGCCGCTTTCTCAGATTTACGGAGTTGCGGCGCGGTTCAGGATTCTCTTGTATGAAAAGGAAGTATTGAAGAGGAAGCGGTTGAATGCGGCGGTGATCAGTGTTGGGAATTTGACGGTCGGCGGGACGGGCAAGACGCCAATGGTTCTTTATCTTGCGGAAAGATTCCTTGCTGAAGGAAAAAGAGTAGGAATACTGACTCGCGGATACCGTGGTTCGGGTGGCACGAGTGACGAGGTTGATCTCTTGAGGCGGCGATTGGGGGACAACGTGAAGTTTGGTGTCGGAGCGGATCGCCATGCGGCGGGAAGCAGAATCGAAGGGGAATCGCCGGTTGATATTTTCCTGCTCGATGACGGATTCCAGCACGTTCAGCTTGCTCGTGATGTGGACATCCTGATGATGGACGGCACAAAAAAACTTCAGAAAGAATGGCTCCTTCCGTCGGGAACTTTGCGCGAGCCCATTTCTGCCTTTGGTAGAGCGGATATTCTTGTCGTCACACGCGCGTCCGAGGCGTCACGCCTTGCAACCTCTCACGACGAAGCAGTTTTTTATGCGCAGACAAAACTGGTTGGCTTCCGGAAGCCTGGCGCGAGGGGAACATTTCTTGATCCAGCGCAATTAGCGACTCATTCATTCTTTGCATTTTGTGGCGTGGGCAACCCACAGGTGTTCTTCAGCGATCTGAGGCGTTGGAACCTTCAAGTGGACGGAACAATGAGTTTCCGGGACCATCATCGCTACAAGGAGCAGGACGTCGAGCAAATCCTGTCTGCCGTTCGGGGCGCTCGCGCAACCGCGCTCGTCACCACCGAGAAAGATGAGCAGAATCTTCGGGGCGCGGACTTTGGAGAGCTGCCTGTCTATGTTGCAGTGATTGAGACATTGCTCTCCTCCGAAAACGAATTTCAGGCTTTGTTGGAGCGGCTACTGCACGAAAGGCAGGGAGCTGCCGCTTGAAAATCCTGATTCGAGCGACGAATTGGATAGGTGACGCGATCATGGTATTGCCGGCTTTGCGCGCAGTGCGGGAGAAATGTACGCAAGCGGAAATCGGGGTTGTTGCGAGGCCTTACGTGCTCGATATTTACCGTGATCAGGGAATTGCAGACGAATTGATTGCGTACGATCTGGCTGGAGAGCATCGGGGAATCGCGGGACGAGAAAGACTCTCAACACAATTGCGCGAGCGAAAATTTGATATGGCTCTGCTGCTGCAAAACGCGTTTGATGCAGCCTGGTTGGCGTGGCGAGCGAAAATTCCAGAGCGAATTGGCTATTCCAGAGATGGACGCGGTTTGTTGTTGACGAAAGCCATCCCCGTGCCGCGAACGGGAGAGATTCCAACCCACGAGAAGTTTTACTATTTGGAGCTGTTGCGGCGTGCCGGACTGATAGATGCACTGCCGGAAGTGCCGTGGATCGAATTGAAGGTTCCGGCGGAAAAGAGCCGCAGAGCTGAGGAATTTCTCGTCGCGTCTGGCGCGCAGAAGGGCGCGACGCGGATTGCCGTAGGAGCCGGAGCCGCCTATGGCTCCGCAAAGTGCTGGCCGTCGGATCGCTTTGCGGAGACTCTGAATCATTTGACCAATCCGAATGATGCGAACGTGATTCTCTTCGGCACGGCAGGAGAGGCGCCCGTTTCGACGGCAATTTTGGCTGGATTGAAAAAGAAGCCGATTGATTTGACGGGCAAAACGCAAATTGCGGACTTGCCTGCGCTACTTTCGCGATGCAATTTGTTCCTTGGAAACGATTCTGGCGCGATGCATGTGGCAGCCGCTGTGGGATTGCCAATTGTCGCGGTATTTGGACCGACGGATCCGAATGGCACTGTGCCGGTGACCCCAAAGTGCACGGTAGTGCAGCAAAAACCCTATTGCAGTCCGTGCTTTTTGCGGAGATGCCCAACGGATCACCGCTGCATGAAAGCGGTTACGCCGATAATGGTAGAAGCGGCTGTACGAAATCAGTTGGCGGTGACTTCTGTTTGATGGCAAGGCTATGCGCCCAGCTGTTTTTCTGGACCGGGATGGGACGATTCTTGAGGAAGTTGGATACCTGAATCACGCGAGCCGGCTTCGTATCTTGCCGGGCGCGGCTGCGGCAATTGCGCGGCTGAATCGGGCCGATTATCCAGTTATTGTGGTTAGCAACCAATCGGGTGTTGGGCGCGGATATTTTCCGGAAAGCGTTGTGACAGAAGTGAACACGCTCATGCAAAAAGAGCTAGCGAAGGAAAACGCGAGACTCACGGCGATCTACTACTGCCCGCATGCGTCTTTGCCTCCATGCGATTGCCGGAAGCCACAGCCGGGAATGGCGCAACGTGCAGCGAAAGAGCATGGTCTGGATTTAACGCGGTCCCTTTTTGTGGGCGACCGGCACTCGGACATCGAACTGGGACACCGCGTTGGCGGGAGGAGCATTCTAGTCCGCACGGGATATGGCGAAGGGGAATTTGCGTGGCATGTCGCAGGCTGGCCGCGCCAGCCTGATTTTGTGGCCGACGGTTTGAGTGATGCTGTCGAATGGATTCTAGGACAACAGAAATGAATCGCCTCAAGGCACAAGCAAGCGCAGAGCAAACCGCGGATTTGGCGCGGCTGGCGGAAATCGTCGAGCAGTTTCGAGGCAAGAGAGTCGTTCTTTACGGCGATTTTGTCGCGGATGAGTTTCAATATGGAGATATTTCGCGCGTATCGCGTGAAGCGCCCGTGCTGATTCTGAAACACAAGGAGACGCGGCTCGTGCCGGGCGGAGGAGCGAACGCAACGAATAATCTGGCCGCACTCGGTGCGAACGTTATGCCGGTTACTGTCGTTGGGAAGGACGCGGCGGGAGAGGCTCTGGCCGAATACTTTGATGGACTGCACGTGGACACTTCCGGAATGGTACAACTTGCAAACTGGACGACTCCGACGAAAACCCGCTTTCTGGCCGGATGGGCGCACACCACGGCTCAGCAAGTGCTGCGTGTGGACCGGGAACCGCGTGAATCTTTGCCAGAAAGAGTGCATACGCAACTCGCAAATAAATTGTTTTCCAAATTGTGTAAGGCTGATGCTTTGGCCATTTCTGATTATGGATTTGGAGCCGCGACGCCCGAAAGCGTACTCCTGGCGACCAAGAAGCTAAGAAAGAAAATTCCAATCACGCTGGATGCGCGGCACGGCCTGACGCGCTACGCGGTGAGTGCAGTTGTTTCTGCAACACCGAACGAGGCGGAATTGGAAGCGCTGCACCACACTGCGATTGGGAAGAATGTAGCGGAGCTCGAACGCTGCGGCCGCGCAACGCTCGCCGCGATGAAAATGAATTCGTTGCTCGTAACGCGAGGGCGCGACGGAATGGCGCTGTTCGAAAAAGAAGCCAAACGATTCACACAAATTCCCATGCATGGCAGCGATCAAGCCGTGGACGTCACCGGGGCAGGTGACACCGTGCTTGCCGCCTACACGCTCGCCCTTGCTAGCGGAGCGTCTTCGCTTGAGGCTGCGCACATTGCGAACATCGCGGGCGGACTGGTCGTAATGAAGCGCGGCACAGCGACGGTTTCGCAAGCCGAGTTGCTCGAGACGATCCGGCGTGAGATTTCCGGCTCCTGACGCATGCTAAACACCAACGCAAAAATTGTGAGTCGCGACGCGTTGCGAGAAATCGCTGCTGGACTGCGGCATTCGGGAGCAACAATTGTTTTTGCGAACGGCTGTTTTGACACACTGCATGTTGGCCACGTTCGTTATCTTCAGGGCGCAAAAGCAGAAGGCGACATTTTGATTGTCGGCGTGAATGCGGATGCGAGCGTTGGCGCCCTCAAAGGGCCTGGCCGGCCAATTTTAGACGAGAACGCGAGGGCGCGGCTCGTGGCTGCGATTCGCGCGGTAGAATACGTCGTATTATTTGCGGAACCGAATGTGGAAGCGCTGCTAAACGAATTGCGGCCGAACGTTCATGCGAAAGGCACTGACTATACGGAGGCGAGCGTGCCCGAGCGCGCTACGGCGGAGCGGCTCGGCATTCGCATCGCGATCGTCGGGGATCGGAAAGACCATTCGACGCGCGATTTGATTGAGACAGTTCGCAAGGCGCCGCATGCCTGAACCAAAATTTCTCGTCGTGCGGCTCGGATCGCTGGGCGACATCGTTCACGCATTTCCGGCGGTCGCCGCGCTGCGCGAAACGTTTCCGAGATCGCAAATTGTTTGGCTTACCCACCCGCGGTGGCATGGGCTTGTCGCGTCCGCGAGCCTCGCGACGGAAATATGGGATGTTGAGACTCGTTCGTTTTCGTCGGTCGTCGAAATGCGCGCGCGGATTCGTAGGGAACAATTTTCTACTGCGCTTGATTACCAGGGGTTATGGAAATCAGCTGCGCTACCTTTTTTTGCGCGAGTGCCGCAGCGGATCGGGTTTTCTTCGGAAAGCGTTCGGGAATTTGGCGTGCCGATGCTCTATACCGAACGGGTGCAGGTACACTCCGCGCATGTTGCCGACAAAAATGGAGAACTCTCGTTGCGCGCGGGAGCGGCGAAACCGGTTGGCAGGTTTTCATTGGGCGCGCCTGCGGATGCGCAGCAGAGGGTATGCGACATCTTGAAAGGGCGGGACATCGGAAACTATTTTGTCCTGAGCCCGGGTGGAGGCTGGCTTTCGAAATGCTGGCCCACGGAACGCTACGGACAGCTTGCTCAAAGGCTCCGTGGGGAATATGGAATGCGATCGGTGATTAATTACGGTCCGGGAGAGAAGACACTTGCGGATGGAGTGCTTGCTGCGGCAGGTGATGCGGCTCCATTTCCTTACAGCGGCAGCTTTGGCGAGTTAATGGCGTTGCTGCAAGGAGCACGTTGTGTGATCGCTGGCGATACAGGGCCAATGCATCTTGCCGATGCGCTGGGGACAAAGGTAATCGCGATCTTTGGGCCGACAGATCCGGAAAGAAACGGCCCATATTCGGGAAAGGGAATTATTTTGCGCGCGCCGGGCGTGGAGCCCACTTACAAGCGGCACGATGCGCCGCACCCGTCCCTGCTAGAGATCGGCGTTGGCGACGTGCTCGATGCCTTGTGTAAGGCGCAGGTGCTGCCGTGAACGGCGCAAAGTGGATTGCGCGCTGGCGCGTTCGGCTTGGCTATTTGCTGGCGATTGTCGTGTTGTGGTTTGCGCGGCCAAATCCGAAAAGCATCGCGATTGGAGCGGCGATTGGAATTTTTGGGTTGTGGCTGCGAGCGTACGCGGCGGGCTATTTGAAGAAACAAGAAGTGCTCACGACAACTGGTCCTTACGCGCACACGCGGAATCCTCTTTATCTTGGAAGCGCGATTTTGACAGCTGGGGCAGCGTGGACGATGCATTCTTGGATTTCCGCAGTGATATTGGGAATCTATTTTGCAGTGGTGTATTTCGTTGTGATGCGAAGGGAAGAGGGCGAGCTGCGCGGCCACTTTGGAGAGTCATTCGAGGTTTATGCCAAGCGCGTGCCACTATTTTTCCCCCGATTGACGCCTGCTCTCATTGAAGAAGGCAGAGCAGGAGCCTTTTCGTTCGCGCAGTACAAAAAAAATCACGAGTATCAGGCGGCGCTTGGATTTGTCTTCCTATTGGCTTTTCTGTTTTTGATCTGGCGGCTGCGCGGTGGCTGAAGTTGGCGACGCGAGGAATTGGCTGCTGAGGAAAAGCAGCGCTACAGCGACAAGAAGAACAGCGCGAATCAGAGAAGCGGATGAAGCGAAAGCGCCAAGAGGGCTAAACAGGCCGAGTGCGACGCCGCCAGCAAATGTGGCGGCGAGGCAGACGGCCGGGAGCTTCACGTGCCGCGCCTCAAATGCACGAGGGTTTCAATGTGATGGGTTTGTGGGAAAAGGTCGAAAAGCTGGACGGAAGCGATTTCGTAACGCGGCGCGTTGGGCTTTTCCCCGGAGGGCATGCGTTCCGTTTGCAGAAGAACTGCAAGATCGCGCGCAAGTGTAGAGGGGTCACACGAAAGATAGACAATTTCCGGTGCCTGCAGTTCCGCGAGTTTTGCGGAGGCGGCTTGACCCAAGCCCGAGCGCGGCGGATCGAGAACGACCAGGTCGGGTTTTTCGTCAAACTTCTTCAAGAACTCTTCGGTGTGAGTATTGTGTGATGTGACGGAGAGGCCAGCGACCTCCGCGTTCGTGCGCAAATCTCGTATTGCGGACAGATTGGCGTCCACGCTGATGACGCGCTCGAAGGTCTTGGCAAGTGAGAGAGAAAAGAACCCTACGCCCGCGTAGAGATCGAGCGCCAACGCCCCCTTTTTGCCCGTGACCACCGATTGCAAGAGGTCTTCAATCAGAAAGCGGTTCACCTGGAAAAAGGACAAATGGTTCACGCGAAAATCGAATCCGCCCGCTTTGTGTGAAAGAAACCCTGGTCCCGAGAGTTCAAACCGGTCTTTCTTCTGGTCGAGAAGTAGCAAGCTTTCAAGCTGCGGCAACGCATCCTTGAAGAATTTGATTAGCGCGGCTGGACCCTGTTCGAACTCGTGGAAGGCAATATTGAGCGCCAGTTTCTCGTCGTTCGAATCCGCAAAGGCCTCGATTTCGTGCACTTGGCCGGAAAGGGAATTGGAACGCGTGATGTCCTGCAGTTGGTGAAACGTGCGAGCCAGCAGCGGCGAAAGCACGGGGCATTCGTCAATCGGCACGATTTGAGAGCTTTCGGGCAGGAAATATCCAATGGCACGCGGCATCGCGGAGCGCACGGCCCATTGCGCTCGGTTGCGGTATTCGTACGGCGCAGCCGAATGCTCGCGAACTTCGCCGTTCCAGCGGATTCCGCCGAGGCGCGACAGGGTCTCCACTAGAATGTCTTTCTTGAAGTGGACCTGTTCTGCGGCATCAATATGCTGATACTGGCAGCCGCCACAGGTCTTGAAGTGCGAACAGCGCGGGCTGATACGCGTTTTCGCCGGCTTCACAATTTCAACGGGACTCGCCCACACCAGTTTTTTTTTCTGGGACTTCAGTGCGACCCGCACTTCTTCACCAGGCAGCACAAATGGAACAAACACTGTGCGCTCGCCTTCGTGCGCAAGGCCATCCCCGCCGTACACAAGTTTCTCGATTGATACCATGAACTCTTCCGACATTCTGCGGACCCCATTCTGCTCCGATTTTTGTTGAAAGTGTAGTGGCGACTTTCCGGCGCCGCTCTGTGCTAGTGCTGGAGATAAAACAAACTCAGCCGCGGCAGGCGAAATTCCTCCAGCAGCCGCTTCTGCAAATATTGCCGTTCGACGAGCGCGATTTGTTCCGCGCGCATTTTCCCGCGATACATGGCGAGCTGGCCATCCATCTCGCGCCGAACGCGTAACATCAATTCCTCTTTTGCGCAGCCCAACAAAGCTGCATGAATTTTGTCGTCGAGCACGGTTAACCGCCGTTCCAAATCTTCAAGATCAAGCGCCGCGGGCGAATCTACTATCACCGCGCACTGCGCCAGCGATTGTGCGCATTCGCGCAATCGAGCCGCAAGTTCCGGCTGTGCTGATGTGGCATCCGTCGCAACCTGCTCCAGCCGCTCTCGATTCTTGTCGAAATGAACGCGAAGCGCGTCGCGCGAAAATGCTTCTGTTTTCTTGGAGGCTTCGGCCGCCGAATATCCACCGGCTGCGGCTTCTTGCGCCTCTTCCGCAGCCTCGAGCACCGCATCCGTGCAGTATGCGAGGCTCTTCATCGGCTTGCTTCCACGCCGCGAGCGCGCATGGCTTTCAAACGCGCGGTCGATTCCCTTGAGCGCTGCCTCCAGCGGAACGCCCGCTTGTTGCCACGCCTCCATAATCGCCCAATCCAGCGGAGAGACCAGCAGATTCGCTCCGCGTTTCTTCCAGAAATATTCTTCGATTTCCGTGAAGTAGTTGAAATAATTCCAGCCGCTCATCTACGAATTTACAGTCCCGCCTTCTTGTCGGACTTCTTCAGCGCTTCCTGTGGCTGGTTCTTTTCCCAAATCAGCCGCAGGCCGGTGAGTGTCAGAAATTCATCGGCATGTTCGATGTGCTTCGATCCCTTCGCCACGAGACTCGCCTGCCCACCAGTTGCGACTACATGCGCGGTGCCGCCAAGCTCCGCTTTCATCCGCTGCAACATGCCATCCACCATGTCTACTGCGCCATAGTAGAGCCCGGCTTGCATGTGTGTCACCGTGTTCGTGCCGATCACTCTGCCCGGGTCCTTGATTTCCACGCGCGGCAACTTCGCGGCTCGCGCGAATAACGCCTCCGAAGAAATGCCCAGCCCCGGCGCAATCACCCCACCCAGATATTCGCCCTTGGCGGAGATTGCGTCGAACGTAATCGCAGTACCGAAATCCACCACGATGCACGGCCCGCCGTATTGATGAAACGCCGCCACGCCATTCACAATACGGTCCGCGCCGACTTCCATCGGATTGTCTACGAGCACAGCCATTCCCGTTTTCACTCCCGGTTCGACGAAGAGTGCTTTCTGTCCAAAATAGATGCGCGCCATTTCACCGAGCGTAGAATTCACAGGTGGCACGACGGAGCTGATGATGATTCCGGTCACCGATTTCGGATCGAGATCTTTCAACGTAAAAAGATTGCGCGTCAGCACGCCGTATTCGTCCACGGTTTGCAGCCGCGCCGTCGTCAGACGCCAGTGCGCGATCAACTCTTCCCCGCGAAATACGCCCAGCACACTGTTTGTATTGCCGACGTCAATCGTCAGGAGCATCTAGACTGCCTCTCGCACGTCGCCCGCAATCACCGTCACGACGTCGCCGCTCTCGCGTTCGACTTGCAACAGCCCTTCGCGGCTGAGTCCGGCCGTAACGCCGCCGTACGTCTCTCTTCCATTCGAAACGGTCACGCGCTTCCCATGCGCATAGCTGGATACTGCTTCGAAGCGCTGCGTCACGCTTGCGGATCCTTCACTCAGTAAACGATTGTAGTCGGTCTCGAATTCCCGCAGCAACCGAACTAGCAATTCCATGCGCGATTGTGCGCGACCCGTTTGTACGCGCAGGGAGGTCGCAGTAGCAGCCAGTTCAGCCGGAAATTTCTCCTGATTCGCGTTAATCCCAATTCCGACGATAACAAACCGCACCTGCGACGGCTCCGCGTACATTTCTGTCAAAATGCCGCCGAGTTTCTTGCCACCAAGCATCAAATCGTTGGGCCATTTCAGGTCCACCGTCAAATCGGTCTGCGCCTGAATCGCGGTACGCGCGGAGAGTCCGGCCATCATCGTGAGCAACGGCGCCTGCACTGGAGAAATTCTTGGACGCAGCAACAGCGTGACATAGATTCCCGTGCCGCGTTCGGAATGCCACGCGCGCCCTGCCCGGCCGCGCCCCGCGGTCTGTTCTTCGGCAAGCACGACCGCGCCCTCAGGCTCATCCGTATAACCAAGCTCCATCGCGACGCGATTTGTCGAATCCGTACGCAAAAAATGGTAGATGTGCTTGCCGAAAATGCTGCCTTTCAGACGGTCCTTGAGCATGTCCGGCGTGAGCAGGTCTGGAACTTTTTCCAGGTAGTAGCCCGTGCGCGGGTGACCCTTTGCGCGCACGCCAAGCTCTCGCAGCCGCTGCACCCAGCGCCACACAGTCGAACGCGAAACGCCAATTTCCCGCGCGATCCGCGCGCCGCTGATGACGATCGTTGCATTTTCCGCAAGCAGAGTAACCAGCGCAGTGATGCGCCGGTCCGTCGTTCCCGGCAAAACTGGTTTCGATTTAGGCATGAAGTTATCGTGCGCGTCCGAGCTTACTTGTCCACGATGCTATCCACAAGCAAGCTTAGGTCGGCGGCGGGCGCCGAGTGTGTGAGCGAGCCCGAAGAGAGAAAATCGGCCCCGGTTTCGGCGTAAGCGCGCGCGTTTTCGAGCGTGATGCCACCGGAAATCTCGACGAGTACGCTGGCGCGCAGTTGCCGCGCCAGTGCAACGGCCTCACGCGCTTCCTCGACCGACATGTTATCGAGCAGCACGGAATCCGCGCCCGCTTCGACAGCTTGCCGCAATTCACTCATGCTGCGCACTTCAATTTGCACGGGCAACGGTGTTCCGAGCGTGCGAGAAGGCGGCTCGGTCTCTTCGTACGCCGTCATCGCGGCAGGGCGAGCGTGCAACGCTGTGTACGCATGCGCCTGTCCCAACGCCTGCTTCACGCTGCCCGCAAGCGCGATGTGATTTTCCTTGAGCAGCACGGCGTCATAGAGGCCGATGCGATGATTCGTGCCTCCGCCCATTTTCACTGCATATTTTTCGAGCAGCCGCAGACCAGGAGTAGTTTTGCGCGTATCGCGGATGCGTGTATTCGTTCCCGCGAGCCGCTCGACGAATCTGTGCGTCAGGGTCGCTATGCCACTGAGGTGCGCCAGAAAGTTCAGCGCCGTGCGTTCACCGGTCAGAATAGCGCGGGCACTGCCGTCCAAATGCAACAGATCGTGCCCCTTGGGGATGGCTTCCGAGTCGCGGGCACGAAATTCAATCTGTATTTCCGGGTCGAGCGCGCGAAACACGCTTTCTGCAAGAGGCAACCCGGCACAAATCAAATCCTGCCGCGCCACGATATGCGCCCGGCCCTTCGCCGAAGCTGGAATCGTGGCGAGCACGGTTGTGTCGCCTGAACCGACGTCTTCCGCTAGCGCGCGTTGCACGAGCTCGGAAACATAGTCTGTATTCCAATTCATGATAGTTTGCGGACTATGACTCAACTACCTAGTTGGGACAAGCGGTCTTTCAGTTTTTGCAATTCAATTTTTTGTTCGGCCAGCGCCGCTTCCATTTCCTCGATGATCTTTTCCGGTGCGCGGCTGCGGAACGTTTCATTCGAAAGTTGTTTTTCCTTGGAATGAATTGCTCTGGAAAGACCTTCGATTTCCTTTTTCAAGCGCACAGATTCCCCCACGATGTCCACAACGTCTGAATAAGGAATTCGCAGATCGAATTGAGCAGTCGAGCGCACAGAGCCGCCGGACTGCTCCAGCCGGTCGGACGATACACTCAATTCCAAAAGAATCGCAAGCCGCAAGATCGCATCCAGGTTCGCCGTTACGGAAGCGCGCAGGTTAGGGTCCGAGCTCGAAAATTCCGCTTTCACTTTTTTCTTCGGGTCCAGTTTCATCTGCGCGCGGACTTCTCGCAGTGACTTGATGATGTCTTGCAGGAACGCAAATTCCTCGACTGCAGCGGGATTTTTCCACGCGTCCGCCGCAAGAGGATACGCGTCGAGCGCGATGGTTTTCGCACTTTCCTTTTGCGGAAGTTGGTGCCAAAGCTCCTCGGTCAAAAAAGGCATGACGGGATGCAGCAGTCGCAACGCCGCGTCAAACGCTGCAAATAAATTCTTCCATGCCACAGCAGCGCGCTCCGCAGTGGCGCTTTGCAATTCCGGCTTGACCCATTCGATGTACCAATCGCAAAAGTCTCCCCAGAAAAATTGATAAATTTCCTGAGCCGCTTCGTGGAAGCGATAAGTGTCGAATGCCTGATTCGTGGTTTTGATCGTTTCTGCAAGGCGCGCGAAGAGCCACTTGTCTGCAAGGGGAATCTTTCCGCCGAAAGCATAGGGAGCACCAACGCGAACTTCCGGCGCGGCGAGTTTTTCCAACGAGGCGCCGGTCTGTTCGTATTTGTCCAGATTGACGAACAAAAACCGCGCGGCATTCCAAATCTTGTTCGCAAAAGCCCGCGCGCCAAGCATGCGGTCTTCGCTCATCACGATGTCTGTGCCGGGCGCCGCTATCGAAGCTAGGCAGAAGCGCATCGCGTCTGTGCCGTATTCCTGATTCAGCTGCACGGGGTCAAGGCCAGTGCCCTTGGACTTAGACATCTTCTCGCCGCTTGTGGTTCGCACGAGCGAGTGTAGATAGACAGCGCGAAAGGGAACTTTCCCCGTGAAGTGCAAGCCCATCATGATCATGCGCGAGACCCAAAAGAAAATAATGTCGTACGCGGTGATCAGCAGGCTGGTCGGATAATATCTTTCGAAGTCCGGCGTTTTCTCAGGCCAACCCAGTGTAGCGAACGGCCACAGCGCTGAGCTGAACCACGTGTCGAGCACGTCTTCGTCTTGCCTGAGTTGCGTCCCGCCGCACTTTGGGCACTTCGTGGGCGTCTCTCGCGCAACCGTAATTTCGCCGCACGTTCCGCAATGCCAGGCAGGAATTCTGTGGCCCCACCAAAGCTGCCGCGAAATCACCCAGTCTCGAATGTTACGCAGCCAATTGAAATACTCTTCGCGGCGGTTGTCTGGAACCATCAGGATTTCGCCGCGCTCGACGGCGGCCAGCGCAGGCTCGGCCAGCGGCTTCATCTTGCAGAACCATTGATTCGACGCGCGCGGTTCTACGATCGTCCGGCAGCGTTCGCAAATCCCAACCGAAAGCGTGTAATCCGCGATTTTCTCCAGCAAGCCCTGCGCCTTCAAGTCTTCGACGATTTTCTTGCGCGCAGCAAAACGGTCCACGCCTGCATACGCGCCTGCGTTGGCGTTCATGTGACCGTCGTCGGTCATCACGTCAATTTCCGGCAGGTTGTGCCGCTTACCGGCTTCGAAGTCGTTTGGATCATGAGCCGGTGTGAGTTTTACGGCGCCCGTACCGAATTCACGATCCACCATCGTGTCTCCGATGATGGGAATCTCGCGATTCATCAGCGGCAGCTTCACCTTCCTGCCGATCAGGTTCTTGTAGCGCTCATCTTCCGGATGAACGGCAACCGCTGTATCGCCCAGCATCGTTTCGGGGCGCGTCGTTGCCACGACGAGATGGCCGCTTCCATCTGCCAAGGGATACCGGATGTGCCAAAGATGCCCCTGCCGCTCTTCGTGCGTCACTTCCAGGTCGCTCAGCGCCGTCAAGCAGTTGGGGCACCAGTTGATCAGATAGTGCGCGCGATAAATCAGCCCCTCTTCGTACAACCGCACAAAAACTTCGCGCACCACTTCCGAATATTCCGGAGAAAGCGTGAATCGTTCGCGGGACCAGTCGCAAGTCTCGCCGATCTGCCGCATTTGCTTGGTAATCTGTCCGCCGCTTTCGGCTTTCCATTCCCAAACACGTTTTTCAAACTCTTCGCGGCCCAGCGCGCGGTAGTCAATACCTTGGTCGGCCAGTAGTTTCACTACGACACGCTGCGTGGAAATTCCCGCGTGGTCCATGCCCGGCAAATAGAGCGTGTTGAAGCCGCGCATACGGTGCCAGCGCGTCAGAATGTCTATCTCCGTGTGATTGAGCATGTGGCCGATATGAAGCGAACCAGTCACGTTCGGCGGAGGAATCACGATAGAGAAAGCAGGCCCAGGCGCAGCGGGATCGGCGCGGAACAGGTTGCCGCTCGACCAAAATTCCGCCCACTTGCTCTCAATGAGCTGCGGGTCGTACGCCTTGGCGATCTCGCGGGCCATTCCTCGAAGGACTCCTCTCCCCAGGCGGGGGCGTATAGATGCTATAAAAGCGCAAAAGGTAATCTTTGACTATACGGGGAGAAAAGAGAGCGCGTCAACGCGAGGCGAGAGCGCGGAAATTATTTAGATTTTTTTGGAGCGGGCTACTTCTTGTTGAGTTCGTCGCGAACGATGGATTCGATGACCGGCTTCAAAAGCTCTCTGGTCATCGCTTGCAGAACGGAAGGATCCATTTTTGCGAGAACTTTGGCGACCAAGTCGTCCACACTCGGTTGGGGAGCGGTGACTGCTTCCGGCACCGACCGCACTTGGGGAGTTTCCGGCGCGGCTTCTTCAACCGTGTGCGCAGACTCTTCGACGACTTGCGCTGCTTCTTCGCGAATCGCCTCTTCCGTCGCGGCGGGCAGCGAAGAGGAAACTGGTTCGGGAACTAGCTCCGCCGCCGGTTCGGGTGCGGAATGCTCTACGACTTCAACTGCGGCAGGATGAGTTTCCGTCGCCACGGCAACCGCCGTGTCCCAGGTTGCGGCAAGCCTGCTCGCTTTCGCGACTTCGGCATCCCACGGGCTGGGTGCAACGCTCATCCAGGAACCATTTGAATTGGCGGGAACAGGTTCCTGCGCAACGACAGTCTCGGGTACAGTGCTCGCCACGAACACCGGCTCGGGTGCCTGGATTTCCGCTACGCGGGTCTCTTCTTCCACGCCTTTTGCAACAGCCGCGGACCAAGTCTCCTCGGCGGCATAAGCCGAAGTCCCATTACTCGAGCTCTGTTCGGCGCCAACTAATTCGGCAGCCGCTTCAATGGGTGCAGACGTCTCTTCTTCATGGCTGGTGTAAGCCGGCTTAGCAGCAGTCTCGGGCACATTTGCAAACGCAGCTTCGCGCCAATCCGTCTTTCCAGCTGGAACTTCATCCTCGTCAAGATCGGTGGCGCCGGGACGCCAAGAGGCACGTGGCTCTTCGCTCTCTTCAACCTCTTCTTCCTCTTCGATGTCTTCCGTTTTCCAGTCGCGCTCCATGTGAGCGGGAGTAACGAATGCTGCGTCGTCTTCTTCTGCAGTAGCTGGAGTTTCAAGCAAGCTGCCAAACGCAATTGGCTGCGCTCCGCGGTCAATACTGATTGGAGTGGGGCGCACAGGAACATCTTCAATCGGCGGCTCTTCGAATGCCGGAGCAGGAGGCGGCGGCATATGCAGCGCGAGCGGCTTAAATTCGGCTTCGGGCTTGGGCGGGGCCGGTGGTGGAGCCGGTGCGCCAATTTGCACGCCAGCGCGTACAAGAGCTGACTTCACCATGGAGATCAAGGGATCAGGCGGCACGAACGGCTTTTTCAGCACACCGTCAGCTCCAACTCGCTGTGCTTCTTGTTCGTCCAGGGGATCGAATGCGCCAACCAACAAAATTACGGGGATGTGCGAAAGCGTCGAATCATCTTTCACATACTTACAGACTTCATAGCCGTTTCGAACCGGCATGAAAACGTCGGCGAGAACCAAATCCGGTTTGATGTCGGAAATTTTGCGAACAGCGGCTTCGCCATTGCCCACAGCAACAACATCAATGCCCTGATCCTTCAGGGCAAGCGTGACCATTTTTTGAATGTTGCTGTTGTCGTCCGCAACGAGAATCTTGGCCACCGAAGGTCCTCCGAGAACCCACGCCCCGCGCACCACGAGCTAGCTGGCCCGCAGACACGGTACCACTCTCGTATTGGAGCATTCGGGGAGGAGTGCGTCAACGTCCACGAAACTGTAGTGTGTCGGAAGTAGACACTGGTCGTGCCTAGTTGAATAACTGTCCTATAATCTGCGAAATAGGAATCCGGGAATCGCCAAGAGCGATTACCAGGGAACGATTTTCTTTATTCCCTTTTTCTTTTTGCTCGTAGATTCCTTGCCGTTGTCCTTGCCGGCGTCCGTTTTTGAGGTATCCGCGCTCTGGCCGCTCGCAGGTTGTGCGGGATCAGTGGCTGCGGTTCCGGTCCCTGCCGCGCCCGAAGCGTCTGTTGCTGTTGCGCCGGCTGCCGGCGTGGCAGTCGAATCCGTCGCTGGCGGAGCGCCCGAGGCGTTTGGATCCGCGTCAGTGGCAGGAGATTGAGAGTCAGCTGGTGCTTCCACAGTAGAGCCGCCGCTTGCGCCGCTGCCCGGTGTAGCAACTTCCACCACCGCTGTGTTGGCTGTTGGGCTTGAGCCGCCCGCACCTGCGATGCGCGTTTGGCCTCCGCCACCGGTCAAAATGTCCGTTGCGGAAGTAGTGTCGGCATCGGGCTGAAGATTCGGTGCGCCCGAGCGCGCGGCAACCATTAACTCCTTTCCGGGTCCCGTCTTCACAAGGGACATGGGCTTGCTTAACACTCCAGGTTTGGGACGCGACGCACTCTGCTCTGCCTGCATCCACGCAAGAGCCTTCGGGTCTGGCTGGGGAACAGGCACGTTATACGCGACCAGCTTGTTTTTGGCATCACCCGCTAAAGGGGAAAGGGGGTATTCACGCACGATGCGCCCAAGATAGATCGCCGCAATTTCCTTCTTTTCGCTCTTTTCAAAAATATCGCCAAGCATCCAGAGAGCGCGGTCTGCCTTGCTGTAGAGCGGATAGCGCTTTGTTACGGAAATCAAACGCCCCGCCGCAGCGCGGCGATCGCCCTTCACGTAGTAATAGTAGCCAATCCGGAAATCGCCCTCCGCCAGAATTTCCTGTACATCGCGCAAGTGTTGAGCAGTCTGCGGCACAAGCGGGTCGTTCGGATACTTCTGCAGGAACGTCTGAAACTCATCCTCAGCCGCGCGCGCTTCCGTCCGGTCGCGGTCGGGCTTTTCCATCTGCTTGTAGTGAGTCATTGCCACTTGCATCTGCGCGTATGGGGCCTCGGGCAGAAAAGGGAAGAACACGATAAAGTCTTTGTAGGAAGCGACCGCCTGCGTGAGATTGGCGGTTCCGCCTTCTTTGTAATACGAATCCGCAATCGCCAGCTTTGCCTTGGCCAGGAATTCGCTGTCGGGGTAGGTGTTGATAAGCGTCTGGAGGGTCAGTCTCCCGACTTCCTGCCTGCCCTTCTTGATGTCCTTCATGGCCCGGTCATAAAGAACCTTGTCTGGCGCGGCGGAATTGTCCGTCGCCGTGGCTTCTTCCTTTTTCTTTTTGGGCTTTTTTGATTTGTCCGCGTTTTGGGCTGTGGCGGAAACAGCGGCTAAGAATGCTACTGCCGTGATGCATGCAAGCAGAGTGCGGCGCAAACTTCACCTCACCATCTGAATTTGGGTCGCTGCGCTGGCTTCAGGACTGGAATCCCTAGCGGGCAAATAATTCACGCCTTACGCAGCGTCTAAGTATAGCCTGAACTCTCGGTCAGTTGCTGCGATAAGTTGCCCCGTCGGACCGGCCTGGCCAAACTCCCCTCGCTGTGATGCCACCATCAGCCGCTTGGGGTTGCCTGACCTCCAAAGGCGCAGTCCGCTTTGAGGAACGAGACGGCTCCTCACAAAGGATGCTCGTCACCATCCAGGCCGCGCGTATCGACCAAGACCAGTTGAAAAACGCTTCCTTGCCCGTCTTGCTGGATCCCCACAATATGCTGCTTGCTCTTGGTGCCGGATTTGAAGAGCATTGCGCCGGTTTCAGGTGTGTCATCGCAGGTCAGCGTCTCGCGAGTCTTGCTGACGCTTTGGCCGTCCGTTTTCGGCTCGAGGTGGGTGCAATCCAGCACCTTCCCGTACTTCGCCAGTTCCTTTTGATAGAACGCGGCAATTTTGGTCGGCGCGTCTTTTGATTCCAGTTTCAGCACCACCAACTTGAACCCGAACGACTTGCCCCAGAATCCAAGATTTGCAGCAGGCGAATCGCCTTTGCTCTCGGCGTGCGGCTTCGCTCCCGGGTAAATGGGCAGGCCGACCTCTTTTTCCGTCGCTTGCAAACGGAATCGGATTCCTGCATCGGTGTCGTCTTGAGTTCCACCTTTCTTCTGGCCAGACTGCGCCCAGAGCAAGCTGCAAGTACCCAAAAGCGCCACGCCCGTGACGAGGAAGACTCCGAATCCATTTCTTAACTTTCGATTCATGACCCACACTCCCTCTGCATTAATCTACGTAAACTTCCCGAAAAATGTTCCGCACCAGTTGTTCCGGCCAAGTCCCCTTATTTGTGTTTTCCCCGTTGTAGCGCTGCGATACAGTGTCTGTGCCTGATTCCAAGGAGGCATCCAAAAAATGAAACGCGCAATTGCATCTGTTCTATGGCTTGCCGTAGCGCCCATGTGTTTCGTCGCCCCGGCTGGCTCTCAAAACACGGAACAGGTCGCCAAGACGTCACTCAAGGTCGGCGATCATGCTCCAGACTTTACTCTTCTCAGCGACCAATGGAAGACCGTCAAGCTCTCGGACTTTCGCGGCAAGAAAAATGTCTTCCTCGCCGTTTACGTGCTCGCCTTCACTGGTGGTTGAACGAAGCAACTTCAGGCGGTCCAGGCTGGACTCGCTTCCGGTAAGATCGATTCAGACGACACAGTCGTTTTCGGTGTAAGTATGGATTCCCCCGCAGCAAATGCCGCATTCGCCAAGCAGATCGACATCAAATTCCCGCTCCTCAGCGACATGAACAAAAAAATGCTTAAAGATTACGGCATCCTAAAGGGATACGACGTCCAGAGCGAAACCTATCAATGGGCGCAGCGCGCGAACATCGTGATTGATAAAGAAGGCATCGTCCAGCACATCGAAGAAGGTGACAGCGCCGTTAATCCGAACAACGCGCTTTCCGTTTGCACGGACTTGCACAAGAAACAGTCCAGCAAATAGTTGGCTTCGCTCCACAATTGCCACTGCTAATGCTTCTTATGATCAAAAAGCGATACAGGGTCACATCCGTGCAGACCGTCGCGCCACCGCCGTCGTCCGTGCTACACGCCGCAATCGCAAGGGCACCCGCAACAGCAATGGAAAACGTGGTGGCCAGGTATCGGCGAGTCATGCTGGGAAAGTTTACCGCCGACGCTTTGTGTCGACGCGCTTGGCGGCCACCTTGCTCGCCGATGGGGCGCCTTGCTTCGCCATCTGCGCCTGCCCCGCCTTGGTCATCAAGCGCGATTGTTCGTA
>DATMPA010000033.1:0-325305 GCA_035567915.1 Candidatus Sulfotelmatobacter sp. | reverse complement strand
CTGTTTCTTAAGCCAAAACACAGAAAACACGAGCGCAGCGCAAGCCATAGAAAACGTAAGCGCCAGGGCTCCCGCTACCATCGTAATTAAACTCCCTTAGAGCTCGGCTTGCGACCTTCCGCGGTCGACTGCAAACTGCTTTTCGGCGCGAGGAACTTCGGGTGATCTGCGGCACCCGAGGCAATCCCGCTACCGTTGCTCCCTTCCGGGCCTGGCGGGGTTCGCGGGACCTCGTTGCACAGAGCCCGAAGTTCCACGCTCCGGCAGTTGCGACAAACAGCGCGCAACTGCAGAAGAAAATTCTAGCACAGCACTGCGAACATGAACAAAGCCGCTTCGGCGTGACAACAATCCGGAGCCTTTCCCGTTCTAGAAACATTTCCAAAATCTTCTGGACGCAAAATCAAAATCAAGTACTCTAGAAACGGATGGATTTCCTCCACCATCCGCCCCGGTTCAGACCGGGGTCCGCAACGCCAGCGGCACACCCCACGTCACGGGGACGACCTGTGCGCACAGTGCAGGCAGGAGGAATTTTCCATGAAAGCAGTTCGCGTTCTTTTGGTTGCAGCACTCGCCGTGTCTCTCGCCGCTCCCGCCGTTTTTGCGGAGCCCCGCCAGCTTTTGCAGGGAACCCAGATTCACCTGCAATTGCTCACCGACATTAGCACCAGCTCCTCCAAGGATGGCGATCCCTTCATGGCCATCGTCACCGAACCCGTCGCCATCGGCGATCAATTGGTTCTTCCCGCGGGCACGCGCGTCAACGGAATCATCACCATGATTAACAAAGCGCGCCGCTTTTCCATCTTCCGCGGCGAAGCCTACATGAACCTCACGTTCCGCTCCGTCGAAATTGATAGCCGCCTTATTCCCGTTCAGATGAGCCTGCTCACGCTCGAAAAGCCTTCGAAAGAAGGCGATGGCCGCCGCCGCAAGGACGTAAAAATCACCGAAGGCCAAGTTGTCGAACAAAAACACGACATCAAGGGCGATATAGTTGCCGGGACAATCGGCACAGGTGGCGGCACGCTTGTCGGCGCGGTCTTCAGTCAAGCGGCTCGCGGATTTGGCATCGGCATCGCTGGCAGCGCCATCTATGTTCTCGCGCGCAAGGGCAAGGAAGTGAATTTGCCCGCCAAGACCGGAATGCTCGTGCGCATGGACAGTACCATCACCGTCCCCGGCGCCACGGCGGCGAACGCCAGCTACACTTCAAGCCGCTAAGCTGAAGCGCAATCTTGCCTCTGGGGGGCACGGCTCCCCGCGCCCTGAGTCTTTCTCTGCGCCCTTTGCGCCTGCGGAGGCGATGCGCGCCACTCTTTGAAAACGATTTTCTCAATCTTTCAAATCACTTCTTTCGATTGACGCTCCCCGCGCCCTCGCGTTACCCTACCGCCTCATGATTTCTGGCTGTCCACCTCATCTTCCGCCTGTAATTCTTGTCACCAGACCTCTCGAGGAGATTCATGTTGACCGAACTGCGTAATTTTCTGTCGTTGTCTTATGACGAGCTTGAGCAGCTCAACCTCAAAGCTAAAGAGCAGCGCCAAAACCGCGTCGCGCCCCACAAAATTCAGGAAGAACGCATCAAGTATCTTTCCGACGAGAAGCGCATCAAGGCCGTTACGGTCCTCTTCAGCGACCTCGAAGGACGTTTGCACATGCTCGATTACGACAAGAAGTTTCTTGTCAAGAGCTGGGACAACCTCACCTTCGACGGCTCTTCCATCCGTGGTTTTACCGCGCAGCGCGAAAGCGATCTTCGCCTCGGCATGGATTGGGGCGCCTTTTATTGGGCGCCTGCCGATGTTTTCGGCTCCGGCAAGGTTCTCGTCTTTGGCGAAGTGATTGACAAGGACGGCTCGCCTTACAGCGCCGACATTCGCGGCGCGCTTAAGGGCTACGCCGAGGCCCTCCACAAGAAGGAAGGCTATACGCTCAACGCGGCCAACGAAATCGAAGGGTTCCTCTTCAAAGGTGAGAACGCCGAACGCCACTATCACGAAACCCACAAATTCGAGTATGTGAATACCGGCGGCTACTATCACTCACTTCCCAGCGATCCGCTCCGCACCTTCATTGACACCACCGCCGAAGTGCAGCGCGCCATGGGCTTCCAGAACGAAAAAGACCATCCTGAAGTCGCTCCGTCACAGTTCGAAATCAACTATGGCTACGGCGAAGTTGTTGCGGCCGCCGACCAGATTCAACTTTATAAATTGATTTGCCGCCAGGTCGCCACCAAGATGGGCCTCACCGCGAGCTTCCTGCCCAAACCCGTGGTCGGAGTCAACGGCAGCGGCATGCACACGAACGTTTCTATCAGCGAGGGCGGCAAAAATCTCTTTTGGGATCCTAAAGGCGAAGAAAAACTCAGCAAGCTCGGCTGGTCTTTCTTGGACCGCATTCTCACCCATGGCAACGACATCTGCTTGCTTCTCAATCCCAGCGTAAATGCCTACCGCCGTCTCGACCCCCATTTTGAAGCGCCCAACCAGATCAAGGCTTCGCCCGTGGATCGCGGCTCGATGATCCGCATCCCCATCGGCAACGAGAAAAGCATGCGCGTTGAAGTGCGTTCCGTCGCGCCGGACGCCAATCCTTACCTCGTGATGTACTCCATCTTCAAGTCGGGAATCGACGGTGACACCGCGAAAATCAAAAATCTCCGCCAAGCGGAGCGCTATCTTCCGGACAACATTTACACCGCCATAGAAGATTTCGAAAAGGCAGACTGGGTAACCAAGCTGCTCGGTGCGGATGTCAAAGCCCGCTACTCCGATCTCAAACGCGCTTCCGCCGACCGCTGCCCCCGTGCCCTGGGTACTTTCGTCAAAGCACAGGAAGTGCAGTACCACCACGAGGTTTACAATCAGTTCCTTTGGAATCTTTTTTAGACAGCTTGCAGGACTCAAGCAAAAAGCCCCGAATTCCTTTTCGGGGCTTTTTTATTTCAGGCTCATGTTTTGGCGCTCAGTTGCCCACCAACGCCTCCTTTGCAATTAATCCGAACCCCTTCGATTTCGCGTCCTGCGCCAACGCTCGCAAGGTACTGTTTCCTTCCGCATTCTTTCCGTTATTCATTTGTAATTTCCCCATCGCAAGCCGCGCCTCAAAGGCAACTTGCGCGAATCCATTTTTGCGCGCCCCCAGCTCAACGCTTTTAAGCTTCGTAACGCTTGCGCTCAAGTTGCTCGCCGTTGCTCCCGCTTTCACTTCAGTGATCGTCGCTTCGAGTTCGACGATTTTATCGCTGGCTTTTTTCGCAAGTTCGACTGCTTGTCGGCTTTGCGTTAGTGCGCTTGCATTGTCTCCCTGTGACAATAGAATCTGGGCCAGAACCGATCGGCCTCCTGCTTCACCGTCTTCATCTTTCTCCAAGATAAGTTCTGCGATAGCGGCTTCCACCAATTCCTTGGCGTCTTTGGCTCGCCGTTCGTCCAGCGCCAGCGTGGCCAGCGAAATTCGCAGGTAGGCCGCGTCACTTTTCTGTTTCAGTTCATCCTGAATGGCAAGTGCCTGCTCGTAACTCTGTCTGGCCGCCGTCAAATTTCCCCGCGTTCTTTCCACGTCGCCCTGATTCGCCAGGGTCCGTGCAAGGTCGCCCTTGTCCGCCATCTCTTTTCGCAGCTTTAAAGATTCCTCGCAACTCTGCAGAGCCTGCGCTACTTCGCCCGCTTGCAAGGAGTTGGCACACAAGTTGTTCAGCGCTCTCGCTTCGGTCTCCTTATCTCCGATCTCCTTGGTCAGGGCAATCGCTCGCCGATACATTTCGCTGCCAGCCTTGGCATCACCTTGTAGATAGAAAATTGCTCCCAAAGTTTGCTGTGCCAAGGCAACCGAATTTTTGTCGCCTCTTTCCTGAGCAATCTCGATGCTTCGCCGATAAGAAGACTTGGCTTTCTCCAAATCCCTCTCCTGATACTGAATGTTCGCCAGATTCAGCTGAGCTCCCGCTTCGTCCAGCTTGTCCCCAATCGCTTGAGATATGGTGAGTGCCTGTTCGTAAAGCGGCTTGGCGCTCGCGTTATCTCCTGCCTTCCAGTAAGCGTTTGCCACTTCGTTCGTCGCTCGAGCCAAACCAAGCTGGTCGCCCGCCTGCCGGTTTAGCGTGCGCGCTTCTTCACACATCGGTTTTGCCCGATCTGTCTGTCCAATGTTGAGAAGCGCCCAGCATTGCTGGATTCGTGCCCTTGCCAGCAGCAATCCTGCTTTTAACGTCTGCGCTTTCTCCGCTGCCGCGGTCGCCGCGGTCAGTTGCTCTGGATGATTTCCCAGTGAATCTTGCGCGTCCGCGGTTGCCAATTCGACGCGTGCTGCCAAGCCCAGAGACATCGTTTTTTGTCGAACTTGCGATAGCGTCGTCAACGCGGCTTGTGCTTTGCCGCCGTTGGCCTGGCTTCTCGCTAGCAGCAATCCGTACTCCGGTTCATCTCCGTATAGCGTCCAAAGTTGCGCATACTGCTGATTTGCTTTGTCCCAATCGCGCGTCATTTCGTAGTAACGGCCGGTCACCAATCCTTTTCCCTCAGAGGAAAGCTTTTCCACGAGTTCAAAGGCTTTCTTGGCTTCCTCACGGGCCTTCGCTTCAAACCCGAGATCGGACCATGCCTCAGCCAGCGCTCCGTGCGCTTGCACGAACTTTGGATCAGCGGCAACAGCCCTTTCCAGCAGCTTCGCCGCACCCAACAGGTCAAACCTGCTTTGTTTTTCTCTCGCCTCAGAAAAGAATCGCAGCGCCTCGGCATTCGTGCTAAGGGAACTGTCCAAGCGGGCTTCCTCCGCTGCGCTCAGTTTGACGCCTAGTTTTTCGCGGAAGAGCCTGCCAGCTGCCGCTGCCATTTCATTGAGATTTGCTTCTGTGCCGGGCCGCTGTACGGAGCCGAAGCTCTCTCCGTTTTTCAGTCTCACCAGATGCGCATTCCAGTCCACTTTCGCAGGACTGGCCGATGCATCCCTTCTGTACGATCCAATCACTAGAACATCGCAGCCCAAATATTGCCCGATTTTCGTCAACTCATCTTTGCTTGGCGCGGCTTCCGCGCGTAGCCCGAGGTTTTTCTTCATCTCGTCCACCTGACTCGGAGAGATGAAGCGCAGCTCGTCCGTGTCCAGTTGGGACCATAAATTTTCCGAGAGCGTCTCGCCAATAAGGTTCGAGGTCTTCTTCTCCGAAAGATCCTGAAATCCCAGCACAGCCACCGAAGTTCGAGCCTGCCCGCCCGCAGGCGCCGCAATCGCTTCCGAATCTTTCGGAGCGCGCCTGCTGAACGCAAAGTATCCGCCTGTCGCCAACAGCAGAGCCAACCCAGCCGCGGCAACCGGCTTCATTGACGTGGAAAAACTGGCAGCTCGCTTTTTGGGCAAAGCTATCGTCGGGTCGCGCAACGCAATGGCAACATCTTCAGTACTGGCGAATCTGTTTTCCGGCTCCCGTTCCAGACATCGCAGAATCACTTCTTCCCAGCGCTCTTCAAGTCCCGGAACGATCTCGCGCGGTGATGGCGCCGGAGCAGTCAACCGTTTCAACGCCATGGAAATTGCCGTCTCGCCTGAAAACGGAAATTTGCCGGTTACCATTTCATACAGCACAATTCCCAGCGCATATACGTCTGTCGCAGGCGTAATCTCCCCATTGTTGAGTTGTTCGGGTGCCATATACGCCGGTGTCCCCAGCATGTCCAATGAACCTGTTAGCGATTCGCCTCCTGAAATCGCTGAACGCGCCAACCCGAAATCCGTCACAACAACGCGCACGCCGCCGGAGTTCTCTTCCAAAGGAATCAGAATCACGTTGCTGCTCTTGAAATCCCGGTGCACCACGCCTGCCTTGTGCGCGGAATGCAGCCCCGCCGTCATTTGCTCCACGAGTGGCAGCGACTCCGCGGTAGTCATCTGCCCCTGACTGCGAATCCGTTGCTCCAGTGTTTCGCCGCGGAGTAGTTCCATGCTGACGATTAGCGTTTCGCGCGGGTTGCCATCGGCGCCGGTCTCTTGGTGGCGAAATACGTCAAACGTTCGACATACATTGGGGTGGGTTACTCTGCGCGCCAATTGGATCTCTCGCTTGAAGCGCTCGAGAGTCTGTTCCTTGTGTGCCAATTCAAATCGCACTGTTTTCAGCGCAACGCGTTCGTTCAGCTCGGTGTCCAGCGCTTCATACACTTCGCCCATCCCGCCGCGCGCGATGAATCCAACAATTTCAAACCGATTTGCAAGAATTTGACGGGGAAGAAACGCCGCTTCTGTTGAATATGCTCGTGGCGTTGCGGATATTTCTCCGCTCAGGGTGCGCTCAGCATCACCCTGCGATCCCGCGTCCGGCGCAGGCTGGTCCGGCCTCGACTTCGAATCATTCATCCAATTTCACGCAAAGTGCGCACATTATGCCACGGCTGGGCAGGGAACCGTTTCGAATGTAATTTCTACGGAAATTGGCCTAAAGATTACGGTGTGCAACCAAGGTTCACCTTTGCGCAACGATTTGCAGATTCTTTGACTTTTCTTTAGCCTGTGGAAAACGTAAGTCCCGCAGACTGAGTTGCTTGGCCTCCTCACCACTAAGGCAAGCCAATTGCACTAAAAATGCGTAAGGCGTGGTCGGTACCAACCCCCGTTCTCAGCCTTGTCCTACTTTCAGTCGAGGGAACTGAATAATGAACAAATTCCGCTGCATCTACGCTTTGGCTTTTCTGGCGATATTCACGTTGTCCGCTTCACCCATCTTTGCGAACAGCGTCCGTACAGACTTGGGAGCCTCCGGCAAAGGAGTAGTCAATCCTACGGGGGGCTGCGTCGCCACTATCCAAGTGAACCCAGCTTGCGTGGACTTTGCGAAGGTATCAGACTCTTTGGCCACTTGGACTGCCTTCACACTCACAGATTTCGATACGTCAACCTTTAGCACCCTCGGTCCGTTCGATCTGTTCCTGGTCAACGGCGTTTCTGATGGCACGCAGGTTACCTTGACATTGACTGGGGCAAGCGACGTCTTCGGCAGCTTTTTGTGCGGCGATGACCCCACGATGACTGCGCAGCTGTTAGGATTTTGTTCGGACCCCGACAATCTGCTTAGCGGCGATCCCTCAAGCATCTTCTCGCAAATGCCAGACGGAACGAACGGTGCCAATCAGGCAACGTTCATTTTCAACTCGTCCACTCCTTCGACCTGGGTTTTCTACGCCACTCACGGTGATGCCACGATTTCCACCGGCAACGGAACTTCCGTTCCGGAACCAAGCTCGCTCTTGCTGCTTGCTGCGGGTCTTACGCTTGCCGGCCTGAAGCTGCGCCGCTCGTAGCATTCTGGACATCTCATTCACCTAACCTCGGGCGCCACTATGTGGCGCCTTTTTTTTCACGCAAGTTCTGTTACTGGCTCGTAGCGTGCCTCGTCGCTTTCGGTCCTGCCTTGTCGCCTCGTCATTGCTGCACTTTTTAGATCTTTCCTGCCCGCCCGTGACTCGCTAAGATGCCACCATGCGATACCCCCCGAATCGTCGTACTTTTCTCATCGCCACGGGCGTGACTGCTCTGGCATCCACCCGCGTCCTCGGCGCAAATGACGCCCTTCGCATCGGTGTCATTGGTGCCGGCGGCCGCATGAACAATCTGCTCGACGCGGCGGACAAGGCAGGCAACGTTCAGATCGCCGCGGTGAGCGACGTCTATGGTCCGCGCCGCGACGCAATCAAGGAGCGTTCGAAGGGTCTCGCGACCACGCACGGCGACTATCGCGAAGTCCTACAGCAACCGCTCGACGCCGTCTTTATCTCCTCGCCCGATCACTGGCACGTGCCCATGGCGCTCGACGCCCTCGCCGCAGGCAAAGACGTCTACCTCGAAAAACCAGTCACGCACGCCATCGAAGAGGGCGCGGCTCTGATTGCAGCCGTCCGGTCGAATAAGCGAATTTTGCAATGCGGCATGCAGCAGCGGAGTTGGAGCCACTTCCGCGACGCCGTGGATCTCATCCAGGGCGGAAGCATCGGACGCGTTCCCCAAGTCCGCACCTATTGGTGGCAGAACTATCAACCCGGGTCGTCTCACAAACCTGTGGACACGCAAGCTCTCGATTGGAAGCAGTGGCTCGGCAATGCTCCGGCACAGCCATTCTCCGAAGAAAAATTCTACCGCTGGCGCTGGTTCTGGAATTTCGGCGGCGGCGCCATGACCGATCTCTGCACCCATTGGATCGACGTTGTCCACTGGGCCATGAAGGCCGATACTCCGCGCCAGGTACATATGCTCGGAGACAAATACGTTTTCGAGCAGTGGGACTGCCCGGATACGGTCCAGGCAGCTTTTCGCTATCCTGGATTCGATGTCATCTACGAAGGGATGATGGCATCTTCCATTGACGATGGAGGCCTGGAATTTCGCGGCACAGAAGGCACGCTCAAGCTGAATCGCAGCGGCTTCGGCATTTATCGCGAAGGAGTGGGCGCGAAAGAAAATCCGGTGGTGAAAGCCGACAGCTTCCGCGACGGAACGATCTCTCACATGCAGAACTTTTTCGATTGCATCAAAAGCCGCAAAGAGCCGAATGCGCCGGTCGAAACCGGCGTCGCCGCAGCTCGCACCGGCCAAATTGCAAATTTGGCTTACCAGCGCACCGGCCAAATCTCCTGGCCACCGAAGTCTTAAGTCCAAACGAAGAAAAGGCGCCGTGTCTGTTTTTCAGGGTTCAGACGGCGGCGCCTGGGGGTTCTGGCTAGCGAATCGTGGAGCGACTTGGGGGACCGAGTTGGGGAGACGTTTTCGCGCAGCAGCAAACTGCTTTTCTGCGCTTTCAAATTTTTCTCCAAACCTCTCTCTGTTCTTACCGCTCAATCTCTTCTCTATCTCTGCCTCGCAACAACGAGGAGTCATGCATCGCGCATGCCAAACTTCCTCCAAAGCAAGCTGCCTGTTTTCTTTGATTTCCCGCATTGTGATGGATGGGAGTTTGAATCAACTCCGAACCGTGTCCCGCGTTAGAACATTCCTCGCTTGCTTCTGATCCGTTTGCAAGGAATTACGCGTGGCGATTCCTTCCCGCTCAAAAGCAAAACATCTCTACTCCGCCGCGAGTGGAATGCCTTACAAGTTCAGGAAAAATAGAACGTTGCGGACTATGAGGGATGCGAAAGAAAAGAAGAACTGGAGCCGAAAAAAAGCGCGCGGAACAATCTGTTCCGATACGGAACCGGCTAACGGATCATTTTCCCAGAACGGCATTGGAGCGCACGGGACTCCCCGTCAAGAAAGATAGCGAGGAAGAAGAAAAGAGGCGACTTGCTCATAGATAGGCCCGTATGCGTATCGGAACAGAACTATTGCTATGAGCAATCCAACCAATCCGTAGTTGCCACCCCGCAGCCAGTCGAGATAGCGGCGGGCGGCGGAATCGTTCATGAACAGCATAACGACCGAGCTGCCATCGAGCGGGGGCGCTGGTACGAGATTAAATATCCCAAGTAAAAGGTTCAGCGAAAAGAGAACCAGGAGGACTTGCGCAAGGAACGGTCCCCAGGATTCATGCCCACGGAAAACATGGAAATAATTGCCAAGGTGAAAACCGATCACAGCTAGGAACATCAGTAGGAAGTTCGTAGTCGGCCCGGCAAGCGCCATGAGAGCGGCGCGACGGGGATAGCGGTATGCCCAATCTGGATCGAGAGGAGCGCTGGCCCAACCGAAAAGATAAGTGCCTCCGGAGAGGATTGCGGACCCAATCGGTACGAGCACCATACCAAACGGCTCGCGGCGAATATGAGGTATAGGATTTAGTGTTACCTGGCCGCCCTTTGCCGCTGTTTCATCTCCCTGAAGTTTCGCGGCGAGCGCGTGTGCAGCCTCATGGCAGGTAGTAGAAAAAAGGAAAACGACGTACCAGATGAACACAAGAACAATAACTTCGGGCGTGAGATTGGGCATGCGGCTCCGGCTGTTTAGTGAACAAGTAGCGTAGAGGCTGCCGCATCACTTTGCAAGCCGGAGCCTATTCCCCGCCTTCAAAAGTTCAGAAGTTGAACTTAAGCGCGAATTGCATCACGCGCGGGTCGCCGGCTGAAGTGATGGAGCCAAAACCAGCGGCCCCTGCGACGACGTTCGGAGCCCCGAGAGGCGGAGTGTTCGTAAGGTTGAACACTTCCGCGCGAAAGTCGAGGTTGAATCGTTCCGTAATCATTGTTCTCTTGAGCAGCGCCAAGTCGGCATCTTGATAGGTTGGCCCGCGAACAGGATTGCGCGAGCAAGTCCCCAAGGAAAATTGGGGCGTGATCTGGAAGGCGTCCACATTGAAAAACTTTGCTGTCGAACGGTCTGAATCAGGAAGGTTTACGTTGGCAACGCACGTAGGCCGCTGCGTTCCGTATCCTGCAAATGCGTTGAAATTCGTGACCTGCGTAACGGCGACAGGGATGCCGGATTGCAGCGAAACAATCCCGGCTATCTGCCAGCCATTTGTGAATTTCCCAACAACCCCGCTCGGATTCAGGCCGTGCCCGGGCCCCACAGGCAACTCGTAGGTCCAACTGACAGCGGTCACGTTAGGAATGTCGCCATTCGAAACGTCCCGATCCAATCTTCGATTGAAACCGTTTGCCACGGGATAATTGGCGACTGGTCCTGTAAAGATGGAAGAGTCAAAGACGGAGGACGCGTCGTCAATCAACTTGGAGCGCGTGTAGCTGACCAGAAAAGAAAGTCCGTAAGAGAACCGCTTTTCCAGTTTGGCTTGCACAGCGTTGTAGTTCGAATTCCCAATGTTGTTCCGGAAAAAAGTTACGTTGGTGAAGCGCGGAAACGGCTTCAGAAGTTGTGCCTCGGTGATTTTGGGCTGTCCCAAAGAAGATGACGCAGGGATCTCCCCAAAAAAGGGATTGTTCACTTTGGTCAACAGCGAAGCCCCGGTCGCCAGTTGTTCAGACGTGAGCTGGTTGATGTTCGCGTCCGGATCGCCCAGATGCGTAGCCTTGGAGCCAACGTACGCAATTTCAAAGCTAAGATTCGGATTGATTTCGCGTTGAATGGCCAGGTTCCATTGCTGGATATAGCCGGAGCCTAGATTCCGGTCCACGGTGAATACCCCTTGTCCTAAGCCCGCGTCAGGCGTTGCGGCCACAGGCTGAAAGGTGGGTCCGCTCGACAAGACGAACGCTGGGGTGACGTTGTCGAGTGTGGCCTGCGTTACTGTCTGCACAAACGGAAATTGTGGATTCGTGAACGGCGTTGTAATACCTGCTTGATCGAAGAACGCCAATCCATATCCCGATCGAACGACGGTTTTTTTCGTGAGGAGATAGGACAAACCAACGCGGGGGCCAAAATTCTTCCAATGCAAAGTTCTCGAAGATTGCGAGAATCCGTCTTTCCCGAGGTACTGCAGCTCCTCCGTTCCAAGATTGAAGACCGCTCCCTGATTGTGAGCCTCGGTGGAAGGAAAGTTCAAGGTGTAACGAACTCCCAGATTCAAGTTGAGCCGGGAAGTCAATTTCCAGTCATCTTGAACGAACCACTCCTGAAACCAGGCGCGCGGTTGCAGGACTTGTTGCTGGACGTCGATCGAAAATTGCTGCACCTGGCCGAGCAAGAAGCTTGCTAGCGACGAGCCAGTCCCGGCGACTCCATTCAGGTTTGTGAAAAGCGTGCTAAACGTGAACAGGCCCGTAGGTGATGGCGGCTGAATCACGTCCAGCCGGGAAATACGGTTATCAATTCCAAATTTCAGGGAATGGCGGCCTTTTGTAAAAGAAGCGGTGTCGGCAAGTTCGGTGACGTCGGTTCGGAACGTCGAAGCCATGTTGGCGGGCGGACCCAATTGCTGGAAGCCGCTGATCGAAAATGTGGGCAGCTCATTTTCGAACGCGCCGTTCGAAGGAATTCCAGGAATCCCGAGGCTGTCGGACGGCGGAGCCGAAAGAAGCAGCGCCGCGCGGTCTACCTTCCTTCGCGTGTAACCAAAACGAAACTCGTTGACCAAAGCGAGGGAAAACAGATGAACGTAGTTGCCGACAACCGATTGCGCGAGCGTGTCCTGAGGTCCCAGCGCTGATGTTCCGCCGATCGTACCGCTTCCATCGGGAAGAGGGGTCACCGGTTTCGTAAAATCCTTGAAATACGAATAGCGCGCAAACACTTGGTCCCGTTCTCTGAAGCGATGGTCCATGCGAATGTCGAATTGATCCTGATTGTCTGGTTCGTTGCCAAGCGTTCGGAAGTTGTTGGCAAGTCCCGATGAAGTGGGTTGGGGGAAGCGGGCAAGCAGCGTGGCTGCGGCCGTATCATAAGTACCCGTCGCGATCACGTTTCCTGCGTAGGCGTGATGGTCCGAAGGGCGAAAAATCATGCCCTGGCGGGCCTGGATTGTGTTGCCGTTCGTATCCGTGGTGTTGATTGGCGTATTGCCTGTCGGCGACGTGGTTACGGTTCCAGATGGAGTGCGGTAGAGAGGTGCTCCCAGAAGAGCGGAAAAATCTCCATCTCGCTCTGCGACCGTAGGAACCGTGGACGTGACGGTACGACCAATCAGTTGCCGCGTTCCCTGATAGTCCACAAAGAAAAATGTTTTGTCGTGAATGACGGGGCCGCCTAGCACAAATCCAAATTGATTGCGGCGGAACTCCGGTTTGTTGGGGTTCGTCCCCGTTGCCGGGGCGAACAGGTTGCGGGCATTCAGCACCTCGTTGCGCAGAAACTCAAAGACGGTGCCGTGAAAATCGTTGCTCCCGGACTTGGTAGTCAGATTAACCACACCTCCGTTAAACCTGCCGAACGCAGCTGACGAATCGTTTGTCTGCACATTGAATTCGCGAATGGCGTCAATGATGGGAAAGAAAGCCACCTGACCAGGTTCCGGCTGCAAAACGCCTATGCCATCGTAGAGATATTCATTCGTGCGCGGGCGGCTGCCGCTCAGTCTGGGCAGGGCAGAGCCGGGAGGTAACGCGATACCCGGGGCAAGTCCAATAAGATTGATGAACGTGCGGCCATTGAGTGGCAGTTCGGGAATCGCTCTGGAGTCAATAACTTGTCCCAGCGTCGCAGATTCCGTGCGCAGAAGCGAAGCGTCCTCTTTGACAACTACGCTCGCCGTCACAGTTCCTACAGTAAGCGCGACATCCGCGCGGAGCCTTTCGCCCGTGCGAACGGTGATATCTTGCCGCTCGTAACGCTCGAAGCCGTTTTTCTCCACCGTCAGGGAATAGCGCCCAGGTTTCAAGGTGGAGTACTGATAGACTCCTGCGTCATTTGTAGTTGTTTCGTAGCGGAGGTTTGTACCTTGTTCTGTCAATACGACGCGAGCTTCGGGAACGATGCCCTGACTAGAGTCACGAACCTCGCCTGTAAGTTCGCCATTGCCCGCTTGCCCGCGAGCGGCGGAAAACGCGAACAGATGTAAAGCCAGGAAGACAAGAGTAGGTCGAAACAGCTTTCGCATGACGCTCCCCACAAACAATAAGAACTGATATACGATTTACGTCTTTTCCAATCGCTAAGTCAAACCGACTTAATTCGAATAGAAAATAGACGAGATTAAGCGAATCGGGCGCGGAAAATTCGTCTGGGAATGTGAACTACTTCTTGTGGAAGATATGGTGCAGGATGTCCGGATAGAACTCGCTGGCGATGTTGTACCCGCTGTTAAACGCCAGACTGAGCCCCCAGTCCTCAAAGACGTGGCCAGCCGTGCGGTCCTGCGCCGGATAATACGCCGTGGAAATCCCGCCTTGAAGAAGCTGTCCTACCACCTGGGGCGAATTAAATGTCGCGCCGCCCGCGTCGGTCCGCGTCACCAGCGTTCGCGTCACTGCATAATTCATCCGCGACCAGACTGAGCCTTGCTTTTTTCGAAAGTATCGCGGGTCGGTCTTCATCAAATGAGGCAAAAATCCATAAATAAAGAAGCACGATGTAACTTGATCCGCCTCCGCCGCCCCATATCTTTGCGCGTACGGGCCCCATCCCTGCCCATAATGCGGCGTCGTATCCAATCCCTGCTGCACAGCGGCTTGTAAGACGTTGCCAATGTGCGCCTTCAAATCCTCCGCCTGATACAACGCGTAAATGTACTTTTGCCGGACAGCGAGAGGCGGCGCGTCATCCGGCGTTTCAAAAGACTTAAAGCCGCGTTTGAAACCCGCCAATCGCTCCGGTAGAGATCCGTCGCGCACGGGCCGGCTTGCGAAAGAATTAGCGGGGCTCTGGCCGCTCGCCATGGCCTCAATCTTGGCAACAGGCGCGTCCGGCTTCTCTTCCGCGGGCGCGCCGTTGGCGCAGGCGCCAAGGGCAAGAAGCAGGAAAGCCAAAATCCTTGAAATTTGTCGGCTATGCGATGTGTGCATGATTGAGAGAGTCCACAGCTTCAGCGGCAATGACACGAAACGCTTGCCGCGCTACGTTCGGCTTGTCTTTTGATGCACCTAGTAGAGAAAAGCGCTCGCACAATGTAGCGAATATGGGGTTAGAAACAAAGGATTTTCGATAGCGTCAGGGCCAAAAACGCCGCGGCCGGATACTTTACAGAAAAAGAAATTCTGTGTTACGCTGAATGAGTCGAAGATAAGAGGACAAATTCAGGGGACGACGGAGAGGGAACTTGAGCGCACCGAAAGCCGTGTTGATCGAACAGTTCCGGACTCATGTGAAGGATACCGGCTCGCCGGAAGTGCAGATCGCGCTTCTGAGCGAGAGGATCAACTACTTGACGACGCATCTCAAGTCTCACGTTAAAGACCATGCGTCCCGGCGAGGTTTGATCATGATGGTCAACAAGCGCCGGCGGCTGCTGGACTATCTCAACCGGCGTGACCCGGATCGGTACCGCGAGATTGTTGATCGCCTTAGCCTGCGCAAGTAACTGCTCGAAGTCAAAACGGCAGTTTTTGAAGCGAACAAGCCAAACGATGGAAAGCATGGGGACTGTGTCCTTGTGTGAGAACCGGCTACGGTAAAGCCGGGCTGTCTCTTGGTGTGCAGAATTGGCGATTTCCCCGGTAGATGGTGCCTCTTTTCTTTCACAGAACATTCATGTTGAGTGCAGCCGTTCTCTCCCGGGCTTGAGCCCTGCCCAGAAACGAACGGTTTGGAAGACTGAATTAGGAAGAAGTCCCGCAAGGCGGGACCAGGGGAAATAAACTATGGCAGAGAATATTCAAATCCCGGCGCCGCATCAGGTGTCGGTGGAAGTAGGCGGCCGGGCGCTGATCCTGGAAACCGGAAAAATTGCCAAGCAAGCCAACGGCGCCATCGTGGCGAAGTATGGTGACACCGTCGTGCTCAATACGGCGGTGATGGCGAACAAACCGAACGACAGAGATTTTTTGCCGTTGACCGTGGACTACCGCGAATACACCTACTCCGCGGGAAAGATTCCCGGCGGCTTTTTCAAACGCGAAGGACGCCCGACAGAGCGCGAAATCTTGGTCTCCCGTCTGATTGACCGCCCGATGCGTCCGTTGTTTCCGGAATCCTGGCGCAACGAAACGCAAGTGAACGCATTGGTGCTGTCCGCGGACAGCGAAAATGACCCGGACGTCATCGCCGTCACCGGCGCCGCCGCTGCGGCATACTGTTCTGACTTGCCGTTTCCAACGCCGATCGCTGCAGTCCGCATTGGCCTCCTCAACGGCCAGCTCGTTGCCAATCCGACCGTCGCCGAACAAAAAACCAGCGCTTTGAATATCGTCATCGCTGCTTCGGAAGAAGCCATCATGATGGTTGAAGCTGGTTCGCTCGAAGTTTCTGAAGACACCGTCGTTGAAGCCCTCGAATTCGGCCACGCGCAAATCAAGAAAATTATCGGCGCCATCAAGGAATTGCACGCGCAACTGAAGCCGAAAAAAGTCGAAGTCGCGCCGTTCCCGTTTGACGACGCGATTTACAACAATCTCAAAAAAACCATCTCCGCCGATCTAAAGGACGCCCTCAATACCGAAAAGCATCCGAAAAAGGAAAGCTACGCCCTTGTGGACGCCCTCAAGGCCAAGCTCGTCGAAGCGATTCCTGAAGAGGAAGAAGACAAGATCACGCTCACCAAGCGCGCCTTTGACCGCCTCAAGGAAGAAATTTTTCGCGACGAAATCCTGAACGCACGTCGCCGTCCGGACGGCCGCCGCTTCGATCAAATCCGCAAGATCATTTGCGAAACCACCTTGCTCCCCCGCGTGCACGGCTCCGCGCTTTTTACACGCGGTGAAACACAGGCTCTTGCAACCCTCACGCTCGGCACCAAGGAAGACCAGCAGCGTCTGGATCTTCTCTTTGCGCAGGACACGTTCAAGCGCTTCATGTTGCACTACAACTTCCCGCCGTTCAGCGTCGGTGAAGTGAAGCCGGTGCGCGGACCGGGCCGGCGCGAAATCGGTCACGGCGCGCTTGCGGAACGCGCACTGACGAGTCTTCTCCCGCCCGAAGCGGATTTTCCTTACGCGATGCGCCTTGTGAGCGACATCCTCGAATCCAACGGTTCCTCCTCGATGGCCACGGTTTGTGGTGGTTCGCTTGCCATGATGGACGCGGGCGTTCCGCTCAAGTCCGCATGTGCGGGTATCGCCATGGGCTTGGTCGTCGGTGACGGCGGCAAATACTCCATCCTCACGGATATTGCCGGCGCCGAAGACCACTACGGTGACATGGACTTCAAAGTCGCCGGCACGCGAACTGGCATCACCGCGCTGCAGATGGACATCAAGGTCACCGGCATCAGCATTCCCATGATGCGCGAAGCCCTGGCGCAAGCGAAGCAAGCGCGCCTGAGCATTCTGGACATCATGGACGCGACGCTTAGCGAGGCGAGGACGGCAATCTCTGCGTACGCGCCGCGCCTCTTCAAGCTCAGCATTCCGACCGACAAGATCCGCGACCTCATTGGTCCGGGCGGAAAGAAAATCAAATCCATCATCGAACAGACCGGCGTCAAGATTGACGTCCACGAAGACGGAACCGTCCACATCTTCGCCACCAGTGGCGCAGGCGGAGACGCGGCGTTGCAAATGGTCCGCGACGTTACTGCGAGCGCAGAGATCGGCAAAACCTATCTCGGCAAAGTCGTTCGCCTCGCGGAATTCGGCGCATTCGTCGAACTTTTCCCCGGAACCGACGGGCTCCTCCACATCAGCGAAATTTCCGAACATCGCATCCGCGACGTGCGCGATGAACTGAAACTCGGTGACCAGGTTCTTGTGAAAGTGCTGGCGATCGAGGGCAACAAGATTCGGTTGTCGCGCAAAGCACTAATAAAAGAAGCTCGCGAGAAGCAGACACTAAAGAAGGAAGCCGCCGGCGGCGTCGTTACCGAGTAAATCGCACAGACCATCAAGAAACAAGACGGCCTCCGGAACTCCGGAGGCCGTCTTCCATTTGGAGAGAGTTTTCTTAGTTCGTTGAGCAGTTGGAATGCACTGCGGAAAGTGCGCCCCAAAGCGCGTCCAGCGCTTCATTGGTGGACGCCAGTATCTGTTCTTCACTTCCGTTAGCGTTCGCTTCGAGCCATCCACGCCACGCGGCCCGATGCTCCTTGTCCGCTTCCTCGTGAACTTCAAAATACGCTAGACCTTTCGGTTCGGTGATCCCATAAAAACGTTTCAGTCCATCAATCTTCTTCGTCGCGATTTCCGGAACTTGCGATTCATACGCATACAAAGCTGCCACGGCTTCCGCAACAGACCGGTTCGCGCAAATTTCGCGGAACTTCTGAACCACATGCTGTGTGCCAGGCAGGGCAGGCGAAGAAGTGACGTCATCCTCGCTGACGCCAAGCGTAGCGGCAAAGTCGCGCCACAACTGAGGATGCGGCCGTTCAGGATTCTCTTCTTCTGCCAGATTTTCCCGCACCACCGGCTTCAGCGATTCATCGCCCCGCGCTGCAAGGACGCGCAGATGCTGCGGAAACGCCTCCACATGCCGGTAATACTGCGTGGCGTAAAGCTGCAGCGACTCGCGTGAAAGTTTCCCCGCCTGCCAATCCTGATAGAATGGATGCTTCAGCAGATTTTTTTCCGCGATAGCGGCATCGAGCTTTTCCAGAAGCTGAGTGTTGGACATCCGTGCGTCCTCCGTAAATTTCGGCGCAATGCGCCGCGAATTGACTGGCACCGAGTGTAGCAGAAACTCAAAACCCCCGGAACCACACCAGGAAACCTGATTTGCGCCGCAACATCAATTTCATTGATGAATCGCTACTATTGCCCCGCGCTCTTTTTCGCGTCCGCAGCCGCTGCGGTGCAAGGCGCTTGCAGATTTCCGGCCAAAGCGGCACATTTGGAAAACGCCGCCGCTGCTTCCCCAAACCGCTTGGTATTCGCCTCCGCCATTCCCAGCAAATAAAAGTTCGTCTGATCCGTTGCATTCAGGCTCGTTGCTTTTTCCAGCTCCGGAATCGACTCGTCAAATTTATTATTGCGGAGCAGCACAAGCCCAACTCCTCCGCGCGCCATCGCCTCCGTTTCCGTCTTCATCTGCGAAAAAGTCTCGTCGCTGACTCCTTCCGGTTTCTTCAGCGTGGGTATTCCCTCCAGCGCTTTCTTTCCGTAGTCCTCCGCCTTCGCCAGTTGATCTCCTGCGTTCGGCGCTGTGGGATTGTAGGTCCTTGCCAGCGCTTGCGAAAGCACGGCCATCGTCCGGAAGTCTTTAGGATTAATCTCCAAGTCCCGCTGTGCCGTGGCCATTCCTTTGTCCATCTGGCCCAGTTGAATGTATCCCACCACCAAAATGGGATAGACATATTGCGCAAGCGAGCTCTTTGGATAGGCCTTCAAGAAATTCTCGCCCGCCTCAATCTTTTTCGCAGCGTCCGTGGCTGGTACCACCTGGAATTTCTCGTACGCTTTCTCCTCTTTCTTGTCGGCCGGATGAGGCAGGAGCGCCAGCGCATTTTCGGCGTTCAGCGGGGATGTATCTCTCCCGGGCTGCGTCGTCGAAGTGCCCGCTCCGCCACTTGCACCGGCACCAGCCCCGGCCGCCTGAGCGCATACTGTCCCACTGCTGGAAAGGAGAACCAGGGCCATTGCGGCACTGAGCAAAAACGTCTGTTTGGATAGTCTCTTCATGAAAACACCTCAAACTCTGATGAACGTTGCCAAGCTCTCTCCTTTGATTTTCTACGATCCGTGCTGCCGCAACAAGCGGTGGAGCGTCACGCGCTCGGTCCGTGCACGCGCGCGATCACTGCCCCCAGCGCGCGTAGCTTCTCAACGATGCGCTCGTAGCCACGGTCAATGTGATAAACGCGCTCGACAATCGTCTCGCCACTCGCCACCAATCCCGCAAGCACAAGCCCCGCGCTCGCGCGCAGGTCAGACGCCTGAACCGTCGTACCGGAAAGCGCCGCAGGCCCGTGAACCAAAGCGCGGTGGCCCTCAATGGAAATATTTGCTCCCATGCGCATCATTTCGCTGGCATGAAGAAAGCGGTTCTCGAAAATCGTCTCGTTAATGGAAGAAACTCCCTCAGCTTGCGTCGCGAGCGCCATGTACTGCGCCTGCATGTCTGTCGCGAAGCCGGGATATTCCTCGGTAGTGACGTCCACCGCCGCGAGTTTGCGCGGTGCGCGCACGCGCACGCGATGCGGCCCGGTTGTTTCAATGACCGCGCCCGCCTTTTGCAGTAGTGCAATTGTCGCGCCGAGATGCGCGGGATCGCAGTTGATGAGTGTCAGGTCGCCGCCGGTAATTGCTCCGGCGACCAGAAATGTCCCAGCTTCGATCCGGTCGGGAATCACCAAATGATTCGCCCCGCCAAGTTTTTGCACGCCCCCAATTCGTAGTGTGGAAGTCCCATCGCCCGATATTTTCGCGCCCATTTTTCGCAACAACGCAATCAGGTCCGTAACTTCCGGTTCGCGCGCCGCATTTTCCACAACCGTCTCGCCATCGGCCAGCGCCGCGGCCATCAAGATGTTCTCCGTGCCCGTCACCGTGATCTTTTCAAACTTGATTTGCGCGCCCTGCAATCGCCCCCGTGGCGCGCGCGCCTCGATAAATCCGTGTGCGGTCACAATCTCTACGCCCATTTTTTCCAGCGCCGTAAGATGCAAATCCACTGGCCGCGCCCCAATCGCGCAACCGCCCGGAAGTGAAACGCGCGCGATTCCAATCCGCGCCAGCGTCGGCCCGAGCGTCAAAATCGACGCCCGCATCGTCTTCACTAGTTCGTACGGCGCCTCCGCATGTGAAATTGTTTTCGCCGTAATGCAGTAATCCGCCGCCGGAAAACTGTCCACGGAAACGTTCGCTCCCATGAATGCTAGCAGCTTCGCCATCGTGATGATGTCGCGCACGCGCGGAATGTTGTGCAGCGCAACCGGCTCGGCCGTTAACAGCGCAGCCGCCATCGCCGGCAACGCGGAGTTCTTCGCGCCGCTGATCGACACGGTCCCGTTCAGCGCCTTGCCGCCCTTAATGAGAAATTTATCCATTCCGCTTTCCCGTTTCGCCCAAAGCCGCTCTCAAATTTCCTTTCGCTTTGCTAAGCAACCCCTTTGCCTCGCGTGCGCTCACCTCGCGTTTCAGCATAATGAGCCCAACACGAATATCGTGTCCGGAAGAACGCAAAGCGCGTTCCGCAGAGGACACACTCTTGCCGGACGCCTCCCGCAGGATACGCACTGCGCGTCCCTCTAACTTCTTATTCGTCAGCACTGCATCAATCATTAAATTCTCATAGGCGTGTCCCAGTTGCACCATCGCCGCTGTACTAAGCATGTTCAGGACCATTTTTTGTGCCGTGCCCGCCTTCATACGCGTTGAGCCGGTCAGCACCTCCGGCCCAACTTCCGGCGCTATGAAAATCTTGGCCAACTTGATCAGCGGCCCAACCCGGTTTGCGGCTACGCCAATCGTCACCGCGCCACGCTTTTTCGCGTAACGAATCGCCCCCATCACGTACGGCGTCGTTGCGCTCGCCGCAACTCCGACTACCACGTCCTTGCTCGAAAGTTTCTTCCGCTGCAAATCGCGTTCGGCATTGCGCTCCGAATCTTCCGCGCCTTCTACGGCGCTCGTGATTGCGCGCCGTCCACCCGCAATTAACGCCTGGACAATTTTTCGCGAAACGCCGAACGTGGGAGGACACTCGGCGGCATCCAGAATCGCAAGCCGCCCGCTCGATCCTGCGCCCACGTAAATCAGCCGTCCACCTCTGCGCAGGCTGCGAACAATCTCGTCCACTGCGCGAGCGATTGCCGGAATTTCCCGCGCAACGGCCCCCGCCACCCTCTGATCTTCGCGATTCATCAGCCGCACAATTTCAAGCGAAGACATCCGGTCAAGATTCTTAGAAGCAGGATTCCGCCGCTCGGTGAGGCGGAACTCTTTGGGGAGCGAGGGCATCGCACCATTATAGCCATGAGCACGCCACGTCTGGACGCCGCGATCTTTTGGGACAGGAAATTGATGCGAGACGGTCAACATAATTTGGGGATGGCTAAATCGTGGAATCCGCCTGCGTATTTCTGGGCACAGCGGCCGCGCATTGCAGAAAGACGGGTTCGAGGAATCGGCTATGCTAGGAATGACTGATGGCGCCAGCCTGCTGCTGAATTTTCTGGAAACGTAAAAATGGACGTACTGAAACGACTCTTTGAAGAGTATTTTCACGAGCCACCGAAGCACGTCTTGCCCTTGCAAGGCGAGCTTGGTGGGTCAGGGCGCAAAATTATTCGCTTGGGCAGCCCTCGGGCAAGCGCGATCGGAATCTTGTATGGTGTCCACGAAGAGAACGCGGCGTTCCTCGAATTTTCTCGCCACTTCCGCCGTCACGGCTTGCCGGTACCGGAAATCTACGGCGAAGAGCTGAACGAATGCGCGTATCTCGAAGAGGATCTTGGCGACACGACGCTCTTTGATTTTCTCTCAAAGAATCGAACGGGAACGGAAATCGCGCCGAAGGTTGTGGAGACCTACCGCAAAGTTGTTGAAACGCTGCCCCGGTTCCAGATTGAGGCGGGCCGCGACCTGGATTACGCCGCTTGCTATCCGCGAGGGAGTTTCGATCGCCAGTCCATCGTTTGGGACCTGAACTATTTCAAATACTATTTTCTGCGTCTCGCGGCAATTCCATTCAATGAACAGTTGCTCGAAGACGATTTTGAACGGCTCACAGAATTCTTACTTAGTGCCGATCGGGATTACTTTCTTTATCGTGACTTCCAGTCGCGCAACATCATGCTGCGCGACGGCAAGCCGTTTTTTCTCGACTATCAAGGCGGCCGAAGAGGCGCGCTGCAATACGATCTCGCCTCACTCCTCTATGACGCTAAAGCGGATCTGCCGCCGGAGTTGCGGCAGCAACTTCTCGAACATTATCTCGATTGCGTCACGGAATACGCAGACATCGAGCGCGAAAAATTCCTGAAACACTACTATGCCTACGTTTATGTCCGCATTTTGCAGGCCCTCGGTGCATACGGCTTCCGCGGATTCTACGAACGCAAAGCGCATTTCCTGCAAAGCGTCCCATACGCACTGAAAAACCTGCGCTGGCTGTTGCATAACGTCGAACTTCCCATCGCGTTGCCTACTTTGACCTCAGCATTTGAAAGCATGCTCGGCTCCGAAAAATTGCAGCAAGTCGCAAAACAGTCGGACGGCCTCATCGTGCACATCAGCAGTTTTTCTTTCCATCGCGAAATGCCGCGCGACGACAGTGGAAACGGCGGTGGCTTTGTTTTTGACGGCCGAAGCTTGCCGAATCCAGGAAGAGAAGAGCGCTTCCGCGACCTGACCGGCAAGGACACGCCGGTGATCGAGTATTTGAATCAGCAGGAAAGCGTCCATCAATTTTTGGCCTCGGTCTATTCGCTTGTGGATGCCAGCATAAATAATTATCAACTCCGCGGATTCAAGAGTCTGATGGTCTCGTTCGGCTGCACCGGCGGCCAGCACCGCTCCGTTTTTCTGGCCGAGCAACTCGGAAAAAGACTGCATGCGCGCGGCGGCTTCAAAGTTGAGGTCCATCACCTCGAGCTCGAAAAGATGGGCAAATAACATCGCGCCGATGAAAGTGCAAAAATGAAAGCCATGATCCTCGCTGCAGGCCTCGGCACACGCCTGCGACCACTTACAGACAATCTCCCCAAAGCGTTAGTCGAAATTAATGGCCGAACTCTTTTGGAAATAACCTTGGAACGCTTGCAATCCTTCGGCATCCGCGAAGTTATCGTCAACGTCCATCATCACGCCGAAAAAATCATCGAGTATCTGAAAACGAAAAATAATCTCGGCATGCAAATCGCAATTTCCCGCGAAGACGATTTATTGCTGGATACGGGAGGTGGCCTGAAAAAGGCGGCCTGGTTTTTTCTGGAAAATAATCCCGACAATCCCTTCCTTCTTCACAATGTGGATGTCTTAAGCACAATCGACCTCCGGAAAATGGTGGAAGCGCACACAGAAAAAAGTGCCCTCGCAACACTCGCCGTGCAAGAACGAAAATCCTCGCGTCAACTTCTCTTCGGCGAAAACGGACTCCTCTGCGGCCGCAGGAAGGGCACCGGCTCCCCTGACGAAATCGTGCGCCCGTCAACAACATTGCAGCCTCTCGCCTTTTCCGGAATCCACGTAATCTCGCCGCGCCTCCTGAAACTCATTACTGAAGACGGCGTGTTCTCGATCATTGATACCCATTTGCGATTGGCCGGCAGTGGCGAAAAAATCTCTGCTTTCCGCGCCGACGAATACTACTGGCGCGACCTTGGCCGTCCCGAAGACCTCGTGCAAGCCTCCAACGATTTGCGGCAAAAGGCGTTTCTGTGATGTACCTCCGGACCAATGATAGATCCTTTACCAAAAGCACCATTAACGTACGCCAGCATTTGGTTGATCGCATGCGTGACCGAGCCATCAGCATTGATGACCTCCATCAACTTCGACTTTGGATTGATTCGGGCCGGAAGTGCCCGTAGGGGACTGGTACAAAGACTTCGGCTCATTCAAGCTGTGCGGCCGAGGCCCTTATCCCAAGATATTCTTACTTCGCGGCCATGCCGCCAAGGGCGAAGCTCTCTAAGACTCGTTCGAAGCTTGTTTCAGGAACAAAAACCAGAATCTCATCTAGTTTGCCGGGGCCGCGGTAGTGGCGAGGCCGAGGGATTGCATTACGGCATCGTGGAGGGCGGGGCGGACTTTGGCAATTTTTTGGTTTTCGCGCGTCGGGTGGACGCGATTGGTGAGCAGCACGACGAAGAGCTGGCGGTCAGGGTCAATCCAAATGGATGTGCCGGTAAATCCGGTGTGGCCGTAGGAATGCAGGCCGAAGAAATGGCCGCTCGAGCTGCCTTCGGTGGGAACAGCCCAGCCGAGCGTGCGCGTGCGGTTTGAAAGTTCCTGCGGAACAGTGAATTGTGCGATGGTGGAACGGCGCACGATGCGCGCGTGCGCATAAACGCCGCCGTTCAAAAGCATTTGGCAGAAGGCAGCAAGGTCCGGCGCCGTGCTGAAGAGTCCCGCATGGCCGGAGACGCCGCCGATAGCCGCTGCGTTTTCATCGTGAACTTCGCCTTGCAGCAAACGGTGGCGAAGACTGTTGTCTATTTCCGTGGGCGCGATGGATGGCCAAAGTTTCTTTGCAGGGAGGTAGGTCGAATTGGTCATTCCCAATGGCGAAAAAATGAATTCACGCGTAAGAACATCCAGTGTTTTTCCGGTCAGCCGTTCGATGATTTGCGCCAGCAAAATGATTCCCAAATCCGAGTAAATCATTTTTGTGCCGGGTTCGTATTCGAGTGGCTCCGCGAAGATACGGTCGAGCGTGTCCTGCTTCCCCTTTGACGCGCGCCAATATTCCTTGAACGCGGGGAGACCAGACGTGTGCGTCAGCAAATGGCGAACGGTCACACGATGGCGCCATTCTGGCTGCGGCCCGGAAGTCCACTCGGGTAGATAGCGCTCGATCTTGGCGTCCAAATCAAGCGGCACCGGAAAATCGCCTTCGGCGAGTTTTTCCGTGATGGTGGTGGTGCCTACGACTTTCGTGAGCGAGGCAATGTCGTACATCGTGCCCGGCGCAGCAGAAGAAGGTTTTGCGTCGTAAGAAAGTTTTCCAAACGCGTGAATAGAGACTTTGCCGCGATAGCCGACGGCGAGCGTCGCTCCGGGAAATGCTTTGTCTTTCACCGCCGCTTCGATGACATCAAATGCAGGCTGAAGCTGCGCTTCCGAGCGAGCATCCATCGGCTGCAGCTTCATGGGATCGGCGGGCACTTCGATTCCAAATCCGGCCTTCAGATTGATGCCGGGAATCGTGACGGGCAGATGACCGCGCACAGGGATTTCACCGAAGAGGGCGCGTGCCATGGAAATCTGCGCTACGTCGCTGATGCCAAACGCGCCAAGCCACGTTTCGGCTTGCGGAAATCGCTCAATCAAATAAGGACTGCCGAATGCGAGCGTAACGACTGGCCTGCCGGTTTTGTAAAGCTGTTCGGCCAGCCCAGCCTGTTCGGCGGGAACATCTACATTGCCTTTGCGATCGCTGACGCGCACGAAGAGCGCGAGGAGCGCAACATCATATGAATCGGGAGAAGGTAATTTCAAATTAGCTGCGCTGACGAAACGCGTGTCCGCACGAAGCGTCGTAACGGAATCAAAGCGGCGACGAAGTTCGCGTTCGAGGTCTTCTCCCGGATAGGGTTCAGGATCAGCGTAAAAAGCGAGCAGCAGGGCGCGGCTGGGCTTTGTGCCGTCGAGCGGAAGACGGTGCGGAGTGTCGCGCAGCAACGTGACGCCGCGATCGGAAATATCCTGTGCCTCTTTCTGCCAATTCTCGGAACCGAATTTTGCATTGAGCGCGGCGAGATCCGCGAAACGGTTTTTGTCGAGGCCGAGGCGCGCTTTCGCTTCGAGAATGCGGCGGACGGAATCATCGAGCCGCTCTTGCGAAATGCGGCCGGATTTAACTGCGGCTTGCAGCGCTTCATACGCGGCATCGGGCACCGGTGTCATCAGCAGCGCGTCCGCTCCCGCGAGTACGGCGCGGACTGCGGCTTCGCCGGGAGCAAAACGAACGGTGATCCCACCCATATCCATTGCGTCCGTGATGACGAGCCCCTCGAAGCCGAGTTGATCGCGCAAAACGCCGGTCAAAATATTGTGCGAAAGAGTCGCGGGGGTATTCGGATCCGGCTCAAGCGATGGCACGTTCAGATGGCCGGTCATGATGCTGCCCACGCCGGCGGATATCGCTGCGTGAAAGGGAACGAGTTCGAGTTCATCGAGCCGCGCGCGATCGGCTTTAATCACTGGCAGATCAATGTGCGAATCGGCGGCAGTGTCGCCGTGACCGGGGAAGTGCTTTGCCGTGGCGAGCCCGCCGTTCTCGTTGACCCCGCGAACATACGCGCTGACGAATTCGGCCACTCGTGCGGGATCTTCTCCGAACGAACGCGTGTTGATGATGGGATTTTCCGGATTGTTGTTGACGTCCGAAACAGGCGCGTAAACCCAGTGCACGCCGACGTCGCGCGCTTCAATCGCCGTGATTTTTCCCATCGTGTACGCGTCTTTGGGATCGCCAGCCGCGGCGAGCGCCATTTGCGTGGGGAACGAAGTACCTTCATCGAGCCGCATCGCCGTGCCACGCTCAAAATCCGCGCCGATGAGCAAAGGAATTTTCGCTTTGGCTTGCAGTTCATTATTCAACGCCGCCGTGGGATACGCCTGGCTCTTTTCGATTCCGAGCGGGCCGATGTGCGTGACGATAATGAAACCACCGGCGTGAAGGTCGTTCACGCTGTGCAGCATTTGTTGATACGCGGGTGAATCCGTCGAAGTGAATGTGCCGTGATACGTTGTGAAAAGAAGCTGGCCGATTTTTTCGTCGTCGGACATTTTGCGCAGCGTGGAGTCCACCCACTGCCGCGCGGCGGGAGAAAGTTTCGGCAGTGCGGATGTTTTGGATGATTTTTGTGCAGCGGCCGATGAAGATTTTTGCGGCGAAGTTTGGCTCTGCGAGCGGACGTTTTTGGCCATAAGAAATATGAAAGGAAGCAGAAACAGGTACAGCACAGAGCGGCGTTTTCTCAGCACGGAATCTCCCGAAGCGACGCCCTGCTCTGAGTTGTTGATAACACACGCAACTTGCCGAGACAACGCAGTTTGCGGCAGGGCGTTCCAGAATATCATTGGCTGCGGAAATGAAATGAAGAAGTTCGGGAGGCGAGCTTGCGGCGGAGCGAACGAACGATTTGTGTATTGGGAATTTTTGCGTTGGCTGCTGCATTCTGCGCGAACGAATGTGGCGCCGCGACGAAGGGGGGCGCGAAGAAAGGCCGGCCGGGGCGCGTGCAGACGGGGCTGGATGTGCTCGAAGCGCAGAAGTTTGCGCCGCTGAAGGGCAAGCATGTCGGGCTGATCACAAATCATACCGGCCTCGATTCGCAAGAAAAAACGACAATTGACCGCCTGGCGCACGCGCCGGGAGTGCAACTTGTAGCGCTGTTCAGTCCGGAGCACGGCCTGGCTGGAAAACTGGATGTGAACGTAGTGACCTCGTCGAAAGATCCGAGCACAGGACTTCCGGTTTACAGCTTGTACGGGGAAAACAAGCGTCCGACGGACGAAATGCTGGAAGGAATTGACGCGTTCGTTTTTGATATTCAGGACGCAGGCGTGCGGTTTTACACGTACACGACGACGATGGGCTATTGCATGGAGGCCGCGGCGAAAAAGGGAATCGCGTTTTACGTGCTGGACCGGCCGAATCCGATCGGCGGAGAAATTGTAGAAGGGCCGATGCTGGACGCGGACAAGACTTCATTTGTGGCGTATTTTCCAACGCCGGTGCGCTACGGTTTGACGATTGGCGAGCTCGCGCAACTTTATAACGCGGAAAATCACATCGGCGTTGATCTTCACGTGATCCAGATGAAGAACTGGCACCGGAATTATTTTTACGACAGCACTGGACTGCGCTGGGTTCCTCCTTCTCCGAATTTGCGGACAACGAAAGGCGCGATCCTGTATCCGGGGCTCGAAATTTTGCAGAACGCGGGAGTCTCCGTGGGGCGCGGAACAGAAGCGCCGTTTGAGCAATTCGGCGCACCGTGGATGAACGGAGAAGAAGTAGCCTCCGCGCTGAATGCAAAACATTTGCCGGGAGTGCGATTCGTATCGCAGCCGATGATTCCGGTTTCCGGCTTGTACGCCGGGGTGCGATGCGGAGGAGTGGGAGTCCACATCATGGAGAAATCCTCCGTACGTTCCATGCGCATGGGACTCGAAATCGCGTCGCTGCTGAAGAAAATGTATCCGGACAAAATTGATGTAGGCAAATCTCTTACGCTGCTCGGAAATGACGAGACCGTGCGGCAACTCGGTGAAGGAATTGCGCCTGAGAAAATCGTGGCGAGCTGGAAGGACGACCTGGCCACGTATGAAACAATGCGTCGAAAATACATTTTGTACAAATAACGGCCGTGACGGTTTGAGAGAGATATCGTGAGACGGTGGATTTGCGGAATTTTGGCGCTGCTGTTCATCAGTTGCGCGACATATTTGGGAATCATTCTTTGGAAAGCTCCCGTTGATTCCGGTCCCAATCCGATTCCTTTCTTGTGGGGACTTGTCGTGATCTTGTTCGTTGCCGGACTCATCTTTCTGCGGTTTGCCCTCAAGCCGTCGCTCTCCAAATGACCGCTGAAGAAGCGATTTTCTGCCGGGCCTTTTTCATTGGCAGGCGTGCGTGGCAAGGCGCATATCGTTGTGGTAGAGTGCCCGCATGAGAGTCGTATCCCTCCTGCCCTCGGCGACGGAAATCCTGTTTGCGCTGGGATTTGACCGCGAAATTGTCGGCGTAAGCCATGAGTGCGACTTCCCGCCGCGCGCGCGCACGAAGACCATCGTAATCCACTCGCGCATTGATAAGGATGCAGGACCGCTCGAAATTGACCGGCAGGTGCGGGAGTATGTCGCGCGCGGAGAAAGTGTTTATGCCGTTGATACTGAGGCGCTGCAGGAGTTGGCGCCGGACCTGATCGTGACGCAAGATTTGTGCCACGTTTGCGCGGCTTCGCCGGATGATTTGGCGAGCGCGCTTGCAAAATTTGACGCGCGGCCGGAAGTGCTGTGCCTGAATCCGCAGGATCTGGGCGACGTGTGGCGCGATATTTTGTGGGTCGGCGAAGAGACAGGCCGCGGCTGGCAAGCGGAGAAATTGCTGCAGGATATTGGCGAACGGCTGGGTGCGCTGCAACTGCAGGTCGAAGATACGTCCTCTGCAAAAGAATATCGCCCGCGCGTGGCGTTTCTGGAATGGCTGCAGCCGATTTACGTAGGCGGTCACTGGGTGCCGGAAATGATTGAACTTGCCGGAGGCCACGATGTATTTGGCACGAAGAAGACGCCGTCGTTCCGCGTAACGATCGAAGAAGTGATAGACGCAGCTCCAGACGTCGTCCTGGTAGCGCCATGCGGTTACACCGCGCAACAAGCCGCCGAAGAATTTCGCGGGATGAAACTGCCCAGCGCCTGGCACGACATTCCCGCAGTTCGCAACGGTCAGGTTTACGCGCTCGAAGCGAACAGCTATTTTTCGCGCCCCGGTCCGCGCCTCGTGACCGGCCTCGAAATTCTCGCCAAGGTTCTGCACCCGCAAGTAAAAGTAAGTCACGAAGCCGAAAGCACCATCCACACGCTGAGCGAAAAAGCCCAAACCGCGAGAGTCTAGTCGTCCTAGCCGTTGCCCGTAGTAGTGGCCAGTCTTCAGACTGGTGATTTTTCTGCGGTTTACTCTGTCAGCTCTCGGTTCTGATCAACCATAACCGCTTGAAATGCGAACCGGTCAGCTAAGCGACACAACGTCCGCGGTGACAATAGTCAATGTTTGCTAGCTGGTTTACGACGCGCAATTTTCCCGGTGCGTAGGCGCACGTAGTGGAACCGAATCAAGTAAATATTCTGACCTTGACCGTGCTTTGCGACTTTGAGCAGGTCTAGCACACCTAAAAAGCCGGATTCGCGCGCCAATTCCGGAGTGATGTCGGGAAATCCGATGGTTTCGATGGAGTCCACTTCGATGGCTCCTTCTTCCATCCGATAGCGCTTGCCGACAGTGACGCGACAACGGATCCAGAACCGCACCGTGCAGGCGATTTCCCCGCGGCGAATGCGTTCGCGAAGGCGTTTGGTGAATACCATGAGGGTTACGGTAGCACGGGAAGAAGGGCACGATCTTCCGGCTGCTGCCCGGATCTTCGATATCGTGCCCCTACTTCGGATCCCGAAAGCAGAAAGGCGAGCGATGATGAAAGAGGACTTGCTGCGATTCAATGGCGCTGTCGAGCGGGATCCCGCCATCGATGCGTGGATGAAAGAGCATGCAGGTGAATGGGGAGCGATCGCGCAGCAGTGGTTTGAGGTGATGCGAAAGTGCGGGGACGAAGTCGGGGAGCTTTTGCATGACGGCTGTCCGACTGCATGTTTGGGAGATGCGCCCTTCGGCTATGTGAATGTATTCACCTCGCATGTAAACGTTGGGTTCTTTCGCGGCGCAGCACTGCCGGATCCGGCTCGCTTGTTGCAAGGCAACGGCAAGTTCATGCGTCATGTGAAGCTGAGACCGGGAACGGCCACAAACGCCACAGCGCTAAGCGGGCTAATCGATACAGCGTACTCGGATATAAAGGCGCGCGTGGAAAACGGGTAGCTACCTAATGAAACGTCAAAACCAGCACCCTTGAACCCGAAGGCAGCGGCACCCGGCTCATTCACCTAGGGTAAAAAGTGGTATCCTCCGCGCATGCAAGACCAGGGCGCTCCAGTGACAACGGCCCGAGTGGCGCGCAGACTCCCCACAGATCGCTGGTTCTACATTGGGATGGCCATCTGCGCCATCATCGTCAGTGTCTTAGCGTTTGCACCTTCCCTCGTCAACACCGCCGCGCGTCATGTGCCTCAGTGAGAGGCACACACAAATCTAACAAGGAGAATATCCAATGAAACAAAACGCTATGTTAACCATCGCGTCTCTGCTCTCGATCCTGTTCATGACGTTTCACCTGACGGACGACATCATCCGTGGGATGGCCTCGGGACAGGTCTCAAACCTCCTTGGGGTTCTCATCCTGGTCGTCTGGCTGTACGGAACGCTGGTGCTCGCCGAACGGCGATCGGGGTACGTCATCATCCTTCTCGGGTCGCTCCTTGGATTGGGCGTACCCGTCATCCACATGATGGGGAAGGGTGTCGGCGTCGGCGGCAACATCGCCAAGTCCAGCGGAGCCTTCTTCTTCGTCTGGACGCTTATCGCTGTCGGCGTGACCGCGCTCTTCTCTGTTATCCTCTCGGCGCGCGGACTGTGGACCCGGCAATGGGCCCAGCCCCGGTAGTCCAACAACCCGAACATAGAAGGGCCCGTCGCACGGCGGAGGTGATCGGTGCGGATTCCTTGCGCGGTGCAACGTAACCATTAATCCCGAAAGCAGAAAGGCGAGCGACGATGAGAACGGAATTGCTGCGATGGATTGACGCGGCGTAGCGCCGTCACCAACCCATGATTGCCTGGGTGATCCCTTGCCACCACTTTGGATTGATCCTCCAGGTGTAGATGGCAAGGCTCTGCACCACGATCAACGAGGGCAGCGCATAGAGATATACCTTGTGGACGCGCTTATCCACCACCCAATCCCGCACCATGCCGAGCACGATCAGACCGTCCAGGGCGAGGTAGAAGAGGCTGTGGTTGAACATGAAATCGAATCTGCCGATGGCAGCGTCCATCAGTTGGCAACTCGCTATGAAGACAAGCCGGCGATGGTATTCCGGCTTTCTTCTCCAATAAATGGCCATCGCGATGCACGAGCCAAAGATGATCATGTCGGAGAACGGAACCAACAAGAAAGCTTCTATACCCTTTTGCTGCAGCACAACGGTATCGAACCGGGTCATCACCACCGCGACCATGACGCCCAACACGACCATCACCACGGCCAGCCCCGCTCCAAACCAGCCGAGCAAGCGGTGCACGCTGACTTTTCGCGCGCGCACCAGAGCCGACTGAGCGATAAAGAAGGCCACCCACATTGAGAAGGCGGCGCCGTGCATCCACAGGAGCAGCGGCCTTGGCGGGTTAGCACGGAACAGGTTGGCGTTGACCGTGCGGCTGAAGCCCAAAATCACAAGGGCGGCCAACACCAGCGACATGAAGAGATAGAAATACCGGCTCAAGAATGTCTTGAGCTGGTTCGTTGTGCTTGCTTCTTTTTTCTGCTCAGGGTTTGTAAGTACAAACGCTGAAACCCGCTCAATGCGACCGGCTGGCCCGGCGTCTCCAATGGCCACAGAACTTGCCTCCTGAAAGCGCTGCAAATTTGAATCTTTACGTGATTCTGAGAAAAGGGCCCAGTACACGAAATGCGGAGTAGCGCCACACTAGCCGCAAGGTGGGGAACTGTCAAGAAAAGGCGCGGAGGTACAGATTAATGCGCTAAGACAAGTGGGTTGTTGAAGTCGCTGCCTTTGCCGGGAGAGATTTTTGACGGTTACAAGGTGCAGCAGTCCTTCGAATTAAATAAGAAGATTCTGCCAGCGGATGCGTCCCCTTACGAGGACGTTAATATTCAGCGCGATCCGAAAGCTGGGACAGTCTCGATGTTGTTTGATTTCCGGCCGTGCCCCGGAGAGGCAAATTGATAGTGCGTGTGACAGGGCCCGAACATGAAGCATCGAAGAAGGCAGTCTGCCTGGGCAGGGCGGACGATCCCAGAAAAACGAGGTGATATATGAGCGTTTATGGCGGAAAAGAGATGGCGGCCGCGTTTCGGTTGGTGCGCAAGAATACGATTCAGATTGCCGAAGATATTCCAGAGGACAAGTACGACTTTGTGCCCGCCCCGGGAGTGCGGTCGGTGGCGAAGACGCTGACGCACATGGCTATTTCGCCAAGCCTTTGGCCGGAACTGGCAAGCCTCACGACGTTCGTGGGATTCGATTTCATGACCGTCCGCGAGCATTTTGCCGCCGTGGAAGCAAAGCCGCGCACGAAGGCGGAGATTGTAGAGCTCCTGCGAAGCGAAGGAGAAAAATTTGCAGCGTGGCTGGAGTCGTTGACAGATGAATTCTTGGCGGTCGGCGTGATTGGCGGTGATGGAAAAACCGTGAAGACGCGCTACGAAAGTCTATTGGGCGGCAAGGAACACGAAATGCATCATCGCGGCCAGTTGATGCTTGTGGAGCGCATATTGGGCATTACGCCGCATTTGACGCGTCAGACGGAAGAGCGTATTGCGCAGATGAAGGCAGCGGGGGCACGCTAAAGCCTGCCCCCGCACTACCTGCTACCGTAGGCTGCAACCGATTCGGTTCTTGTAGGGAGACCAGTAGGGGAAGAGCGGGCGGCCTCGGACGTTTTTATAGGGACGAAGCCGAATTCGTCGAATCGGCTGTCGAAGCTGTCCGACCAGTTGTCACCAACCACATAGAGGGAATCTGCAGGAACAGTCACTGTTTTGAAAGGAAACGGAACTTCACCGCCTCCGGGAAGGAGCGGATTGCCGCAAAGATGCTTGAGGTCAACGAGCGCGGCGGGGTTGCCATTTATCAGAATTCCGTTCTTCGATTGGGTGACGACGTCTCCCGGAAGTCCGATCACTCGCTTGAACAAGAGATTGTCGAATTCGTTATGCTTAAACATGACTAGATCGCCGCGTTGCGGCACCTGTTTTGCATACGCGGCGGCGTTTCCAACGACCAGGTGGAGGATCGACCAACCTGACGTTTGAAGAGGGCAACTCTGGGTTCAGAGAAAGTCCTGTCATGGGTTGGAAGACGTTTTTTGCCAGTGGCGGTAGAAGGGGAGACCAAGGAGGATGAGGGCGAGGCCGATGGAGGAGCGGCCCGGATTTTGGAAAAGGACGCTGATCGTGAGCGCGAGCGCACCGGCGACGAAAACGCCGGGGACGAAGGGATAGCCCGGGCAACGATAGGGGCGCGGCATATTCGGTTCTGTTTTGCGAAGGCGGAAAAGAGAGACGACGGCGAGACCGTAAAAAATCCAACTGGCGAAGATGAAGAGGCTGGTGAGCTCCTCGAACGTTCCGGTGAGCGCCATCAAACTGGTCAGCGCGCCTTGAAAAATGAGAGCGCGACTGGGAGTCAAGAATTTTGGATGGATGCCGTCGGCGATCTGGAAGAAAATTTTGTCGCGCGCCATGGCGTAGGGAACGCGCGCGCCGCTGAGGACGGAAGAGTTGAGCGAGCCGATGGCGGAGATGACCATGGCGAGCGTGATCCAGATGGCGGCACCGCGACTGGAGACGTGTTCGACAACGTCTGAGGCGATGTGCTCCGAAGCGGCGGCGGCAGAAAACGGAAGAACGCGCAGGCACGCTGCGCTGAAGAGCAGATAGATGACGGCGACGACCGCGACTCCTCCAACAAGCGCGCGCGGGAAATTTTTCTGCGGGTCTTTTACCTCGGAGCCAACGAGATTCAAATCTTCCCAGCCGTCATAAGCCCAGAGCGCCGCGGCGAGCGCGGCCAAAAACGCAGTAAGCAAACCTCCATTCCATGCGGCGGGCCAAACTGGATCGGCCCCATGCGCCGCGCTAGGCGCGAAGAAAGCCACGCCAATCACAAGCAAGACGGAAAATATTTTTATGAACGTTAGGAAGACCTGCACGGCTCCGCCGAATTTGACGCCGATGTAATTGATGGCGGTCATGACGATGAGCCAAACAACGGCGAGCGGCTGCATCCACGTAAAGGCGAAATCGTATGGCTTGACCCAATGCGCGAAGCCAGGAAAGTGCAGCGTAAAAATGGGGGCAGTGATCGAAGGCAGAAGAAACGCAAGAAAACGCACGCCACCTGCGGCAATGGACGCAGCAGACGCAGGACGCCCGACGATGGAGTGCATCCAACCGAAAAGAAATCCCCACGAGGGACCGAAGCCGCGGCGCAAGTAAGCGTATTCGCCACCAGCCTCAGGGATTGCTGCCCCCAATTCCGCATAAGACAGCGCGCCGAAAATGGAAAGAATTGCACCAATAATCCACGCGGCAAAAACCACGGAAACACTCTGGCCTTCGCGCGCCATCTGCGCTGGTTTCAAAAAAATGCCGGTGCCGATCATCGTGCCGACGACGATAGCGGCCGAAGCCCATGGGCCAAGTTCGCGAACCAATTCGAGACGTTTTTCGGAACCGGGAGCACTCATGAAGAGTGCTCCTGCACGGGCGCGGAGGCTGGAAGGATTCTGCTCATCAGGCTGCCGACAAGAAATGTAACAGCACAACCGATGAGGACATACCACGTAAATGCAATTGGTGTGAATCGCCAAACCGATAGGATGGCCGCGAGTCCCGCGAACATGCCAATGGCTGCGCCAGTAGCAGCGGCTTTGCGGTCAAGCGTGCCAAGAAGAAAAAGCCCGAGAAGACTACCGAAGGGCATAGACGCGACGGTGAGGCCAGCTTCGAGGAGCGGTCCCCAAGAGATGAGCCCAAAGCAAATGAGGACTGCGCCCCAGACCAGAGTGATGCGGCGCGAGAGGCGAAGAAATTTTGCAGGATTCGTTTGATGGCCACTGAGGCGGGAAAAATCGAGAACCGTGGAGGCGGCGAGGGAGTTGAGCGAACCGCTGGCGTTTGACATGGCGACAGCGAGAATGGAAGCGAAAAGAATTCCCGCGAGGCCTGTGGGCATTTCGCGGACCAGAAACGTAGGAAGAATAGCGTCGAGCCGCTGGCCCGCGCTTAGCAGCGGCGTGTGTTGAGAGAAAACGAAAAGAAGAACACCAACGAGAAGGAACAGTGTGAATTGAAAGAGAACAATGAAGCCGCTGGCGATGAGAGCGGCGCGGCTGTCTTTTTCATTTTTTGCGGCGAGCAGGCGCTGAACGATCGTTTGATCCGTGCCGTGGCTGGCCATGGTCAGAAATGCGCCGCCGATGAGGCCGGACCAGAAGGTGTATTTGGTGGCGAGAGAGAAAGAGAAATCGAATAGTTGAAGCTTGTGGCCGGATGCAGCGGCGACTTGAGTGACTTCGGCCCATCCGCCGGGGATGCGGTGAAGGAGAAACCAGAATGTGACGGCGCTGCCGGCTAGGTAGAGGAGAAGTTGTGCGACGTCGGTCCAGATGACGGCTTTCATGCCGCCTTCGAATGTGTAAAGGATGGTCAGCGCGATGACGAGAAAAACGGCGAAGCGTTCCGAAGTGCCGAGGACCACGCTAAGGACGAGGGCGATGGCGGAGACGCGGACGCCCTCGGCGATGGCGCGCGTGATGAGAAATGTTGACGCCGCGAGGGAACGCATGCGCGGGCCGAATCGTTTTTCGATGAGCGCGTAAGCGGTGAAAAATTCTCCGCGAAAATATCCGGGGAGAAGCAGCAGGACGATAAGGATGCGGCCGATGAGGTAACCGAACACGAGCTGCAAGAAGGTGAGGTTGCCGCCGTAAGCGATAGCGGGCGTACCGATGATGGTGAGTGTGGACGTTTCGGTGGCGACGATGGAAAAAGCGATGGCCCACCATGGAGCGGTCCGGCCGCCGAGGAAATAGTCGCGGACGTCGCGCTGGCTGCGGCGGAAATAGATGCCGAGTGCGGTGACGGCGAGGAGGTAGAGGAGGACGATGGCGAGGTCGAGAGGATGAATGCGCATGAAGTGCGAAGAGAATAGAGGCGGAAGGGAGAAGGCGTCAAGGATGAAGGCCAAGTTGTCAGTCATCAATCGTCAATTTTCAGTCGAAGAAAAATCCAAAATGGATTTTCTGTCCAGTATGCTTTGCATATGCGGATTGGAATGGGGTTGGATGGCGGCGGGACGAAGACGGATTGCGTGTTGATGGATGCTGGTGGGCGAGTCTTGGGGCGCGGGCGCGGAGGTCCGTCGAATCCGTCGCGAATTGGGTTTGATGCGGCAAGAATTGGAGTTTTGGCGGCGGCCCGCGCTGCGTTGCGCGAAGCTGGTAAGCAAACTGAAAATGTCACGGATGTTTGCGCTGGCCTGGCGGGAGTGGGCCGGTCAGAAAACGCGGAGCGGATGCGGCAGGAATTGCACGAGATTTTTGCTGGAGCAAAGATTGAGGTCTGTACGGATTTGGATTTGGCGCTCGAGGCTGCGGGTGCCCGGGCGGCGATTGTGCTGGTGGCGGGAACGGGTTCGGCGGCGATTGGGCGTGATGCGGCGGGGCGCGTGGCGAGGTCCGGCGGATACGGGCCGAAAAAAAGCGATGAAGGAAGCGCGTTTGCGGTGGGGAAAAGTGCAGTGGACGCGGTCCAGAGCGCAAAGGATGAAAACGCGGGAGATTTGCGCGAAAGAATTTTGGAGGAATTGGACGTGGACACGCTCGATAGCGTTGTGGGACTCGCGGGGGAGGAAGCGGATGCGGTGTATCCGCGTGTGTTTCCCGTGATTGCGAATGCAGCGGATCAGGGAAATGAAATCGCAAGGAAATTATTGACTGACGCGGCAAAGAGTTTGGCGGGGCTTGTCGCGGGCGTGCAAGAAGAATTGAAATTGAGCGGGACGCAATTTGCGCTCGGGAAAACGGGCGGGATGATCCGGAGTTCCACTTTTTTTGAAGAGATTCTGGACACGGAGTTGCGGCAGGTTGCGCCACAAGCTAAATTTGAAATTTTGCGGACACCGCTTGCAGAAGTCGCAGCGCGGCGGGCATTGAAGCTATGAGCGCGACGGACGAGCCAAGAGAGCAGAAGCCGCAAAGCGCGAAATTCAGCGAGCGCTTGCGCGACGACTCGCCGGACTCGCTGCGTGAGTTAGCGCAGAGCCCCACGTTGAATGAGGAGCAGTTGATCTTGTTGCTGGCGCGCAAGGATCTGCCCGGTGAATTGATTGAAGAGATCGCGCAACGCAAGCCTTTGCTGCGGAGTTACGCAGTGAAGAAAGCGTTGGTGCTGCATCCGCACACGCCCCGGATCGTGAGTTTGCGAATGCTGCGCGATTTGTACTTGATGGATCTGGTGCAGTTGACGCTGACGCCGGGCGCACTGGCGGAATTAAAGAGAAATGCGGAAGAACAATTGATCGCGCGATTACCTCAATTGCCCTTAGGCCAGAAAGTTACGCTGGCGCGTCGCGGGCCTGGACGTGTTGCGGGTGCACTGCTGGCCGAAGGACACGAGCAAGTGCTGAGCATCGTGCTGGACAACACAAATTTAACGGAAGCGCACGTTTTGAAAGCGCTTTCACGGCCAAAGATAACGCCACGCGTTGTGGAGGCGGTTTCGCGGCACGCAAAGTGGTCGCACAGTTACAATGTGCGGCTTGCGTTAGTGCGACAACCGTCGACGACACTCTCAACAGTGTTGGCGTATCTTCCGGAACTTACGGTTTCCGATTTGAAAGAGCTGATAGCCCCAGGTATCGTTTCAGAAAACTTCCGCCGTTATTTGCAGGCGGAGATACAGCGGCGATTGCGGAAAGGGAAGGAGCCGCAGACGGAATAGAATAAGGAGTATGAGCGTCACAAAAGGAACGCGTAGTACTTTCCGGTAGCGTTTCGGGCAATAGAGGGAACAAAACAAAGAGTCACGGCGTCGTATAGCAATGAGAGAAATGAGAGTATTGTTTGTAACAAGAAGCGGCGTTATCGCCCGTGCGCTGCGCCTTGGGAACCCAGGCAGGGGGATTCGCCAGGTTTATGGGCAATGGGGATCAGGGAATCCGCAGGTTCGAGCGCCGCTGGGCGCCTCGATTTCGCTTTCACGCCGACCTCGAGATCGAATGGGGTTCTACAGTGCTGCGCGCCCGCACGCGAGACGTCAGCTCAAACGGAATGTTCATCGAGTCGGCGGATCCGCTTTGGGTGGGAGCCCGCTTTTCCGCGCAATTGACGCTGGACCGGCCGGTCCGGCTGAATTGCTTTGTGAAGAGAGTCGAACCCGGGCGCGGAATGGGCGTTTCCATCGCGCTGGCGGAAGAAGAGCCGAACAGCCAGAAATACCAAGAGTTCATCAATTTGCTTTCCGTGAATCAGCCCTGACATCGCGGTATGCTCTCCGGAATGACTAGGTGCCTCGATTGTGGCGCGGAGCGCCTCGCAGACCAGTGCCCCGCGTGCGGGCTTACAAGCGCAGCGGCGGAACTCGTATTTCGGCGCAGACTGATTTATCGCACATTGGCCTTCCTTGCCGGTTCGCTCTGTTTTCCCTACGTGAGCCAGGTTTTTCCGCCGCTGGATTTGGACTTGATGTTGGTCTTTTTTGGCGTGCTCTTTTTCATCGCCTTGGGACTCGCAGTGCTTTTGGATCGGTTGGCACGCAGGCACGCGGAGATTGAAGTGTTGAAGAGAATTTTTACCGGGTTCGTTCCACTGCCGTGGATTCTGTCGGTGATTTTGTTTGTGAACGGTAAGTTCGACAGTACGAAGAACATTGAATACATTCCGGCAACGGTTCGAGATACGTTCTACATGAAGGGCATTGTAAGAGGCAGCCGGCGGCTAGTGGTTCCGTCCTGGAGACCGGAACATAAACTGGAGCGGTTGGCGGTTGATGCGGACGATTTCGACCGCTTTCGCGTGGGAGATTCGCTGGAAGTGGGAGTTGAGCCGGGCTTTGCGGGAATTCCGTGGGTTTACGGCGTGTATCGAAAAGGCCCGCCGCGTCAATAGAGCGGAGTTCCGTTTGCTTTCAGTGGCGTTTGAATGTCGAGGTAGCTGCCCTTTTCTCCAAAACGAAATCGAAGGCGACGGAGATAACCGACGTCGCGCTCCCGCCAGTCGCTAATGTCCGCGGGCTGACCGGCATTGTCTTCCGCAGAAAATTCCACGTCGTCACCCTTTGCGACAATCTTGTCGGGATCAATGTCGAAGACTTGCTGCGTATTGCGGTCAATTAGCAGGTAGCGTTTCCAGAGGCGGAGAAGCAGAACACCGCGCTTTGAAGAGAAATAGAGATTCCAGGATTTTGGCGCGTCTTCATTGAAATGAACGATGGCGAAAGGAACGGGCTTCCAAACGTTCTTCGCCTTAGGCGGGGATTGCGGCATGGCAGCGGATGCCATGGAAACCGAAAGAAGCAAAGCGGCGATTACGATCGCTGGGCGTTTTGTGCGAAACGGTTTCATTGTTATTTGCAATTCGAAGTTTACGATGCACCAGCAAGCGCGGCAAGCGAGCAGGCTTTGAACGAGAGGCAGTGCAGGTATAATGCCACGCGATGAATGTGACCGTCCGATTTTTGAAGCGCGCGCTGCAGATGTTTCGCCGCGTGTTTCCGCAGTGCAACATGATTTCGCAGGCGATTGCGTTCAACCTTTTCCTCGCGTTTTTTCCCACGCTTCTCCTGGTGGTGGCGATTGCCACAAGTCCGCTTGGCAGTCGAACGGACATGCTCAACCTGATCACCGACTTTACGCGTTACTTACCGCCTGGGAGCCGGCAAATCGTATCCGAGTTTTTGATCAAACGAGCGCCGCTGGCGTGGAAGTGGGCCGCGATCGGTTGGACGGGGACGTTGCTAGCGGGATCGCAGGTCATGAAATTAATCATGGAAGGAATTCACACGATCTACGGCGATAAAGAGAAGCCGGGATTTCTGCACAGGCAACTGCGGGGTCTGATGTTGTTGCTTGCGACTATCGCGCCTTTGATCGTTGCGTCTGTGCTGGGCGTGTTCGGCCGGCCGTTGCGGCTGTGGGTCACAAAAGAGCTGGGACCAAATCACCCGTTTCACGGTCTTTGGGCAATTTTTTTCCCGCTGGCAGCAATCCTTTTGTCGCTGAGCGCGCTGGCGGTGATCTATCGCGTCGCTCGACCCATGGAAACAAGTTTGCGCAACGTGTTGCCTGGGGCGCTGGTTGCGACGCTTCTGTGGTGGTTCGTGGACGTGCTGTTCGGTGTGTACGTGCGAAAAGTTCCGTACTCGATTGTTTATGGAGGCTTGGCTGCTGTAATTGGGTTACTGGTTTGGATGCAACTGTCCGCAATCGTCGTTTTTCTGGGCGCGGCATGGAATGCGGAGCTGGCCTCCTCCCGGGGCGGAGTTAATAACGGTCGTTGAAACACCCTGCTCGAAGGCGTATATTCTGAGCCAAAGCGCTCAACCACCCGGGGCGTATTCCGGTCCTGATCGAGGATGGTAGAGGTAACGCCAGAATCGGTGAAAGGAAGGAACGTCCTGCGAAGCCAGCCGCATTCCCGCCCTAATTGGTTATTTGTGTTATTTGCCTGTGCGCATGTGTGCGCATGGCCCTTGTTCGCTCAAGATTCACCCAATACCAATTCGACCGAGGCACCAGCTCCCACGCAAGGAGCCGCGCCGTCTCCCGCGGTCCCCCCAAACCCGCCGCAAGCCACGAAGGGACCTGAAGTTGCCACGATTGATACGCCAGCAATGTTTAGAGTGCGCGTGAACCTTGTGCTTGTGCGAGTCGTAGTGCGCGATTCCCAAGGCAAAGTCGTGGAGAACCTTCACAGAGAAGATTTTGCTCTTGCGGACGGGCGCAACCCGCAAGTGATTTCCTTTTTTAACGTGGAGACGCCAGGGTCACACGCAATACCGGTGACGACCGCGGAAGGCGCAAATGGGGAAGTCGCCGGAGGCGCTTCTCCCAAGGCGGCTTTGCCTGCGATACCGCAGAGGTTCGTAAGCGTTTTGTATGACGACGTGCACATGAACATGCAGGACACTGTGACCGTGCGCGACGCAACGACACGGCTTTTCGGCGCACTTGCGCCCACGGATCGAGTTGGAATTTTCACGACATCCGGACAGGCGACGCAGGATTTCACAAGCGACCGGGATGCACTGACTAAGGTATTGAACGGAATTGTCCCGAGATCGGTCACCGGTCATATCGCAGGCGTGGCTGAGTGTCCGGATCTCAGCTATTACCAGGCGGACCTAATCGAGAACAAAAGAGATACGCAAGCGCTGGCCGCGGCTACCGCGGAAACCATAGATTGCGCCTTCCAAGGGGACCAGACGAAAGCGCAGATAGCACAGGTGATGGCGGAATCAACGGCGCAAAGAGAGCTAAGCAGTGGCGATGCGGAATCGGAATATGCCTACCGGCACATAGAAGATGCGATGCGGCGGCTGGCTTCCATGCCCGGGCAGCGGGTGATGGTTTTTGTTTCTCCGGGCTTCATTCTCGCGCAATTATTTATTGAAGCCCACGACATCATTGACCGTGCTACGCGCACGAATATCGTGATTGACACGATTGATGCGCGAGGACTTTACACGCCTGACCTTGGAGACATTGCCGATCCGCCATCACGCTCGCCTCGCGTGATAGGCATCAAGTCCATGTACCGCGTCTCAGCTCAATCGGCTCAATCGGAGATACTGGCAGAGTTTGCGGCTGGAACAGGCGGAACGTACTTTCACAATCGAAATGATTTGGACGAAGGCCTGCGGCAAGCCGTTGCCGCACCACCTGTTTCGTATGTGCTGGGATTTTCTCCGCAAAATCTGAAATTGAACGGCAGCTATCACACGCTAAAGGTGACGCTCACTGGAAAACAGAAATTCAACGTTCAGGCGCGACGTGGCTATTATGCGCCGCGCAAAGCCAAGGATCCGGCCGAAACGGCCAAGGAAGAGATTCAGGAAGCAATACTCTCGCAAGATGAAATTCACGATTTGCCCGTTGATCTGCAAACGCAGTTCTTCAAGCCGGACGCTTCCCAAGCGAAGCTTTCGGTCGTTGCGCATGTGGATTTGAAGTCCGTGCGCTTTCGCAAGGCAGAGGGGAGAAATCTGAATGACATTACTTTGGCCACGGCGATTTTCGATGAGAACGGGAATTTTGTAACGGGGGGAGAAAAGATTGTGCAGATGAAGTTACTCGACGGCACGCTCGATCGTCTTGGACGATCTGGAATCAACGTGAAATCAAGCTTTGACGTGAAACCGGGGTCTTACCTGGTCCGGCTGGTGGTGCGTGACGCGGAAGGTGAACAGATGGCCGCGAAGAATGGCGCGGTCGTCATTCCCAATTAGGGCCACATATCAGGTTGTTGGCAGTGGGCAGGAGGGGTCTATGAACAGGGAAATTCGAAGCGGAAAATTGATCAGGTGGACGGCCGGAATTTGCGGCGCCGGGATTGCGGCTACATTGTGTGCGGCAGTCGCGTTTGCGCAGGAGCAGCCACAGCAGCAGCAACCGGCTCCGCCAACTGCGCCGTCTGGAGGCGACGTCGTCGCTTCCGGCGCAGTAATCAAGAAAGAATCACGATTGGTTCTGGTTGACGCCGTGGTTACAGACAAGAAGGGAAAGTATGTCCGGGATCTGGCGCAGAGCGATTTTCGTGTTTATGAAGACAACAAAGAACAGGCGCTAACAAGCTTCTCCACCGGCACGTCGCAGGACGCGGGCCCCAAGAGCGACCAGAAGCACTACTTGGTGCTCTTCTTCGACAATTCCTCGATGGAGATGCCGGACCAGATGTCTGCACGCAGTGCGGCGACGAAGTTCATTGATGCGAATGCGGGCCCCAATAATCTGATGGCCGTGGTGGAATTTGGCGGGTCTCTGCGGATTTTGCAGAACTTCACGGCAAATGCGGAACTGCTAAAGCGTGCGTCTTCCGGTTCCAAAGCTTCGGCAGTGGCTTCGAACATGGACTCCGGCAGTTCGACAATTGCCAGCGATGCGAGCGCGATGTCCTCCATCTCCGCGGCGGAAGCCGACTATGGTGCGCGCACGATGCTGCTTGCGTTGAGATCGCTGGCAAAAAATCTGCGATCGATTCCGGGGCGCAAAGCGGTCGTTCTGATTTCGGCGGGATTCCCATTTTCGCCAGAGCGTCAATCCGAGCTGACCGCAACAATTGATGCGTGCACCAAATCGAACGTCGCAATTTATGCGCTCGATGCGAGAGGATTAATTTCCGGATCATTGCAAAAGCAGGATCGCAATCTGCGGCTAGGCAAAGATTCCCAATTGCGCGCAGTATCGGCGCGGCCGAAGTCAAACTCCGGCTCAGCACCCAGGCTCGTTCTCGCGGCGTACCCAGAGCCGCAGCGTCCCGGCGGCGGAGGAGGCGGAACGGGTGGCGGCGGAGGAGGCGGAACGGGTGGCGGCGGAACTGGCGGAGGCGGCACGGGTGGACGTGGTGGCACCGGTGGCGGAACCGGAACAGGCGGCAAAGGTGGTACGGGCGGCGGAACAGGCGGAGGTACAGGCGAAGGCACGCGGGGCGGCAGTGGTGGAACTGGCGGTGGAACTCGCGGTGGAGGCACGGGAACGCGACCACCCACAAGTTCGAATCCGTTCAACAATCCGAACAATCCGCTGAGCCAGCCCCGGATGATTCTTCCGCAGCTGCCGGCCTCGGGAGTGCCGAACCAGCAGATTCTTGCAGCACTGGCTGACGGAACGGGCGGATTCACGATTTTCAACACGAACGATTTGCTCGGCGGTTTGCAGAAAATCGCCAGCGAACAAAACGAATTCTACCTGTTGGGATATGTCCCACCGGAGACCGCGGAGGGCAGTTGCCACACGCTGAAAGTAAAACTCAATCACGGCGGCATGAACGTTCGGGCGCGGACAGGCTATTGCAATGCGCGCCCTGCCAATGTTTTGGAAGGAACGCGGGTGGAGAAGCAATTGGAGCTCCACGCGCAGGATTTGAATCAGGGCGCTGCCAAAAGCATGTTTCAGTCCCCGTATTTTTATACCGGGGCGAATGTGGCCCGCGTCAGTCTGGCTATGGACATTCCCAGTGAGAATTTTCATTTCGATAAGGACAAGGGGAAATATCACGCGAGCCTGAGTGTTCTGGGCATCGCGTACAAGCCAGACGGAACAGTCGGCGCGCGCTTCAGCGATCAGGTGAAGCTCGATTTGGAAAAGGACGATTGGAAGGAATTTTCAAAAAATCCTTATCACTACCAGAACCAGTTCGATACCGTGCCGGGCGATTACAAGATGACGGTAGTTCTGAACACAGGCGGCGACGCATACAACAAAACGGAATGGCCGTTGAAGATAGATACCTACGATGGAAAACATCTCAGTCTGGGAGGCGTGGTGCTTTCAAACACGGCCCAGCGCGTGGACGAAATTGCCAGCAACGCGGATTTGGACGCGGTTTTGCTCGAGGATCACACGCCGCTGGTGGTGAAGGGCATGGAGATCAAACCGATTGCGACGAATCATTTCAAACGAAAAGAAAATGTGGTCATGTATTCGGAGATTTATGAACCACTGCTTCTTTCGGACAATCCGCCGAAGGTCGTATTCGGATACAACATCATTGACAGAGCTACAAACACGCAAGTTATGACGACGGGAAGCATCGCGACCGATGATTTTATCCACAAGGGAAATCCCGTGATTCCAGTTGGCCTTATGGTGAAGGTCGGCGAGCTGAAACCCGGGCAATACCGGCTGGTGTTGATGGCCATTGACGCGTCTGGGCAGCAGGCGGCGAATCGCACCATAGATTTCGACGTTTCCGATTGAGTAATTACTAACCCTAACTTAATCAGCGGCTTATGCCGCGCCGCGTTCGTGGCGGTCTTGAACGACGGCCGCAACTTGTGCTTTTAAATGGGGTTAGTCTCGGGGAGAGACCTATTCGCACGTTAGGCAGCATTGGAGTGATTTCCTCGTGGCAAGAAAATTTAAGTCACAATTGAATCAAGCGAAGCGCGGTGCTCGCTGGTCTGCACGGTCCGCGCTTGCGTTACTTGTAGCCGGAAGTTTCCTTTGTAGCTATGGGATTGATTTGCCTTCCGCGCTGGCCTCCCCCGTTCCTGAGAAAAAAAACAAACAAGATGCTTCGCTGAAAAATTTGCCGATTACGGAGTTGAGTGCGCAGGAGGCAATTCAACATTCGTTGAATCGCTTGGCGTATGGGCCGAGACCCGGCGATGTCGAACGCATCAAACAGATGGGATTGGCGAAGTGGATTGACCAGCAGCTCAATCCGAACAGCATTGACGACAAGGCCTTGGAAGCGCGGCTGGATTTCTATCCAACGCTGCACATGTCTTCCGCAAAATTGATTGAGGAATATCCTCAGCCGAAACAGGCGGCGAAAAAAGAGGGGCTGACGAAGGAAGAATTCAAGGAACAGCAGGCGCAGCAGCGGCGAGCAGACATGGCTGCGGAAAAAGCCGCACAACAAACGAACTCCGATGCGGCTGACGGCGGCGGGACGATGAAAGATATTCCCTCGCCGATGAAACAGGAATCCGGAAACGTGGCGACGCCGGGCGCAGGCGGGGGCGGTCGGCAGCTCAGCGTTGATCCGAATGCGGTGCCGCGTGCGATTGCGGACGACAGCAAGAGGCCGCAGCGTGTGGTGCAAGAACTTGCTATGGCGAAAGTGACGCGCGCGATTTACAGCGAGCGGCAACTGCAGCAAGTGATGGACGATTTCTGGTTCAACCATTTCAATGTGTATGCGCAAAAAGGCGAAGTGAAATGGTATTTGACCTCGTACGAGCGCGACGTGATTCAGCCGCACACGATGGGAAAATTCAAGGATTTGGTTGAGGCGACGGCGAAAAGTCCCGCGATGCTGTTTTATCTTGACAATTTTTTGAGCGCTGATCCGCGTGCGGCACAGCGTCTGGCTGCAGAACGCGCGGCGCGGCAGGCAAACCGCGGGCGATATGGCAGATGGCCGCAGTCTATGCCGATGCCGCAACAACAGCAGAAGAAAAAACAAGAGCGCGGCTTGAACGAGAATTACGGACGCGAATTGATGGAGCTACACACGCTCGGCGTGGACGGCGGTTACACGCAGAAAGATGTGACGGAAGTCGCGCGCTGTTTTACCGGATGGACGATTGATAAGCCGCGTCAGAATCCGGAATTTAAATTTGACGAACGGCTGCACGATCCCGATACGAAGATCGTGCTCGGAAAAAAGATTCACAACGGCGGGATGGGCGACGGCAAAGCGGTGATTGATTTGCTGGCGAAACATCCCAGCACTGCGAAATTTATTTCCACGAAACTGGCGCGGCGATTTGTTTCGGACAATCCGCCGCCATCTTTGATTGCGAAAATGACCCAGACATTTCAATCGAGCGACGGAGATATTCGCGCTGTGCTGCACACGATGATCTATTCGCCGGAGTTTTGGTCACGCGAAGCGTTTCGCGCAAAAATCAAAACACCGTATGAATTGGTGACTTCTGCGGCGCGAGCGTTGGGAACGGATGTGGACACGCCGATGCCGCTGGTGCAGTGGACGGGGCGAATTGGCGAGCCATTGTACGAATGCCAGCCTCCGACCGGATATTCGGATAAGGCGGACGCGTGGGTGAATACGGGAGCGCTGCTGAACCGCTTGAATTTTTCGCTGGCGCTTGCTGGGAATCGAGTGCGCGGATCTCATTCCGATGCGGCTACACTTCTGGGGCTCGATTCTTCCGCGGATCCGAAGACCGCGCTGAACAGGGGCGTTGACCTGTTTTTGGGTGGTGAGGCGGCGCGAGGCACGGTGGAGACTTTGGAGAAGCAGATTGAAGATCCGCAAATTTTGCAGGCGAAGCTGGATGATCCGGTGAAGCGCGTGGACATGGGCGTCGTGACTGGATTGGTGCTGGGCGCGCCGGAATTTCAGAGGCGGTGAGGACGATATGAACTTTCAATGTTGCGAGGGAGTGCGCGGACTGAACTTTTCGCGCCGGTATTTTTTGAAGCAGGGCGGCGTTGCGCTGGTGGGCCTGAGCGCGATGCCATCGTTTTTGCAGCGTGCGACGGCAGCGACTCCTTCCGGCGGAAAAAAACAGCTTGTGGTTTTGTTTCAGCGCGGCGCAGCGGATGGATTGAACATCGTTGTGCCGTTTGGCGAGCCTAATTATTACCGCATGCGTCCTACGATTGCGATCCCGCAGCCGCGCAGCGGGTCGACGGATGGGGCGGTGGAACTAGATGGATTTTTTGGATTGCATCCGAGTCTTGCTCCGCTGGAGCCGCTTTTTCACAAGAACCAATTGGCGATTGTGCATGCGGCTGGTTCGCCCGATCCAACACGCTCCCATTTTGACGCGCAGGATTTCATGGAGTCCGGAACGCCGGGCTTGAAAGCTACGGAAGATGGCTGGCTGAACCGTGCGATCGAAAGCGTTCCGGAAGAAAATGCTTCGCCGTTCCGCGCGGTGGCGATGGGGCCGAACTTGCCACGGATGTTACGAGGGAGCGCAGCGGCAATTGCGTTGCCGGATGTGAAGCAATTCAAAGTGATGGCGCAGACGCCGGGGACGGGGCAGATCGCGGAAGGTGGATTTGAAGCGATGTACTCGCAGACTGTGGATCAGGCGCTGCGCGGGACGGGCACGGAAACTTTTGAAGCGATTGATTTGTTGCGGAAGGCTGATCCCTCGAAATATCAGCCGGAAAATGGCGCGGATTATCCGAAGAGCCGGCTGGGGCAGAGTTTGCAGCAGGCTGGGCAGCTCATTAAGTCGAATATCGGCGTGGAAGTGCTGTTTGTGGATTGCGGCGGCTGGGACAATCACGTGAATGAAGGCGGGATGCAAGGGCAGCTCTCGAATTTGTTAAAGGATTTGGGACAGGGGCTAGCGGCGTTTCATCGGGACATGGGCGACCGGATGGAGAACATTGTCTTCGTGACGATGAGCGAATTCGGGCGCACAGCGAAAGAGAATGGGAATCGCGGGACGGATCATGGCCATGCGAATTGCATGTTCGTGATGGGCGGTGACGTGAAGGGCGGCCGCGTGTACGGAAAGTGGCCCGGGCTTGCGGAGCACCAGTTGAACGAAGGGCGCGACCTGGCGCTGACGACAGATTTTCGGTCCGTGCTGGGGGAGATTTTGACGAAGCATGTTGGTGTTCCAGATTTGGCGCCGGTGTTTCCAGGGTTTGACAACAATCCTCGGAGGTTTACCGGGCTGATTCGGTCTTAATTTTTCTGCCCACGGGTGCACGCGGGACGAACTAAAGTGAAAAGTGCCGCGACATGGTTTACACCGGTTGCCAGGAGATCCTTTACACCTTTAGAGTTTGGGTTTCTTCGTTTTCTGGGTGTGCGATGCACTTGCGGAGGTCGCCCGTAGGGTGGCCGGAGCAGGTGCATCGGTGGCGGTGCGCCACCACCAGCGCCTGTGTTGTCGCACGCTGGAGATCGATTTCGCGAATGTACAAGTGCCGATAGCTGACCAACAGCTGTCCATCGAAGCGTTCTACGCGCACCCGTCGTCCGCCCAGCGCTTCACAGACGAACCATTGCCGTCCGGCTTCGGCGATCGCGCCGTTCACATTTACGCGCCGCACGTCGCTCCCGCTGGGATATTCCCATTCCGGCGGGCGCTCCCGATAGCTGCGCGGCCTCGCCTGGTAGCGTTCTCGAGGCGGCACCCGAAATTAGGGTGCCGCTTTTGCGTGAAAGAAAAAGCCGGTCTGTTAGTGGGAAGCGTCGGAACCGATGCGCATGCCGTAGAAGGAGCGGTACACGAACGCAAAGGAAATGACGAAGAAGACGGCCGCCATGATGTGCGTCAGGGTGTTGCCTTGAGAAGCGGTTAATTGGACGGCGAGTTCTACGGCTAGGAGGCCGAAGAGCGTTGTGAACTTGATGACCGGGTTCAGGGCGACGGAAGAGGTGTCCTTGAAGGGATCGCCTACGGTGTCGCCTACGACGGTTGCGTCGTGAAGCGGTGTGCCTTTTTGCTTTAGCTCGACTTCGACGATTTTCTTGGCGTTGTCCCATGCGCCGCCAGCGTTGGCCATGAAGATGGCTTGATAGAGGCCGAAGATAGCGATGGAGAAGAGATAGCCGATGAAGAAAAACGGCTCGACGAACGCGAAGGCCAGGGTGGCGAAGAAGACGGCGATGAAGATGTTGAGCATGCCCTTTTGCGCGTAGAGCGTGCAGATCTCAACGACCTTTTTGCTGTCGGCAACGCTCGCGGAAGCAGCACCGTCCAGCTTGATGTTGGCTTTGATGAATTCGACGGCGCGATAGGCGCCAGTGGTGACGGCTTGGGTTGATGCGCCGGTGAACCAATAGATCATGGCGCCGCCGGTGATGAGGCCGAGAACGAAGGGCGCGTGCAACAGGGAAAGATTGTTGACGTTTTCCTTTAGGCCGTGCGTCAGAGCCATGATGATGGAGAAAATCATCGTGGTCGCGCCGACGACGGCTGTACCGATTAGGACCGGCTTCGCGGTGGCTTTAAAGGTGTTACCCGCTCCATCGTTGGCTTCGAGCATTTCCTTGGCACGCTCGAAATTCACGTCAATGTTGTAGTCCTTCTTCAACTCCTGCTTGATGCCGGGTATTTGCTCAATCAGCGAAAGCTCATACACGGATTGCGCGTTGTCCGTCACGGGGCCGTAGGAGTCCACGGCGATCGTGACCGGACCCATACCGAGGAAGCCGAAAGCAACGAGGCCGAACGCAAATACCGGCTCCGCGATCATCAGATTGCCCAAGCCGAGGGTGCTGATGAGATAACCGAGCGCCATCAAGACGACCATTGCGAGGCCGATGTAGTAGGCGGAAAAGTTGCCTGCGACGAAGCCGGAAAGAATGCCGAGCGAGGCGCCGCCTTCTTGGGCCGAAGAAACTACTTCCTTGACGTGGCGGGACTCAGTCGAAGTGAAGACTTTCACCAGCTCGGGAATGATTGCTCCAGCGAGCGTGCCGCAGGAAATGATGGTGGCCAGCTTCCACCATTGCGATGCGTCGGTGCCCAGCGTCGGAATGATGAGGCGGGAAATGATGTAGGTCAGCGCGATGGAAACGACGGAAGTGATCCAGACGAGCGAAGTGAGCGGAGCTTCGTAGTTCATCTTGTCCACGTTGCCGTATTTCGCGTTAGAGATGACGCCGTTGATGAAGTAAGCCGCGGCGCTGGCAATGAGCATGACAATGCGCATGACGAAAATCCAGACGAGCAACTGAACTTGCAGCGTTGGATCTTTCACGGCGAGAAGAATGAAAGTGATAAGCGCTACGCCGGTTACGCCGTAGGTTTCGAAACCGTCCGCGCTGGGGCCGACAGAGTCGCCAGCGTTGTCGCCGGTGCAGTCCGCGATGACGCCCGGGTTGCGCGCGTCGTCTTCCTTAATCTTGAAGACGATTTTCATGAGGTCGGAGCCGATGTCGGCGATTTTGGTGAAGATGCCGCCCGCGATGCGCAAAGCGGCGGCGCCGAGGGATTCACCGATGGCGAAGCCGATGAAGCATGGACCAGCGTAGTCGCCCGGAATGAACAGCAAAATGAAAAGCATCATCAATAGCTCGACGCTGATGAGCATCATGCCGATGCTCATGCCGGCTTCGAGCGGTGTGTGATAGATCGGATAGGGCTTGCCACGGAGGCTTGCGAAGGCGGTGCGGGAGTTGGCGAAAGTGTTTACGCGAATGCCGAACCACGCGACGCCGTAGCTGCCAGCGATACCAACAAGGCTAAAGAGCAAAATGATCGGCAACGTGAGCGCGACAGACTTGCCGGGGACGGGCGAAAGCCAGCCGAAGTAGAGAACGATGACGACGGCGATGAAAATCCAGAGCACCATCAGGAACTTGCCTTGTGTGAGGAGATAGGTTTTGCAGGTTTCGTAGATGAGCTCGGAAATTTCGCGCATGGAGCGATGCACCGGCAAATTCTTCAGGCGGCGATAGATGGCGAGGCCGAAGAGCAGTCCTAAGAAGCAAATTACCAAGCCGAAAAGAAGCAGCTTGTGACCGTTCATGCCGAGAAAGGAAACTTTCGAAAGATCGGGCAATTTCAAATTCGCTTCGCCGCCCGCTTCGTGGGATTCTGCCAGAGCCGCTGTCCCGCTGACCAACAACAGCCCCGCGGCCGCCAGGGCCTTGTGCAGGGCGCTACAACCGTATGATTTGGCGTGTGACCAGGCATTGCTTGGCCAGGTTTGCATGTACGATCCTCCAGATCCTTTTTTTGTCCTTGGGCGTTTTAGGCACACTGGCCCTCGAAGGCCCCATTCGTGCCCGCACACTCGTTACCGGCTCTTTTCGGAAACTTCGCCATTTTTCCTGCGGCGCGGGAGCACATGCCGGTTGATGAAAGGCTCCCTGGTTGTGACGGGACTCGGTAAGTCTTGCAGCGTTTCCGGAACCCCTGCCCGGAACCCTGATTTGGCCGGCTGGAAGGCCTGTATAAGCCAAACTGGGGCCGCAACAAAACGCAAATTTATAACATTTCGAGCGGAAATTTTCAAATTTGAGAGCCGTTCGAAAGGGGGTCAGTTTGAATTTTGTCCTATTGTCATGATCCACAAAATTCAGGCCGGCCCCTATAAAAGGTTACGCTGTGCGTCCGTCATGCCGCAAAACCGGCGACGCATTTACCGGCAAACCTCTGGTAACATGCAGGAAGTCTTTGGCGCCAATGCTTTGTATTTTCGGGGGTCCATGAGTACCGAACCGCTCGCCGTACAGGCTATTGCTGAACCTGCCTCGCCGGAATTGCGTTACGACTGGACTCGCGCCGAAGTGGAAGCCATTTATCGCACGCCGGTGCCGGACCTTGTATTTCGCGCCCAGACGGTTCACCGGCGGTTTCATTCGCCTGACCGTGTGCAAACCTGCCAGCTGATTTCCATAAAGACGGGTGGCTGCCCGGAAGACTGTGCGTATTGCCCGCAGAGCGCCCATTACGATGCGCCTGTGGACCGGCAAGGGCTGCTCGACCCGGAGCATGTGGTGGCTGTGGCGCGCGAGGCTGCTTCGCGGGGAGTGACGCGGTTTTGCATGGGAGCAGCTTGGCGACAGGCGCCCGAAGGCAGGGAATTCGAGAAAGTTCTGGAGATGGTGCGCGGAGTTTCCTCGCTGGGAATGGAAGTCTGCTGCACGCTGGGAATGCTGAAGGATGAGCAGGCGCAGCAATTGAAGGAAGCAGGACTGTCGGCCTACAACCACAATCTGGATACTTCGCCGGAATTTTACGGCTCGATCATCACGACGCGTGTGTATGAGGACCGGTTGAAGACGCTGGCCGCTGTGCGCCGGGCGGGGATTACGGTTTGTTGCGGTGGAATTCTTGGCATGGGCGAACGTGAGGCGGACCGCGTCGGTTTGCTGCAGCAGCTTGCGGCTCTGCGGCCGCATCCGGAAAGCGTACCTATTAATATGTTGGTGCGCGTGGAGGGAACGCCGCTGGCGAAGATGCCTGCCCTTGACCCAATGGAAATGGTGCGCGCAATCGCTACGGCGCGAATTTTGATGCCGGCTTCGCGCGTGCGACTTGCGGCTGGGCGCAAGCAATTGTCGCCGGAGGCTGTGACGCTTTGCTTCCTGGCCGGCGCGAATTCGATTTTTGTTGGGGAAAAACTTCTGACGACTCCCAACCCTGGCCCGGATGAAGATCAACAATTGCTTGAAAAACTCGGAATGCAGCCGCTGGAGTCGCATGCCGTCTGAGTTTCAAAACTCATTGCTGAACGAGTTGGAGGGAGGGCTTCGGCGGCTGGAGAGCAAAAGCCAGCGCAGAAGTCTGCTGCAGGTTGCGGGTGTGAACCTTTGTTCGAATGACTATTTGGGGCTTTCGCAAAGCGCGGAGTTGCGGGAAGCGACGGCGGAAGCGGTTCGCCGTGCTGAGCATGTTGGCGGCACAGGTTCGCGGCTGCTTTCAGGGCATTTTGCGGCGTGGGAAGAGATCGAGAGTGAATTTGCGGCGTTCGCGGGAATGGAAGCGGCGCTGTATTTTGGCAGCGGTTACGCAGCGAATCTTGGGTTGATTACTTCTCTGCTTGCTAAAGAGGATTTGGTTTTCTCCGATGCACTGAATCACGCGAGCATTATTGATGGGATCCGTTTGGCTGGCGCGCGGAAGGTAATTTATCCGCATCGTGACCTGAACGCGTTAGAAACTGCATTGCGCCAGCATGCGACGGAACATTGCCGGAAAATTATTGTGACCGAATCGGTGTTTAGCATGGACGGCGATATTGCGGATGTCGGCGCGATCCTTGCGCTGGCGGAACGATTTGGCGCGAGTGTGATTGTGGATGAAGCGCATGCAACGGCGGTGCACGGGCCGGGCGGGCGGGGAATTGTGGCGGCTACGGGCAGCACGGAAAATGTTTTAGCCGTACTGCATACTTGCGGGAAAGCGCTGGCGAGTGCGGGCGCTTTCGTTTGCGGAAGCAAAGTGCTGAAGGAGCATCTTATCAATCACGCGCGGACATTTATTTTTTCGACCGCGATGCCTCCCTATATGGCCGCGCAAATTGACGCGGCACTTCGGTTGGCGCGCGGCATGGACGCGGAACGACGTGAGCTGCTTGCGTCGGCAGCGCAATTTTCAGGTGCGTTGCAAAACGCGGGCTGGGACACGTCTTCCACGAGTTCGCAAATCGTTCCAGCGATTGTGGGTTCGAATGAAGATGCCCTGGATGCGGCGGAGTTCTTGCAAAGTGAAGGATTTGCCGTGCGCGCGATTCGGCCGCCCACCATTCCGAAGGGAAAAGCGCGGTTGCGGTTTTCGCTGACAAGTTTGATTTCTCGAAACGAGCTGAATCGTTTGCAATCCTCTTTGAATGAATGGCGGGCGCGCAAGGAAGTGCACGCCGCGGCGGGGCGCGCGTGAGGCATCACTTCTTCATTACGGGGACGGACACGGGAGTCGGAAAAACAGTCCTTTCTGCGCTTTTGTGCGCGGCGCTGGACGCGGTTTATTGGAAGCCGATTCAGACGGGCACTCTCGAAGGTTCGGATCGATTGACCGTGATGCGCCTTGCGGGTATCGGTTCGGACCGCACGCTCGATGAAGTCTATAAATTTGTTCCGCCGGTTGCGCCGGATCTTGCCGCGCGCTGGGCGGGCGTAGAAATTGACCTTGCGCGCATTGCGCTGCCCAATCACCTTACGAACGACTGGTTGGTTGTGGAAGGCGCGGGCGGCGTGCTGGTACCGATCAATCAAAAGCAATTTATTTTGGATATGGCGGTGAAGCTGAAGTTGCCGGTGATTCTGGCGGCGCGAAGCACGCTTGGCACGATCAATCACACGTTGCTTACGCTCGCAGCGCTGCACGCGGCAGAATTGCCGGTGCATGGAGTCGTGCTGATCGGCGATCAAAACCGGGAAAACCGCGAAACGATCGAGCGATTTGGCCATGTGCGCGTGATCGGCGAACTGCCGCGCTTGCCGAATTTGCATCGCACGGCGCTAATTCAGGTCTTCATGAATCATTTTGACCGTGCAGCGTTCGCGCAGTAATCCATTTCATGGGCTCTCCGCTACGCATCTGGCATCCCTTCACAAATTCCGCGCTTGATCCTTCGCCGATTCTTGTCGAGCGGGCGGAAGGAGTTTGGCTGCACACCGGAGGCGGCCGGAAAATTATTGATGCGGTTTCTTCGTGGTGGGTGAATCTGCATGGGCATTCGAATCCACGCATAGCCGCAGCCATTGGGGAGCAGGCGCGGAAGATGGAGCACGTCATCCTCGCGGGATTCACACATGAGCCAGCGGAAAAGCTCGCGGCTGGATTGCGCAAATGGCTTGCGCCTGAACTGACGCATCTTTTTTTCTCGGATGACGGATCCACTGCGGTAGAAGTTGCGCTAAAGCTCGCGGTGCAGCATTTCAGCAATCAAGCCAAGCCGAAGAAAACAGAAATTATCGCGCTGGAGCATGGTTATCACGGCGACACGGCTGGAGCAATGTCCGTCAGCGATGATTCGCCGTTTACCGATCCGTTTCGTTCGATGCGGTATCCGGTGCATCGCGTGCCTTCGCCGTACTTGTATCGGAGGCCCGCGGGAACGACACCGGAAGAGTATCTCGATCACTGCGTTCAACAAGTAGGCAGCTTACTCGAAGAAAAATCGGATTCGATTGCCTGCATGATTCTGGAGCCGCTGCTGCAAGCTGCGGGCGGAATGATTGTTTATCCGGCGGAATACCTGCGCAAGGCGCGCGAGCTTTGCACACGCCACGACGTGCTGCTGATTGCGGACGAAGTGCTGACGGGATTCGGCCGCACGGGGAAAATGTTTGCATGCGATCTTGCGGGAATTGTGCCGGACCTGATGTGCCTTTCGAAAGGAATTACGGGTGGCTTTTTGCCGATGGGCGTCACGTTGTGCACGGACCGCGTTGAGTCCGCGTTTCGGAGCGAAAACCGGATGCATACGTTCTATCACGGACATTCCTACACCGGAAACGCTCTGGCCTGCGCAGCGGCGAATGCCAGTTTGCAAATTTTCGAGGACGAACCCGTCTTCGATCGCATCGCAACTATTGCCAAAATCACCGGCGAGCGGTTGAAGCAGTTCAAGGGTTTTGCTGTAGTCGGCGAGACGCGGCAGATAGGAACGATCGGCGCAATTGAGTTGCGCGCCGAAGATGCCGGCTATCTTTCCGCGATGCGACCGAAGCTTTACCGGTTTTTTCTGGACCGGGGCGTGCTGCTGCGCCCGCTTGGCAACGTTGTCTATGTCTTGCCTCCGTACGTGATTGCGCCGGACGAATTGCATCACGTGTACGACGTCATTACCGAAGCAGCGCAGACTCTTTTCTGATGAACACTCTTTGATAGACTCGAAGTACTTTTTGGGGACGGAGGAATCTCGCTTGTTTTCGTGGCTGAGCACCTGGAAGAACAAGATCATCGTTTTCGCATCGGCGCTCGGCGGACCGGGACTTCTTCTTGTCTCCTTTCTCGATTCTTCGGTTCTGACATTTCCTGTCATCAACGACCTACTATTGATCGACCTTTCGATTCAGCAACCGGCCCGCATGCCGCTTTACGCGTTTCTTGCCGCTTTTGGCTCCGTTGCCGGATGCGTTTTGCTCTATTTTATTGCGCGAAAGGGCGGGGAAGCGTTCTTTCATCGCAAGGCGGGTGCGCGCGCGAATGTAATTCGTCACTGGGTCGAAAAGAATGGATTCGGAGGGATGCTCATTGCCGCCTTGCTGCCGCCTCCGACGCCGTTCAAGGTGTTTGTTTTTGCCGCGGGCGTTTTTGAAATTCCGCTATTTAGTTTCGCATCCGCAATTGCGCTGGCGCGAGTGATTCGCTACTTCGGTATGGGTTATCTGGCCGTGCGGTACGGCCATCAGGCCATGCCATTCATTGCGCAGCACAAGCTGGGAATTGCGATCGGCCTTGTTCTTTTTGTCGCTGCGAGTTATGGTGCGTCGCGCCTTATCTTGAGAGACAACGCGGAACAGCCGGCAGGGAATTGAGGTTTTGACCAACTAGTGCTTGCTCCGCTGGCCTTGCCATTCCAGTTGGGCAGACGTCACTTGCCCCGCAGCATTCAGGTGAATCTCCGCATTCACAACGCGGGAAGTCTGGCCGAGCGCGTCATATTTCAAATCGTGGATTTCGACGGAAAATCCATCTGTTTCGCTCTGGACGGTGGCTTTTGGAAACCGCGCGACGGACAGAAAACGCCGAGCGGCTTCTGACTTCTGCGCCGCATCCAAAATCGACGAAGGTTCGGGTTTGTGAATGTGTAAGGCATCTTCGGGATCGAAATTCGCGCGCATGCCCGTCGGGACCGGCAAAAGATGAATGGCGGATTCCGTTTCCACAACTCCATGCCAAAGGAAAGGTGAAGTGGAATCGGGAAACGCGCCAGCACGTCGCGCGAATTCGCCGGAGTAGGTGCGTCCCGCAAGCATCGCGACGGCGCTTGCATGCATCATTCCACGTGCGCCGAAGTACACGGCGACAAGGATCAAAGCGATAATCGCACCAACCTGGCCTCTAGGCTTTTTGGATTTTGCGCCAATTTCGTCGCTGACCAGGCGAAACAGCTCCGGCAGAAAAATTCCAGCCGTGAGTAAAATCAAAACGAAAAGATCAAAGCTTGGCGCCCAATCGAGGGCGACGCGCTGAGAAGAAGCCGGCCAGAAGAGTTTTACGCCGTTTGAAAGCAGTGCATCCATACCGACGTGCAAGAGCGCGGCGCAGACCGGCGCAAGCCACCACAGAACGCCGCTCAGCAAAACGCCGCGGCTCTTTGCATAGAAACGAATGGCAAGGCCTACGATGAACGCGAGGATCACGGCGCCAGCAAACGAATGCAGCGTACCTCCGTTCCAGGAAAGATACACGGAGGGACCAAACAGACCGCTGAACCAATCGAGATCGGCGAGCGTTCCCGCGAGAATCATCGAAACTAAAACAGGACGGGGGGCTTTTGGAAAGGAGCCGCGTTTGAGCGCGAATGAAGCTAGTCCATGTGTGATTGGGTCCACGAGAAGTTCTATGCCGCCGTCATAGCGGCTTTTTCCGGCAGCTCTTCCGGCACGAGTAGCTTCAGCGCGCGCGGAACAATTTTGAATTCCACGGGGAGCCTGGAAAGAGGCTCACCATCCACTTGTGCGTACACGGGGTCTCCGTTGATCGGTTCACAGACAAGCGTATCCGCCTTCATGAAATGTACGCCTTCCGCTTTGCGCAAATCACCAAACCAGAGCGTCGGAAGATAGCTGAGGTAGCGCAGTCCGCTTTGCGTCGTGAGCACGGCGAGCTCGAATTGATCCTCGTAAAGATCGGCTTCCGTGGTGATTTTGAACGGGCCGCCGTAATGTTTTGTGCGGCCGACGATTACGAGCGAACCTTCAATCGTTTGTTCCTGCGTGGTCACGCGAAACATCGGAAACTTGTATTGCAGAACTTCCATTGCGCCTTGCCACCAGTAGGCAAAAATTCCCATCTTTGCTTTTAGTTCCAGGTCCACGGCATAGGCGATTCTTCCGTCCGGCCCCGCGCCCGCCACACTGAGGAAATAACGGGCCTTCTCCGGCTCGTCGAGCGGCGTTGCCAGGCCAAGGGCGATCTCGCGAACCGTTCCGCGCACCAGGCGCTCGGCTGCCTGAGGAATGTCCCATGGCAGTGTGAGCTCTTTCGCCAGGATGTTCGCGGTGCCTCCCGGCAGAAGCGCCAGCGGAACTCGGTGACCATTTGTTTGCCGCGCGAGTCCATTCACGACTTCGTTCAGCGTGCCGTCGCCGCCGCAGGCAATGACAAGCTGGCGGCCTTCGTTGCCCGCGCGCAGCGCGATGTCTGTTGCGTCCCCGGGTCCTGTTGTTTCAGCTAGTTCCGCCTCAATACCGGCTTGCGCCAGGATTTTGCGGGCCACATCCAATTCTTTGCGGCGGGCATCGCCGCCGCCGCCGGCGTTTGGGTTGTGGATCAAAAGGGCGTTTCGCAGTTGCGATGCTGTTTCCATTGGGCCGGGTTCCTGTCTTGTGCTTTCCGTAGGCTCGAATCGAATCTTCATTCTATATAATATGACGCGAATTCACGCAGAAGTTCTGTAAAGGGGGTTAAGGGGTAGTTTGAATTTTTCACTTATCTTGTCACGATCAAGAAAATTCAAACCGCCCCGCAACCCGTAGAGGATTTCATGGCCAAGGCTGCCCCTGCCACCATCAAGCGCGAAGCGGAAGAGCTTCGCGAGAAGCTTCGGTATCACGAATACCGCTATCACGTGCTGGACGATCCGGAGATTTCGGACGCTGCTTACGATCGCATGCTCGCGCGCCTGAAGGAGCTGGAAGCGGCACATCCAGAGATTGTCACGCCCGATTCGCCGACAGCTCGAGTTGGCGCGCAGCCACGCGAGGGATTTCAAGCCGTTCGTCACACTCGGCCGATGCTTAGCCTGGACAATGCATTCTCTTTTGATGCGCTGCGCGATTTTGACCGGCGCGTGCGCGAAGGCATCGGGCGCGAGCAGATAGAATACATTGCCGAACACAAATTTGATGGACTGAGCATTTCGCTGCTCTATGAGGATAGCGTGCTCGTTCGCGGAGTCACTCGTGGTGATGGCACCACGGGCGAAGACGTGACGCCCAATATCAAGACGATCCGTTCGATTCCGCTGCGGATCGAGGAAAGCGTTTTGAAGAAGGCCAAGCTTAAGGGTGACTTCGAAGTGCGCGGGGAAGTCATCATGACGCGCAAGGCGTTTGAGGCGATGAACCGCCAGCAGGAACAGACCGGCGGGAAGATTTTTGTGAATGCGCGGAATTCGGCGGCAGGGTCGGTGCGTGTGCTTGATCCTTCGATCACCGCGCAACGGAAGCTGGACTTTTTCGCTTATTACCTGCTTGCCGGCGACAAACCAGCGTTTCCCAAGCATTCGGAATCCCTCCAAGCACTAAAGCAATTAAGGTTCCGCGCTTCCGACGATTGGAAGCTGTGCGATGGAATCAAGCAAGTGATCAGGTATTGCGAGTCCTGGGATACAAAGCGCGAGAAGCTGCCGTACGAAATTGACGGCGTCGTTGTGAAAGTGAACTCCATCGGCATTCAAAATGAGCTTGGATTCACCTCAAAGTCGCCGCGCTGGGCGATTGCGTACAAGTATCCCGCGCGTCAGGAAGCGACGGTGGTGAACGACATCATTGTGCAGGTTGGGCGCACAGGAACGTTGACGCCGGTCGCGGTGCTTGAGCCGGTGCAAGTGGGAGGCGTCACTGTCAGCCGTTCCACGCTTCACAACATGGATGAAATCGAGCGGCTGGGGCTGCACATCGGTGACACGGTGCTGATCGAACGCGCGGGAGAAGTGATTCCGCACGTGCTGAAAGTTGTGAAGGAAGGGAAGAACCGCAAGCCGTTTCGCATGCCGAAGGAGTGCCCGGAATGCGGGAGCAAGATTCACAAGGTGGAGGGGGAAGTGGCATATCGCTGCGTGAATGCGGCATGTCCCGCGAAGCGCAAGGAATCTTTGCTGCATTTTGCCGGGCGGCACGCCATGGATATTGACGGCCTCGGCGAAAAAATCGTGGACCAGCTTGTGGACAAGGGAATCGTCAAAGACCCCGCTGATCTTTACAAATTGAAGCTGGACGAAGTTGCCGGCCTTGAGCGCATGGCGGAAAAGTCCGCGCAGAATCTACTGGATGAGATTGAGGCTAGCAAGAAGAAACCGCTGGCGCGTTTGATTTATGCGCTTGGCATTCAATTTGTTGGCGAACGCACGGGGCAGATTTTGGCGGAACATTTTTCTTCCATGGATGAACTTGCCACGGCGAAACAAGAGCAACTCGAGGAAGTGCCCGAAGTCGGTCCAAAGGTCGCGGCGAGTATTGTGGATTTTTTCTCCGAACCGGCCAACCAGCAACTTATCAAGAAACTGGAGAAGGCTGGCGCTCGTCCGACGGCCGAAAAACCGAAAATCAAAAGCAACAAACTTGGCGGAAAAGCGTTTGTTTTTACCGGTGGATTGGCGAATCGCTCGCGAGAAGAGGCTGGAGAAATCGTGAAGCAGCACGGGGGCAAAATCGTTGGCTCGGTCAGCAAGAAAACGGATTATGTCGTCGTCGGTACAGATCCGGGTTCGAAGTACGACAAGGCAAAGGAGCTCGGCGTTCCTATTTTGGACGAAGCTGGCTTTGAAAAACTTGTTGGGTTGAAGTGAGCGCGTGTCTATTCGTCCCGCCACGAGCAGTGATCGCGATGCAATCTGGGAAATCCTCGAACCAATGATCCGGCGCGGCGATACATACACACTTCCGCGCGATATGAGCAGAGAGCAAGCGCTCGAATACTGGTTCGCCCCGGAAAAAGAGACGTTCGTATGGGAAGAGAACCGCGCCGTGTTGGGTACATATTTCTTGAAGGCAAACCAGCAGGGAGGAGGCGCGCACGTCGCAAACTGCGGCTACGTTACTTCGATCGCGGCACAGGGCCGAGGCATTGCGCGGGCGATGTGCCTTCATTCACTCGAACGCGCAAAGCAGCGGGGTTTTCGCGCCATGCAGTTCAACTTCGTGGTCAGCACAAACGAACGTGCTGTGAAACTCTGGTCCAATCTCCGTTTTGAAATCATCGGTCGCCTGCCCCGCGCCTTCCAGCATCCCGAACTCGGATTCGTGGATGTGTTGGTAATGTACCGTCAGCCCTTGTGAACTCGTTTGAGCTCCGTTCGCATGTTTCGAAATCGCAGGTAAAAATACGCGGTATAATCAAAGCCAGCGGGTGAGCCGGGTGATCGCTGGTCCCGGTCGAAATGACCGAGGACGGGAGGAAAGTCCGGACACCGAGGTTTCCGGTCGCAAGGTCGGTAACCGATGGGCAACGCGCCTGGTAACGCCAGGGGAGCTGTAGCGTGCGCGCAAGCGTGCGATGTGGTTCACGGAAAGTGCCACAGAAAATAGACCGCCGGTGGAATGGAGCACGGTGGCATCGCGCAGGGAAACCTGCAAGACGTCTCGGAATGCTGATTCCGCGGTAAGGGTGAAACGGTGGGGTAAGAGCCCACCGCTCGTTTGGAGACAAACGAGGCACGGAAAACCCCGCGTGGTGCAAGGCCAAATAGGAGGGGAGAGCCGGCCCGGCTCGATGAGCGAAAGCTCCCTCTGCTGCAGCGCAAGCTGCTGCGGATGAAAACCCTCGGGTAGGCTGCTGGAGTCACGGTGCGAATCGTGACTTAGAGGAATGATCGCCGCGATGCGATCGCAAGATGGCGTCGCACAGAATCCGGCTTACAGGCTCGCCCGCTATTTTTCAATAACTTGCAGACAGTTTGGCGAAATTGTGCCATAACGTATGTTACGAATCTTCGCTATTAATTCGCCTTTTGGCTGGATTTCAGTGTCACTGGGGGAGTAGCGGATTCGGTCGTGGGATCCTTAAGGTTATCCACTCCATTCGAATCCTCTGGTGAATCAGGCATGTCCTCCCCCTGCAGGACCCGAGCGTAAGTTTCCTTGAGATATTCAAGAGAAGCGTCCGTATTTGCACAGTAGTTCAGCGCCTCTTGGAATATTTTGAGTCGCGTTCTGCAGTCTTGAATGATCTGACAGTCGTTGATCTTGGAAACCTTCGCGAAGGAGGGCTAATGCAGCAAGCAGGGGGTCCTCTCGCAGGCCGAGATTTCTTGGAGCAAGGAGAATATCCCAAATGAAAGCCATTCATCTCACTGCCTATGGAAATCCGGCTCAGAACTTAAAGATGGTCGAAGTTTCGGAACCAAACGCCCTGTCTGCGAGCGAGGCTCTGGTGCGCATGGAGTATGCGCCAATTGCTTACAGCGATCTCCTTTTGGCGAATGGAGTGTACTTATTAAATCCGAAGCTTCCTTCTGTCATTGGAGGTGAAGGTGCCGGAATTGTCGAGGCCATCGGACCGGGAGTCACCAGCGTCAAGGTAGGCGATCGGGTTACGATCCCTTTTGGAACATTCACCTGGTCTGAAAAAGTCCTTGCTCCAGCCCAAGGTCTTTTCGTCGTTCCTCCCTCAATCGATGCCAAAACGGCCTCAATGTTAAATATCAATCCTACGACCGCAGTTCTTCTCTTAAACGAATTTGTAAAGCTAAAGCCAAAAGACTGGATCGTATTAAACGCAGCGAGCTCCCAGGTCGCGCGATGCCTGATCGCGATTGCAAAATCGCGCGCTCTCAACATTGTAGGTATTGTGAGACGGTCCGAACTTGTCCCACAAATTGAAAAGCTAGGTGTTGATTTCGTTGGCGTCGAATCGCCGGAACTCTCAAAGCAAATTCAGATTGCAACCGGCGGGATGCCAATTTCTCTGGGTCTTGATGCTGTAGGTGGTCCGGCGACAGCGACGATGGCAAGCGTGCTCTCATCAGGGGCCCATCTCGTCAGCTATGCATGGCTGAGTGGTTTGCCGATTCACGTGCCGCAAGGCGAACTCATCATCAAGAGGCTAAACATCCACGGCTTCTGGATGTATTACGACGAGTATCTCCCCAAAATTCGGGCGGCACTGACTGAGGCAGCGAAGGTAGTCGCTTCCGGCAAGTTAACTTTGCCAATCACCACAACATACAAACCCTCCCAAATCAAAGAAGCAGTCGAGAATTCCCTGCGTGGTGGCAAGGTCCTATTGGATTTCAATCACCCAAACTAGGACTTGCCGCAAATTCGTAATTGGCAATAAGATTTGTCGCGAAAGACGAGGACTCAGGTGCGGGGAGAATCGACGAGCAAATTAGCGGTGAAAACTGACTTTATTGACAGGCTGCGTTTATTGATTCTACGTAACTTGTTGAAAGGAAAGAGCTGCTTGATTCCGGCTTACATGGCTCGCCCGCCACGTTGGCGAAAACCCGAGGCTGTCCCTTCAGCTCTACTTGAACGTACGCAGGCCTTGGCTTAAGAAACTGCCGTTTCCAGATTCTCGCGCACCTTGCTCAACGTCGCTTCGAGATTCGCAGACCCCAGGCGTTCTATAACAACCCGCAAAGCTGTGGAGACATCGCCGGTTTGGCTAGGACTAAACGCCAGGTGAACGGCTTCCAGCTCCGCGGCATGTGTCGTCTGCGTCGCTTCGTCCACAACTCTCTTGAGATCCACAAGAGCCAAGTGCGCGTCCCGTGCGGCGAGCGCCCGCTTTTTCATTTCGATATTCATTGAAGCTCACTCCTAGATGGTTTCGGTCGGGGGTGAGGAGTGTACCTCTCCGCCTGGTCGGAGGAAAGGTCAAAATTGGTTCCGACACCGATGAGACCTGGACGTGTCGTGCCTCAAGAGTTTCTTATTCCGCGCTGCTCAAACGGATTTCCAGTCTTTTCCCGGAATAAGTAAGAACTCGGTCCGCAGTTGGCGTCAATTCGCCGCCTAAGCCGTGGCCATCTCGAACATAGACGATGCGAAACGTGCGCATTTCAAGCATGCCAGGGAATTTGCCGCTGCGGTCTCCGATGGTTAAGGTCTTTGATTTCTCTTCCCACTGAATTGGAATCGTCGCAAAGATTCCTTTTTCATAATTGTAGGAGTCGTTCTCATCCTCATAGAGAGTAAAGGAACCATTCGCGCCTGGGTAAACACGGAGTTCGAGAGGATCGGCAGGTTTTTCGGCGGCATATTCCACGTCGAGCCCGAGCGGCAGAATCGATCCGGCCTTCACATAAAGAGGAAGCCGCTCCATCGGTGCAGGCGCGTCAATCGTTCGCCCGCCCTGCAACGATGTCCCCGTCCAAAAGTCATACCATTTGGCGTTCGGAAGATAGAGATGGCGCGCAGTGGCACCGGGCTCTGTCACGGGATTTACGAGAAGCGCGGGACCGAAAAGGAATTGGTCACCGATATTTTGCGCACGAATATCCTGGCCGAAGTCCATCACAAGAGGCCGCATTATGGTGTAGTTCTCATGCGTTGTCTTCCAGGCTAGCGAATAAATGTAGGGCATCAGGCGGTATCGCAACTTGTCATACGCGACGAGAATTCTCTGCGCTTCTGGGCCGTAAGACCAAAGTTCGTTCTGATTGGTTGTGCGCGTGCCGTGCGCGCGAAAGATGGGACAAAACGTACCAAACTGAAACCATCGAACATACAATTCGCGGTACGCGGGGTCATTGGGATTTGCGACTACGAAACCGCCGATGTCAGTCGTCCAGTAGGGAAGTCCAGAAACTGAGTAATTGAGACCAGCTGGAATCTGCCTGCGAAAAGTTTCCCAGTTAGGGTCAATGTCCCCGGACCAGGCCGCAACCGCGTTGCGCTGCGCGCCTGCATAAGCGGAGCGGGAAAGAATGAAGACACGCTTTTGATCAGAGGCTTCGCGCTGGCCCTCGTAAACGGCTGAGGTGGTGAGCAAGGGAAATTCGTTGGCGTAACGCGCACCGTTGCCAAGGTTCACTCTGTTGGTGACTAAAAGATTTGTCTCGCGGCCCTCGGTTTCGGGTTCGGTAGTATCCAGCCACCAGGCATCCGCCCCAATTTTGAAGAGGGCATTATGCATCAAGCTCCAATAGTATTCACGAGCTTCAGGATAGAACGCGTCATACAGCGCCATACGCGCCGGATGAAACCCCTCGACTTTGGTGCGGTCGATGAAGAAACCACGCTTGTCCATATCATCATAAACCGGCGAGCCGGGGCGAAAGTACGGCCAAACGGAGATCATCAGGTGAACGTGTTTGTCGTGCAGCCCATCAATCATTCCCTTTGGGTCAGGATAGTTTTTGTTGAAGACAGGCTCGCCCATGGTATTCCACCAGAACCAGTCCTGAACGATGTTGTCGAGCGGAATGTGCAGGTCACGGTATTTTTGCGCGATGGCAAGAAGCTCCTGCTGCGAATCGTAACGATTTTTGCATTGCCAGTATCCGTAGGCCCACTTGCCAAAAAGCGGGGCCGCACCGGTGAGTTCGCGATAAGAGCCGACGATCTTGTCGAACTCCGGCCCGTAGAGAAAATAGTAGTCAACGGCATCGGCGACTTCCGAACTCAAATAGAGAGCGTGAACGAAACGGTTGTTGACGCGGCTGCGCGAACCGTTGTTCCAGAAAATGCCGTAACCATTGCTCGAAAGCAGAAGCGGAATGGAGATGTTCGTGTTGTCCTGTGAAATCTCCACGTCCTCACCGCGATAATTCCACACTCCTGCCTGGTGTTGGCCCAGGCCGTAAAATGCCTCCTGGGTATCCCACATGTTGGTGAAGCGCTCCGCATGAAACGCTTTCTCGCCATTTATCTCGACGGGAGTGAGTGTCCTTGTATTTTCCTGTGTCAGTTTGTGGCGTGCGGAATCGTAGAAAATGACGGAGCCGTCCGCCTTCGCGATTTCGATTTTGAGTGCGGATGTACTCAGCGTCACGGTTTTGGAATCGCTGTCCTGAAACGAAAATTCAGTTTTCGGCCAGACATTATTGATCACTAGAAAATCTGGATGCTTTGCGACATCTCGCTCCAGCGAATAGACGACATGGACGATCGATTCTGAGCAGATCGTGAAACGCAAATATCCAGTTTCCATTGTCACCAGTGCGCCGTCCCGCACCCGCTCGGCCTCTCGAACGGCGTTTCGCGGCAACCATTGAGCTGCAGCTAGATCGCAGGCAAAAAGAAAAATGAAAGAAGGAACGGTCAAGAAGGCAGTTAAGATTCCAGTCTGGCGTTTCATGGTGTGGGCATCACTTTTTCCGCGCGCGTTCTGCTATTCGTTCTTGTGCTCCGTAAATGTCTGAGGTAGCGGCGTAAGACTAGTACGAGAACGTCGTGCGATCTAGGGCAATCATTTTTGGGAGCGGTCACGGCCACATTAAACGATCTCTCATGGGCCGTTCACATACCCGTAAACTCTGCCAAAGTTATCACCAATTCATTTCTGAAAAATCAGCAAATGCCGACGAATCAGCGCACTTCTTTCAAGTAAGCATTTTATTTTCAATAAAGTAAGACTGGGCATCCTGGTGCAGCCATAACGGCGATGACACTTCGCATCGAAAGGGCTTCCGACAACCATCGAACCCTCCTTCGACTCATCGGGCGAGTGGGGTCCGAGCATTTGGGGGAGTTGCGGGTGCAGATTGCACCTTGCGGTCCGAACCTTGTCATCGACTTGGAAGAAGTCAATTTAGTGGATGTGGAAGCGGTTCGGTTTCTGGTTGCTTGCGAAAAGGATGGCGCGGTGATTTCGAATGCTTCGCCTTATATCCGGGAATGGATGTCCAGAGAGCGTGGAATCAGATCGTAAGGGGGAACGAAATGAGTTCGAAGAACTTGGGACTGCATGGTGTTGACGGTCGTAGAAGGGGTGCCACTGCGCTCAGCGAGACGCAGCTTGTGGCCGCAGCGAAGCGAGGGTACAGCGAAGCATTTGATACCCTATTCCGCAGCCATGAGGATTCACTGCTCTGGGCGACTTTCCGAATCACCAAGCAGCGCGAAGACGCCGAAGACGCGGTACAGGACTCCATGATGCGCGCGTTCCTTCACATTAAGGATTTCGACGAACGTTCCAAATTCGGAACCTGGCTGACCCGCATCGCCATCAATTCGGCGCTCATGATTTTGAGAAAGAAACGTTCGATGCCCGAAATATCAGAAGAGATCCTCCTGGACCGGAAGCCTGATGCAGCGTTGCCACACACGGCGGATCAAGCTCTGAATCCAGAGCAAACCTATTCGCGCATGGAGCGTGAAGAAATCCTCAGGAGCGGAATTGCAGGTTTGCGGCCATCTATTCGCACCGCTCTCGAAATTCGCGAACTGCAGGAGCATTCCGTAAGGGAAACGGCGACCATGATGGGTATCTCGATTGCAGCAACAAAGGCGCGCGTCTTTCACGCGAAGCGCATTTTGCGAAAGAAGTTACGCCGCGGAGTTTTGAAGCCATCTCCCGCTTATCGTTCCAACCGATTTGAAGTTCCAACCCGCATGTTGCAGAACCGCGAGAGCCAAATGATGCAAAGAAACGCAGCCTGATGAATAGGCGTTAATTCTAGTTTTTCGTCAATTTCGAGCAACAACATAAGGAGAGAACACATGCCAACTATCACCGCCAGGGATGGAACAACTATTTATTACAAGGATTGGGGCAAGGGTCAGCCCATCGTCTTCAGCCACGGCTGGCCGCTCAGCGCAGATGACTGGGATGGACAGATGCTGTTCTTCGGCCAGCGCGGATATCGAGTCATCGCGCATGACCGCAGGGGACACGGTCGTTCCACGCAGACGTGGGATGGCAACGAGATGGATACCTATGCCGACGATCTCGCAGCGCTGACTGAAGAGCTTGATCTGAGGAACGCAATCCACGTCGGCCACTCTACCGGCGGTGGAGAAGTCGCGCGGTATATTGGCAGGCATGGCTCCGAACGCGTCGCCATGGCTGTGCTGATCAGTGCCGTGCCACCCTTGATGGTGCAGACCGAAAAGAACCCCGCGGGCGCGCCAATCTCGGTCTTCGATGGCCTGCGGGCCGCGTACATGGAAAATCGGCCGCAGTTTTACAAGGACATTACTCTCCCGTTCTACGGCTACAACCGACCCGGCGCCAAAATTTCGGAAGGCATCCGCGAGCACTGGTGGCTGCAAGCCATGATGGGCGGCATCAAACCTCATTACGACTGTATCAAGGCCTTTTCCGAAACCGATTTCACGGAAGACCTGAAGAAATTCGATGTACCCACGCTGGTCATGCACGGCGATGACGACCAGATCGTACCGATTGGCGCTGCCGGTCTAATGTCCGCGAAGATAGTCAAGAACGCCAAGTTGAAGGTATACGCGGGTTTTCCGCACGGGATGCCCACAACCAATGCGGACCAGATCAACGCCGACCTGCTGGCATTTTTCCAACAAAGCAAGACCGCGTCCGCCTAAACCCTCACCCTGCCTTCTCGTAGAATGAGAAGGCCGGATCTTCACCTCGCCTTGTAAAATTTTGTAAAAGGGGGCACTCTTTCAGTTTCTTGAGCCGAAATTCAAAGAGAGGCCCCCCGCTTTGCCCCACACGTCCCAGTTTCGCCGCGCGATAGTTGTGTTTGCACTGATTTTGCTGACGTGGCCCCTCGTGGCTTGCCGGCAGTCTCCTCGCGAATCTGTTTCCATCACATTTCTCGATCCTGAATGGTCCCACGATATGTCAGAGCGTAAAGAATTGATGGACATCGCTCTGCAGCAATTCACGTATGAAACAGGAATTCGAGTCAGGCATCTGCCTGCTCCCGAAAGTGTCGAAGATCAGCTAGCACTTGCTCGCCAGATGCTTGAGAAAGGTACGGCAGACGTATACAGCATTGACGTGGTTTGGCCGGGGATTCTGAAGGACAATCTCTTCGACCTCGGGCCTGAGTTTGCATCCGAGATGTCTGCCGAGGATCCGGAGCTCATTGCAAACTTTACGGTTCAGAACCGCCTGGTGGCGGTTCCGTTCCATACCAACGTTGGCATTCTCTTCTACCGGGCCGACCTGCTTCGAGAATACGGATTCAGCGCTCCGCCAAAAACCTGGGACGAATTGGAAAAGATGGCCGCGCGCATTCAAGCGGGAGAACGTGCAAAAGGGGATCATGATTTTTGGGGATTCTTGTGGCCAGGTGCAGCCAGCGAAGGACTAACCTGCGTTGCCCTAGAATGGCAGTTCGCGGAAGGCGGCGGCCACATCATCGAACAGGACGGCAAAATCACCGTGAACAATCCCAACACGGTCCGCGCCTGGCAGCGGGCCGCCCATTGGATTGGCCGGATCTCACCGCCCGCCGTGCTGTCGTACCAGGAATGGGATTCAATCAATGCGTTTCGTTACACGCGGAAGGCCGCATTTATGAGAAGTTGGACTTCCGACTACTTCTTGAGCCATCCCGCCCATTCGGAAATCTCCAATCGCGAAGGCGCAACGGCGGTGCCCGGCGGCTCCTCCACCCGGGTTAGCGCCATGGGAGGCATCGGCCTCGCCATTTCCCGCTCCACCGCGCACCATGCCGAAGCCGTGCGCCTGGTCAAGTTCCTGGTGCAAAAGGAAAAGCAGTTGGACGAAGCCCGCAGGACTTCTCACCCGTCTGGGCAAGATGAGATGGTTGATCTTCCCGCAATTCTAAAGGCCTATTCCAACGCCGAGCAGTCCGTGGAAAAGCGCCGCAGCAGCGTCGTCATGCGCCCTTCCACGGTAACGGGCCAAAAATACGAGAAAGTATCGCAAGCCTACTTCCAGGCGGTCTTTTCCGTCTTGTCGGGCAAAGCCAAAGCCGGCGCGGCGGCCGCAAATTTGGAAGAGGAGCTCATTGACATCACTGGGTTACAGGCGGGGCCTCCGCCGGCAAAGTAGAATTGAAGACTCAATTTTCTGTCTTTGGCTGCGACCGGTTCGCACCTCCGTCGCCTGAGTTTTGCCTTTGGCTCGGTGTAGAATTATTCTTCCGCCTTCTGATCTGGGCCAACTCAAGAGGATTCAGCGTTGAACGAAGTCACGACTAGTTCTGCTTCGGCTGTCCCCCAAGGGACACCTTTTCTATCGCGGTTTAATATCGGTCCGCGACTTACCGTTTGCTTTCTGCTCATCATTTTTCTCATGCTCCTCGGAAATGGACTGCTTATCTGGCAATTCCACCGGTTGCGCGTTCAAGCAGATCGCCTTGCCGCCGTTGACCAGGAATTGATCGCCGTCCTGCGCTTTCAAACCAGCCTCCATTCTTTTTACAGCCGGCTTAACGAGCTCGCCCAGCTGGAAGACAAAGCGCAGCTGTTTGCGGAAACAGAAAGACTCCGCAGGGTATTGGAAGAAGACGGAAACCAGACGCAGGCGCTTTTTAATCGTTTGCCCACCGACATTCGCCTCGGTTCCATCGTCTCGCCCACCATCGAAGCGGTGCGGAGCGCGATGCCGTTTCATGTTGAGGCAATTCGTGCGCTGGCGGAGGCGGGTGACTGGGTCGCCATTCGTCAGCGGCTTACGAGGCAGGTTCTTCCCCTGGAACTACTCAGTTCAGAATTGGTGAAAACCGTGGACGAAGAAGTCGCCACCGAGCGGGCAGAAGCCGCTTCGAGCATCAGGCTCGCGCAGAGCCGAATGTTGGTCATCTTTCTCCTCACGGGTTCGGGCACGCTACTGACCGCGGCCTTCTTGGGCGTCAGCATAACGCGGAGCATTACGGAACCTCTGCACAGCCTCGTGGAAAGCTCGCGTTCATTGGCGCGCGGAGATTTTCAGCACCAGATATCGATCCGCGGAAAAGACGAGCTGGCGCAACTTGGAGCCGTTTCGAACGAAACGGCCAAAACGCTGAACAGCCTCTACCAAAATTTACAGAGCAGGGAAGACCAGCTTCGCGAGAGCGAAAAGGAACTGAAAGAACTCATCGAACTCGTGCCCGCGCACGTGTTTGTCTTGCGCCCTGACGGAACGGGCCTGTATGCAAACCGCGTTGTGCTCGATTATTACGGCACTACGCCGGAGCGCTGGGGCGCGGAAGGTTTTCGCAACACTGTCGTGCATCGCGAGGATTTGGAACGCTATCTGAGCGATTTGCAAACCGGCTTCAAGAACGCCGAGCCGTTTGAGACGGAAGCGCGCATCCTCGGGAAAGACGGGCGCTATCGCTGGTTTTTGAGCCGCTTCAATCCATTGCAGGACGAACGCGGTCAAATTTTGCGCTGGTACGTCGCGCGGACGGACATCGAAGAAGGCAAACAGGAAACCGAGCGCGCGCTAAACGAGAATCTTGCCTTGCGTGAAGAAGTCAATCGCACTTCCATGTTTGAAGAGATTCTGGGCTCTTCAGCTAACTTGATGGTTGTGCTTTCTGAAGTCGCTCGCGTCGCCCCCACGGATTCCACTGTTCTGATTTTGGGCGAAACTGGAACCGGCAAAGAACTTGTCGCGCGCGCCATTCACAAACAGTCCCGCCGCGCTAATCATGCTTTTATCCGCGTCAATTGCGCCGCGATCCCTTCTTCCCTTATTTCGTCGGAACTTTTCGGCCATGAAAAAGGCGCGTTTACCGGAGCGCTACAGCGCCGCCTCGGGCGGTTCGAAGCCGCCAATGCCGGAACAATTTTCCTCGATGAAATTGGCGAGCTGCCGGCCGAAACACAGGTCGCCCTCTTACGCGTGATTCAAGAACGCGAGTTCGAGCGGGTCGGAAGCAACCAGTCGATTTCCGTGGACGTCCGCATTTTGGCCGCGACCAATCGCGACCTTAAGGCTGCCGTTGCCGCGGGCGCCTTTCGCCAGGACCTTTTTTTCCGGCTGAACGTTTTTCCCATTCAATTGCCCGCGCTGCGGGACCGGCCCGACGATATTCCGCTGCTTGTGGAATATTTCATTGAACGCTATGCGAAGAAGGCCGGCAAGAGAATCAGGAGCATCAAGAAAAACACGCTGGAACTCTTTCAGGCCTATGAGTGGCCCGGAAATATCCGTGAGTTGCAGAACCTCGTGGAGCGTGCCGTGCTCCTTTGCGATGGGGACTCGCTTTCCATTGACGCAGCGTGGTTGAGACAAGAGACGCAGACCGAAACTCCCCGCGCCACGGTGACCCTGAATGGAATCGAGCAGGTCAAAGACCGTCGTGAGCGCGAATTGATCGAAGCCGCGCTGGCCGAATGTGCTGGGCGCATTTCTGGCCCGTCCGGAGCCGCAGTCAGGCTTGGAATCCCACGGCAGACGCTCGACTCCATGATTGCGCGCCTCGGAATCAACAAATACAAGCATATGAGTGGCTAGGCGCTGCCTTCAGGCATGGGCTCCTGTCGTGACGCTCGACGATCTTCGCCATTTTGCGTCTTGCCAATGGCGGTCCTCCTCCTATTTTCGATACAATCCTCCCTCGGAGGTTCGGTCCTTGGCCCGGCGGCGGCTCCTTCTGCGGCTTCAGCTTCACAGTAATCCGGAGGTCTTGTGTGGCGTGCGAGGCGCTGTCGCGCCTATCGCCAGCGCTATCGGCTTTGGCGAGGAAGATTGCCGCGCCATCACACTCGCCTTGGACGAAGCCATCACCAACGTCATTCGCCACGCCTATGGAGGCAAAACGGGCCGTGAAATCGAAATTCGATTCAGCAAAGTAAACGGCGCGCATGCGGACAAGCCCGGCCTGGAAATTTTGCTGACGGATCGCGGTGCAGAGCCCAAGCCCGACGCGCTCAAGGGCCTGCCCCCTGGCGAACTTCGTTCTGGTGGACTTGGACTCCATTTCATGCGACAAAGCATGGACACGGTTGTCCACAAACGGGTCGGCGCGACCAACCGCCTCCGCATGATCAAGTTTATTCGCTGACGGATGAAAGAGGAGCGTACCGGTGCAAATCTCTGCGCGGCGTCTGGAAAACATAACGATATTTGACGTGACCGGCGACATTGACCTGGCCAATTCGCCCGCGGTCCGCAAAGCCTTGCTCACCGAGCTTCGAGAGAAGAAAATTCCCCGCGTCATCATGAACCTCCAGGGAGTCAAATATATCGACAGTTCCGGTATTGCTTCGCTAGTGGAAGGGCTCAAAGCCTCGCGCGATTTGCAAGCGCGCTTTATTCTTTTCGGCTTAAGCAAGTCCGCGCGCGAGGTTCTGCAGCTGTCCCGACTGCTCAAGCTTTTTGAAATTTATGAAAACGAAGAGCAGGCTCTTTCGAACGAAAGCGCTTGATCTCGTGATTGGTCTCCAGGTGCGCTGGTGGAACTAACGGTTCAAATAGGGCAGTCTGTCCTCAACGCCCTTGCCTATATCGGCTCGCTCGCCACGCTGAGCGCTCGTGCGGGCTATTACACCTTTGTCGCTCCGCTTCACGGAAAGCCGGTTCGCATTCAGCGCGCGATTACGCAAGCTATGCAGGTTGGCGTGCGCGCTCTGCCGATTCTCTCCCTTATTACGTTTTTTATTGGCCTGATTCTTGCCCTCCAGGCCGCCTACGAGCTCAGGAAGTTTGGCGCAATTAATTTCGTCGCCAGTGCAGTCGCTATTTCCATGAGTCGTGAGCTCGGCCCGCTTATCACCGCGATCGTCGTCATTGGCCGCTCCGGCTCGTCCTTCGCCGCCGAAATCGGCACCATGAAAGTCACGGAAGAGCTGGACGCCTTGGAAACCATGGCCATCAACCCCATTCGCTTCCTGGTCACGCCAAAGTTCATCGCCATGATGGTTATGCTTCCGTGCCTCACCATCTGGGCCAACGCCATGGGCGTTTTGGGTGGATCGCTTTTCGGAGTCGCCAAGGCCGGCTTCAACTTCACTGGCTATATCAATGCTTCCATTGATGCACTTTTCCTGCGCGACATCATCAGTGGCCTCGTCAAGAGTTTCATGTTCGCCATAACCATCACCGCCGTCGGCTGTCAGGAAGGGCTTTCCACCGGCGCCGGCGCGGAACAAGTTGGCCGGTCTACGACTGCGGCCGTTGTCATGTCCATCTTTCTCGTCATCCTCGTGGACCTCATTTTCACCGCACTCTTCTTCTTCCTGGGAGCTCACTAGAGTGGAACCCCAAATCACATCTCCGGCTGAAACGCAGACTCCCGCCATCTCTCTGCGCAATCTGCGCGTGAGTTACGGCGAACGCGAAATTCTTCACGGCGTCTCGTTCGACGTGCAGCAAGGCGAAACACTGGTCATCCTTGGCGGATCTGGCTCCGGCAAGAGCACGCTTCTTCGCACACTGGTTGGACTCGAGCGTCCCACCTCCGGCGAAATCTGGATTAAAGGCAGAAACATCGCCACCATTTCAAACGACGAATTAGACGAGATTCGCCGCCACATGGGCATGTCATTCCAGGGCGGAGCGCTCTTCGGCTCCATGACCGTCGGCGAAAACGTCGCGCTTCCTCTTCGTGAACACACCAAGCTCGAAGACCCAACGATAGACATCATGCTGCGCCTCAAGCTCGATCAGGTCGGTCTATCCGGTTACGAGGACTACGTCCCCTCGCAACTCAGCGGCGGTATGAAGAAACGCGCAGCCGTCGCGCGCGCCCTCGCCATGGACCCCGAAATTCTTTTCTTCGACGAACCCTCTGCTGGCCTCGACCCCATTATCGCCGCCGGTATCGATGAACTCATCCTCGAATTGAAGCAGGCGTTTCACATGACCATCATCGTGGTCACACACGAACTCGCCAGCGCCTTCCTCATCGCGGACCGCATGGTCCTCATCGACAAGGGTGATGTAATCGCCCTCGGCACGCCCGAAGAAATGCGCACCAGCACACATCCGCGCGTGCGGCAGTTTTTGGATCGCATCGCTGAACCCGCGGTCTCTCAGGAATTGGATTACCTTCAGATGCTAACGGAGGATCGCCACGGCATTCGCCGTTGAGCGAGGGGGGAAGGGAAGATGCAAGCCAGGCGAGAACAAGCTGCCGTCGGATTATTCGTCATCGTCGCCACGGGGCTTTTGATCTTCACGGTCTTCGAGCTGGGTGGCGCGTTCAGCAATTCGCCAATTACGTATCATGCGTACTTTCCCTTCGCAGGCGGAATTGAGCCCGGCGCCACTGTGCGCTACTCCGGCGGTCCAAAAATCGGCCGCGTGGAAATGCTGCGCATTGACCCACAAAATCCCACGCGAATGGAAATCACCATCAGCGTCAAACAGGGGCTGCCGATTAAGGCGGACAGCAAAATGCGCATTATGAGCATGAGCCCGCTCGGCGAGAATCATGTGGAAATCATGGCCGGCAGTCAGCAAGCTGCGTCGGCTCCTCCCGGAAGTACGTTACCTTCGGAACCGTACACAGACTTCAACGCCATCACGGCCCAAATCAACGACATCGCTCCTGAGGCGAAGAAGCTACTTGCTACTCTCAATGCGCGCACAACGGAACTTGAAGAAACCATCGCGCGTGTGAATGACATGCTGAACGCCCAAAACCGGGCCAATCTTTCTGCGACTCTCTCCAACACGCGCGGCATGCTCGAAGAAAATCGCCCCGCGCTCAAATCCAGCCTCACTCAAGTTGAAGCCGCGTCGCGCAAAATGGGCCCGCTCCTCGACGACCTGCGCAAAACTTCTGCCGAGGCAAGCAAAACCATCGGGCATGTGGATGAGCTTCTCGCGGAGGATCGTCCCGAAATTCACAGTGCGATTGTCGAGCTCCGTCAGAATCTTGCCCAACTCCAGCGGCTCACCGGCCAGCTAAACAGCACTCTGGACACAAATTCCGAAAACATTGACGAACTCCTTGAGAACATGCGCCACGTCAGCGAAAATCTGCGCGAGTTCACGCAAATTATCAAGACCCATCCGTCCACTCTCATTCGCTCTTCCACGCCAAAAGAACACAAGCCGGGACAGCCATGAGCTACGCACAGCCGAATTTCATGCTACTTGCTAAAGATGAGGTCGCTCCAATGAACGGATTGAAGAAACTCTGCGCTTTGGGCGCGCTGGCAGTCGCAATTGGACTCATGTCTGGTTGTGGCGCTGCTCGACCCAGTAAGTACTATCAACTCACTCCCCCGTCCGGTCCGTCCAGTATCGCCAATCAGGATGCTCCTCCGATATCCCTGCTGCTGGGTCCGATGCAAACTTCGCATCTCTATCGCGAAGATCGCATCGTTTACAGCTCCGAACGGCAACAGATGGGCACTTACGAAACGGAGCGCTGGTCCGAACCGCCCGTAGAAATGATGCAGAATGTCTTGTTACGTAAGCTTCGCAACTCCGGGCACTATCGCGACGTCAACACACTCCGCAGCGGCGCACGCGGCGATTACTTGCTGCGTGGGCGTCTTTACGACTTCAAGGAAGTCTCAGGGAAGGCACTCATCGCTCGTCTTAGCTTTGATCTCGAGATGCATGACACCAAGACGAACGGGACCGTCTGGACCTATAGCTACAATTTTGACGAGCCCGTCAGTGGCAAAGACGTGGCATCCGTCGTGGCTGCTCTTGACCGCAATGTTCAGCGCGCGGCCGGAGAAGTTGCCGGCGCACTCGATCAATATTTTTCGACCCATCCGCCAAAATAGTTCCTACCGCTTCGGCGTTTTCACGGGATCGGCCGGGCGTCCCGGCAGCTTCTTCGGAGCAGCATCCATAGCCTTCAATACTTCCGCGATGCCGCGTTCGAGTTGCGGATCTTTGCCGTCAATCACAGCCGCTGCTTCATTCTCCACAACAATATCCGGATCGACGCCATGCCCTTCTATTACGTACTGGCCCGCCGTCGAACCTGTAGCAAATTCCGGCACGAACACTGTTCCGCCGTCGAGTAGTGGGCCGTGGCCGGTGATGCCGACAACGCCGCCCCACGTTCGTTTGCCGATCAGCGGCCCAAGTCCAGCTTGCTTGAACATGTGCGGGAAAATATCACCGTCCGATGCTGACGTTTCGTTGATCAAGCAAACTTTCGGCCCGTAGAACACAGCGCCAGGGTAGGTCCCCGTGTAAGTGTCCCCTCGCGAGAATTCCGTGCCAAGCAGTTCGCGCCGCAAGCGTTCGATCAACATCTGCGAAACATTTCCGCCGCCGTTCCCGCGCACGTCCACAATCAATCCTTCTTTGCGGATCTGCGGATAATAGTATTTGATGAACTCGCGGATTCCCGCGGCGCCCATGTCCGGAATGTGAATGTATCCCACACGCCCGTTCGTCGCCTTGGCAACATATTCGCGGTTGCGCGTCACCCATTCCAGATAAATCAGGCTGCGCTCCTGTGTAATCGGCTTATAGCTCGTCTGGTGTGAACCTTCCCAGGACGGCTTATCGTTCAGCGTCAGTTGCACCGGACGGCCCGACTTGTTCAGCAAAAATTGGTAAGGATTGTCGCTGGCCTTCAGCTCTTTCCCGTCAATAGCAAGAATGTAATCTCCCTCTTTCGCGTTCACGCTGACTTCCGTCAACGGCGAGCGATAGAGATCCTCTTCATTCTGTCCACGATAGATTTTGCTGATCTTGTATCGTCCCGCCGCCGAATCCAGCGCGAACTTCGCTCCCATCAGCGCCACTTGCGGGCGTTTCGGCATTTCCCAGTCGCCGCCTTCGATGTACGCGTGCCCCACGCTCAATTCAGCAACCATTTCACCCAGCACGTAATTCAAATCGGACCGGTGCGCCACGTGATCCACTAGTGGACGATACTGCTCGCGCAGCGCGTTCCAATCGTATCCGTGCATGTTCTTCACGTAGAAAAAGTCGCGGTATCGCCGCCACACTTCATTGAAAATCTCCACCCACTCCTCGTGCGGAACGCGATCCACCATTAGTCCATCCGTGGACACGCTTTTCGCACTGTTTTTCCCATCAGGCTTGAGGTCGTACAGCTTGTAGCTTTGGCCGCTCCGGACCAGGACTTTCTTGCCGTCGTCGGAAACCGTATAACCTTGGATATTTTCCGCCAGCGTGCTTTCCTTGCGGTCTTTCATCGAGAAAACAATCAGGTTCGTTTCTGGGAATTGGTCGCGTCCATAAAAGAAAGCTCCGCCACGCGCGTAAAGCAGGTTCTCCTTCGTCACGACCAATCCAAAATAATTGTCTGCGCCGACCGGTACCCTCGTCACGCGATCCGCCAGCCCGTCGAAATCAATCTTGATGTACTCCTTTTTCTTTTCTTCCTTCTTGTCGTCTTTCTTTTCGTCCTTTTTCTCGTCCTTCTTTTCGTCTTTCTTGTCGCCGTCCTTGGAGATCGTCACTTCGTCGCTCTCCGGTGGAAACGGATTCTTCACGTCTTTGCGCAGCGCCAGCGCGTACAAATCCTGTCCGCGGTTCGTCGCAAAATTAAATTCAATCTGGCTGATTAGCGGAGCAAAGTCGTGCACCGCCGAGTAATAGAGATAGTTGCCTTCCGTGTCCCAGGCGACGTCCGTGATATCAAAAAGATCGCCCGTCACACGATGGAGCTGCCCGTCCGCAACGCTCCACACATAAATGGACCGGAAATTGTTCGGATTATTCTGCGTGAACGCCAGCTGCCCGCCATCCGCGGACCAAGTGTAATCTCGCAACCTGCCACTCGGATCTTGTGCCACCTGCGCAACTTTCTTGTCCTCAAGCGTCAGCACGTAGAGCTTCCCGTCTTTGTCGGAGAACGCGATTCGTTTTCCATCCGGCGCCCATTCCGGCGCGTACAACATCGCTTGAAAGCCATGCGTCAATTGTTCCGGCTTGCCGGAACCATCCTGATTGAGCAAATAAACTTCATCCTCGCCGTCCGCGTCGGAAATGTACGAAATCTTCGCGCCATCAGGAGACCACCGTGCCCACTTGTCGTGCGCGTTCGAAGAGTTCGTCAGGTTGCGCGTCGGGCCCTTTTCGATCGGCGCCGTGAACGCGTCTCCCCGCGCCACAAACAACGCGCGTTCGCCTTTCGGGCTCAATGCCATTCCTTCAATTTCGCCCGATGCGGATACTCGCGATGGCCGCATCGCAATCGCATCCGTCGACACATTGATTGAAATATGCGTCGTCTGATTCGTCTCCGTATTGAAAATGTTTAGCTCGCCGTCCAGCTCGTACACGATCTGGTTCTTGTGATCCGTGCTCGGCCACCGCAAATCCCACTTCTTGCTGTGCGTCAATTGATCCGTTTTTTTCGTCGCCGGATCGTACGAATAAAGATTCAGAGTGTCGTCTTTGTCGGAAGAATAGAAAATCTTCGAGCCAACCCACATCGGATCGCGGTGCGCTCGCGGGTCGTCGGTAATCTTTTCCGCCGCATGTGAACTCAAATCAAAAATATAAAGTTGCTGCGCCCATCCGCCGGAATACCGCTTCCACGTGCGAAAATCACGAAACAACGGCGAGTACACAACTTTCTTTCCGTCCGGCGCAAAATCTCCCGCGCCCGATTTCGGCATCGGTAACGCTTGCGGCATTCCGCCGTCCACGCTCACCGTATAGAGCCGGCTGTCGCCAAGATCGAAATGTTCGCGCAGTGAACGAAACAGCACGGACTTTCCGTCCGGACTCCACCCGTACACCTGGTTGTCGTATCCCCATCGCGGCGTCAACGGTCCGCGCGCCGGATAAAACGTCAATTGCTTCGGCACACCGCCCGTCGAGGGAATCACATAGACTTGCTCATCGCCGTCGTACTGCCCCGTAAACGCAATCCACTTTCCGTCCGGTGAAAACTTTGCAAAAACTTCAAGTCCTGGATGCGACGTCAGCCGCGTCGCCATTCCGCCTGACGTTGAGGCGGTCCACAAATCGCCGCCATACGTGAACACCACTTTGTCCCCGTGCACATCAGGGAACCGTAGCAACTTCGTTTGTGCCGCAGCGACCTCGACGCAGCACAGGCACACCACAACAGCCAAAACGACAGACTGGATTCGACGAATCAGCATCGTTCATGTCCCTCAGAATGAATTTCTGGAATTTCCTGTCCGATGAAACGGTGACTTACAAAACCCCAACCCTACCCAGCCGCGCATTGTACACCTAGGTCTCTGTAGCAACGGTCTTCTTTAGTTCGATCAACAGGACGAGGTCCCACCCTTAGAAATAGACGGCAAATTCTAAAGAATGTCTCATTTTATGTTTTGGTTTATTTCGCTGGAGCGGTCGCTGTTGTTTGTATCTCAATCCGCGTAAGGTAGTCCTTTACCGGAGGCGTAATCTTGTCCGCATTCTTCACCAGCACCGCCGCCTGCCAGATTTCCGTTTCTGTCAGGCTCCCTTTGAACCCAGGCATGCCCGTCATTCGAATTCCGCCCTCTATCTTCCAATACGACTCCCACTCCTCATCGTCCGTCACGCCCGTGCCCTTAAAGAGTTGCGGTGGCCGCGGCGCCATACCTTCCGCAATCGTCGTGGGCGTCTGCCCGGGCAATCCATGACAAACCGCGCAATTTTGTTTATATACCTTTGCGCCTTCGAGCAGGTTCTTCTCATCGGCTGGAACTTGGGGCGCGGGGTGGGGCAGCTTCTTGAGATACGCATCCAATGCCATGTGCGCCATTTTGTGTTCAAACGGCATTTCCGGTGCTGTCACGGCTACTGGTGCCCGCCCACTCGCAAAGTAGAAGAAAAGTCCTCCTACAACCAGCAGAATTCCAATCAAGATCCCCCAAATCAGCCCTTTAACCATTCACTTGTTCTCCTTTGCTCAGCAATATAGCGCATCCCGCCTTTTCAGCCAGGTAAAACCTCCTCCCGTAACCATTCTCCTTTGCTTCCCGTCCAATCTAGGCGTGGGCGAGCTTTCGCGGTAGTCTGCTTACCGGCAAGATCAGCCACGGCGCAAATGGACGGTCGTCCTGCCCCCGGCGGACGTTCTCACATTCCGCTATCCGAGATACAGGAGCCAAGAATGAGTCAGTTGAATTCCTTAGACCTACCCGAGCCGGGTAGCGCCACCGGGAGCCGCGTCCGCGCCGGTAGCGCCGCGTCCGGCCGTCGTTGGTGGGTTTGGGCCCTCGTTCTCGCGATTGCGGCGGGAGGCTATTGGTACTACCGCAGTGCCCACAACAAGGCGCAGGACTCGGCTGCCGCCCCAGGCGGAGCAGGTAAAGCAAAAGGAGCCGCTGGCGCTGGAAATTATGCTGTTCCAGTGGTTGTAGCGACCGCGCAGTCTGGTGACCTGCCTGTCTATTTCAACGGCCTGGGAAGCGTCACTCCTCTAAATACTGTTACCGTGCATAGCCGCGTGGATGGCCAACTCATCAATGTTGCCTTCAAGGAGGGCCAGTTCGTTAGAGAAGGTGACCTCGTGGCCGAAATTGATCCGCGTCCATCGCAGGTCCTGTTGGAGCAAGCGCAAGGCCAGCTTGCCAAAGACGAAGCCCAGCGCCGCGACGCCGAAGTAAACTACGAGCGTTTCAAACTTCTCTTTACGGAAGGCATCATTCCCAAGCAGCAGCTCGATACGCAGCAAGCGCAGGTCGGTCAGTTTGACGGCGCCATAAAATCCGATCAGGCCCAGATAAACAACGCAAAACTCCAACTCACCTACTGCCGTATTACTGCTCCCATCTCGGGCCGCGTAGGTCTGCGCCTCGTGGATCCCGGCAACATCATTCATGCCACGGATGCCACTGGCCTCGTCGTCATCACGCAGGTGCAGCCGATCTCCGTTGTCTTCGCGCTGCCGCAGGATCAACTCCCGCAGGTCAATGACAAACTCCGTAAAGGCGTTCAATTGACTGTGGAAGCGTATGACCGCGACAACACCTACAAAATCACCTCCGGCAAGCTACTCACAATAGACAACCAGATTGATCTCACGACGGGAACCTACAAACTCAAATCGCTTTTCGACAATAAAGACAACGCGCTCTTTCCCAATCAATTCGTCAACGTTCATCTTCTCGTGGATACGAAACGTGGCCTAACCACCGTCCCCGTTCCCGCCATTCAGCGCGGTCCGCAAGGTACGTACGTTTATGTAGTAGGGCAGGGGAATACGGTGAACATTCGCCAGGTCACCATCGCGCAAACCACCGGTAACACCGCCGGCATCTCCTCGGGTTTGAAGCAAGGCGAAGTTGTTGTCACCGACGGCCAGGATAAGTTGCAGGACGGCAGCAAGGTCGTTCCCAACACATCGCCGACCGGAGATGCTTCTTCGAATTCTTCCGCGCCGCAAACGCCTGCGCAGCAGCAGGATTCCTCGCATCAAGGTAAGTCTGGCCAGGCAGGAGGCAAGAAGCAATGAGCCTGTCTCGGCCGTTTATTCTGCGGCCGGTCGCCACCACGCTTCTAATGGTGGCCGTCCTTCTCGTCGGCTGGGTTGCCTACCGACAGTTGCCTGTATCTGCCTTGCCGCAGGTGGATTACCCCACGATCCAGATTCAAACTTTTTATCCTGGCGCGAGTCCGGACGTGATGGCTTCTTCCGTCACCGCCCCTCTCGAGCGCCAGTTCGGGCAAATTCCCGGCCTCAATCAAATGACGTCCACGAGCTCCTTCGGCAGCTCGCTCATCACGCTCCAGTTCAATCTTGATCTCAACATTGATATTGCTGAACAGGAAGTTCAGGCCTCAATTAATTCCGCCTCGAATCTTCTCCCTCAGGGCCTTCCCAATCCGCCCATCTATAGCAAAGTCAATCCGGCGGATGCGCCCATTCTCACGCTCGCGCTTAGTTCCAAGTCGCTTCCTCTTTACAAAGTCGAAGATCTGGCTGACACAAACCTCGCGCAAAAAATTTCGCAGCTTCCCGGTGTCGGTCTCGTCAGCATCAGCGGAGGCCAGCGCCCCGCCGTTCGTATTCAAGCCAATCCCACCGCACTTGCGTCCTACGGCCTGAGCCTCGAGGACATGCGCACCGTTCTCGGCACGGCCAACGTCAATCTTGCAAAGGGAACCTTTGACGGGCCGCAGCAATCGGTCACCATCGCGGCGAACGATCAGCTGGTCTCCGGCGATTCTTATCGTTCCGTCATCATTGCGTACCGCAACGGCGCTCCCGTTCGCCTCACCGACGTTGCCAATGTCGCCGACGGCGTCGAAAACAGCATGCAAGCAGCGTGGGCGAATCAGAATCCTGCCGTCATCGTGAATATTCAGCGGCAGCCCGGCGCGAACATCATCAGCGTTGTGGATCGCGTCAAGAAAATCCTTCCGCAGTTGAAGGCTGCGCTTCCCGCGTCGGTAGATGTCATTATCCTCACCGACCGCACTTCCACCATTCGCGCGTCCGTCGAAGATGTTCAGTTCGAGCTCATGCTCACCGTTGCGCTCGTCGTAATGGTCATTTTCCTTTTCTTGCGCAGCATCCGCGCCACGATTATTCCCAGTGTGGCCGTTCCGCTCTCCATCGTCGGCACGTTCGGTGTGATGTACCTGCTCGGTTTTAGTTTGAACAATCTTTCTCTCATGGCCCTCACCATCTCCACCGGCTTCGTTGTGGACGACGCCATCGTCATGATTGAAAACATCTCGCGCTACATTGAGGAAGGCGAATCGCCGCTGCAAGCTGCCCTTAAGGGTTCTGAACAAATCGGCTTCACGATTCTTTCGCTCACCGTCTCGCTCATCGCCGTTCTTATTCCTCTCCTCTTCATGGGCGACATCGTCGGCCGCCTCTTCCGCGAATTTGCTATCACACTCGCCGTCACCATTCTCGTTTCCGCTGTCGTCTCGCTCACGCTTACGCCCATGATGAGCGCCAAGCTCCTTCGCCATCAAAAAGAGGAAGACCAGACCTGGTTCTACCGCAAATCGGAACACGCTTTTAATTCCGTCATCGCGTTTTATGGTCGCACACTGAAATTTGTTTTGCAGTTCCGTAAGATAACGCTCCTTGTCACTGCCGCAACGCTCGTCGGCACAATTCTTCTTTATATTTACGTCCCCAAGGGATTTTTCCCGGTCCAGGATACTGGCGTCATTCTCGGAGTTTCCGAAGCGCCGCAATCCATTTCCTTCCGCGCTATGGCGGAGCATCAACGCGCTCTCGCCGACACCATCCTCAAAGATCCTGCCGTCGAGAGCCTCTCCTCTTTCATCGGAATTGACGGCACAAACACCACGCTGAACACCGGCCGCATTCAGATCAATCTCAAGCCGCTCGCACAACGCAAAATCAACGCGAGCGACGTCATTCGCCGCCTTCAGCCTCAGCTCGATAAAATTGATGGCATCACACTCTTCATGCAGCCGGTGCAAGACCTCACTGTAGAGGACCGCGTAAGTCGCACGCAATTTCAATACACTCTGGAAGATGTTGATGCAAAAGAGCTCGCCGCCCAGATCCCCGATTTCACCAAACGTCTGAAAGCGCTTCCCGAATTGCGGGACGTCGCCAGCGACAATCTCAACGGCGGCCTGCTCATCAATCTCATCATTGACCGCGATTCCGCCGCGCGCCTGGGCATTCTCCCCGCTGATATTGACAACGCGCTCTACGACGCCTTCGGCCAGCGCCAGGTCTCCACGATTTACACGCAGCTCAATCAATATCACGTCGTCATGGAAGTGGACCCGCAGTTCCAGCAAAATCCGGATTCACTCAAGAATATCTATGTCCATTCTTCCAATGGCCCGCAAGTCCCTCTTACCGCGTTCACTCGTGTGGAAAACTCCTCCGCCGCGCTCACTCTGAATCATCAGGGACAATTTCCCGTCGTTACCTTCTCATTCAATCTCGCTTCGGACGCTTCTCTCGGACACGCCGTAAACGCCATCAATCAAGCCAAGCAAGATGCGAACATGCCGCCCAGCATTCAGGGGAAGTTCCAGGGCACAGCCGCCGCATTCCAGAATTCACTAGCCAACGAGCCCATTCTCATTCTCGCCGCGCTCGTCACTGTGTACATCGTCCTCGGCATCCTGTACGAAAGTTTCATTCACCCTATCACGATTCTTTCCACTCTCCCTTCCGCCGGTGTCGGAGCCATCCTCGCATTGCTCCTCTGCCGCCAGGAATTCAGCATCGTCGCTCTCATCGGAATCATCTTGCTGATCGGCATCGTCAAGAAAAACGCCATCATGATGATTGACTTTGCTCTCGAAGCAGAGCGCGTGGAAGGCAAGGCCCCGCTCGACGCCATCTACGAAGCGTGTCTGCTTCGCTTCCGTCCCATCATGATGACCACCATGGCCGCGCTTCTCGGTGGCTTACCGCTCGCGCTCGGCACCGGCGTCGGCTCGGAACTCCGCCGCCCCCTCGGCATCACCATCGTTGGTGGCCTCATCCTCAGCCAGATTCTTACGCTCTATACCACGCCCGTCGTCTATCTCGCGTTCGATTGGCTAGCGCGCCGCTTTGAATTTCATATCGGCAATCCCCTCGAAGAGCCTGCCCACGGAGACTAGCGCGTGAACTTTTCCTCCAACTTCTCCGCGCCCTTCATCCGCCGCCCCGTTGCGACGACGCTCCTCACCATTGCCATTTTTCTTTCGGGTGCCGTTGCATTTAGATTTCTACCTGTAGCTCCTCTACCGAGAATTGACTTTCCTACCATCGCCGTCGGCGCTGGCCTTCCCGGCGCCAGCCCGGAAACCATGGCCTCCAATGTCGCTGCCCCTCTCGAGCGCCAGTTCGGCCGCATCTCCGGCGTCACGCAGATGACTTCTTCCAGCACGTTCGGCTCAACCAGCGTCGTTCTGCAATTCGATCTCAATCGCGACATCAACGCCGCGGCCCGTGACGTACAAGCCGCCATCAACGCCGCGCGCAGCCAGCTCCCCGCCGATCTTCCCGGTCAACCCGGCTATCGCAAGGTTAATCCCGCCGACGCGCCCATCATTTTGCTTTCGCTCACTTCGACCAACATTCCTGGGCCGCAAATTTATGACGCTGCGGATTCCATCCTCGCGCAAAAGCTCGCGCAGGTTGAAGGCGTCGGTCAGGTTTTCGCTTGGGGCAGTTCGCGTCCGGCAGTTCGTGTCGCCGTCAATCCGGATCAAGTCAATAGCTACGGCATCAGCCTGGAAAAAGTTCGCACGGCCCTCCGCGGCGCCAACGCCAATCTTGCGAAAGGTGTACTCTCCGATGACAAGCATTCGGTCGTTATCACGGACACCGACCAGCTCTTCAAAGCCTATGAATATCAGCCGCTCGTAGTCGCCGGCCATCCCGGCGCCCCTGTTCGTTTGCAGGACATCGCCACCGTCACCGATTCCGTCGAAGACGTCCGCAACCTCGGCCTCTCCTTCGGCGAACCCGCCGTCATCCTCGCTGTGTTTCGTCAGCCGGACGCCAACATGATCGAAACCGTGGACCGCATCAACGCGATCCTGCCGGAGCTCCGCGCCTCCATCTCTCCGTCTCTCCATCTCCGCGTCGCCATGGACCGCACCACCACCATTCGCGCTTCCATTCATGACGTGGAAATCACGCTCCTCATTTCCGTTTCGCTCGTCATTCTGGTCGTCTTCGTTTTTCTGCGCAATGTTTGGGCCACGGTCATTCCCAGCATCGCCGTTCCTCTCTCGCTCGTCGGCACGTTCGGCGTGATGTACCTCTGCGGCTACAGTCTGGACAATCTCTCACTCATGGCGCTCACCATCTCCACCGGTTTCGTCGTGGACGATGCCATCGTCGTCATCGAAAACATCGCGCGTCACATCGAAAACGGCATGAAGCCCTTCGCCGCTACCATGAAAGGTGCCAGCGAAATCGGCTTCACTGTTCTGTCCATGAGCAGTTCCCTTATAGCCGTCTTCATTCCTATCCTCCTTTTCCCCGGCATCGTCGGCCGCCTCTTTCGCGAATTCGCCGTCACGCTCACCGTGGCCATCACCGTCTCCATGGTCGTTTCCCTCACCACAACGCCCATGATGTGCGCGCGTTTCCTGCGCCACGAAGATGGGAAGCACAACTTCGCTTATCGCCTCGCGGAAGGCGCTTTCAACGGCATCGTTCGCTTCTATGACCGTATCCTTCGCGTCGTCCTGCGCCATCAATTCGCTGTTTTGCTGATTACTATCGGCACCGTTTGTCTCAACGGCTATCTCTTCTACATTGTGCCCAAAGGATTTTTCCCGCAGCAGGACACCGGCCGCATCAACGGCTCCATTCAGGGCGATCAGGACACTTCGTTCGCCAACATGTCTGAAAAACTCAGGGAATTTACAAACGTAGTCTTGCAGGATCCCGCCGTGGACACTGCCACCTCCTTCGTCGGCGGTGGCGGAGGCTCCAGCACGGCGCGCATGTTCGCCCAGCTCAAGCCGCTCGAACAGCGCAAAATGAGTTCAGACGAAGTGATCGCGCGCCTGCGTAGAAAAGCCGCGAAGATTCCCGGCGCGACGCTCTTCATGCAGTCCGTACAAGACCTCACCATAGGTGGTCGGTTTGGCGCCGCGCAATATCAATACACCCTGCAGTCCGAAAAGCTGGACGACTTGAACGTCTGGGCGCCGAAGTTGCTGGAAGAAATCAAAAAAATCCCGGGCATCAACGACGCAAACTCCGATCAACAAGTCCGCGGCTTGCAAAGTACGCTCGTCGTGGACCGCGACACAGCTTCGCGCCTCGGCGTCTCTGTGGCGGACGTGGACAACACCCTCGGCGACGCTTTCGGCCAGCGTCAGGTCTCAAACATTTACAAAGGTCTCAATCAATATCACGTCGTTCTTGAGGTCCAGAAGCAATACACTGAGAGTCCCGACGGCTTGAATCACATCTATGTCGCTTCGAACACCGGCAAACTTGTTCCTCTCGGTTCCTTCGTCCATTACGCCCCCTCGAACACTTCGCTCTCCGTGAATCACCAGGGCCTCGTTCCTTCCATCACCATCTCTTTCAATCTCGCGCCATCGTTGCCTCTCGGCGATGCCGTCAAGCGCATCGAACAAGCTCAAACGCAACTGCACATGCCGCCCACCGTCCATGCTGGCTTCCAGGGCACTGCGCAAACCTTTCAGGATTCTCAATCCTCCGTTCTCGTTCTCATCATCACCGCGCTCGCCGCCGTTTATATCATTCTCGGAATTCTTTACGAGAGTTTCATCCACCCCATCACGATTCTTTCCACGTTGCCTTCCGCCGGCGTAGGCGCTCTTCTCACCATGATGCTCTTCAAGACCGAGCTCACCCTCATCGCTTTGATCGGCATCATTCTTCTCATCGGCATCGTGAAAAAGAACGCAATCTTGATGATCGACTTCGCTGTTCAGGCGGAAACGCAGGAAGGCCTCACTCCGGTCGAATCCATTCATAAAGCGTGCCTGCTCCGTTTTCGCCCTATTCTCATGACCACCATGGCCGCGCTCCTCGGCGCGCTTCCTCTCGCGCTCGGCCACGGCACTGGTTCCGAACTTCGCCGTCCCCTCGGCATCGCCATCGTCGGCGGCCTCATCCTCAGCCAGCTCCTCACACTCTTCACCACTCCAGTCGTCTACCTCTATATGGACCGCCTCCAAATCTGGCTCCGTGGCCGCAGCGCCGCCCGCCACGCGCATCGGTTTCCTCTCCCCGCGCACACCGACTAAGCCTACTTCGAATATTGTCATTCCGACCGCAGTGACCCGGTTTTTTCCAGCGTGCGGTTTTTGCACGCCGAGTCACGGAGCGGAGGACCGCTGCCCCTCCGAGCGGTTTTGGCGAGGAGAATCTCTCTTCGATGTCAGCAATTACCACTCACCGCCAAGTTGCGAAAAGCGGCGACCCCATGAAACAATCCCGCATGCCAAGAGTCACAAAATTCTCGGTCCTCGCGTTTCTTCTGTCGCTCGCAACCGTCGCCTCCGCCCAATCCCTCCGCCCCGATTCCGAGAAACAGCTTGCCCACGACATCTATAAGCAATTCATCGAAATCCAATCAGGCTTTACCACCGGCGCCACCACACCCGTCGCGGAAGCCGCCGCCGCGCGCCTGAGAGCCGCAGGTTTTGCAGACGCAGACATCTTCGTCGGCGGTGCAAATCCGAAAAAGGCCAACCTTGTCGTCCGCTATCACGGAACAGGAAAGCAAAAGCCCATTCTTCTTCTCGCCCACACGGATGTAGTCGAAGCCAAGCGCGAAGACTGGAGCATGGAACCTTTCCAACTCATCGAACGCGACGGCTACTTCTACGGCCGCGGTACCGGCGACGACAAAGCGCAAGCTGCCATCTGGATCGCGAATCTAATCCAGTACAAAAAAGAAGGCTTCATTCCCGACCGCGACATCATCGTCGCCCTCACCGCGGATGAGGAAGGCGGCGGCCCGTTCAACGGTGTGGACTGGCTGATCAAAAATCATCGCGATTTGATCGAGTCCGAATTCGCCCTGAACGAAGGCGGCTGGGGAGAAATCATCGGCGGTAAGCCGACCGCGAACTATCTGCAAGTCAGCGAAAAATATGTCATGAATTTTCGTCTCGAAGTGCGCAACAAAGGCGGCCACAGTTCCTTGCCCGTTGCGGACAACGCGATTTATCACCTCGCCGGAGCATTGGTGCGTCTCTCCAATTTCAGTTTTCCGATGAAGACCAACGAAGTCACCTCCGCGTATTTCCGCCGCATGGGAGAAATTTCCATTGGTCCCGAAAAACAGGATTTGCTCAAAGTTGCCGATGGTTTGCCGGAAGCCATGCAGCACGTCGCCGCCCTGGCGCCTGCATGGAACGCAACCCTGCGTACAACGTGCGTAGCCACCCTGCTCGAGGGCGGCCACGCCATGAACGCGCTGCCCCAACTCGCCGCAGCCACCGTAAACTGCCGCGTCTTGCCGGACGACACGCCGCAATACGTCGAAGATACTTTGGAAAAAATTCTCGCAGATGATCAGGTTTCGCTCAAGCGCCTCGGCGATTTCGCGCAAGGCCCGTCCTCGCCTCTGCGCCCCGACGTTCTCGACGCCGCCACTCGCGTCACCACAAAAATGTGGCCCGGCGTTCCCGTCGTACCCAACATGGTCATGGGTGCCACTGACGGCCGCAGCCTGCGCATCGCCGGTATCCCCTGCTATGGCATCCAGGGCATCTTCATTGACCGCGACGACGTCCGCTTCCACGGCCGCGACGAACGCATCTACGTCAAATCCTTCTACGAAGGCCAGTCCTTCCTCTACGACCTCGTCAAAATCCTGACCAAACCCGCCAACTAACATTTGTTCCCTGGACAAAATCAGCACGGGAGGTGCGGCACAATTTAGCCCAGCCCGTAATAAGGGCTGGGTGGCGATCCAAATACCTCAGAGCTCAGAGCGCTGTAGGCGCTCTCTCTCGTGTGTAACGAATCCAAATCTCCGCCGCAATCGCCTGTAACGTAAATCCAATCCAGAACGCCATCCCGAAAAACTCCTTCGGTTCCGGCGTGTGACCACGCATCACCGCCGCCGCAAAAAACCCGCCCATGATCGGCCGAATCGTCGCTACCGCCAACCCAATCGCAAACCCGCGAATCATCCACTCGCGATGTCGCGCAAACTCCCGATGCAGCGCATGCCAAAGCGCCTTCCCCATGGCGATCAAAAAGAAGCTTCCAAAAATTACGATTGCCGTTTTCTCATCGAGGCCACCGATGCTGTCCCGCAGCACCATCGTTAGTCCCGTGACCCCGATAACCGCACTCGTCGCCAGAAAAACACGCCCCGACCAGCGGTGAATCGCGGGATGCTTCGCTCGCAAACCTCGCATAAACTGCAGCGGCCCCAGCACCATGAACAACATTCCCGGCAAAATATGCAAAAGGGTCAGCGCCCGCTGTTTCGCAAAGTGGCCGTCCAACTCCGCCGCAGGGCCATTTCGCGCGCTAAGCGAGCCGGGCTTCAGCAGCACAATCGTTCGCCGCATCCCCATCGCCAGCCCAATAAACGCCAGCAAAATCACGCCAATCCACAAAACTCGCGCAAGCTCCCTGCTCGACTTCATGCGTCGCCTCTATTAGGCATACGCATCCGAGCCGCGCTTTATTTCTGCCAACTTTTGAGCACCGTAGGTGCGGCGTCAACTAGCCCAGCCCGTAAGTAAGTGCTGGGATCCCCTATACCCTCACGAACTCCCAATCAGAATTCCCGTCAACAAAACCAGCACTCCCCCGATCAGAACCTGAAACGCAACTTGCAGGAATGGCGAGTCCATATACTTGTGCCGAACAAAGCTGATCGTTACAAGCTCCACTGCCACAACGAAAATCGCAACGAACATGGCAATTCGAAAATCTTTGATTAGAAAGGGAAGCGTATGTCCCATTCCTCCCGCTGTCGTCATCAGTCCAGTCGCCGCTCCTCGAATCCAAGGTGAACCGCGCCCCGTCAGCGAACCATCGTCAGAAAGCGCTTCCGTGAATCCCATCGAAATCCCCGCACCGACCGAAGCGGCAAGCCCCACCAGGAAGGCTTCCCACGTTCGGTGTGTCGCGTAAGCAGCGGCGAAGATCGGGGCTAACGTGGAGATCGAGCCATCAATCAGGCCCGCGAGTCCAGGTTGAACGATCTGCAACAGAAATAGTCTCTCGTGTGATTTATCCTCTTGCGCACGCGCATCTTTGGTCAGATGCTTTTCTTCCAGCTCGCCCGCCGTTTCGGAATGCTTCCGCTCTTCATCGGCCAGCTTATTCAGGAGCTCCCGCGTGGGCACATGTGTCACGCGGCTCGCGGCTCTTTGATAGAACCGTACTGCTTCCATTTCCATGAGTTGCGCGTGTTTGCGCGCCGCGTCCACGCCAAGCGGTCGAATTAGCCACAACGGCCGGCGCTTCAGGAATCCCTTTACGTCCTCACGCCGGATCAGCGGAATGTGGTCGCCGAACCGCTCGCGAAATGTGGCGAACAAGCGGTCCCGGTGCGCGGCCTCTTCCTCGCGCATCTCCTCGAACATTTGCGCCGTCGCCGGGTACGATTCTCGCAGTTGGTCGGCAAACTCCCCAAAAATCCTTCCATCCTCTTCCTCGTTCTGAATCGCCAGCGCCAGAATCTCGCGCTCCGTCAAATCCTTGAATTTCTTGAGCATTCGCCCCCGCTTCGGATAATTCTTCGCAGGAAGAATCGCACAACTTCCGTGTGGAAGTCACCTTAGTGGAGACAAATTCTTTGTTTTGAAAGTGCAAGAAAACAAATCAGGCAAGAAATCCACGTTGCCGGCAAACGTCCACAATTTCCAGCCGGCCTCTGGCGGCGATTTTTCGCTTCATCCGATAAAGATGATTTTTCACCATTTGCTCGGAAAGCGAAAAATGATTCGCGATCTCTTTGTTTGTCAAGCATTCTCCGCAAAAACATGCACTCGCGTTTTCGGTCTTTCTTCGTTTGCCTCTTTTGCTCCTGGAATTTTTCCAGAGATCTCGGAAATTGCCAGGCTCATTCGCGCCGTTCCGTTCATCGCCGGTCCTCCTCAGTAGTCTCCTGTGTCCCAGAAAATATTTATAAACTTCTTAATTTTCTTGCGAGACAAAAAGGCAAAGTGCAGCTGGCCAGCCGAAATTTTGAGCTTTGTTGCTTTTTGTTCTTTCTATCTATCGCTACATGAGCAAGTTACGGTCTGTCCTGGAACGAGCCTCCCGAATAGCAGTCTCAATTCGGTACCAAATCGTTGCGAGGTTCAATTCGGTCCACTCCTTTTTTTCTTAGTACTGCCGTACCAGCCGTCCCGTTTTCAGTCCTAGTTTCCACAAGTACCACTCCTCTATGGGTTTACTCCGCGCTTACCGCGTACACTTTTTCTAGGAAAAGCTGTAAATTTCTAGGGTGAACTATCCATGGCATCGCAGGACCTGATGAGCAAGACTCCCAGCAACGCATTCTCCACGACTCGCACAACTTCGCCGGAACGCCGCGGCTTCCGCCGCTGCAAAATCACGCAGCTGATGCGCATTCGTCCCTCGGATCCGGAAAAAGAACATTTTGAAGACCTGCGCGGCACGCTCAGCGTTTCTCGCAGTGGCGTTTATTTCCAGACCAGTGAAACGGGCTACGAAATCGGCCTTCGCCTTTTCGTCACCATGCCCTATTCCAAAGAGCCCTCGGCGATCAACCGAGAATACCTCGCGGAAGTTGTCCGCATGGATCCGCGCCCGAATGGATTGACTGGCATCGGAATCAAGATCCTCATGGAGATGGGGATTCAGCAGCACTCGTACTCCTTCAACCCGCCACCACGCAGGTAAATTCTGGCGGACAATTTTCCGCCGGGAAATTTCAGCAAGAAATTCAACAGAAACGAAAAAGGGCGGCCTGAGGGACTCAGGCCGCCCTTTCCCGTGTTTGGGGGGTGGGGAAACTCGTTTTTTGCTTTATGTCTTTCCGATCAAGGAAAGCGTCTGATGCCTCAGTTTGCCGAGGCCGCGGTTCAGCGGATGGCGGCGCGTCAAAAAGGAAATCACCGGCGAGCGGCGGCGTGTCAGCTTGTTCATGGCAATGTTCAGCCGGATGTCTCGGCGGGCAAATTTAAGCCCCGCTTGCAACGCCTCAACGGCTTCGTCGCGGCGGCCGGCGGTCGCGTAAACTTCCGCCAGATTCAGATAGAGCTGAGCCTGATTGCGCTTCATGCGTACGGCGCCATCGCACAGCTTTTCCGCTTCGCCCCACTTGCGTTCGGAGCGTGCAAGCACCACACCGAGATAGGACATGTAATAAGGATTATTCTTTTCCAGCTCTACCGCGCGCTTCATATGCGGCAACGCCTTTATGGCATAATTGTCGCGCAACAGCGTCAGACCTTGCTTGAATTCTCGGAACGCCTCAGTATCCATCATGGACCACCTCGAGAAATGCGCTCTGGCAGCGCGTTAGATTGACACCCGGGAAGCGAAACCACGTATCCGAAAACCTTGTACTCGCCGATTGCGGGCCACTGCGGTCTGGGCAACAGGACCGTGCACAATCTTTCCAGCCAGCATAAGGATGCATAGCGCGGGGAACAGCATGGCGAGGGCGGTTTCCATCAACATCATTTGGGAAGCTACGCGCGTATTGTGTGGGAATCTACTGGACGGAGGGCCAGTCTTGGGACAGCCGCACTTTCGATGGGCTGTTCGGCTCAGGACAGGCGAAGAAATTCGAAATCTGTTTTGACTTTGGCAGGGAAAATCCGCTCAGCCCGCAAAAACCCCGGTTAATCTGGCACCGGGCTAGTTCGCCTTGCAATTCTGCGCCGTGCGAATCTCTTCTATACGGCTCATGAAAGTGTTTGTCCACTCGTCGAGTGCCGCTTCCTCGGCGTTTTGTGTTCCCGATGCTCTCAGCCGCTTGATTTGCTCCTGATCCGCCATCTGGAAGCGCGCCGTGCGAAAAATCGCCTTCACCGCGTCTTTATCCAGTTTCGCCACGCGTTGAATCATCAAATCCTGAGCTTCCTTCAAGACCTGTTTGTCCGCCAGCAACGTATCCCGCAATTCGCAATTCGCCGCATTCACAAAAACTGTCTGCGGCTCCCACGCGCTGTAGACTCCCCTGGGGTTTGTTCCAAACAAGTCGAACCCGCTCCGCTTCTTCCCGAAAGTGGAACCCAGGTCATGCACGTACATCATCGGTTTGCTGCAGTGTGTTTCGCCGGGGCCCCATTCCGCGCAGACCAGCCGGTTCTGCTGCGGCAGTGCGTTGTGGTAGTGAATCAATCCCAGTGCTAGGCGGTATGCATCGAATTCCACTTTTTGCTGGTGCGTCCATTCGCCGTCCGAGTAAAACTTCGCCGTGTCGGCCCAGGCCCATGTTTCATCGTCTTCCGGCGCGATTTGATCCAGCGGAAGCTCCCGCTCCACGTTCACAACTTTGAAAACGTCAGGAGCGCCCTTCGGGGAAGCCTTGTTGTCCGCCAGCTTATTCCCAAACGGATCCGGCCCACACCCGATGCAAGACGCCGCTCCCGCAGGATAAACTTCGTCCGCCGGGAATCCCAGCACCCACATGAACCGGGTTGCGGCTACCGCGGTGAACACTTCATTGAACCTCGGATCATGATTCGGAAATGCAGGCTTCAAGTATTTTACCTTCACGCGGTCCGCTTTAATCTCATGGGCGTTTTGCGCGTCATCGCTCGCGTATAGCGAAGCCGATTTCTCCCCGCTCTTGTCCTTGTCCACAACCACCTTCACTCCGCTCACTTGGATTTTTTCGCCTTTCTTGCTGTAAAACCCTCCGTCCGGAGTCATCTGCCAGCATTGGAATTTCATGCTGTCCCCCGGCACTTTCTGGAACGCGTAGTGCGGCCGGAAATAACAGTGAATCGTGTCGGCGTCGGTGAAAAACTTGAACCGCGTTGCATCCGGCTGCGCGGCGTCAAAATCCGGCCCATTCGTCAATTGCGTCGCCGTTAGCGTTGGTTGGGACAACAGGATGCTGCTCGCTTTCAGGCACGGCAGCTTTTGTTCCTTTTTCATGTCTTTCGGCACATCGCAACCGCTGCTCTGTGCCATCGCGGCGCCTGCTACCACAACAAAAATCGCCAAAGCAAACAGCATTCTTCCAATCACATAACGCAACACGGGAACCTCCTCACTACTATGCACATTGATCTCAGGCAGAGAGCGGCTGGGACCGCCAAATACCTTGAAAAACTTCAGTTTGGCTTTGCAGTGCAGAAGTTCGGCACTGTCGGCAAATTCGCAGGATTATCAAGTACGTTTAAATCGGCAGGCTTGTCTTTCCACAAGCAACGTGCCTTCGCAAGTTCCTCGCGCTTCGCCTTAAACGCTGCGACCCACTCTTTAAGAATCGTTGCTTCATCCATTCCTGATTTGAAGCTGCCGTCGGAGTTGTGATACTTCGGCATTTCCGCAACATGGGAAGCCCGGAAAAGATCTTCAATCTGTTTATCGGAAAGCTGGCACATCAGCCCGGCGTCAAATCGCCGTCCTTCTTCGCTGATCTCCGGGTCACCCAGGCCGTCTTGCGCCGTCAAACTCTTCTTCAGGGTAGCCTGGCACTGTTTCGGTGCAGCATCCGTTCCTGCCTTGTTCCATACACTCTTGTGCGACCAGATATCCAGATTGATTTTTGCTGAGTCATTGCTGGTGAACCATCCTCCCCCACCGAACGTCGCGCCCACATCCTGTACGAGCATCACCGGCTTTTCGCACGTCACCGTGAACGGATTTGTACTTTGATCGATGTTCACTTTGTCGCAAGTCAATCTCTGCTGAGGGGGCTTGTTGTCGCTATGCTTCATAAAAGCGGCTAACAGTTTCAAGCCATCGCGTTCATAAGTTGGCCGGCCGTTGTCGGCATCCAGTTCTTTCCAGCTCCAGCCCTGATCCGGTTTTCCAGCTTCCGTCATTTTGTGCCCGGAAAATTTCCGCACGATCGTTGCCGGATCGTAGGTACGTGTTGACGCTGCACCCGAACCACTCACAGGGTTTTCCGGACAGTTGTGGCATTCCACCTTCACGGAAAACCACGAGTCCGCGTAGTATCCAAGCGCCCACATCAATCGTGTCGCCACAATTTCCGCGTACACTTCGTTGTCGTCCGCGCCGAATTTCACTTTTATCGGATCGCTGTCATCCATGTCCGGCGTCAGCGTTTGCACCGTGCCGTCGGCGCTTACGACGCTCGTAATTTTGCAGCCAAATTTCGGCGTCTTTCCGCCCATTTGATTTCCAGGGGTTGCGAAATCGCAAATCACTTTGTCGCCCGCGTGAAATTGAAACTCTTTTTTCCCTTGCTTTGGTCCTTCCAGAATATTTGCGTCCGCCACTACCTTCGGCTCATACAACGCAGACACTTTCATAACGGCCAGGCGGTCTTTTGCTGAATAAAACTGTTTCTTCACTTTCTGGTCAGCATCATCGCCGGAAGCGCGCGTCCATCCCACATACACGGGAGATGCCAGCATCAGAAGCAGAGTCGCGGCCAAAATTCGCCGCGCAATTCTTTCAACAGCCGGGGAAACGGTTGAAAATAGGAACATTGCGAGAAACTCCTTCTAATCTCGGGAGGGCGTCTGAACTATCCCTCCGGTTTAACTGCGCGTCAATGCTTTGTGAAGAAATAGTGACATCAGACCGCGAAACGTTTCGCCCTAGTTGGCGCACTATAGGTAAATATCCAGTGAGCGGCGTGTCGGGCCTTGGGTGATGTGTACGCAGAATTGGCTGCTGGTGGCGCCGGAACATGCGCGGAGGAAATCATGCTGTTCGTTACATTCCACGGTGGCAAGCCGGAAAAAAATCCGCACAAGAACAATGTGCACGCGTACGACAAAGACGGAAAAATGATCGCGACTTCCGTCCTCGAACAATCAGACGGCATAACGCTCGACGAGCTGCGCGGAATTTATTTTGTCGGCGGTTTGCTCTACGTAGTCAACGCCAACAAAACCCAGAACAGCGTGCTCTGCTACACGGGCGCGGACACGAATTACAAATTGTGCGGCAAATTGATTTCCCATGCAGAATGCCCGGCGATTTTGCATCCATTCGATCTCGCGTTCGACGGCGCCGGTTACTGCTACGTTTCCAGTCAGGACACAAATGTGGTCACGCGGCTTAAGATTTCTGAGGGTGGAAAATCTGCAACTCCCGCAGCGATTGCTCCGGCGCTTCCGGCCAACGGGAAATTTCTCCCAGGAACTTATGTTGCGTCGAGTGTCAGCGTGAAACCTGCTACCACCCCGGTGCCGGCTCCTGCGGGCCTGGAATATTCCGACGATGGAGCCAAGAAGCATTCCATCCGCGGGATTGTGTGGGCCGGTGGTGCACTTTACGTTGCGGATCAACCGGCGCGGCACATCAAGGTCTACGACAAAAACGGCAAACTTCTGGGCCAGAGCAACGGAATCGAATCGCCTGTGCACCTCATGGTATGGAAGGGCAGCCTCTATGTTAGTGGCGGCGACGCGGTGTATAGCGGGAAGCTGCCGAATCCTCCGGGAAACTTCACACTTGCTGAAACCAAGCTCAAGGTGAAGAACAGTTCCGGTATGGCGTTTACAGATAAGGGCCATCTCTATATCGCGAGCCGCACGGAACGATTCATCAACAAATTCGACTCAGACTTCAAACAGGTAAATTTCGACTGCGACAACCTTCCAGACGATCCGGAATTTTTGCTTCACGTCTGAAATACTTTTTCAAACCTCCAAATTCAAAAATCTAACCTCGCGCTGTGCCTGCGGTAACCTGTCTTCCACGCACCCGTGCTTCGTAGATGGGGAATTTCGCGGCAAGTTCCGCCACTTGCGCGCGGACTTTTTGTTCGACTTCCGTGTTGCCTCCCGCGCTGGTAACGCTGCTGAGGATTTCCGAGATCCAGTTGCCGATTTGCTCCATTTCCGGTTCGCGCATACCGCGCGAGGTCACGGACGGACTGCCAAGGCGAATGCCGCCGGCTTTCATCGGGGGAAGAGGATCGAAGGGAATCGAATTTTTGTTCACGGTGATGCCGGCGCGATCGAGCGCTTTTTCCGCTTCGGTGCCAGTGATGCCGCGCGAGTGAACTTCGACGAGGAACAGGTGATTATCGGTGCCGCCGCTGACGATGCGGAATCCGCGCTTGGCGACGGCTGCGGCCATGGCTTTCGTGTTGGCGACGACCTGTTTTTGGTAGTCCTTGAAACTAGGTTCGGCTGCTTCCTTCAGGCAAACGGCTTTTGCGGCAATGGTGTGCACGAGCGGGCCGCCCTGAAGGCCGGGGAAGGTGAGCTTATCGAGTTCCTTGGCGAATGCGGTTTTGCACATCACGAGGCCGCCGCGCGGGCCTCGCAGAGTCTTGTGCGTGGTGGTGCTGACGAAATCGGCGTGCGGCACCGGGCTGGGATGAATGCCTGCGGCGACAAGGCCCGCGATGTGCGCCATGTCCACAAAGAAAAGCGCTCCGTTGCTGCGCGCGGCTTTGGCGATGCGCTCGAAATCAATCACGCGCGAATAGGCGCTCGCGCCCGCGACGATCATTTTTGGCTTGTGCTCGGCGGTGAGGCGGTCAATTTCTTCGTAATCAATTTGTTCGGTGTCCTGGCGGACACCGTAGGCGATGAACTTGTACATGCGGCCGGAGAAATTCAGCGGATGGCCGTGCGTGAGATGACCGCCGTGGGAAAGATTCATACCGAGAACGACGTCACCGGGCTGCAGCGCGCTCATATAAACGGAAACGTTGGCCTGCGTGCCGGAGTGCGATTGCACGTTGGCGTGTTCGGCGCCGAAAAGCGCCTTGGCGCGATCGATGGCGAGTTGCTCGGCTTTGTCCGCAACTTCGCAGCCGCCGTAGTAGCGCTTGCCGGGATAGCCCTCCGCATACTTGTTGGTGAAGACGGAGCCCATCGCTTCGAGCACCGCTTCAGAGACGAGATTTTCCGAGGGGATGAGTTCAAGGCCGGTAGCCTGGCGCTTGGCCTCTTCGCGAAGAAGTTCGGCGATTTGCGGATCAACAGTGTCCAGCGGGCGGTTCAAGCGAGTGTTGGCGTCAGTTGTCATGGCAGAAAGTTTAGCGGAAGGGGTGGATAAAGCCAACGGAGTGGAGCTGTGGAGAAGAGGGAGCGCGAGTTCCAGAATGGCCCCTCGGAAGGACAATCGTGGTAAAGAATAGTTTAGGTACACCCCGGTTGTTTGTAAGGGTGGCAAATGCAGGACTTACAGACGCGAATTCTGTAGGAGTGGCAAACACAGGAGTTGCGCCACGTCCTATTTCGAGGCGCGGGCTTTTTGGTAGCGGTGCTGTCGGATGGTCTCCACGATTACACCGAACAACGCATACGTGGCAGCATTCGCGAGAAGGACAAAATAGAGACTAAGGGCGTGATGGTGAGCAAGGGCAATCGGGCAAGTCAAACAGATGAGAGTCCACACAAACCCCTTTGTGGCTAGCGGAGTTGGGAAGGTCGCGAGCATACAGAGCGTCCAGCAGGCCACAACGAGTGTGCCTGTGCTCGCCCAAATCACGATTCGGCGCTTCATTCCGCTACACGCTCCGTTTACATGCCAATAGTCCCACCAACTCCCCAGATTAGCTACTCCTTTAGAATCTGGTACCGGGCTATATGCCGATTCTTCGCTGTGCGTCGTCCTCAAACAGAAATCTAACCTAGTGTATCGGCTATGGCCGGTCAAGCCTTGAAAGAATCGGGCCGAGCAGGAAAGAGACAAAAAATCCCGCGATGTAGAGCACCGCGGAAGTCCAAAGCAAGAACTTGCTGAATTGCGAAGCACTCTCGCACGCACCGGGCCTGTCCGGAGGACAAGCCTGGGCTTGGAGTCGTGGAGCGATGTAATACATGCTGAAGAAACCGGCAGCGATCAACACGCCGGAAACTCCAAACGTCCAAGGCTTGTATCGCGACAGAGTAACGAGCCATGGCAAAGCCGCCAAGGTCGAAGCGACCGTCGTTCCAAGTCCCGCGAGGACTAGCAAAGACGGCAGCGCGCAGCAAAGTAAAGTTCCTACCGAACTGAAAAGTGAGAAATAGCTCAGAAGCGCGGAAGTGTTCTTATTCTGGATCATAGCCATCTTTCTTCGTCTTTCTTCGTTTTTCTTCACTTCTCTACCGTCAAAGACCGGTACCGGATCGAGTCCGGCACTCTTCCTTTTGCCGCTTCCGGAATACTTCCTTCGACAACTACGGTTGCCGAAGGAGTAGATGCGGGCACTGCCGCCGATTCCGGAATGAGAGCGAGCACATCATTCGACCCGGAAATTTGGAGCTTGGCACTGCTACCGTTTTGAATGACTTTTCCCACGGCAACAAGCTTGGATTCTTTCATGGTGAAGCCGTTCTTGGTAATTGCCTCCTGAAGCTGCTTGAGAGTCACAGAATTGCCCTGCTTCAACTTGACCGTTGCAAGCCCCTTTTCGAGGCTGACGTCCACCGAAGCGACTCCACTGACGGACATGAGAGACACGCGCACGGCGTGTGCACAGACCTCTCAATCCATGCCGAAAATGGTGATGTCGATCGAGCGAATCTCTCCTCTGGCAGGCGTCCCGAGCATGGCAAGAAATAAGAGCGCGAAAGCAACTTTTCTCATGGCGTTTTTCCTCTAGTGCGAATGTTGAAACAGCAAGTAGCTGAAATTGACGGCAAACCGCACACGTTCCTGCGGGTATTGCGATCCCACACTCTGGAAGATCGGAGCCTGTGCTCCGAAACTGATGGTGTAGTTTCGATAGATGCCCAACATCGAAGGACCCAGAAAGAGTTGGTGGGCTTGCGTTTGCGGCAGAACAATGCCCGCCTCGATAAAGCGATCGGAATGTTCTCCGACGAGTTCAGCAAAAAGCCGCCAGTCCCATTTGTCCGGTGGCCGTCTCCACTTCGACGGCCGATAGCCGTAAACCAAGCTGTAATCGAACACATCGGGACGCTTCGCTCCCGAATGTTCATAGAATTTTGTAAAGCTTGCACCGAGCCACACATAGTGGCTGCGCGAAGCCATCCCCGTCACAGCGCCAAACATCATCCCCGGAGCATTGGTCGTGACGATATTCCGGTATCCGGATTGAGGTCCGGGCGCGACGAGTCCAACGAAGGCCGTCGATTCGATGCGAGCTCCCACTTTCGTCGCGCGGTGCTGGAAGCGCCATTTGAGCGTAGCGTCGAAGTCGGCTCCAGGTTGGATGCGCGTCGGCGTGAGTTGTAAATCACCAATCACACCTGGAACCGTGACAGAAAGTGTGACGTGCGGAGTGAACCCATAGCCGATCAGTTCGCGAAAGGAAGCCTGCGAGCCGAAATCGTTCGCTCGGCCAAATAGTCCCGTGTCAAAACTCCATTCGCCTTTTGAGTTGGTCGGTGTGGCGAGGCCGAATACCGGGCCATGCCCGTCTGCCAACGCCCCAGGCACGATGCAAAAACTGCAAAGCAGCCAAAGCAATCGCTTCATGATCTCCTCCCGAATGCGCGTGCGTACAGACGCACTTGGACACGCGTCTATAAGGCAAGACTCAAGCGGAAGGAATCAGATTCTCAGAACGTTGGAAAAACCGGGGGGAGAGAGCGATCTTGCAGTCAGAAATGAAAAGGGTTCGTTGACGACCTGAAGCTTAGGAACATCGCATCGGTCGTCAATTACTGACATGAGTAACGCCGGCATATGCGAAGTCACGCTGCTCGCGATCACTGCTGTCGGCGCTGCATGATTCACCGTCTTATCACAGCACTTATGATCGCCGCCGCCCATATCGCAGTTTCCCGCCATCTTCTTGCAACACTCCATTTCGGCAGGAGTCATCGAAGGATTCGGCAAGCAAGCAAGAAGAGGTGCAGATGCCCAAAGGCAAATGAGGGAGAGAATCAGGGTGCGGCGACAAATCACATAATAATCGTACGCGGGTGACCCAAGTCTGGCAAAGCGAAAAGAAATTCGCTTCCACACTTACAGACACTTTGGATGACTGCGCTCTGTAACGCACCCAAGAAGAAGCCGCCCTAAAGGACGGCCTTTACATAAGGCGAACACAAGGCACGCACGGGCTGAAACGATTGAGCCAGCCACATTGGATGGGCGCTGGCAAACACGAACTCTTCTGGAAAAATGAAAACGGGAGCAGGATATCTCTACTCCGCCGCACGCGGGAAACCGTCCAGTTCAGCACCCAGCGACCTGTGGATGCTCGCTTGGCGAGCATCGGTAGACGATTTCAACCGGCGCGTAGCGGGCTTCGATACCGAACGAAACTATACCGAGGGCCTACTATGGAAAAATTTCTTTTGCAGTGCGCGCGGCGCTTGCTGTTTGTTACGTCACTCGCTGTCCTTTTGCTTGTCCGTGTTGCGCCGGTTTGTTCGCAAACCAACAATTACGAATTCAACGATTCCCATTTCCACTTGACCAACAATATACAGGAAGGTCCCAACATCCACGATTTCCTGAAAATGATGGGAAATAAGGCCGGTCGCGTGGCCCTGTTTGGCATGCCTTTGCAGCAGCAGTGGTCATACCGTATCGACGGAGACCGTGCACCAACGTATTACCTGCATAGCGACGCCCCGCTCTACTACTACTCCTTTACGGACGCGTGGATTGCCATGGCCTACAAGTCTTTGACGAAGGAACAGCAGGCCCGGTTTGACCCCATGATCACGGGCTTCAATCCTACGGACATGTATGCCGCGGACCACATCCGCCGAGTGCTCCAGACTTTCCCTGGCGTGTTCACCGGGATCGGCGAACTCATCATTCACAAGGAATTCGTCTCGGGCAAGGTTCCCGGCGAAGTCGTAAGCCTTCAGAACCCAGCGCTCGATCGCATCCTCGATTTCTCCGGCGAAGTTGGACTGGTTGTTTTGCTTCACAACGACATCGACATTCCTTTTGCCAAGGACGTTGCGAAAGACGAACCCGAACCCGCGTACCTTAGCCAGCTACGAGCCCTCTTCAAGCGACACCCGAATACAACCATTATCTGGGCCCATACGGGATTGGGCCGTGTGGTCTCGCCGTCTAGGAACCACCTCGCGCTTATCGAAGCCATCCTCCGCGATCCAGACTTCCATCACGTTTACGTGGACATCGCGTGGGACGAAGTGGCTAAATATATCGTGGCCAACCCCGAAGCGACGCAGCAGTGGGCCGGCCTCATGCAACGCTATCCGGACCGCTTCCTTTTCGGAACTGATTCAGCCGCGCCCGCCGACCAGTCCAAGTATCTGAAGGTGTTTAACCAATACGAACCTTTGTGGAAGGCACTTGATGCGGAAACGTCCCGCAAAGTCCGGTTACGGAACTACGAACGGATTTTTGATGAGGCGCGCCGCAAGGTCCGGAGCTGGGAGAGCGCTCATGTGGCCGGGGCGGGTTCAAATTGAATAGCGGATAGCGGGCACCAGATTGAAGAAGGAGGCCGCCCTGTCCCTTGACCGCGCTCGGGATAAAAAGGACGGCCTTTACATAAGTGGGAAGAGGAAAAGCAGCGCAGCCAGATTATTTGCCGTCGCGGGCTTTTTGGAGGGTGGCGATGTCGAGTTTTTTCATTTGGAGCAGGGATTGCATGACGCGGTTGGATTTTTGCGGGTCGGGGTCGCTCATCAGTTCGCCTAAAACGGTGGGAACGATTTGCCAGGAGAGGCCGAATTTGTCCTTGAGCCAGCCGCACTGGCTTTCCTGCCCGCCGCCTGAGGTGAGTTTGGACCAGTAATTGTCAATTTCTTCCTGCGTTTTGCAAGGAACGACGAAGGAGATCGCTTCGTTGAATTTGAAAATAGGTCCGGCGTTCAGCCCTGTGAATTCCTGGCCGTCCAGATAGAAAACGATAGTCAGTACGCTGCCTTCGGGGCCCGGGCCGGCTTTTCCGTAGCGAGCGATTTTGCCAATTTTCGAATTGGGGAAGATGGAGCAGTAAAAATTGGCGGCCTCTTCGGCTTGCGAGTCGAACCACAAGAATGGCGTGATTTTTGGCATGACCTGGTCCTTTCGAGAAAGTGGTAGGACGGGAACGGTATTGTGCCGCAGGTCAGGGTGAAGAATAAAGACAAGGAAAGAGAAAGATAACGCTGAGACGCGAGGGTTCGCTGAGAAAAGAAAGACAGGGAGTTTACACAGAGTGCGGTAAGGACACAGAGAGCGCAGAGAAGAGAGACTTCAAGGTATTTTCCCCAGGGCTTTTACATCCACGTTTGGCCCGCTCACCAACGAAGCCTCCACACTTACTTGGCTCGCGTCACCATTGTGAGTAAAGGACGCCGACCCGACAGTACTTGGAGCCAGGTTCACGTCCTTCCCGAGCCCGACTACTTTGGTCACTTTTCCGCGGGCGGGGACGCTAAATCGCAAGATAGCCGTTTGCCCGCGAGTGCCCGTCGCTGGTCTTACCGTCAGTTCACAGGCTATTTCTCTCTCTGACAAGTTCGTGATGACGTAAGAACCCAGTTCCGCCTGAATCTTCTGCGCTGTATCCACGTTAAACAGTTCGAAATTCGAAAAAGTGTGGCGCCGGAAATAGCGCCTCTTTTGCCTGTCCACGTAGAGTTCCGCCAGGTGCGGCAGCCACACCTCTTGCCCGGTCGAACGAAATGTCACCGCTTCATAATCGATCATCAGATGCTCCAGCCTCAGACCTATCTGCGGTATGGGGGCTTGCAACTGCGATTCCAGACGCATGACCTGAAAGCTTGCGGGATCGATCCAGGCGCGTCCCTCCAGCAAGACCGGATATTCGTTTGTTCCAACGTAGTAACTCCGAATGCGGACCGCCCTATCTGTTCTTTGCGCGAAGTGCACCTGCCACGCGCTGCGTCCTTTCCACTGTCCAAGCCCTTCACAACGGAAATCGAAATCGCTGGCCAGCATGGGATGAAAGATCAGGTCGATCGCCGGCAGTCCGACCGAAGCAATGCCGGCCGGAAACTGTTTCGGGTCCGCGCTTCCATTTCTGAATTCCTCCAACAAAAAAGTTCCTTCCCGGTTTTGAGTGACCGTCACAACGTAGTGGAATTTTCTGGTCTCCGGCGCTTTCCGTTCGCCTGCTTGATTGAGGGCATAGTGCTCGAGACTTTCCACCGCCGTGAATTTTTCCAAAGTGCTCACAAATTCTTCCATTCGCTGGCCAACGCTGCGCAACACCTGCCCCTGTGGGCACGCAAGCTGCGCATCCGAGCGAGAAATTGTTTCCTCAAGTTCGTGCGGAGTCCAGAAATCCCGTCGCGCGCCGGCCAAGGAGGCTGATGTTGCCGCCCCTGGCCGCGTCTCCACAGTTGCTTTTGAAGGGGGCCGGGGCTTCATGATCACGGACATCGTTTTCTCTGGATCTGCCTCTCCGATTTCCGTTCTCGTGCGCACGCTCAGATATCCAGGCGCGCTTACCTCGACAAAATATTTTCCTGACGCCATGCGAGAAAAAGAAAACTCTCCAGGAGTGTCGTCAGGATCGGCGGGAATTTCGTACCCTTCTTCCGGCATCACGCGAACGCTGGCTGCTCCATCAAACACGGTTTCATTTTGCAGACGCAGCTTGATTTTGAGGGAAAGGCTTCCGGTTTTCTGAGGAAGTTGAAGCTGAGAAAGTGCGGTATTTTCTTGCGCGCTCGACACGGCGCCCGTAAATGTAGCGGTTAGGCCGCAGGCCAAGATGAACAGAGAGAGTAGTCCTGGAAACATAGCCCAAACGATTTGGAGCTGAATTGTATCACCAGGCCCTGCCTTAGCTTTTCTGTTAACCGAGGTATGACGCCTGCCCCACGCTTCCGATGCCAAATGCCTTCGCCGTTGACTTGCTCAAGAACTGCAACCTAAGATGAGCGCGTCATTTCACAGGAGGAAGCGAGCGATGAACGGAAATAAAGATTTGGCGTTGTTGATTGTTCGGATTGCGAGCGCGCTGGCATTTTTCTATCACGGAGCCGCCATTACATTTGGCGCGTTTGGGGGGCCCGGGCCCGCGGGATTTGCGGGATTTACGCACACTTCTCTGACCGTTGCGTATTTGGTGGGTCTTGCGCAGCTGGGTGGAGGAGTGACGATGCTGACTGGAATTTTGGCGCGAGTCGGCGCGGTCTGCATTTTAATCGTGATGGTGGGCGCGATTTATCTGGTGCACCTTCCGCACGGCTTCGACATTGGCAAGGGCGGATATGAATATGCTCTGACGCAACTGCTGATTTCGCTGGCAATTTTGATAAGTGGGGCGGGAAAGTATTCACTGGCTCCGGCGAAGATCAGGAATTGGTGAATCCGAAGAATGGAAAGATCTGCGAAGACAAAACGGAAATTGGCGGCAAAGATTTTGGGTTGCTGTGCGTTGTTTGCCGTGATTGGCGCACATGGCGCGCAGGAGAAAAGGGGAGCGGAGACGATGGTGGCCAGGGGACCGTTTGACGTGAAGATGGCACCGGTGGATACGGCGCATAAGGAAGAAAAAGCAATCGCGCGATATTCGCTCGATAAGACTTATCACGGCGATTTGGAAGGGACGGGCACGGGTGAGATGCTGGCGTCCATGGGCGATGTGAAAGGATCGGGTACGTACGTGGCGATGGAAGTTGTGAATGGGACGCTTGCGGGAAAGAAGGGAACTTTTGCGCTGGGGCACATTGGGACGATGACACGCGGGGCGCAGAATTTGTCCATTAACGTGGTGCCGGATTCTGGGACCGGAGAACTACTAGGATTGACGGGAAAGATGAACATTATTATTGCCGATGGAAAACACTCGTACGAGTTTGAGTACAAGATCGAGAAGTAGGTGATAAGCGAAATTTAACGGAACAGTGGCGCGGCGGGTGGTATAGTTTGCGAAAAATTTTGCGCGAGGTGGCCCGCTGACATGAAATTCCAAAGAGACAATTGGTGGCGATACGGGATGCGCGTCGTGGTGTGCGCGGTGCTGATTTTTGACGCGAAACTTTCGTGCGCGCAGACGAAGAATCCGTACGCGGGTGACGCGAAAGTGGCGAAGATCGGCGAATCGCAATTTCGCGCGAACTGTGCGTTTTGCCACGGACTGGGCGCACGCGGCGGAGGACGCGGGCCAGATTTGACGCGAACTCCGAAGAAACATGGCGACAGCGACGCGGAGATATTTGGCACGATCAACAACGGAGTGCCGGGGACGGCGATGCCGCCGAATGGGGCGACGCAGCAGGGCGTGGGGATGACGGAAGAAGAGATTTGGCAGGTGGTGACGTACATTCGCAGTGTGGAGAGGAAATCAAACGTGGTGGGAAACGCGGCGCATGGGAAGGAATTGTTTTACGGGTTGGCGGCGTGCGGAACGTGTCACATGGTGAAGGGAAAAGGCGGGAGGCTGGGGCCGGATTTGACGGGAGCAGCGGCTGCGCGCTCGACGGACTATTTGACGGAGTCTTTGCGGAATCCGAGTAAGCGATTGGCGCAAGGAATTTCCGAGGCGATGAAGGAATTTTCGCAGGAGTATGAAACGGCGAATGTGACTGCGGCAGATGGAACGAAGTATCAGGGCGTAGTGCTGAACGAGGATGCGTTTACAGTGCAGATTTTGGATACACGAGAGATTTTACATCTGTGGGAGAAGAGTTCGCTGAAGTCGTTTGAGAAAACGCGGCAATCGTTGATGCCGGTGTACGACGAGAAGGCGCTGCCAGAAAAAGATTTGCAGGATTTGCTGGCGTTTCTGGCGGCGAGCGTGGCGGGAGGTGGGAAATGAAAATTCCTGCTGCGATTGTTGGGGCTGTCGCGTTGTGTTTGGGCGGAGCGGCGAACGCGCAGGTGACGGCGGAGCGGCTTTTGAATGCGTCGAAGGAGCCGCAGAACTGGTTGATGTACAACGGGGATTACGCGGGACACAGATATTCGACGCTGGAGCAGATTGGCGTGAACAACGCGAGGGGACTTGTGCCGAAGTGGGCGTATCAGACGATGGCGGGAGGAAAATTCGAGACGACGCCGCTGGTGGTGGACGGAATCTTGTACGGGACAGGGCAGGACGAGCGCGCGTTTGCGCTCGATGCGAAAACTGGTCGGCCGATCTGGCAGTATCAGCGCGCGTTGCCGCGAGATATTCGGCCGTGCTGTGGGCGCGTGAATCGCGGGCTGGCGATTTTGGGCGACAAACTTTTCATGGGAACGCTGGACGCGCATGTGATTGCACTGGACACCAAGACGGGCGCGATTGTGTGGGACGTGACGGCGGTGGACTACACGAAAGGGTACAGCTTCACGCTTGCGCCGCTGGTGATCAAAAATTTGGTGCTGGTGGGAGTGAGCGGCGGCGAGTATGGCATTCGCGGATTCATTGATGCGTATGACGCCGCGACGGGCGAAAGGAAATGGCGCTTCTACACAATTCCGGGCAAGGGCGAACCGGGGAACGAAACGTGGGAAGGAGAATCATGGAAGATTGGCGGATCTCCGGCGTGGATTACGGGGACGTTCGATCCGGAAACGAATACGACGTTTTGGACGACAGGAAATCCTTCGCCTTCGAATCGGGGAATCGGGCGCGCGGGCGACAATCTGTATGCCGATTCGCTGTTGGCGCTGGACCCAGACACCGGAAAATTGAAGTGGTATTTCCAATTTACGCAGCACGATGAGCACGACTACGACGCAACGCAAGTTCCGGTGATGATTGACGACGGCGACAAGAAATTAATCGCGCAGGCGAACCGGAATGGATTTTTCTACGTGATTGATCGCGCGACCGGAAAACTGGTGCTGGCGACGAATTACGCGAAAGTTTCTTGGAGCAAGGAGAAAGATGCGAATGGGCGGCCGATTCCGGCGAAAGAAGGATCGCCGACGCTGGAGGGAAATCGCGTTTGCCCCGGAGCGGCCGGAGCAACGAATTGGATGTCGCCGACTTACGATCCACAGACAAAACTTTTTTATGTGACGGCGCGTGAGCAGTGCGACGTGTTTTCCACGGCGCCTCAGCCTTACGATGCGGGACATGCGTATTACGGGTCGGCGTATTTTCCGAATGAAGATGCGGAACCGTTTTACGGGGCGCTGCGCGCGCTCGATTTGAAAACGGGGAAGCCAGTGTGGGAATGGAAACATGTGTCACCGACGTGGTCTGGCGTGCTTTCAACGGCAGGAGGAATCGTATTTACGGGAGACGCGGAAGGAAATTTTATTGCGCTGGATGCGAAGAGCGGAAAAGCACTTTGGCATTTTCAGTGTGGGGCGAGTGTGTATTCATCGCCGATGACGTACTTGGTAGATGGAAAGCAATTTGTTGTGGTGGCGGCGGGATCGACGTTATTTGGATTTGGGTTGCAGTGAGAAAACAAGCTGCGGGCTACTGTTCGCCTCCCGCTGCAGCTAGCCAGCGTTCCAGAATCGGTTCGCTTACAGAGTCAATCTCCTCGAAATGAACGCCGGCTCCCAGATGCTCGACTGCGTAAACAATTTTTGCCTTGGCCTGGAATAGCTCGCCGCCCGCCGCGATGGACAACTGGATCGGCGTTCCGTTGGGCAGCGGATTCATCATGTCCAGATAACAACCGGTCTTGCTGATTTCGCTGACGCGGGTCCTTAGCAGGGTGTTGGATTTTTCCTCGTGCAATTCACCTCCGGCAATGAAGGCAAATCGAGGTGACTTACGGCGGTCGGTCTCCATGACGTGCTCCTGAAAATCGGGGAACCGCATCATACAACGACTCGAATGTTGTTGGGAGCGCTTACCTCTATAGGAGGCTGCCAAGTTCAAGAGGTTGAGATCCTTCGGGCATCCCTTCGGCTTCGCTCAGGGCAGGCTTTCTTGGATGCCCTCAGGACGACAGAGTCTTGGAGTGCGGGAGAGCGAGTTGAGATGCAAACTGATTATCTTGAGGCGCCGGTTGAGGATGCGGTGCCGCCGATGGTTTCGCCGTTGACGATAAGTTCGACGCGGCGATTCTTCTGGCGGCCTTCGATGGTGTCGTTGGAAGCGACGGGTTGCGTTTTGCCGAAGCCGCGGGCGGTCATGGAGCTTGCGGGCACACCTTGTTCAGCCAGGAAATCGAGGACGGTGGCGGCGCGCTGTTCGGAGAGATGCTGGTTGAAGTCGTCTCCCCCGATGATGTCCGTGTGACCTTCGATTTGCAGCGTGAGGCCCGGATGAGCGAGGACGATGCCGGAGATTTTTGCGAGCTTTTCGCGCGTAGTTGGCTTGAGCGTGTAGCGGCCAGTGTCAAAGAGAACGTCGGACATATTCACGATGAGTCCGCGCGTAGAGTCGTTCGTTTGCAGGACGGCGTTGAGTTGTGCGAGAAGTTGGGCACGGAGTTCAGCCTTTTCGGATTCGGCTTTTGCGGCCGCGGCGCGGGCTATTACAGCGTCGGCTTCGGCGGCGCGTTTTTGTTCAAGAGCGGCTTGCTGGTCTGCTAGAGCGGCGGCGCGCGCTCTTTCGGCGTCTTGTTTCGCTTTAGCGGCGTCAGCGGCTGCCTGTTGCGCTTCGAGCTTGAGCCGCTCGGCTTCGGCCTTTGCGGCTTCGGCTGCCTGCCGCGCTTGTTCGGCCTCGCCGCGGCGCTTCATTTCATCGGTGGCGTCCTGGCGTGCCCTGGCTTCGCGCTGTTCGGCGGCCAATTTTTCCGCGGCGGCTTTTGCTTGTGCCTCTTCCTCGGCCTTTCTCTTCACAGAGATGACGCGCGCTTCTTCGGCGGTTTGCACGGAATCGCGCGCGGCAGCTATCACAGTCTTCTTGTCGCGTTTCTGGCGATAGAGATCTTCGGCGGATTGAAGTTGCTGAGCAGCCTTGGCCAACGAAGGGCCGGCGTATTTTTCAGCGCCGGCGTTGCGAGCGATGCGCGCCGCGTTGCGTGCCTGGAAGAGTTCGACCGGAGTTTTGCGGTCAATGCCGAAGATGGCGTTTTCAATCTTGGTATTTGATGAGGAATAGACGCCGCGAGCGAGGAGTTCGTAACGAGCTTCGATGGTTTCGCCACCGGCGCCGGCCTCCAGAGAATTTTCCGCGACGACTTCATCGCTGGGCTCGGTTACGGCGAAGTAGGGCTCGGCAGTGATGATCATGCCAAAGGTTTGCATGTCTGAGATCGCTTTGACCTGCGCTCTACCGTCTTTCGCTTGAACTTCACCGAGATTGACGGCGCGGCCTTGCGGAGAGATGGCCCAAAGAACATATGTCAGATATTCGAGGCCGAATTTTGTAGCGTCCTCTAGGCCTTCAAATTTGGCTTCAATTTCGACGCGGTTGCCCTTGTTTTCGACTTTGGCTTCGCCGCCGGCTTGCTGCATCAGGTCGGTGCCGTGGAACAAAATCTTGAGCGTAGTGCCGCTGCGGCGGTAGTTGATGGCTTTTGTGGTGCGCGAGACGGGCGCGGTGCTAGACGCGAAGGTCTGGCCGGAGGCGTGGACTGCCACCAAGCCAAGGAGGGATATCAGCCCGAGACAGAAGACGGCGAGCCGCAGATTGGAACTGTTTCGCGTGTAATAGGGAGATCGGATTGTGACGTGGCGCAGCATCATGGCCTTCCCTCAGCAGCCGAATAGAACTGCGGTATATGCGGTCTTCTTTCCCGGGTTCATTCAAGCCTAACAAAAACAAAAGGACGTGATACGCCGGAGGAAACTGCTTTGTACAAGTGATTACCATTTGCTGCAGCGCCAAGGCGGAGCGTTGTGAAAAGTCGAGTCCCAAGCAAAAGAGCGTGTTCCATGACCCTTAGAACTGCTAGTCACAGCCTGTGGAAAAAAGTTTTCCCGCGATTTTTTCCCGAGAGTGAAGTTCAGCAAGGCTCGACTCAACAACAAGAGAGTAGAGTTTCGAAAGAATTTGTTAAGGATGTGCAAATCGGAGAACTTGATTTGGGATTTGTGTGCAGCGATTTACTCTTTAACATGCAAGCAATATTGCTAACTAGTTGAAATTTCAGGGGCGCCGAAAGATTTTTGGTGGCCCCAAACGTGCACGCATCGAGCTATCTCTCCTTGCCGTGGTTGTCAGGAGATGGTGTGGGCTCTTCGAATTCAGGTAATCCAGCAGGACAAATTCAACGTTGAAGGGAATCGAAATGACACGAGCGTTCCCGCAGAACCTCATTTCCCGTTCGAAGTCTGTGGTCGTGGTGCGGCTGGCCGTTTGCCTGGCCGTAGTCCTTTTTGCCGCGGTACCCATCTTTGCCCAAATCAGCGATTCTGCGCAGGCCCAGATCGCGGAAATCTATCGCTTTAAGCATTCCTTCACGCCCGCCGAGCAAAAAATGTCATCGAGTTTGGTCCTTGCGAGCCGCATGGCTCGTGGAATTGATGTGGGCGGCTTGGCGCAATTTGTAGACCCGAGTCTGTTTGACCCGGACGGCAAGCTGCAGGTAGTGGTTCACGCCAACCTCACCAGCAGCGTAGTGACCGACATTATCGCGAACGGGGGAGAGCTTGGGGCGCACTCCTACCAGTTTCACAGGGCGTCGGCCCGGATGAACGCTGAGCAGCTTTTGGCCTTAGCCAACAATCCGGATGTACAGGCGATCCGTGAAAAGGAAAAGGCAGTGACGAACGTTGGGTCCGTAACGAGTCAGGGAGTGATTTCCCACGCGGCTAATAAGGCGATGGCGGCCGGTTTTCGCGGACAGGGCGTCAATATAGGAGTTTTGTCGGATAGCGCGACTCCCACTCGCGTCGCCGCGCTGATTGCCAGCGGTGACCTTCCCGCAGACGTAACGATTCTTCCCGGGCAAGACGGTGGGGCCGGTTCAGATGAAGGCACGGCGATGATGGAAATCGTCCATGATTTGGCGCCAGACGCAAAGCTGTTCTTTGCAACCGCGTTTAGCGGCGTTGCAAGCTTTGCCAGCAATATCGAGGCGCTCCGGTTTACCTATCACTGCGACATCATTGTGGACGACGTGACTTATTTTAACGAAGGCGTCTTCCAAGACGGTCCTATCGCGGACGCAGTGAACGACGTGGTGGCAGACGGCGCACTGTATTTTTCCTCCGCGGCCAATTCCGGGAATCTTACTTCGGGCACGTCAGGGACTTGGGAAGGGGACTTCCTGAACGGCGGGGCACTGGCTTCTGGGCCGATATTTGCAGGTGGTGAAACAGGGAACGTGCACGATTTCGGAGGGCAGACCTTCGACGTGCTGACGGGAGCAACGCAGTTCATCATTTTGAAGTGGTCTGACGCGCTTACTCAATCGTCGAATGACTACGACATTTTTGTGCTGAATTCGGCCGGAACCGCAGTTATTGGATTTTCTGCCGCGGCGCAGACCGGGACGCAAGATCCCTACGAAATCGCCTTCAGAAGCACGCCATTTCCTGCGGGATCGAGGATCGTTGTAGTGCAGTTTGCCGGCGTCGACCGAGCACTGCACGTAGACACCGAGCGCGGCAGGCTATCCATTGGCACTTCAGGCGCTACGTTCGGGCACAACGCGGGCGCGAGCACGATTTCCACGGCAGCGACGTACTGGAATAGCGCGCACACGGGTACAAAGCCGTTCACTGGTTTTGCCAATCCGATTGAAGTGTTTAGCTCGGACGGTCCGCGGAAGATTTTCTACAATCCGGACGGGACCGCCATAACGGCTGGAAACTTCCTGTTTGGCACGAATGGCGGCACGACACTTCAGAAGCCAGACGTCACTGCGGCGGACGGCGTTTCCGCAAGAACGCCCGGCTTCACACCGTTCTTTGGGACTTCCGCAGCGGCTCCGCATGCCGCGGCAGTGGCAGCACTGGTCAAATCGGCCAATCCGAGTCTGACTGGCGCGCAAATCAAGCAAATTCTGATTAACACGGCGCTCGACAACATGGCGGTGGGTCCGGATCGCGACGGCGGGTATGGAATCGTGATGGCGGACAAGGCGACGCAGGCGGCAACGCAGCCATAGAAATGGTTTGGAAATCGAAGGATGGCCATGCACTGAGGGGCCATCCCGTAGTGGGGCCAGGTTTGAAGCAGACATTACAAAGACTAGGGGTGAACTGATGAGGTTAAGACATGGAGTGGCGGTTGCTTTTTGCCTTGTTGCTTGCGTGATGTTCTCTTCGCTAGCTGCCGCGGAAGAGATCTTCACGACGACGGATGCTTTAACTGCTGCGGACCCAACGCAGTTGGGGCGTTTAAGCCGGAACGGCCTTGCCCAGGATTGGATCGGGTCAGAACCTTTTCCTGGCGTGATTAATCCTACGACGACGTACTTCTATACGGCGTACGAGATCACCGTTCCAACGGGAGGGCCGTTTCTTCAAATCGAGGTTGACTCGGTTTCCACAAATACATTCGTCTCGGCATATTCCGGCGCTTACGATCCCACAAATCTGGCAACCAACTGGCTGGGTGATGCGGGCACGAGCGGCAACTTCTTCGGCACCGATCCTCTATTCTTCCAGGTAATCGCGCCTAGCTCTACCATTTGGCTTGTTGTGAACAACACAGGGGCCAGTGGTATAGGCCTCGGCGATCCGTACACACTCACTGTGGAAGCATTCGCCGATACCGAGTTCAACGATCCCCCGGTCGCGACGCCGGAACCTGCATCCATGCTCCTTCTGGGTACGGGGCTTGTTGGGTTGATTGCAGTGCGGCGCCGTAGGCAGGCAGCATAGAAAGTTAGCTGAATTCAAAGGCGAAGCTCGCCGGCAGCAGCATTGGGCTTCCGCAGAATGCGTCGGGCGCATCGGAGATTTCTCCGGTTCGCCCGATTGCATTTTTTGCGAATGATTTGAACTTACTTGGGGAGAAGCGATTTCCAGCGCGTCCAGGAATCTTCGCGGGCCTTTTTGTTGGCTTCGGTCGCGTCGGGCGCTTCGCCTGCGCGCATGAAGCCGTGGCCTGCGCCATCGTAGGTGATAGGCTCGAACTGTTTTCCGGCGGCTTTCATATTGGCGATGGCGTCCGGGAGCGTGGCGCCGATGCGCGCGTCATTGCCCGCGTAAAAACCATAGACGGGGGCCTTGATGGTGGCCAGATATTCCTTCGACGGCGGGGGACCGTAGAAAACGAACGCGGCGGAGAGGTCAGAGCGAGTTGTGGCGAAGCGGAAGGATTGTCCGCCGCCCCAGCAAAAACCGACGACAAAGAGTTTGCCGTTTGAGGCGGGGAGCTTCAGGCCGTAGTCTGCGGCGGCGTTGAGGTCGGCGGTGACCTGCGTCTGGTTGAGTTTGCTGACGGCTTCCATAGCGGCGTCAATTGAAAAGTCCTTGGTGCGCCCGCCGTTAGCGGCCATACCGGTGAGAAGGTCGGGAGCGACGGCGACGTAGCCGGCTTCGGCCACTTCGTCCGCGAGTTCCTGCGCCCAATCGCTGAGGCCGAAGATTTCGTGAATCACGAGGACGACGGGACGCTTGTCCTTGTTTTCAGGGTAAACGATGAGCGTGTCCACGGAGCGGCCGTTGTGCTGGATGGTGACCCATTCGCGATGGCGGGGCGACTTGGCCAGTCGCTCTTTAGCCCAATCCTGGGCAGCTGCGATTTGTGCGGTGATGAGCAGTGCGAGTGCAGAAAGAAGAATGCGCTTCATGAGAGCCTCCTCAGTGGCCGGAGGGAAATGCTAGTTGCTTAGCCAAATTCCCGCAAGGGGGATTCCGGCGCGGTCAAGATTTGGGCAGCTTAAGGCGTACAAGAGGCAGGAAGGACGAGCGATTGGCCGATGAAGATGCGGTTGGGATCGCTGATGTTGGCGTTTGCATGGGCGATGCAAGGCCAAGAGGAGGCCTGGCCGTAGGTTGCGCGGGCGATTTTGGAAAGGGAATCGCCGAGCTGAACGGTGATTTTGTTTGCGTGCGTATTTTGGCGCGAAGTTCTTGCAGGCACAACAAGCGAGGTGCCGGGAACGAGGCGCATTGGGTCAGCGATGTTGGGATTTGCGGCCATGAGTTCGAGCCAACGGGTGCCGCGACCAAGATGCTGGCGCGAAAGGGTCCAGAGAGTATCGCCTTGCTGGACCACGATGGAGTGTGAAGGGGCTGGCGTCGGTAAAACTGAATGAGGTGTAACTGCGGAGTAGTTGGGTTGCGGTACAGCACGTGGGGCGCCGGAAAAAATTTGCGGAGCCGGTTGGTTTCGGCGCCGAGCGAAGGGATCGACGCGGTGAGAGGGAATGGATGGCCGCGCCGGTGCAGGTGCGACGTTGGGGTTGAGTGAATTTGTTGGACGCGTGGGCGAAATGCTTTTTAACATCGGCGCGGGCAACGGTGCGATGACTTTTGGCGCGGCGAGTTCCTGTTGCGCTGGAGGCAGATGGAATGGCGAAGCTTTTTTCGAGTCGCGCCGCGCGTTGCGATAACGGCGAGCGACGTCGCCGAGCGGCTCTTGCGCCGGAGCAGAATTGGCGTCGAGAGGTTCGGCGTTTTCTTTGGCGGCAGGATTCACCGGTTGCTTGCGCTTAGCTGCGGCACGCGTTTGATCCTCGGGCGTAAGAATCTTGGCGCGATGCATGTCTTCGTTCGAGTAAACGTGATTCGATTTGTTTTCTTGCTGCTTTCGGGCGCGCGCCTGGCGGGCGGCGTCGGCGACATCTTGCGCGTTTTGTTGCGAGTCGTCCGATTGCGCGCGAAGTTCCGCTGCGCTGAACAAGCAAATGGAACCTAGAAAAATCGTGAGACTGAGGCGGAAGGAAAAGGTCAACAACGCCCTAGCGGGCGAGTGTTCGCGGCGGATGGTGGGGCCAGTAGACATCGTCGGCAACCGAGGGGGGACATCCGTTAGCGGAATCCTACGAAAAAGCAGCGTTTGTGGCAATGAGTTTTGATGCACAAAACCTCATAGGACAAAAGTACTGCCGGACCCCCTTACTCTTCTGGATCCGTGAGCAAAGCGCCCAAGCGGTCGAGGCGGCGTTCCCAGAGGGAGCGACGGTCTTCGATCCATTTTTCTGCCACGGAAAGACCCTTGGGTTCGATGCGGCAAGTGCGGACGCGGCCGATTTTCTCTGTGTGTACGAGGCCGCTTTCTTCCAGGATTTGCAAGTGCTGGACGACGGCGGCGAGAGTGATATCGAGAGGCTTCGCCAGAACGGAAACGGAAATTGGGCCGTGGCTGAGTTTTTCTACGATGGCGCGCCGCGTGGGATCGCCGAGGGCGTGGAACACGCGATCCACAGCGACTTGTTGGCTTAGCATAGGCGCTCCTTTTGCACTGCGTTCTTACCGAGCGAGTTCTTTGGCTAGCGCGTCGAAGAGCTGGCGCCAACCGTCCTCGCGCATTTTGGGACCATCGGCTTTTTCGAAGAAGGCGGCTTGCTCCGTGAAGATGAGATTGGTCCCGTTTTGCGAGGGGACGAATTCGAAGGTCACCTGGGATGAGGAGAAGGCATGGCCTTCCATCGTCATGGTGTAAGCGAAAACGATTCGGTGATTGGGGACAATGACAAGGAAGTATGTGTCATTGGTGCACGCTGGAAAATCGGAGAAGTGCATGCGGGTGATTTCGCGGCCGCCCACGCGAAAATCCAATTCGTAAGATTCGACTTTGAAGCCTTCGCCTTCGGCGAACCAGCGGCGCTTTTTGGCTGAATCGGAGAAGGCGGCGAAGGCCCGCTCGGGAGGAACCGGGTACGTGCGTTCGATAACTATAGTTGCGTGTGTTGCGCGATTGATTTCCATGATTAAGTCCTCTGCGAGAATTTTCGACGCGAAGTCTATGCTGACGGGCCGTAATAGTGAATGACGTTTCCGTTGGTGAAGGAACGACTCTTCAGAAGCTTCAGAGGAAGACGTTGTTTGAGCGTCTCGAACGGCGTTTTGCCTTTGCCGAGAAGAATGGGGCTTACGACGATTTGGAGTTCATCAATGAGGCGCTCTTCGGCGAGTTGCGTGACGATGGTGCCGCTACCGAGGATGCACATGCCTTTCCCGGGTTGCTGTTTGAGTTTGCGGATTTCGCCAGGCAGATCGGATTTGATGAGTTTTGTATTTTGCCAGGTGGCTTCTTTTAGAGTGCGAGAGAAGACGACTTTTTGCGCGCTATTCATGCCGTCGGCGACGGTGGAGTTTTGCTGCTTGGCCATAGGCGTTGGCCAGTATTTGATCATGAGGTCGTAGGTGACGCGACCGAACAGGAGCATGCCACCCTGGCTCGCATTGCCGGAGACAAACTCGGCCCATTCGGGATCGGATTTGTGCCCCCAGCTCATATCGCCTTTAGTGTCGGCGAAGTAGCCGTCGAGGGAAGTTGTTATGAAAGCGATCAGGTTTTGCATGTTTTTGCTCCTACTTTCTAAGGGCCAAGGGCTGGTTGTGAGCAGTCAATCAGTTTAGCCTACGCTTAAGTATTGGAGGTGCGAAGATAATTGTCAAGTAGAAACTTAAGTATTAGATTGTGCCCGTCGATTGGGTGGACTGCCTTGCGCGGGTGCGGCGGGTTCCGGTAGGCTGAATGATTCTTTCACTGGCAAAGGAGCCGCAGGGTTCTCAGAGAATGGCTGAAGAAAAGTTACCGACACGGGCACAGGATTTTTCCGAGTGGTACAACCAGCTGGTTTTGAAGGCGCAGCTTGCGGATTATGCGCCGGTGCGCGGCTGCATGATTGTGCGTCCTTACGGGTGGGCGCTTTGGGAAAACATCCAGCAGGCGCTGGACCGGCGGTTTAAGGCGACGGGGCACCAGAACGTCGCGTTTCCTTTGCTGATTCCGAAGAGCTTCATTGAAAAAGAGAAGCACCACGTGGAGGGATTTTCGCCAGAGCTGGCCGTAGTGACGATTGGTGGCGGCGAAGAGTTGGCCGAACCGCTGATTTTGCGGCCGACTTCGGAAACGATTATCGGGCACATGTGGTCAAAATGGATTCAGTCCTACCGCGATTTGCCTGTGCTAATGAACCAGTGGAATTCCGTGGTGCGGTGGGAATTGCGGACGAAGCTCTTTCTGCGGACGCTGGAGTTTTACTGGCAGGAAGGGCATACGGCCCATGCGACGCAGCAAGAGGCCGAAGAAGAGACTCTGCAGATGCTGGACACCTATACGGACTTTGCCGTGAACGATGCGGCGATTCCTGTGATTCCGGGAAAGAAGTCCGACGCGGAGAAATTTGCGGGCGCGGACATTACCTATTCAATTGAAGCGATGATGGGCGACGGGAAGGCGTTGCAGTCCGGGACATCCCACTTTCTGGGGCAAAATTTTGCGCAGGCGTTTGAAGTGCGGTATCTCGATCAGAGCGGACAGCTTCAGCATTGCTGGACGACTTCGTGGGGACTTTCGACGCGATTCATCGGCGCGATCATTATGGTACATGGTGACGACCAGGGGTTGGTGATGCCGCCGAAGCTGGCGCCGTATCAAGTGGTGATTGTGCCGATTTTCAAGAATGACGAAGAGAAGATGGGAGTGCTGAGCGTTGCGAAGGAGTTGAAGGCGCAGCTTGTGAAGGCGAACATTCGCGTGACGCTGGACGAGCGCGAGGGGCAGAGCCCCGGCTGGAAGTTTAACGATTGGGAGATGCGTGGCGTGCCGTTGCGGATTGAACTCGGGCCGAAGGACGTGGCGAAACAGTCGGCGGTATTGGCGCGGCGGGATCGTCCGGGAAAAGAAGGGAAGACATTTGCGTCGCTGGCGGATTTGCCGGTGACGGTGGAAAAGTTGCTGACGGAAATTCAGGAGTCGCTGCACGCGAAGGCGCTGGCGTTTCGACGCTCGAACACGCACAACGCGCAGACGTATGATGAGTTAAAGAAGGCTGTGGAAAACGGATTCGCATACTCGGGCTGGTGCGGGAGCGGAGATTGCGAAGAAAAGATTAAGGAAGAGACGCGGGCCACAATGCGGTGCATTCCGTTGGACCAGGAAGCCGTTTTGGGGAGTGGCGGCGGAGCGGCCGCGGGCAAATGTGTGTATTGCGGACAGCCTGCGAAGAATCGAGCGATTTTTGCCAGGGCGTATTAGAACAACCTTCGTAATTTCAAGCAGTTCCGGCTTGAGTTATAGCTAGTAACAGCGACGAAACAACTGTACTTCGGCGTTCTCGACACTGCATTTACGCGATGCTAGCCTGCAATTGTAAGAGAGGCTTATCGTGAACCCGAAAGTACAATTTCTTCGGAGAACTGCAAGTGAGCGGGGTGAGGGCAAACTCAAAGCCGTCATCGTAACCGCCATCCTGATTTTCCTCGTTTATGTGGGCGTGAAGGTTGTGCCGCCCTACGTCTCTGAATACCAATTGTCGGAGAAAATGCAAGAAACGGCGCGGTTCGCGAGCGTGACGCGCAGCAACGAAGACAAGATCCGCGAAACGATTTTCAGAGAGATTCAGGACCTGGATATTCCCGCCACAAAAGAAGACGTGAAAGTGACGGCCGCGGGCGGAAGAGTTTCCATTAGCGTGGACTACTCGGTGCCCATTGACCTGATGGTTTACAAATTCGATCTTCATTTCACGCCGTCTAGTTCCAACAAAGACATCATTTAGGCTTTTGGACAGCTCCCGGCAAAGAGCCGCTTTCCACGCGTCCATAGTTAAGAGACAATAGAACTTCAGCCCGCTGGAGCCAGCTTGCGTATCCGTATCCAAAAAGGATTCTGGACGTCCGCCTTCGGTCTGACCCTGCTAGGGATTGTTTTCTTCATAGTCTTCATTTGTGCATCGGTCTTCGCCTGGTACTACGTCAAGTACGGACGAATGATTGATGCGCGCCTGTCCGGGCACGTCCTTCAAAACACAACCCAAATTTTTTCTGCTCCGGAGCAGATTTCGACCGGGCAGGCTTGGGGGCCGGACGACTTGGCGCAGTATCTCCAACGCGCTGGGTATCGTCCTCTGTCGGACGATACCGCTTTGGGGCAGTACACAGTGCAGGGAAATACCGTGGAAGTGCGGCCGTCAAAGCTTTCTTACTTTGCCGGGAGCAATGCGATTGCGGTGAAGTTTGCGGGAAAGAGCATCCAGTCCATCCGGCCTCTTTCCGGAGGGTCGGACCTAGGCATTGCGGACATCGAGCCGCAGCTGATCACCAACCTGTTTGATAGTTCGCGGGATAAGCGGCGACCGGTTCGCTATGAAGATTTGCCGCCGACGCTGGTGAATGCGATTCTGTCCGCCGAGGACAAGAGATTTTTCGAACACCCGGGATTCGACTTCATTCGAATTTTCGGCGCGGCGTGGAACGACTTGCGCCACGGTTCGCGACTGCAGGGCGCCAGCACCATCACAATGCAGGTGGCGCGGACGTTCTTCCTTTCGACGGACCGCAACTGGCGGCGGAAACTGGCCGAGGCGATGCTTTCGTTCGAGCTGGAACAGCGCTTCAACAAGAAGCAGATTTTTGAAATGTACGCGAACGAAGTGTACCTGGGAAACCGCGGTAGCTTTGGGATTCGCGGATTTGCTCAGGCGAGCGTCGCTTATTTCGGAAAAGATTTGCGACAACTGACGCTGCAGGAGTGTGCGTTCCTGGCGGGAATTATTCGCGCGCCGAACTATTACTCCTCGGCGGATCGGCATCCCGAGCGCGGGGCGCAGGCGCGAGACCGCGTGCTGCCACAGATGCTGGACAACAAATTCATCACGGAAGCGGACGTTCAAGATGCCAAGCGTGCGCCGCTGAAAATCATCCGGACCTCGGTATCCGGCAATGAAGCTCCTTACTTTGTGGATATGGTGAAGGACCACCTATTGGACAAGTATTCGGAGAACGAGCTGCTGAGCGAAAACTTCCGCGTCTATACGACGCTTGACCCGGCGCTGCAGCGCGCAGCCGTGGCGGCGCTCGATGCGGGCGTGAAAAACGTGGATACGCTGCTCGCGAAGCGCTACGACAAATGGAAACGCGAGGCGAAGAAAAAAGGGAGCGACGAGCCAATACCGCAAGTGCAGGCGGCGATGGTTGTGCTCGATCCGCGAACGGGAGAAATCAGGGCGCTGATTGGCGGCCGGGATTACGGACAGAGCCAGTTGAATCACGCGATTGCGCATCGGCAGCCGGGATCGGTATTCAAGCCGTTCGTCTATTCCGCGGCGTTCACCAACGCGGTGGATGGCGTGCAACCCGTGATCACGCCCGTGACCACGGTGGATGACGAGCCTACGACGTTTGAGTTTGAAGGGCAGGAATATACGCCCAACAACTACGGCGAAAAATTCATGGGACGCGTGACCGTACGCGAGGCGCTGACGAATTCGCTGAACGTGGCGACGGTGAAAGTGGCGGAGTTGATCGGTTACGGGCGCGTGGTGCAAATCGCGCGGCAGATGGGACTGGGCAACAACATTCGCGCGACGCCGGCGGTAGCACTAGGCGCGTATGAAATGACGGCGGTTGACGTTGCCGCTGGATATACGGCGTTTGGGCAGAATGGTCTGCGTGCGGAGCCGCAATTCCTGCGAAGCGTGGTGAGTGCGAATTCAACGGTTTTGGAAAAGGCGAGTCCGCAGACGCATCAGGTTCTTGATCCGCGCGTGGCGTATCTGGTGACGAGCGTTTTGAAGGACGTGTTGAACCGTGGCACAGGAGCTTCCGTGCGGGCGCACGGCTTTACGCTGCCTGCAGCGGGGAAGACGGGAACGTCGAGGGACGGCTGGTTCGCGGGCTACACTTCGAATCTGGTTTGCGTGATTTGGGTTGGGTTCGACGACAACCGCGACTTGGGATTGCCGGGCGGCACCGCGGCGGCGCCTATGTGGGCTGACTTTATGTTGAAGGCGACCGCGCTGCCTGGTTACCGCAACGTGAAAGATTTTGACCTGCCAGAAGGCGTGCAGACCGCGGTGCTGGATCCCGAATCGTTGGAGCTGGCAACGCCGAATTGCCCGACAACGAAGGACGAAGTATTCGTGACCGGCTCAGCGCCGACGCAGTTCTGCGAGCTTCACGGCGGCGGACGCGGAATCGTTTCTTCGACGGGGTCATTCCTCTCGCATATTTTTGGTGGCGGTGAAAAGAAGCCTGAAGATGGAACGCCCGGCGGGACGCCGCCCGCCGGCACGAAATACGACCCAAACCGGCCGCCAAATGCCACGGGGCAGGGGCCTGACCCCGGTGCCAAAGAGGTTAACGAGGAGGACAAAAAAAAGAATCCCTTGAAGAAGATTTTTGGTATCTTTGGGGGTAAGAAAAAGCCCGAGCCGGGCAAAACCGACCCAGGCCAACCAAAGCCGAAACCGGACAATCCGGACAAAGGAGATTCGCCATGACTCCTTACCGACTGGCGATTCCAGCAGCTGTTCTCCTCCTCAGTATTACCGCTTCCTCTGTAGGACAGACCAAAGACGAACCGAAAGAAATGGCCACCTATGCGCCACGAATGCAGGCGCCCGCGCAGGCGTCTTCTGCAACTGCCACCGCTGCAGCTCCTGCGACGGTGCGGCAGCTCACGGCGGAAGAGATGGCTGATTTGATGATGGCGCGAAAGGAATTCCGCGAAGCTGCGCTTGCGTACAAAAAGCTGACCGAGCAATTTCCGAAGAGTGCGGTCATCTATAACAAGATGGGGATTGCGCTGCATAAGGAGTACGACCTTGGGGGCGCGCTGAAATCGTACGAGCGCGCGGTGAAACTGGATCCCACGTACGCCGATGCGCAGAACAACATCGGCGTGATTTGGTATGACAAGAAGAAATTTGGCCGCGCGATCCGCGCCTATCAAAAGGCGATCAAGATGAGGAGCGATTTGGCAGTGTCGTTCAGCAATCTGGGTTACGCGTACTTTGCCGACAAGAAGTACGAAGAGTCCATTGGCGCGTTTCAACAGGCGCTGAAACTGGATCCGGCCGTTTTGGATCATAACTCGGGCCGGGGCGGATCAACCGTACAAGACCGCTCGGTGGATGACCGCGCAAAGTTTTATTTTCTGTTGGCCAAATCGTTCGCGGAGGCGGGGAACTTCGAGCGCAGTATGATTTACCTGCGCAAGGCGAAGGACGAAGGCTACAAGTCCATGACGGACGTGCAGACTGACCCTGCGTTCTCCGCGATGATGAAGCTGCCGGAAATGCAGGAAGTCCTCGCGCCGAAGGCACAAGACGCGTCGCATTAAACTTTGGCAGTCCGAGCTGCCGCCTATCCTTACAAAAGGGCGCTCTTTTTGCTCTCTGCGGGTGTGTTCACCGCGGTCTGCTACAATTTTCGTGATCATGCGGCGAACCCTTGTGTTGTCTGTATCTTTGCTGACATTGGCTGTGGCTTCGCGTGCCCAGACCGTGCAGGGTGCACGGACACCTTCAACCACCGTGCAGGGAATTTTTCTCGTTTTTCCATTTGAAAATGCCGGCGCCAGTCCGCGCATGGACTGGTTGAGCGAAGGGCTGGAAGAGCTGACGATTCAAAAGCTTTCCGCGGCGGGACAGCAAGTGTATTCGCACGTGGGGCGCACGGCGGAACTCGATCGCTACGGATTGCCTTCAAACGCGAGGCTTAGCCACGCCACGATGCTGAGAATCGGCGCGGAGCTTGACGCGGATTACGTGGTGTTTGGGAAGTTCAATTCCGATGGGAATTCATTGACCTTGCAGGCGCGGATTTTGCGCGTGAATCCCGTTGGGCTGCGGCCGCTTGTGCAAGAGACCAGCAAGCTGCAGTCGCTCATGGACATCCACACGAAACTTGTGTGGAGACTACTCGCTGGAAACGGTCGGGCCTATCCGCTGAATTTTGCTGAGTTTTCGAAACTGCAGCGGCCGCTGCGGCTGGATGCGTTCGAACATTACATTCGCGGGCTGCTTGCGAGCGAGGATGATGCAAAGATACGTGAGTTGCGTGAAGCGACTCGGCTCGAACCGGACTGGCCCGATCCCGCGTTTGCGCTGGGCCAAGTGTATTACGGGCGCCGCGACTGCGAATCGGCGCTGCCGTGGCTGGGGCGCGTTCCGAGGGCGAGCCTGCGTTATGCGGAAGCGGTGTTTGCCACGGGAGTTTGCAGGTTGTGGCTGAATCAGCCGGACAAGGCTGAAGCGATTTTTGTTTCCCTGCAAGAAGCGCTGAAGGACAACCTCGTCTCTGGTGCGGACCTGCCGGAGATTCTAAACAATCTCGGTTTGGCGTGGGCACGGCAGGGAAAATCGGCGGATGGCGTCGCGGCGTTGCGCCGGGCCGCGGAGCTAGACCCCGAAGAAGACGATTATCCCGTGAATCTTGGATTGGTTTACCTGCGCGCAAGTGAATTTGTAAAAGCCTCAGATGAGTTCCGCGATGCAACAGAGCGCGAACCGGAGACTGCGGAGGATCGCGCTCTGTTGATTTTTGCGCTGGAGAAGGCAGGGAAAAAAGACGAGGCCAATGAAGAAAAGGATGCTGCGGCAGAGGCGTTGGGGCCGGGCGCGCTGCCTTCCGTCAAGCTTGATGGTTTGCCAAAAATGGAAAGGATTAAAACTGAACTTGATACTTCCACTCTGCAACTTGAAAACTTGACGCAACAAAATTCGGCTACCGCGGCCGCCAGCGCGACGGGCAATTCGGCTGCGGCACTTGTGCGGCGTGGCAGGCAGGAACTTTCCGCGGGACGCCTGGAAACAGCGGAGGCGGCGTTCCGGAGCGCGCTTGCGGCCGATCCGGGTGACGCATCGGCGCATCGAGGTCTTGCGGATATCGCGCGCCGCAGAAACAAACCCGACGACGCAGTGAAAGAGTTGCAGGCTGCGCTAGCGCGGCGCGATTCGGCCGTGGATCATGTGTCGCTGGCGCGCATTTACTTGGAGCAAAAGAAAAACGATCTCGCGCGGACGGAATTGGAACGCGCGGTGAAGCTGGCCCCAAATTACGCGGAAGCGAAGCAGTTGCTGGAACATTTGCAAAGTGCGAAGCCGGGCGGGGCAAAAAAGTGAAGTCTTCCACCAGACAATTCGAACGGCTTGCGCGGCGATGGGTAGGAGCCACCGCGTTCGTTGCGGCAATCGTGGTTTGTTGCGCTTTGCATCCGGCGCGAGCGCAGGAAAAGCAGGCGGGCCCGCTCGTTCTGGACATGAAGATTGATGGAGAGATCGGGCCGGTTCTGGCGACGTACATCGAGGAAGGACTGGCGGATGCGGCGAAGCGTCACGCGTCGCTGGTGCTGATCACCATGGACACGCCCGGCGGACTGAGCGACTCCACGCAGAATATTGTGCAACATATTTTGGATTCGCCTGTTCCCGTGGCGGTGTACGTTGCGCCCAAAGGAGCGCGCGGGGCATCCGCGGGATTTTTCATTCTGCTCAGCGCGGACGTTGCCGCGATGGCTCCCGCGACGCGCACGGGCGCAGCTTCTCCGATTCTTGCTGTTGGCGGATACGTGATTGGAATTGACGAGACGCTGCGGCGCAAAATCATGAACGACACACAAGCGTTCTTGCGGAGTTTCACGGAAAAGCGCGGACGAAATCCCGCGCTGGCGGAAACGGCGGTGACGGAAGCGAAAGCGTTTACGGCAGAGGAATCGCTGAAAGGCAATCTGATAGACCTTGTGGCGGACTCTCCTGAGGAACTACTGCGAAAGCTGAACGGGCGTGAAGTTTCGCGATTCAACGGAACAAAAGTGAAGCTGGAATTGGCGAATCCCGTTCAACAAGAGTTCGCGTTGTCCATGCGGCAGGCGTTTCTGGCGCGAATCGTTGAGCCGGATGCATTTTTCCTGTTGCTGATTGTAGGAGCGCTCGGTTTGTACACGGAGTTCACGCATCCGGGAATGGTGGCACCGGGAGTGGTCGGCGCGATCTCCATGGTGCTGGCACTCTACGCCATGCACTTGCTTCCCGTGAATCTCGCGGGCGTGCTGCTGATTTTGGTCGGCATAACGCTGTTTGTACTCGAAGCGAAATACACGAGTCACGGCGTTTTGCTCGTCGGCGGAATTGTGGCCATGGTTTTAGGCGCGCTGTTTCTGGTTCGTTCGCCGCTTACTGCGGGCGGCGTGAGCCTGGGTATTGCGCTTGCCGTGACGCTGCCTTTTGCGCTGATTTCGGTAATTCTCACGAGGCTGGTTCTGCGTTCGCGAAAATGGAAGCCGCAGACGGGCGTGGAAGGCATGATTGGACACCCTGGCACCGTCGTCGAAGCGATTTCGGCCGGAGCCGAAGGAATGGTGCGCGTGCAAAGCGAATTGTGGCGGGCAAGCGCTGCTCAAGCGATTCCTGAGGGAACCGTCGTGCGGGTTCTGAGTGTACAGGGTTTGAAAGTTGTCGTTGAGCCCGTTCCGGACGCGGATTCGAAAAAGGTTTGAACTGAGATTTGGATTGGGAGGCATCAGATGGACATCTTTTTTATCGGCTCGGTAGCGGCAGTGGTGATTTTTCTGGGCTGGATTTGGGGTTGCCTGAATGTCATCCGGGAATGGGAGCGCGGAGTAATTCTTCGGCTGGGAAAAATGTTGCCGGATGTGAAGCAGCCAGGCCTGCAGTTTATTTTCCGACCGATCGAGACGCTGAGTATTATCTCTTTGCGATTGGTCACCTTGGACGTGCCGCCGCAGGACATCATCACGAAAGACAACGTATCTGTGAAAGTAAACGCGGTTTGCTACTTCAAGGTCGTTGATGCGAACCGCGCGCTCAGAGAAATCGAGAACTATCAATATGCCACTTCGCAGCTCGCGCAGACCACACTGCGAAGTGTGGTGGGGCAATTTCAGTTGGATGAAATTCTTTCCCAACGCGACAAAGTCAACGGGAAATTACAGGTAATTCTAGACCAGGACACGGAAGCATGGGGAATCAAGGTCACTAAAGTGGAAGTAAAGCAGGTGGACATACCGGAACAGATGCAACGCGCGATTGCGCGGCAGGCAGAGGCCGAACGCGAGCGGCGCGCAAAGGTCATTCACGCGGACGGCGAGTTTGAAGCCTCACAAAAACTGGCGGACGCGGCCAAAGTGCTGGAGACTCAACCATCCGCAATCCAGTTGCGCTACTTGCAGACGTTAACTGAAATAGGTGTCGAGAAGAACACAACGATTGTCTTTCCCCTGCCGGTAGATATTATTAGTAGCTGGGTGAATGCGTTAGGGGGCAAACAAAAGTAAGCATGGCTGCTGGGGGAAAAAGAGGGAGCGCGGGTGATCGCGTGCTGGAGGGCCGGCACGTAATCGGTTTGTTTTTCCTGATGCTGCTTTTTTCCGGCGTGTTCTTCACGCTCGGCTATGTGATGGGGCGCAACCAGTTCGAAGGGCAAGTGCGGGCGGAAACCTCCACGCGGCCGTCGGACATGGTCATAAATTCGAAGCCCGAAAGCAATTCCAAACAAACGAAATCCGTTCCGCAGGTCGAGCCCGCAACTGATCCCGTCACGCCGCCGAGTTCCGATTGGGAGTTTTACCACTCGGGTGAAAACAAAGCAGTTGATGAGCACCTGAAGCCGGCGCCAGCGAGCAGCGCGCCAGCGAAGACTAATGCCGCTGCGCCGTCCAGGAATTTGACGGTAGCCGCGAAGCCGCTGAACACTCAGGTCCAAAAGAGTTCGCCAGGCGCACCACAAATTCCGCGCGGAGCATTTACCGTGCAAGTGGCCGCGCTTACGAAACAAGCGGATGCCATGAGCGTTGCCTCAAATTTGCAAAAGAGAAAATTCCCCGCATACGTTGTTCCACCGCAGGGGGACAAATATTTTCGAGTTCAGGTGGGTCCTTACCCGAGTCAGAAGGCTGCCGACGCGGCTCGCAAGAGCATCGAATCCGCCGGCTTTAAGGCCATCGTGAAGCGCGGATGACGCCGCGCAACTGGTTCGCTTTTCTCAATCCACAAACAGGCGCGGAGATGCCCATCGCACTCCGGGTGTTTTTCGCCGCGCTCACGGGCGGGGGACTTTCCCTTTCCTTCACAGGCTTTTATTTGCAGATCTATTCGTGGGTCAGCGTTGGGCTGCTGCTGATTCTCGTGATCGGACCGAAGCCACGCGTGGCGTTCCTCTGCGGCTTCTTGCATGCGATTGCGTTTGTGCTGACTTCGGTGACATGGATCGCAACCGTACTGAGCGTGCACGGAGGAGTTTCTCGCGCGGGCGGCTGGGGCGTACTGTTGCTAATCGCCGCTGCCTGGGGAGTGTTGATTGGCGGTTTCACGTGGTGCGCGAATCGCATCGCCAAACGTAACGTGACGCTCGCGTGCATCGCGGCGCCGTTCCTTTGGGTGACGTTCGAATTTATTCGCGCACACCTGCCGGAGATTAGTTTTCCATGGAATCTGCTGGGCTATCCCGCGGCGGCAAACCCGGCGCTGGTGCAAGTTACGACCGTTACCGGAATCTACGGACTTTCATTTGCGGTGGCGGCGTTCAATTCGCTCATCGCTTGGGCGGATGTTGCATCCAAGCCGCCGACGAAGAAAAAAGTAGCCGTCGTTGCGATTCTAACGGCTGCAATTCTCTTGATTATGCTCGGTGGCGGAAAACTCGTACCGAAGCCGGTTGCGAATCATGCTGCGCGTGCTGTGCAGCCGAATTTTCCGGAAGTGGAATCGTACGGACAAGATTGGTTTGGCACGCACAGGGACGATCTAAAGGATTTGGAAGACCTAAGCCTGGAGACATCTGCGAAAAATCCGGACTTGCTGGTCTGGCCGGAAGCGCCCGCGCCATTTTCGTGGCAAGAATCCCAATTCGCGAAACTGGCTTCGCATATTGCAATTCAAGGCAGACGTCCGTTTCTTGCCGGCACGATTGAGTGGAAGCCGGAAAAGCTGCCTTCGGGCCTGTTGAGTCAGACGCCGTACAACAGTGCGGTGATGGTGGATGGGCAGGGCCAGCGAATTTTTTCCTACGACAAGATGCATCTCGTCCCGTTCGGCGAATACGAACCGTTTCCGTTAATTCATCGCGTGGTGTCGAGCGTCTCCAGCGAAGTGGGTGGATTTCGCAAGGGAACGAAGCGCGAGGTAGGAACGCTTCCGAATGGGCATAAGTTCGGCGTTTTCATTTGTTATGAGGCGATCTATCCCGGTGAGATTCGCGAGTTAGCCGATAAGGGCGCGAATTTGCTGATCAATATTTCGAATGATGGTTGGTTTGGAAAATCGGCAGCTGCAGAACAACATTTGCGCATGGCGCGCGTGCGTGCCGTAGAAAACAGGCGTTGGCTCTTGCGCGTAACGAACAGCGGAATTACGGCCGCCGTGGACCCTTATGGCCGGACGTTTACGGCGATACCGCGAGACGTCCGCGGGGCAGCGGATTTGCCATACGATCTTCGTACGGACCGCACGCTGTACACGAGACTTGGTGATTGGTTCGCCTGGCTGTGCGTGATTGTTTCGGTTATTCTAGTAGGGAAAACGTACAAGAAATAGATAACGAAACAATTTACGACTGCGAAGAGTGACCGAGAAATGATTCTGGAAGATCTGCAGCACCGATACGAAAACCTGAAGCAGCGCATCTCCCTTGTGCGGAGCTTTCTTTGACGCCGCGCATTTCAGCGAAGAGTTAAAAACCCTCGAAGAAAAAATCGCGCAGCCCGGCTTCTGGGATGATCAGGAGAAGGCCCAGGGCGTTTTGCGCGAGCGCAAACGTGCCGAAGAACAAGTCGGCGCGGACGCCAAACTGACTTCCGTCACGGGCGACATTGAGACTTACATTGATCTAGCAGCGCAGGAAACGAACGCTGCTCAGAAGGAAGACCTACTCAAGGAATTGGACCGCGAGTTGAACAACGCCGAGGCCTTCGTGTCGGAACTGGAAACGCGCACGCTGCTCTCCGGCGAAAACGATCACCTGAACGCGATCATGACGATAAAGCCGGGCGCTGGCGGTACGGAGTCGCAAGACTGGGCTTCGATTCTGCTGCGTATGTATTTGCGCTGGGCGGAGCGCAAGAAATTCAACACTGTGGTGCTGGACGAAACACCTGGAGAAGAAGCGGGAATCAAGAACGCGACGATTCAGTTCACTGGGGAAAATGCCTACGGCTTGCTCTCGGGAGAAACGGGCGTGCACCGTCTTGTGAGAATTTCTCCATTCGACCAGGCGGCGCGGCGGCACACGTCCTTCGCGAGCGTTTTCGTAATTCCAGAAGTGGACGATCGCATTGAAATAAACATTAAGCCGGACGAACTCAAGCTGGACACCTACCGTGCAGGTGGCAAAGGCGGCCAGAACGTTAACAAGGTGGAAACGGCCGTGCGCATCACGCACTTGCCCACAGGAGTTGTGGTCGCGTGCCAGGTGGAGCGCAGCCAGCACAAGAACCGCGAACTGGCGATGAAGATGTTGCGCTCGAAATTGTATGACCTGGAAATGCAGAAGCGCCGGGATCAGACCGACAAGCTGGACGAAACAAAAATGGATATTTCGTTTGGCAGCCAGATTCGCTCGTACGTGATGCAGCCGTACCGATTAATCAAGGATCACCGCACGAAGTTTGAAGTTGGCGACGTAGATCGCGTTCTGGACGGCGATCTGGGTCCCTTTATTCGTTCCTACCTGATGGCGAAGAAGACGAAGGGTAAGCTGACGGTCGAGCCGGACGAAGACGCGGTGTAGAATCTTCCCCTAACCCAGTTTCTGGCAAGCGATTGGCCATTTGTCGGACTTATTAGGAGTTACGCCCACGGGTTTCATTCGGCTCGTTGACAGCACTGGCAAAGCCGCACATAATCCGCAAGTTCTCGGCCCGAAGCGCAGTCCATTCTCGTTTCTGGTGAGTGTTCCGTGACGTTTCGATACGCGGCAATCGTGACCACCCTTGCTGTTCTGGCCCTCCCTGCACCCGCACAGAAATCCAATATCCGTGCCGACAGCGATCCCAAAATGGTCGAGTCCGTAAAAAAGTTCGAGCTTGAGTTGTGCGACTTGATCGTTCGAGGGGAGTGGGACGGCTATGCTAGCCGCCTCACGGATGATTACATCCGTATCCTGCCGGGCAAAATCCAGGACAAAGAAGAAGTGTTGAATGAGTTCCGCACGTCGAATGCGAAGACGACATCGATGGTCCCTGAACGGATGGATGTCCGCATCTATGGAGAGACGGCCATAGTGATTATCCGACTCCGGTCGCGCGAACAAACGGCCGACGGGCATACCATCGACCATCGCGGCTGTGCAACAAAAGCATTTGTCCGGCGCAATGGAAAATGGTTCCTCGCACAACTTACCGGTTCACCGTTGAAGTAATGGCTGTGCCACTTCAGGCGAGTCACCGCATATCCCACTTGCCGACCCGCTGCTGAGAACAGGGTCATTGCTAACCAACTTTCACTAGCCTAATTGGTTAAGCGAAATGAGCTGGTGTCGCCCCTATGGGGCTTGCTGCACCTTGCGACTGTGACCCCGGCCTTGCGGCCTGGGCTAACCAATGCCGCGCCTCCGGCGCTGGTGGGTAAGGGCTCACGTGCGTCCCTCGAACCGCTTACGAAGAACGGATCTGAAGATCCGCCACTACATGCGAGAAATGCAGGAAGCCGGACTGCCTTCAGTCTTTGTAGGGGTCGAATTCGTTGGCGCCGGCCATGGCTACGCCGATCGGCGTGAGGGTGTGGAGGACGCGGATGCTGTCACCGTGTTCGCCAAGCACTTCGTTGAGGCGCTTATAGCAATGAGGTGACTCATCGAGGCCGGCGCCGCGGAGTTCGACTCCGGAGCGATCGACCCATTCGCGCATCATTTCCTGGGAAACTTTACCCGGCCGCAGGACTGCGCCGGTTTTCTTGTCCACTTTTCCCTTGGCTTCCATGCGGCCCATGACCCGACCTGCACCGTGGACCGTGCTGTAAAGGGAGTATTTCGCCTCCTCGTTCTCAACGCCTTCGAGGATTACGGATTTTTCGCCCATCGTTCCGCCGACGAAGCCTTTTTGCCCGGGAAAAGCCGGCGTCGCCCCTTTGCGCACGACCCAGTAGTCTTCGCTGCCATGCGTTTCGCGCCAGGCAAAATTGTGATGGTTGTGCACTTCTTCAATGATCTCCGCGCCCAGAATCTTCGCGACTCGCTGGCAGACCCAATCACGGCCCGCGTAGGCATACTCGCCGGCGAGATTCATGCAGACAATGTATTGAGACCCGAGATCGTTGAAAGCGGGGATAACGCAGGGTTCCGCGTCCATGCCGTCTTTCGCGCCACCTTTTTCAAGGAACCAGGTCGCAAGTTTGTGACCGAGGCCCCGCGAGCCGAAGTGAACTCCAATCCAAACGCGGTCCTGTTCGTCCGCGAAAAGGTCCACATAATGATTGCCGGAGCCGACGGTGCCGAGTTGCTGACGCGCCATTTCTTTGAGCGGAGACGCGGCTTGCGTCTTCCAAGCGTGGTTTTCGAAAAGAGCGTGCTCTACGCGCTCATTGTTTTTGCGGCCGACGCCGAAGCTGATGATGCTCCAGACATCGTCCATGATGCGCTTGATATTTGCACGAAGCTCGACGCCGGGCATGTCTACGCGGACGGCTTTGTTGCCGCAGGCGATGTCGTAACCGACGCCAGAGGGGCTGATCGCGTCCTTGTATGCGACGACGCCTCCGATTGGTACGGCATAGCCTTTGTGGTGGTCAGCCATGAGTGCCACTTTGTCGGCGGTAAGCGCACACGACTTGATTTGTGAAACCGCGCTAGCGTCGGGAGCGCCCCAGATTGGAATTCCATCAACAAATTGCATGGTTTACGTTTCCTTTTAGGTGCAGCCATATTGCCGAGAGCACTCTAGCAAATGAAATTAGTGCGGGTTCTTTGCGGACGAAGCCGCTTTTTCCGGCAGAGCGAACGCGTAGAGAGTGTCCTGAACCGGCATGAGAAGATATTGGCGCCCATCCAGCTGATACGTCATGGGAGATGCAACCAGGCGTGCGCCGATGTTCAGGTGCCAGAGTGTGTTGCCTGTGGCCGGGTCGAGAGCGAGAAGATTTCCAGAATTGTCCGCGGTGAATAAGAGATGCCCCGCCGTCGTCAGAATTCCGGCGATACTTTCTCCATCGCCGAGTTCGTGATTCCAGATCACTTTTCCAGTGCGGTAATCGAGCGCGCGCACCGTGGAGTTAGCCCAAAGATTTCTGTCGCGGCCGCCCCAGCCTTCGGCTTTTGTTTCAACGGTGTTGTAGTAAATGCTGAAGAGGCGGCGCGCATTTACGTAAAAGAGATTTGTTTGTGGATCGAAACTGGGCGCCATCCAATTCGTCGAGCCGTCGGATCCCGGTTCCACGAGCGCGCCATCCGGGCTCGGCGTTGTTTCTGGCTTGGCGGTCGGGCGGCCTTTCGAATCGATTCCGGAAGACCACGTTTGGTCTATGAATGCTGCTGTGACGAGATGCTCTCCGTTTGTGCGATCGAGCAAAAAGTAAAAGCCGTTGCGACTGGCCTGCCCAAGCAGCTTGCGAGGCTTGCCCTTGAACTCAGCGCCGAAGAGCACCGGGGTTTGCACCGCGTCCCAGTCATGCACGTCGTGCGGGGACGGTTGAAAATACCAGACAAGTTTTCCCGTGTCCGGATTCAGTGCGACGATCGTGCAGGTGTACAAATTGTCGCCCGGACGCCCTTCCCCTGCGAGGACGGGATTTGGATTTCCCGTGCCCCAGTAAAGAAGATTCAACTCCGGATCGTAAGTGCCCGTCATCCAGGTCATTCCGCCGCCGTGCAGAATGGCATCGGTGTCCTTGGGCCAGGTTTCGGAGCCTGGTTCGCCGGGTTTCGGCTGCGTGTACCAACGCCACTCTACCGCTCCAGTTTTCGGATCAATGGAGACCAGAAAACCGGGAATGTCCGTTACGTCGCCGGAAACGCCTGCAATGACGTGATCTTTGACAACAAGGGGCGCCATCGTGGCGAAGTAACCCAGCTTGTCGTCTGCAAGTGCGACGTCCCAGCGCATTGTTCCATCTTTTGCGTTGAGACAGATGAGGTGTGCGTCGGGCGTCGTGAAGAAAAGCGAATCTTCGTACATAGCAAGGCCGCGATTGCCGATGTGATCGCCCTCGGAAGCACGATGGTAATGCCAAATCTGATGCCCGTAACGGGCGTCCACGGCCCAGACATTGTCTGGAGATGAAAAATACAAGATGCCATTAACCTCTAGCGGAGTGGATTTGAGAGTGTGCGTCGGAGTTCGAAAGACCCACGCGAGCGAGAGCAAACTCACGTTTCCCGCATTAATCTGATCCAGAGTGCTGAAGCGGCGGCCGGAATAATCGCCATTGTAGGTTGGCCAGGTATCCGTCGCGGGTTTGAGTAATGCAGCTGGATCCAGACCTTGCGCCGAGGCGTGGGAAGCGCAGAGGCCAGCGGTAACGATAAACAATGCCAAGCAAAATTTTTCCAGTCTTGCGAACGGAGAATTCATCCCTGCTCCCATAATTGCCGAAGCTACTTGAGACTATTGATGTACGCAAAAAGATTGTGCATGTCGGCTGACGTTAGCTTGTGAAGCAGTTCGCGGTGTTCAGCGAGTGGGTCCTTCAGCTCGAGTTTCACGTCTTTGCGGAGAAACGAGCGATACCATCCGGTTTTGTCGCTGATGCGGATGGAAACTACAAAATCATCGAGGTGCGAGACGACGCCCTTGATTTGTTCCCCCGACGGAAGTGAAACCGTCGCCATCACAGGCTGGCTGTCTGGATAGAGCATGTGCGCTTGAAGCTCGATGGGCGGGTATTTGCGAGAGACACCAGCGAGATCACCCGTCGGCGAATGACAATTCTTGCACCCGCCCGCGCCTTCAAAGAACGCTTTGCCTTTTTCGGCGCTGCCCGTTAGAAGTTTCTCCACCGGATAGGTATTCGGAACACCAGACGATTCCAACGCCTCCTTGGCGCGCGCATGCAGGTAAGCAGCGATGTCCGACACTTGATCATCGCTCGTAGGCATGGCGGGCATGCCTTTGTCCGGCCTGCCGTTGCGAATAACTTCGCCAATTAGCTCGCCCTTCAGGTCATGCGCGACGAGCGGTGAGCGCACAAGATCAGGTCCACGCGCGCCCGTCGCGTCCGCACCATGGCAGAAGGCACACGCCTGACCGAAGAGCTTTTGGCCGCGCTGAACCGGTGCCGGAGAGGATTCTGTTTGCTGCGATCTCACGCTTGAAACGGAGAGTACGCCCAGAGTTAGAACGGCGCCTATGGAGGTTGCCAACCCTCGGAAAAAGCTGGCGTGGTTTCTAAGCCACAGCATAGTCCTCCTTGTCAGTACGCGTCCGGCGCATTCTATCTGTGTCAGGCGAGCGTGTGAAGGTTGTTTGCGAAGCTCGGTCAGCCAACCGTGCCTACACCGTTCGAGTGCTTTTTTTGACCATTTAACCGCCGTCTAAAGCATTTGGATTCAATGCGTTGATTCATGCTCGCGGGAATGCTACTTTAGAGAGGTGAGGTTGTGTGCTTCAACGCATGCCACTACGCTGACAAACGCGAGTCCCAACAAAAAGCGTTGTCTAAATCGAACTGTGCACGGGAATAGCTGGGCGACGACAAACAGCTAACCCCAGAGGAGCGTTCGTTTTGAGTCAAGGACTAAGGAATTTTCTTTTTACGTCGGAATCGGTTACCGAAGGACACCCCGACAAGATTGCCGATCAGATTTCGGATGCCGTACTCGACGAAGTCATGCGTCAGGACCCGAAGGGCCGCGTCGCATGTGAAACGTTGGTGACGACAGGTTTGGCTGTTGTGGCGGGCGAAATAACAACGACCGCTCATATTGATTACGACCAATTAGTACGCGATACGATTCGTGGGGTCGGCTACGACCGCGCGAAATATGGATACGACGGCGAAACTTGCGCCGTGATGTGCACGGTGAAGCGGCAGTCGCCGGACATCGCCATGGGCGTGGATACCGGCGGCGCGGGCGATCAAGGCCTGATGTTCGGTTTTGCCTGCGATGAAACCGAAGAATTGATGCCCATGCCGATTCAACTCTCCCACCGCCTCACGCAGAAACTCTCCGAAGTTCGTAAATCTGGAAAAGTTGACTTCTTAAGGCCTGACGGCAAGTCGCAGGTCACGATTGAATATCGCAACGGGCGTCCCGCGCGCGTGGATGCGCTTGTGATTTCGACGCAACACAGCGACAGCGTTTCGAATGAAGATTTGCGCGCCGCGGTTACGGACCTGGTAATCAAGCCTGTAGTTCCTGCCGCGATGCTGGACAAAAACACGAAATATTACATCAACCCGACGGGACGATTTGTGATCGGCGGACCGATGGGCGACGCGGGATTGACGGGCCGCAAAATCATCGTGGACACCTACGGCGGTTATAGCCGCCACGGCGGCGGCGCATTTTCCGGTAAGGATCCATCGAAGGTAGACCGCTCAGCTTGCTACATGGCGCGCTACATCGCAAAGAACGTGGTTGCTGCGGGATTGGCGACGAAAGCGGAAGTGCAGCTCGCGTACGCCATCGGTGTGGCCGAGCCGGTCTCCGTAATGGTGGACAGTTTTGGCACGGCAACTGTGGACGAAGAGAAAATCACGCAGCTCGTGCGCGAGAATTTCAAGCTCACGCCGAAGGGAATTATCGAAGCGCTCGATTTGCGGCGTCCGGTGTACAAGCCGACGGCCGCTTACGGACACTTTGGCCGCAGCGGGCCGGGTTTCACGTGGGAAAAGACAGACCGCGCAGATGCATTGCGCAAGGCGGCCGGTTTGGGCGCGGCTGCAACAGCAGAAGTGGGCGCGCGGCGATAACGCAGGCGCTTTGAAAAAATTGAAGAGGGCCCGCCCTCCTTACCTTCTGCGGGCTGCTCTTCCGGCCAGGAATCTCGTAACGAATACGAATTAACCTAAGGAGCAAGTCTGTGGCGACAGCAGAAATGAAAAAAGGCGATGTAAAAGATATCGGGCTGGCGGATGCCGGCAAGCGAAAGATCGAATGGGCGCAGCAGCAGATGCCAGTGCTGCAGCAAATTCGCAAGCGATTTATCAAAGAACAGCCGCTCAAGGGACTCCGCGTTTCGGCGTGCCTTCACGTAACCAGTGAAACAGCGAACCTGATGATCGCGCTGCGCGATGGCGGCGCGGACATCGTATTGTGCGCTTCAAATCCGCTTTCGACGCAGGATGAAGTGGCTGCATCGCTAAATCGCGATTACAACATCCCGACATACGCGATTAAGGGCGAGGACAACGACACCTATTACACGCATCTGAGCGCGGCGCTCGATCACAAGCCACAGATGACCATGGACGATGGCGCGGACCTGGTGACGATGCTGCTCACGAAGCGCACGGATTTGGTGAAGGACGTAATCGCCGGTACAGAAGAGACGACAACGGGCGTGATTCGCCTTCGCGCGATGGCAAAGGACGGCACGCTGAAGTATCCCGTGATCGCAGTGAACGACGCGCAGACCAAGCATTTCTTTGACAACCGCTACGGCACGGGCCAGAGCACACTCGACGGCGTGATTCGCGCTACGAACTTGCTGCTCGCGGGCTTAAAGATTGTGATCGCAGGATACGGTTGGTGCGGGCGCGGCGTCGCGATGCGCGCAAAGGGACTCGGCGCGGACGTGATCGTTACGGAAATCGATCCAGTGAAGGGTATCGAAGCTGTGATGGATGGATTCCGTGTGATGCCCATGGCGGACGCAGCGAAGGAAGGCGACGTCTTCATCACGGTCACCGGAAACAAGAATGTGATTCGCGCGGAGCACTTCGAAGCGATGAAGTCCGGCGTGGTAATTTGTAACAGCGGTCACTTCAACGTCGAAATTGACATTCCTGCACTGGAACGGCTTTCGAGCGGCAAACGGGAAGTTCGTCCGCTCGTTGACGAATTTTCCTTGAAAGACGGCCGCAAGATTTGCCTGCTCGGCGAAGGCCGGCTTGTGAACCTTGCCACGGCGGAAGGCCACCCCGCATCCGTGATGGACATGAGCTTTGCAAATCAGGCGCTTTCCGCGGAATACCTCGTGAAGAATTCCAAAGACTTGAAGGCACAAGTGTACGTTGTGCCGGAACATCTCGATAAGGAAATCGCGCGGTTGAAGCTCGATTCGATGGGACACAAGCTGGATAAGCTAACGCCGGAGCAGGAGCATTATTTGGCGTCGTGGCAAGAAGGAACGTAAGAAGGAGATCATTCGCTTCTTAATGTGGGGATCTAGGGGCACGAAATTCGTGCCCCTTTTTCTTGGCATTACTCCTTCCACAAACGGCGCTACTTTGCGGCGGGCCTCGCTGTATTCTCCTAGTATGGAGATTACGGGAAATTCTGGCGCCAATTTTGGATGGCTGATCGGCTGCGTGATGTTCGTTTTCGCTACTTTGTTTGCACCTACCTGTGGATACCCCCAGTCACCCGCGCCTTCCGAGCCGGCCAAATCGGAGAATCCGGCGAGCACTTCAAAACAACCGCCGCAGAAATCAATTCGCGAAATAGACTTGGAAGAATATCTGCGAGACCACATCGGCCAAGTGGATCCTGACTTTGTGAATCTTCAGGACCAGTGCGCGAAGGGAGATGACCCGATTCGCAGTGTTACTCTTAAATATGCAGACCTGGATGGCGACGGAAAAGAAGAGGCAATCTTTCAAGGATTCACTTGCCTCGCCGGCAATAACGGATACGATTTTTTTGGAGTGCTCAAGCTAAATGATGCGGGAAAGATCGTAGAGCTTCCGGTTCCTCCTTTTCCAAGAGAATTCAAAGGGCGAGAAACGTTTGAGAGTCTTCGCGGCCACGTACACTTGGAGGTTCTGGATGGAAAACTCGCCGAGGTCTATCCCGTTTATTCCGGTGATGAGTGCACCAATTGCGCCGCGGGAGGCGACAGGCAACTGATTTTCCGATGGGATGGACAGCATTTTGTTCCGGATGCCATCATAGACATCCCGCCGCGGTAACTGCGGGCAATAAAGGAACCCTCGGTTCATCTGCATGTACGATCTTGCGACTCATGCCCTGGATACTGCTCGCGTTCGAGGTGCGTCTTACGCCGATGCTCGCGTGATGCATCTGCGGCAGCGCGACTTGACCACAAAAAATGGAGAAGTAGGGACCCTCGCGCAGTCGGAATCCATCGGGATTGGTGTGCGCGTTCTTGCGAGCGGCGCTTGGGGGTTCGCTTCCACGGATCGACTCACAAAAGAGGGCGTGGTGACTTGCGCTGCGGAGGCTGTGAAGATTGCGAAGGCCTCGGCGCTAGCGAAGCGCAGCGATGTGATTATGGCACCGGAAGACGCGTACGTGGACAGTTGGCAAAGTCCATTTCGCAAAGATCCCTTCGAGATTCCCCTGGAAACGCAGCTCGAACTCTTGCTGAAAGCGGACGCCGAGATGCGCCGTGTCAAAGGCGTGACGCTTACCGAGACCGATTTGCAATTTCGTAAGATTGATTCGTGGTTCGCGTCGAGCATCGGCTCCCGAATTCACCAACGCAAGGTGATCTCGGGCTGCGGAATTGTTGCAACGTGCTATCAGGGTGAAGAAATTCAGAAGCGATCGTATCCGAACAGTTTTGGTGGACAGTACGCGCTGCGAGGATACGAACTTGTCGAAGAGATGGATTTGGTAAAGCATGCGCCACGAGTGGCGGAAGAAGCCGTAGCGCTACACTCGGCAGCGCAATGTCCGCGAAAGAACGGCACTTTGATTTTAAGCGGCAGCCAACTCGGGCTGCAGATTCACGAATCCGTTGGACACCCCATCGAGCTGGACCGCGTGCTCGGCCAGGAAGCGAATTTTGCGGGCACCAGTTTTCTCACGCTGGACAAATTGAACAAGCTGAAATACGGGACGGACATCGTAAACGTTGTGGCGGACGCGCGCCTGGAACATGGGCAGGGACTCGGCACTTTTGCTTACGACGATGAAGGCGTTCCCGCGCAGTGCACGGACATCATTAAAGACGGGCAGTTCCGCGGCTATCTTTCGAATCGCGAGACAGCGCATCTCGTCGGGCTTGCGCGTTCCTCCGGCACCATGCGGACGGAAAGCTGGAACCGGCTGCCGATTATTCGCATGACGAACATCAGCCTGCTACCCGGAACGTGGAAGGAAAACGATCTCATTGCCGATACGGAAGACGGAATCCTGATGGACACGAACCGCTCCTGGTCCATTGACGACCGGCGCTACCAATTTCAGTTTTCTACGGAAATCGCCTGGGAAATTAAGGGCGGCAAGAAAGTTCGCATACTGAGGAATCCGAGCTACAGCGGCATCACCACGGAATTCTGGAATTCTTGCGACGCGATTTGCTCGCGCGATTACTGGACGCTTTGGGGTACGCCGAATTGCGGAAAAGGCCAGCCGATGCAGACGATGGGCACTGGCCATGGAGCATCGCCCGCGCGGTTTCGAAACGTGCGGATTGGAACGGCGTTCGGCGAAAAATGAGTCCGCACAGCAAATCCCGGATTGACGAAGGCGCCCGAGGCTTGTCTTCGGAGAAACGTCTGCACGAATTGATGCAGACGGTGATTCGTCTTGGGAAGGCGGCCGGCGCGGAAGAGACGGAAGTTCATCTGGACGAGACGCTCGATGCGCTGACCAGATTTGCGAATAACGGCATCCATCAAAACGTCGCCGAACACGGGCTGACTGTTTCCGTTCGGACGTTTCTGGATAGAAAAACCGCTCGCGTCACCACAAACAAATTGGACGAAGACTCGCTGCGTGCGGCCGTTGAGTCTTCGCTTTCGCTTGCGCAGAGCCAACCCAAAGTCCGGTATCTTTTGCCGATGCCTGCAAAACAGCGTTATCAGCGCGTGCAGCGATTTGTGAAATCGACCGCGGAACTGAGCGCCGCGGAGCGCGCCCGTGCCGTTCGAAAAGCGTGCGACCTCGCCGTGAAAGAAGGCCAAGTCGCTGCTGGAATTTTCGTAAGCGGCCAGATGCAGTCCGCCGTAGGAAATTCGCGCGGACTTTTTGCCACGTACCGTCAGACGCGAGCGGAATTTTCAATCACCATGCAACAAGAAGCCGCAACAAGCTGGGCGAAAGGTAACGCAGCCGACGTAAGGAATCTTGATCCGCAAGTGTTGGCACAGCTTGCGAGCAAAAAAGCACGATTGGCAACAAGCGCCAGGGAACTTCCGCCGGAAAAATACACTGTGATTCTTGAACCGGCCGCCGTCCTCGACCTTGTTGGGTTTCTCTTCTACGATTTTGCTGCGACAGCCGTGGACGACAAACGTTCCTGCCTGAACGACCGCATGGGCAAGCAGCTCTTTGGGAAAAATATTTCTATTTGCGACGACGTCTATCATCCCGGCCAGCTGGGAGCGCCATTCGATGGGGAAGGCATCCCTCGCCAGCGAGTCCTTTTGGTTGACAAGGGCGTTCCACGCAATCTGGTTTACAGCCGCTCCAGCGCCAAGCGCGCCGGAAAAAGGCCGACAGGCCACGGCTTTGCGCTGCCGAACGAATACGGCGAAGCTCCCATGAACCTGGTTTTCTCGGGCGGCAAATCGTCGCTGGAGGAAATGATCGCTTCCACGGATCGCGGCCTGCTGGTAACGCGCCTTTGGTACATCCGCGAAGTAGACCCTTACGAAAAGGTGATGACCGGCATGACCCGCGATGGCCTCTTTCTGGTCGAAAAGGGCAAAGTGACCTCCGCCGCGCGCAATTTCCGCTTTAACCATTCCGTGCTCGAGATGCTGCGGAACGTCGAGCTTATGAGTCCTGCGGTCCGGGCGACGGGTGAAGAAGCGTTCGAAATGGTCGTTCCGGCTATGAAAATCAATGGTTTCCAGTTCACGGAAGTCACCAAGTTCTAGGCCGAAAGCCCTCGTCCCGCCCGCCAAAGCTCACTAATCAGAAATTCAATTTTGTATATCGAATTTCTGCGTTGTACATCCCTCTAGCCGCACGTCTATAAACGATGCATATGGGGCAGCGCCACCCCAATTGGGGCCATCCCGATCATGATGCGTGCGGAACCGGCTTCATCGCCCGGCTAGGCGGAGCTGCGCGTTACGATATCGTCGAATACGCACTGAATGCCCTGGAACGCTTGACACACCGGGGCGGCGTTGACGCCGACGGCGCAAGCGGAGACGGTGCAGGGCTTCTTACCGGCCTTCCACGCGCATTTTTCACCACGAAAGCAGCCGAGCATGGTATTGAACTCCCGGAGCAATTCGGTCTCGGCGTAGCGTTTTTCCATGCCGAGGAAGTTTCGCAAGCGCGTAGCGCGATCGAAGAGGCGTCGGAGACCGAGCGTCTTCGCTTGTTGGGTTGGCGGCAAGTGCCGGTGAACCCCGGTTGCCTTGGGCAACGTGCCCTCGAAACCATGCCCGAAATCTGGCAATTTTTCATCTCGCCATTTCATCCGGCGCGCGGAGATGCGCGTTTTGAGCGGCGTCTGGCATTGATGCGCAAGCGGGCCGAATCACTGATGCCCCATCGATGTTACGTCTGTTCGCTTTCTTCGCAGTCGGTTGTGTACAAAGGCTTGCTCACACCGTGGCAGTTCCCACAGTTTTACGCAGACCTGCGCGACTCCTCTTACGAAACGACCTTCGCGATTTTTCACCAGCGTTATTCGACGAACACGCAACCGTCGTGGCACTTGGCGCAGCCGTTCCGCCACGTAGCGCACAACGGAGAGATCAATACAATCGTTTCCAACCGCCGCTGGCTGCGTGCCAAAGAGCGGCAGATTCGCAGCGACCTCGCTGTCGGTCCGTGGTTCCGCGCCCTGGAAGAAAACGTCAGCGATTCGGCCAGCTTCGACAATGGATTTGAAGTGAAGCTGCTTCAGGGCTTTTCGCCGGAAGAGGCGATGCTAGCGATGGCGCCGCCCGCGTTTGAAAACGATCCACTGCTTTCGCGCGACGTTCGCGCCGCGCTTTCCGCGCTCTCGTTGCATAGCGAACCGTGGGACGGTCCCGCCGCGCTGATTTTCTCGGACGGCCAGGTCGTTGGGGCAAAGCTGGACCGCAACGGATTGCGGCCACTCCGCTACACGGTGACGCACGACGGCCTCGTTGTGGCCGGTTCGGAAACAGGCCTCGTGGACTTTGAAGAATCGCGCATCGCAGAACGCCAACGGCTCGGGCCCGGCGAAATGATCGTCGCGAATCCCGCGACGGGAACGCTCTTCCGCTGGCGCGAAATCTTGAAGCGGCTGGCGACGCAGCAGTCGCGGCGGCCTGCGCCGCAGACCCGCAGGCTCGGAATTGCCACGGCTGCATCACCTCATCCAGCGGTGGAATTGCCAAAACGCGTCGCCGCCGCATGCGGCTGGTCCGACGACCAGTTCAAAATTCTTTTTTCTGCTCTCGTACACGGCAAGGAAGCGGACTGGAGTATGGGAGACGACGCGCCGCCTGCGTTTCTGTCCGCGCAACTACGCACGCTCTGGGATTATTGCAAGCAGCGCTTCGCGCAGGTGACCAATCCCCCGATCGATCCGCTGCGCGAAACGCACGTGATGTCGCTCGAAGTGAGCCTGCCGCAGGGAATCGCGCTACCGACGCCGATTCTCACACAAGCCGAGCTGGAAGAGTTGCTCGAAGCGTGCAGCCCTGTGCATCGCGAACCATTTTCATTTCCCTCCAAACTAGGAGTCCCGGGAGCACGCCGCGCAGTCGCTCAGTTGACTACCCCTCTGAGCGGTGGTGCGCGCCCGGGGCTCTTCCTCCTTTCCGATCGCGGAATGGACGCGGAGCATGCAGCATTGCCGGCATTGTTGGCGACGGCCGCGTTTTGGAAGCAGATGGTCGAAGACGGATTTGCGGACGTGCCATTGATAGTGGAGACGGCGCAAGCGTTTGACACGCACCACGTCGCGTTACTCGTCGCCGCAGGTGCGAGCGCGGTCGTGCCGTATCTTTCAGAACAGTTCGCGGAAGAGCAAGAAACGGACGGAATGGCACATGTGCGCGCAGCGATCACGGCTGGTTTGCGCAAAGTGCTCGCGCGTATGGGTGTTTCCACGCTAGCGAGCTACCGCAACAGCTACCTTTTTGAAATCGTTGGGCTTTCCGAACAGTTCTGCTCGGACTTCTTTGAAGACGCCGCGGATTTTGCCGGCCAGAAGTCGCTCGACGATGTGCTCTCGGACTATTTGAAGATGCATGAGAAGGCGTTCGCGCCCGCTGCGGAGGAGATGCACGACGCAGGTCTCTATCGCTTCCGCAAAGGCGCGGAACTCCATGCAAATTCTCCCGAAATCGTGCGTCGGATGCACGCGCTCGTAAAGGCGCCAGACAAGGCCAAATACACTGCGTTTGAAGAGCTTGCGGATGCACAGGGACCGGTTTTCCTGCGCGATTTGCTGGAAACGGTGATATCTGATCCGATTCCGCTGCAAGAAGTCGAGCCGCTCGAATCCATTGTGCGCCGCTTCAGCACGCAGGCCATGTCGCTCGGCTCCCTGAGTCCGGAAGCGCACAAGACTCTCGCGCTTGCCATGAACATGCTCGGCGGCCGCAGCAACACGGGCGAAGGCGGAGAAGACCCGAAGCTCTACACGGAAGAGCCGCACGCCGCGAACAAAATTAAACAAGTAGCTTCGGGAAGATTTGGAGTCACCGCAAATTATCTAGTGCATGCGCAAGAACTCGAAATCAAAATGGCGCAAGGCTCAAAGCCGGGTGAAGGCGGTCAGCTTCCCGCGAAAAAAGTAACCGAATACATCGCGCGCATTCGACACGCGACACCTGGCACGCCGCTAATTTCTCCGCCGCCGCATCACGATATTTACAGTATCGAAGATCTCGCGCAGTTGATTCACGATTTGCGCGCGGTGAATCCCCATGCGCGCATCGGCGTCAAGCTGGTTTCTGGCGCAGGCGTGGGCATCATCGCGGCAGGCGTTGCAAAAGCGGGCGCGGACGTCATCACCATTAGCGGACACAATGGTGGCACAGGCTCTTCGCCCCTCACCTCCATTAAAAACACGGGCCTCCCCTGGGAAATTGGATTGCGTGAAACACATGAAACGCTGGTTCGTGCAGGGTTGCGTTCGCGCGTCGCGCTTCGCGTGGATGGTGGCTTGAAATTCTCGCGCGACATTCTGATTGCTTCCATTCTCGGCGCGGACGAATTCGGCTTCGGCACCGCGTCGCTGCTTGCCATCGGGTGTGTGATGGCGCGGCAATGCCACCTGAATACCTGCCCTGTAGGAATCGCGACTCAGGACGAAACATTACGTCTGCGATTCAAGGGTAAGCCGGAAATGGTCGTCGCGTATTTCCGCGCGCTCGCGGAAGAAGTCCGCAACAAACTCGCCGAACTCGGCGCTCATTCGCTCGCGGAATTGAAGGGCGCATACGATTGCCTGCGGCCGCGTTCTGTAAACTATGCGGAAACACCGGCGCTAGCGCTTGAATCGGACATGTCCTTCCGCATCGCACCGCAGCAGGCTCCTGGTTTGCACGCGGCCGTCGGCGAGGCTTCCGTAATGCCTTCGCTGGATTTTGCCGCTGGCGCTCCGCAGCAGATTCGCAACTCCGATCGCAGCGTCGGCGCGGGACTCAGCGGGGATTTGATGCGCGCACGAATCCGCAAAAGTGCGCGAGAAGGAATTGTGGTGCAGGAATTTTCTGGAGCAGCCGGACAGAGTTTCGGCGCGTTCCTTTGCAGCGGCATGACGTTGAAGCTTAGCGGCGAAGCGAACGACTACGTCGGCAAAGGCCTTTCCGGCGGGACAATCTCCATCTCTTCCGGGCCGAGTGCGTCGCGCAGAGGCGATGTGCTGGTTGGAAACACAGTTCTTTACGGTGCCACGTCCGGTCAGCTCTTCGTTGCGGGGCGTGCTGGCGAGCGCTTTGCAATTCGCAACAGCGGCGCACTCGCGGTCGTCGAAGGTGTCGGCCAGCACGGTTGTGAGTACATGACGGGCGGTGTTGTCCTGGTGCTTGGACCGCTCGGTTTGAATTTTGGTTCTGGCATGACCGGTGGCCTCGCGTACGTCTTGCGCGCGGAAGCCGAAGATGTGCTGCACAAGGAGTTTGTTCGACTTGAAGAAGTGGAAGCGGCCGAGGAAGCCTGGCTTCGTCGCACTTTGCAGGAACATGGAAATTTCACGCGCAGTCCGCGCGCGGCCCGGCTATTGTCGCGGCGAGGTTCTCTCGGTCTCCTGCGTGTGCAGCCCGTGCATTTTCAGGGCACTGTGGAAAACACATGGGCGCCGATTTTGGGCGGCTTTGGCTTCTTGGAAGTCGCGCAGCCCGTGCCCGTCTCCGTTTCCGCCGCGACGCAAGCAATTCACGCCTGATGGCTCTTTCTTTCGCTCGCGGCTACCAATTTGGATATAATCTCCGCCTGAATGGACGGCTATGGATTTTGATCAACTTACAACTTTCGTATATGTAGCCAAACTCAAAAGTTTTTCGCGTGCCGGCCAGAAAGTGTTTCGTTCGCAATCCGCCGTCAGCGCACAAATCCGGCAGTTGGAGCAGGCGTATCGCGCAAAGCTGCTGGATCGCTCCGCGAAATCCGTAGAATTGACACCCGCTGGCGAAGTGCTTTTCGATTACGCGGAAAGATTACTGCGCTTGCGCGACGAATCCGTGCAGGTTGTAGCGGATCGCGGCAACGTCGTGCAGGGACCGGTTGTGTTTGGCGCAAATGAAGCGACCTGTCTCTATCTCCTGCCGGACATTTTTGCGGAATTTCAAAAACGCTATCCTCAGGTGCATATCAGCATTTACAGGAATTTCAGCCACAAAATTTTGCAGCGCGTGGAAGATGGTTCCGTGGATGTGGGTATCGTCACTTTGCCGCTCAAGTCTCCCAATCTGAAGGTTCATCATATCTATCGCGACCGTTTGCGTTTTATGGTCAGCGTGCGCAACCCGCTTGCGCAACGCACGAAGGTTACTTTGGAAGAAGTCGCCTCGCAGCCGCTGATATTTCCTCGCACGGGATTTACGCGCCAGGTTTTGGACAAGCTGTTCCGCCCCTATCGCTCGCGCGTCCACGTCGCCATGGAACTGCCAAGCATCGGCATGATTAAGCGCTTCGTCGGCGCGGATGCTGGCGTTTCGTTTATCAGTGAAAGTTTCGCGCGCGACCAGGTGAAAGCCGGCGAGGTGAAACTGTTGAGCGTGGATGGCGTGGATCTTTGGCGCGAGTTGGGCCTCGTTTACCGCCGCGATCGCAGCCTGCCACGCGCCGCGCAAGCGCTCATCGGTTTGATTCGCGAACATCGCAAGGGTTCGGAATCTTCCGAACCTAGTTAACCCACCATGTTGCTTGGAATTTCTGGCTTAAGATCTCAGGGATGAATGCTGAAGTCGAGGCTTGAGATGGACCGGGAAATTACATTTTCTTGAATCTGAATTAAATCCGTATCAGCAAAGGTCATTCCAAGCGCCGTCAGCATATCTTTGCCGCGCGCAATGACCACCAGTGTGCCGGACCAATCGTGATTATCCGCCATCCCGCGATATTTATATTCGACCGCCGGCAGCCCGCCGACCGTCGTCTTGCGTTGGGAAATCAGGCGGTAGTTGACGTAAATTTCGCGCAGGCGTTTTTCCACCCCAGCCGCGGCTGCTTCGAGTGGTTCCTTCGTTTTTTCCTCGCCAACAACCATCAAAGTTGATTCGTTCGACGTACCCAGGGCGACGATTGCATTTGGCAGCGCCTTGCGCGCATCTTCTATGAGCTCCCAGCTTGGAGCCTTGTACATGCGGAAGCCGTGCGTGAAATTCGTGTACTGATTGCCTTGAATTTCTTCCTTGTTTGGCGGCGGCTCTTCTTTTGGCGGGGCAGGAGGCGGACCCGACGCGGCGAGAGAGCTATTTGTCGCGGGCGCCGCTGACTTCATGTTGGGAGCGGCAGCGTTTCCTGCGTTTGTGTTTGCTGGAATTGCAGGGTGAACGCTCGTATTCGAAATCTTATTTTTGGTGGAAACTTCTGTCGCGCTGGCTGCGTTTGGCGCGGGACCCGTCGCGGATGCCGGAGAAGATTCGTTTTTTGCGGGTTGCGCCGCAGGCTTCGAATCCGTTGGAGGGCCAGCCGGCGAGTTCGGTACGATTGCGGCAATCTTGTCCTTTTCCACGAGCACGTATCCAAAGTCGGTTTTCACTTTGAACATGTTGTCTTCGTAAGCCACGATCACGCCGTAAAGTTTCTTGCCGTCTTTCAGCCGAATTTCGTCAGCCGAGGCGGGAATCGCGGCAAAGGCCATCATCGAGGCGAAGGCTACGCAGAGGACGCCGTTTTTCACAGAGACTTGCATAAGCTGAGTATGCGTCCGTCCTGGTCCGCCTGCAAGAATCACGCTCGTGGACGTGTCCGGCGAGCCACCTCCGCAAGCAGCGCGGCCGCGCGGCTCGCAAGGTGCTCAATGTCCGCCAGTAACTGGCTGAGTTTTCCGCGCGTGGAATCCTCCAATCTTGCGTGCATTTGTTGAGCTGCGAGCGCTTCTGCAAGCAGGCGCAGCGCTTTTCTGTGGCGCGGGTTCAAGCGTTCCCAAAGCCGCTGTTTTTCGCCCCGATTTCTGCCCAGCCATTCCTCCGCGCTACCGGCCGGACGCCCTCCGGCGGGTTCGGCCGACTTCTCGCGGTGATTTGTTCGCAGATAAAAGTGCATTTCAGTGTTTCTCCGGTTTCAGCGCGGTCAGGGATTCACAATTCAGTTGGCCGCTCGGTTCGACGCGGCCGGTTACCTGGAACGTGCGTGTTTCGAAGACAAGTCCGCCATAGCGATCGTAAACATCGGGGAACAGTACAGTCTCGAAAAGTCCGTGCTGGTCCTCCAGCGTCAGAAACATCATGTTGCGGTAATTTTTTGTGCCAACATGCCGATGCGTCACCGCCCAGCCGCAGAGCGTTACGCGTTTGCCGGTGCAAGCGGGCAATTCATCGCTCCAGAGCTCGCCGTTGCGCGGCAGAAAATCGAGCGGGTGGCCGCTGACGCAAACCTCAAGCAACTCACGTTCATAGCGCAGTTTTTGTTCGCGTGTATAGTCCGGTACATTTTCCGGCATAGCCTGTAGCGAGCTGTGATTGTTTGCTGAATCACCAAAAAGAGAAGTAGAAGGTGCCGTCACTTTAGGAACTCGCCTCGCCTGATAAAAATTCCACTGCCAGAGCAGCGTTGATCGCGTGGCGCGGCAGCCGTCGTCACTCACTTCATCGAATGCTCCGCACTTGATGAGCGTTTCGATTTCGTCACGTTCTATGGTGACGCGTTCGAGAAAATCTTCGAGCGAACGAAACAGGCCGCCATGACCCCGCGCGTGCAGAATGTTGCTGAGCGTTTCTGTGCGCAATCCTTGTACTTGCATCAATCCGATGCGCAGGGCTTTATTTCCACTTGGCTGCAATTCCACGGTGTACTCCATCCGCGAATGATTCACCGATGGCAGCAGCACTTCGATGCCCCAGCGCTTGGCTTCTTCAACATAAGCGGAAACGTGATAAAAACCCGCACCCGCGCTGCACATCGCGGCAAGGAACTCCGCCGGATGATGCGTTTTCAAATAGGTCATGCGGTAAGAAATGTCCGCGTACGTCGCCGCGTGGGCTTTGCAGAAGCCGAAACCGGCGAATTTTTCCACCATCATCCAGGTTTCTTTGCGCTGCGCGTCCGTTAGGCCCATCATTCCCGCGGCTTTATCAAATTTGCCGCGCAACCGCTCGTAATCGGCGCGGCCGGAATATTTTGCGGAGGTTCGCCGCACCAGATCCGCCTCCGCGAGTGACATATCTCCAAGCGCCTGCGCAATTTGCATGACTTGTTCCTGATAAATGCAAACGCCCAATGTGTCTTGCAGTATTGGTTTTAGGGAATCATGCGCGTAAGTAGGCTCTTCTTTTCCAATCAATCGTTTTACGAATAATTCCTTGGAGCCATATTCCGCTGCGCCGGGCCGGATGATAGCCAGCGCAATGGCAGTCTCTTCCAATGTTTTTGCTTTCATCATCCGAAGCATGCCGCGCATGGCGGGCGATTCGATTTGAAAGACGCCCAGCGTTTTTCCCGAAGCAATCACGTCGCAAGTTTTCGGATCATTTTCTGGAATCGTATCGAAGTCGATATTTCTCGCCTTCGGCAGCGGAGTAGTTCCGTCTGGCGCGATATTATTTTCTTTTATTTCGCTTACTCCCCTGGCTTCCTGTTTCTCAATGTTGTCCAGCGCCAAAGACATCGTCGTGAACCCGCGCTGGCCGAGCAGGTCCATTTTGATCAGGCCCAGCGCTTCCACGGCGTGCATGTCGTATTGTGTGACGATGATTCCTTTCGCGGCGCGTTCGAGCGGCAAATACTGTGTCAACGGCCGCGCAGCAATCACCGTCCCACACGGATGAATGCCCAGGTGCCGCGGCGCATCATCCAGCTTCAGCGCCACTTGCAGAATCGTTTTCCAGGGCTCGTCATCTACTGGCAGGTCGCGGCACTCCGGCAAGTTGTGGATTGCCTGCAAAATTTCCCGCACAGGGCAGTGCGGCAACCGCTTGGTGAATCGGTTCACTTCCAGCGGTGGTACGCCAAAAACTTTCGCGATTTCCCGCACGGCGAGGCGCGCGTGCATGGTGACAAAACTTCCGATCATAGCTACGTGTGGACCCTGCTCTCCTTGCGCGCCCCATCGCTCATAAACGTAATCAATCAATTCATCGCGTCGCGCTCCGCAAATATCAATGTCAATGTCCGGGCAATCGCCGCGCTGCACGTTCAGGAAACGTTCGAAATAAAGCCCCCAGCGCAACGGGCAAACACGCGAAATGCCAAGGCAGTACGTCACCATCGAACTTGCCGCCGACCCGCGCGCCACTGCGGGAATCCCGCGCCGCTTCGCCTCCTCCACGATGTCCCACACCAGCAAAAAGAACGGCGCAAGTTTCCACTTCTCGATGACATTCAATTCGTTCGTAAGCCGCGAAAGCACTTCCGGCTTGACCGGCCGGTAAATGCGCCGCGCGCCGTCAAAACACAGCTTCCATAAATAAGAAAAAGGTGTTTCGCCTTGCGGAACGGGAAATTCCGGCAGGATCAGCTTGCCGAGTTCCAGTTTTAAATCGCAGCGTTCAGCGATTTCCAGGGTCGCGCGCAACAGTTCCGGATGATCCGGAAACAACCGCTTCATTTCTGAAAACGGCTTGAACCAAGCTTCACCGGTAGTGATTTCCGCCTTGCTGGATTCTTGAGAAAGCGATGCCCCAACCGTCGTAAGCAATCCGCCCACGCGAACTGCGTTCACGGCGCGGTGATGCAAATGATCCTCGGATTTAAGAAAATGAACGTTGTTCGTCGCGACAAGCGGAATGTTTAGTTCTCGACCAATGCGTTCTGCTTCACGAAACAATCGGCCATCGCCGGGCGAGAGACGCTGCACCGCGAGATAAAATCTCCCGCCGAAAATCTCTTTGAGATACTTAATCTGTTCGACGCTTTCCGCGGAAGCGCAACTCGTCGCATCTTTGTCGCCGGGGTCCTTTGTCTTTCTCGCCAGGGATGCCAGCGCGATAACTCCGCTACTATGCTGTGCCAGCTCTTCAATTGTGACCGGTCGCCCCTCGTTTTCCACGTCCGCCGTTTTTGGGCGCGGCGCAACCGTCCCCATCTGCCGCAGCGTCACGAGCCGGCACAGATTGCTATATCCCAACGCATTCTCCGCCAGCAACACGATCGACTCACTTCTCAACAAATTGTCATTCCGAACCCGCGGTATTTTCGCGGGTTCGGAATCTGCTTTTTTCCCGCATTCCACATCCAGCTTCACCCCAACAATCGGCTTGATCCCCTTCGCCAGCGCCGCCTGATAAAAGGGAATCGCCGCATACATTCCATTCGTATCCGTCAACGAAACGGCAAGCATGCTCGCTTCCGCCGCCGCCGCGATAATCTCCTTCGGCGAAGGCACCGCCCGCAAAAACGAATAATGACTGTGACAATCGAGATGAACGAACATGCGCACCTATGAATGCGGCTAGCTGCAGGTTTATTTGGTAGGGGAATCAGGAAGGAAATTTCAGAAAACGTTTATCGCGATAAACAGGGCGTAGAAAGCACGAGACCGCCCGGCTTGCTTGCATAATGCTCTCGCAATTGCAAACCTTTACCGTAGAAAAGCGCATTCCAGCCGTAGCGCTTGCGCGCATTATCCACGCCGCGGTTCAGATACCAGCGCCGGTTCGCGTTGTTATCGAAAAGCTCATTCTGCCGGCGGTCCAAATCCAGATTCACCACGGTGACGCCAATCAACCGCACCGCCACGCGCCGCGTAAATAATTTCTGAAATAGCTCCATCGCCGTCGTGTGCAATGCGCGCTCATCATTGCTCGGCTTTGTCAGCCGCAGCGTCTGATGCGCGGAGAAATGATCCACATAACGGATGCGCAGTCCGATGGATCGTGCCTGTCGTCCATAGTCGCGCAATGTAGAGCCAACGCGCTCGCAAAGATATTCAATCAAGCTGCCCAGAAATTCCGTGTCAATCGTGCCGCCCTCGATGGTCGTCTCGCGCGAAATGGATTTCGGCGTCGCCGGCAGCATCACTTCACGGCCATCCAGCCCGCGCGCGCGCTCCCAGATCTGCCCGCCGATGACTTCGCCGAAAGCCGCCTCCAGTGCAGGCCGCGGCACACGGCTCAATTCCGCAATCGTCGTCACTCCGCGCTCGGCCAGCATCGAAGCATGCACATGACCGACCCCATGCAGCTTCTCCACAGGTAGCGGCGCAAGGAACTCCTGCTCCGTGCCGGGCGCAATCAGCCGGAACCCGCGCGGCCGCTCCAGCCGCGACGCAATCGCCGCCACCACTTTCGTCCGCGCCGCTCCCACGGACACGCTCAATCCCGTTTGTTGAAAAATCTCCATCTGCAACCGCAGCAAAGTTCCGCGAAAATCCGGATACAGCCGTTCCGTCCCGGCAAAATCCAAGTAAAAATCGTCCAGCGCCGCCGTTTCGACCGCCGGCGTATAGGTTTCCAGGATCCGCCGCACGCGCTCCGCGTAATCGGCGTAGTGCTCATACTGGCCGGGAACAACGATCGCTTTCGGGCAAAGCCGCATCGCCTCGCGAAAGGTCATTGCCGTCTTCACGCCCTGCAGCTTCGCTTCGTAGCTCGCCGAAGCCACCACGCCGCGTCCCACCAGTACTGGCTTGCCGCGTAGTTTTGGGTTCAGCACCTGTTCGACGGACGCAAAGAACGCGTCCACGTCCACATGGACAATATTGGGGATGGGAACACCGCAGGAAGGCGCTGGCTGCGCCTGCGAAGGCTGTACAGGCTCCGTTGGCAGCGAAAGGGCATTTGGACTCAGGGCAGGGAATACGGTTTCGACACAGGCTTCCATAAATGCTCCCGGCGAGGACAACGGCTGGTGCTAGATTCAACGGGTGGCGCCCGGCTCGTGAGAGCCTGTACGGCAATGGAACCGAACGCCACTTTATCCGTGCCTGTTGTTCAATGCACGGGCCGTTCCCGTTTTCCTCTACCGCTCGCAGTATAGCGAACAAAAAGCGAAAGTCAACTGATTTAGTTGCCGTCCTCGTTACGCTTGACGTAAGGCGTACTTTTGCTAGCGTCTGCTCATGATCCTGGAGCTACCGGGACAAGCGGACACGCGATTTCGCTGCCGGCAAGCGGGTCAAGGCATTTTCAGGAATTGAGCGCTCTGCGCGCTTGAAACTCGACCGTCTGGAAGCTGCCGTTTCACTGCGGGACCTTAGCGCATTGCCCGGCAATCGATTTGAAGTTTTGTCTGGCGATCGCAAAGGCCAGTACAGCATCCGCATTAACGATCAATGGCGAATTTGTTTTGAATGGACGGACAAAGCCCTGGGCCCATCAAACGTGGAGATCGTCGATTAGCACTAGGAAAAACAATATGGCAATTCCCGCAATCCATCCCGGCGAACACCTGGCCGAGGAACTCGAAACGCTTTCGATGAGCGCCGCCGAACTCGCACGCAAAATCAACGTGCCAACGAATCGCGTCACGCAAATTCTGAACGGAACGCGCTCCATTACGGGCGATACTGCTCTGCGCCTCGGCCACTTTTTTGGCACCAGCGCGCAATTTTGGCTCAATCTGCAGACTCTTTACGACCTGCGTATCGCGCAGGAAAAATCCGGAAAATCAATTCAGGAGCTTCCTACGCTGAAAAGTTCGGAGCTCGTTCCCGCTCGCTGAAAATAGAACGGGAGCCCTGCCGCCATTCCACGACAAAGCTCCCGCCTAGCTATTTGGTTTTTTCAGGCGAACCTTCCAGAGGAATCACTTCCACTGTTTCGCCATTACTCACGCGAAGCGCATCCACGCTCACGAAACCGAACCCGCGCGGCTCCGGCTTCGGCTCCGCCACCGGAGCAGTACGCTCGCTATAATCCGTGCAATTGCCCACCGGAAAGGGAACCACGGTGTTCGGGCTGATCAAACGGCAAAAGGTTTCCACGTCCTTCGCGCGCTCTCCCGTACGCACGGTTCCCCAAATGCAAGTGGCGCACAACGAAATGCGCCGCTTCCAGGCAAACGAAGCCCATTGAATGACACTCATGATTCCTCCTTTCCGCGCGTTGCGCGCTGTCTTTCCGTTTACTCCCGGGAAAAAATAGTTTCGGTTGCTGCCGTCAAAGCTTCTGCTCTGTAGGCAGCAGCGCTTGAAATTTCCTCCCGGAACCGCACGGGCATGGATCATTCCGCCCGAGTTTCTCCACGAGCTCTTTCTCGCCCGTGAACCACGCGGTGGCCGCGCTTCACATGCGCTTCCGATGGGAATCCTTTTCTTCGTTTACTGCTCCGTTCAAAAGCACCCGTCCTCAAATTGATGTTCGTTTCGCATGGTGTCCTCCTTCAAAGTCACCTCAAATTATTTGTGTGAGCCCCATTGCAATGCTTCACTTTGGGGCTCACCTTTCACTCCTTCAACTTCGGTTCGATGGATGCCGCCGGCAGGATCCCTTCGTCGCCGTCTTCCATCTCCTGGAATTGCTCCGCAGTAACGAAGCCGATGCTCCGTCCCGCGGCTTTTGTAACCAATATCCAGGCGATCTTTTCCATGTCGCTTCTGCTTACGATGCGCGTGTCATCGTAGGCAGAACATTCCGCGACGAGAAATCGAACACGCCGCTCCGGGTAGCTCGCGCCACAGAAGATGTCCATCTCCCCTACGCGGTAACCCTTCACGATGCGCGCGGAACGGCAAGTCGTGCATAGCGTTCCATGGCTTTCCGGCGTTCCATCCTGCACCCTAATTGTGACCATGACCTTCTCTTTTTCTAAGAAGCGCAATGCGCTTCGGAATCGTTCCGCGCATCTCTCCATGCGAGGAGCATAGCTCGCGCGAATTTCAAGAAATTGCGCGCACAATGCGGCGAACTTCGCCGCTCACTTATGTTTCGATTAAGAGAATTGCCGTCCGCTAAGGAACTTCAGCGATCGTGGGTGGACAACGTCCAACCGCTGCTGCAGTGCCTTGGCACCGGCAACGCTTCTAAACGGCTCGTTCGTTTGTTTAGCCGCATGACGTCGTCCTCCCTTTGGTAGGACTTCGCGCAGAATAGCACGAATCGAAAATTTGCCAATCGAAAAATTTAATCGGCCTCGGGGGGCATTCTCCGTCTGCCCCGCGATCGCCATTGCCCGACTGGCAAAACGCTTGGCCGGTAGTACAGATGGCCGGAAAGTGACAAGCTCATTTCATGAAATTGCTTTCCGTCAATGTCGGTGTACCGCGTGAAGTCACCTGGCATGGCCGCGAAGTGACCACTGGAATTTTCAAAGAACCGGTTCAAGGCCGCATTCCTTTGCGCACCCTCAATCTGGATGGCGACGAGCAGGCCGATCTCACGGTCCACGGCGGCAAAGACAAAGCCGTCTACTGCTATCAATCGCGACACTACGAATATTGGAAAAGGGAATTGCCCGGTCACGAATTGCCTCGCGGTATGTTCGGAGAAAATTTCACCGTGGATGGCCTCTTGGAGGCGTCCATCCACCTCGGAGATCGTTTCGCCGTCGGCTCGGCCGAAGTCGTCGTTACGCAGCCGCGTCTGCCTTGTTACAAGCTAGGTCTGCGTTTTCAATCCGATGATATGGTCAAACGCTTTCTCGCTAGTGGGCGCACGGGCTTCTACTTTGCCGTGACCCGCGAAGGAGAAGTTGGCGCCGGCGATGACTTGAATTTGCTCGCTCGCGACTCCAACGCCGTCCCTGTGTCGGAAATCACCCGTCTTTACATCGCGAAGCGTTTTGACGAGAAAGATCTCGCCTCGATCAACCGCACTCTCCGCGTGGAAGCTCTGCCGGAAAGCTGGAAACAGTATTTTCGGGAGCGCATACAGCGACGCAGCACCTAGTTGGTAACCCCTTCAGCCGATATAAACAACACCGACAATCGGGATTCCGACAAAAATCACCGCGCCAATGAGTCCCGGCCATCTTCTCGTGCACTGCTGATGGCGGTGCTGCAATCGTGGCCATGAAGCTCCTTGAGGAAAGCGCTGTAAAGCCGGTCCGGGAATTTGCCGGTTTGGGAGCCTGAGTTATACGAAAGCCTTGTTACAGTTCGATGCAGGCTATGCGCTTCTTCATTCACACTTGGAATCGCGGCGAGCAAAAACTGAGGCGAGAATTCGTTCCGAATGTGATTTGCCTAACGCCCTGTTTTTCTATGAGATTGCTTGACAAAAGACTCGTGCCAGAGCAACTTGGCCGCTGGCAAATTGGAAGGGATTTTTTCCTTTAAAGCATGCCAAATCCGAAATCATCGCAAACTGCCCATTACGACGCCATCGTCATCGGCTCCGGCCAGGCAGGAACGCCTTTGAGCCAAGCGCTTGCCTCCGCCGGGATGCGCACCGCGCTCGTCGAGCGCGTACACGTAGGCGGCACGTGCATCAACGAAGGCTGCACGCCGACGAAGACCATGGTCGCCAGCGGCCGCGTCGCGTACCTTGCGCGCCGCGGCGCCGATTATGGCGTGCAGGTCGGTTCACTCCACGTAGACATGCTACGCGTGCGTAAACGCAAACGCGACATCGTGGATTTGTTTCGCAATGGAAGTCAGAAGCGCATCGAACAGGCCCGCAATCTCGATCTGATTTTTGGCGCCGCGGAGTTCACGACTCCAAATTCAATTCTCGTCCGCGATAAGAAGCGCCAGGAACGAGTTCTCACCGCCGACCGTTTTTTCATCAACGCGGGCTGCCGTCCCTCCGTGCCGCAAATTGTCGGATTGAAGGATGTGCCGTTTCTAGACAGCACCAGCATCATGGAGCTGAACGCCGTCCCCGAACATCTCCTGGTGCTGGGCGGCGGCTACATCGGTCTCGAATTTGGCCAGCTATTTCGGCGATTCGGCAGCCGCGTCACCATCATTCAGTCCGGAAGCAGCCTGCTATCGGGCGAAGATGCGGACATTGCCTCCGCGGTGGCGCAGATCCTCAAGGAAGATGGCATCCAAATTCTAGTCAGCTCCAGGGCGGAAAAAGTCGCGCGTCATGGTTCGCATATCCATCTGAAAATCCGTTCCGGCGGGAAAATGCACAGCCTTGAAGGCTCTCATCTGCTGGTGGCCGCGGGCCGCATTCCGAACATCGATACGCTGAAAGTTTCCGCCGCCGGAATCGACACCGATGCGCGTGGTTTCATTCAGGTAAACGAAAAACTTGAAACTTCCGCGAAAAACATTTACGCGCTCGGCGACATCAACGGCGGACCCGCATTCACGCATATTTCCTACGACGATTTCCGGATTATCCGCAAGAACCTGCTCGAGAAAGGAAATGTGTCCACGGCGGGCCGCCTCGTGCCGTACACGCTTTTCATTGATCCACAGCTTGGACGCGTCGGTCTTTCTGAAACGGAAGCGCGATTGCAAAATCGCGCGATTCGCGTTGCCAAAATGCCGATGAACTACGTTGCCCGCGCTCTCGAAGTGGATGAGTCGCGCGGTTTTATGAAAGCCGTCGTGGACGCCAAGTCCGGCCAGATTTTGGGAGCCGCGGTCTTAGGCATCGAAGGCGGCGAAATCATCTCACAAATTCAAATCGCCATAATGGGCAAGCTGCCCTACACGTCCCTTCAAAACGCCGTTTTCGCCCACCCTACTCTTTCCGAATCACTCAACAACCTCTTCAATCACTTCCTCACCTGACACTCCAGCTTTCGGAGGGGCGCAGCATGCTGCGCCCCTTCTCCGGAAAGACCAATCGTGCTTACGCTCTTTCTTTCGCGCTGCCAGGCCACCCCGTATCAGTCTGACGCCAACCCTGCTATACAAGCGCTGTCATGCTCAGGGGTCGGTTTTTGGCCCCGAAGGACCTCAACTAAACGCCCGCTATGTCTCTCCGCGAAGTGCCAGCCCGCATCTCTCTAGAAGACTCTCCCCAATTGGAAAAACCACTTCTCATGCCCCGAGTCCCCAACGCTCCCCCCTAGAAAAATCGGCCCCAGCGCCGTTTGAGCAACAATACCAGCGGAAACGTCGTTCGGAAACTTGCTCTGATTCGCAAAGCCATACATCTTTCCGAATTCAAACGATGCAGTCGCATAAATCTTTTTTCCGACAAAAGGTGGCAACGTAAAAAGATCGTGCAAATAGCCTGCGCGGAATGTGTAGTATTGGTTTCCGAACAATTCATTCGTCCCATAAGCACTGAGCCGCCCGGGCCCTCCCAGGAAATATTGCGGAATTCCCGTGTTCTTAAAGCCAAACGTACTCGCTCCTTCTCCTGTGAAGAAGATCGAACCCGGCTTGCTTACCGGTTGGAAATAACCGAAGCGCAAATCCATCGCCGGAAAATTCTCAGTCGCCTGTGGACTGGTGTCTATGTAGCGAAACACTGTGTCAAAACGGAAGCCACGGCGCGGAATGATCGGGTCGTCCGTGTGGTCTGTAAGAAGGGAAAATTTTAGATTGCCCGTCCGGCCAGATACCGCGGCAAACTCCGGCGTCCCCAGCCTTAGCTTCGCGTCGAGGTAGCCGACTTCATAGCCAACGCGCGCTTCCGTGAACCTGTTAAAACCGTATCCGAAGTCCGCGCCAATCGTCGCCCTGCCCAGCCGGTACTCCGCCAGAGGATCATTCATCCGGTAGATTTTGAAGTTTGCGTCACTGGCGCTCCCATGCGGCGCGACAAACCATTTGCTCGCGGCCGTCAGCGGACGGTAGAGCTCACTGGAAATTCCATATGTATTTCCAAAAAGAATGTCTGTGCGCCATTCCGAGCGGTAGCCAAACTTGTCCTGAAAGGTCAGCCGCGCCGCCTGCGTGAAATTCACGTCGCCGCTTTCCGAACCGTCCACTTCAAATCCAAGCTGCAGATAAGGCGGAGCGTAATTCTTTTCGTGTGCGGTGATCAGCAATCCGCTTTGATTCCCGTCGTTCACGATCGAGTAGCCCACCCAATCAAGCCTCCCAAAACCCGTCAGCCGGGTCAGCAGCTTGTCGAGTTTCGCGTTATCGATCGGTTTACCGGCAAGCGGCTGCAAAAATTCCTGTATGTGTTTCGCGGTATTCGTGTCCGTGCCTTCCACCTTCACAAACTGCGGCACCGGAACGGTAGTCTGTTTCCGTTCATCGCGAGCCTGCAAATATTCCGTCCACGCGGCGTCATTCAGCGAATAGGGGCTTAGAATCTGCTGTTTTGCTTGCGCTGCTTGCGCGCCCTTATTGATGATCGTGTCCGCCTTCGGATAATCCATCGAAGTGAAATCTTTCAAATTCACGTTGACGACCAAATCCGCTCCGGAAAGGCCGCGAATTTCGTTCTCGCGAATGACAACGTCAATCGAACGTCCCAGCACGCTGAAGAGCCCCCGAATATCTTCCGGTTTTGCCGGCGCCGTTTCCAGGTGAACAGCAACTATAATGTCAGCGCCCATTTGCCGTACAACTTCGGTCGGCAGATTTCCTACAAGTCCGCCGTCCACATAGACCTTTTCGCCGTCGCGTACCGGCGAAAAAATTCCAGGAATGGACATCGTCGCCCGCAACGAGCGCGAGAGCGATCCATCTCCAAACACCTGCTCTTTTCCGCTCACGAGGTCCGTCGCTACGCAGCGAAAGGGAATTGGCAAATCATCAAACGATTTCAATTTGGAATAAGCCAGAGTTTCGCGGTCAATCAGCAACGTAATCTGATGCCCGGCATTCAGCCCCTCCGGCAGCGACAATCCATTTTTCAACCCCAAAATAATCTTGTTGGGATACACACGGTTATCTTCCTTCCTTCGGTAGGAAAGATCCTGATAAGGCGTCGCTCCGCCAATCACAATGTCCCAGTTCTGCGCTTCCACCAATTCCTTCAACTGTTTCGGGCTCTTGCCCGACGCATAAAGCCCGCCGACGAGTCCTCCCATGCTGGTTCCCGCAACGTAGTCCACCGGAATGTGATGGTCTTCGAACCATTGCAGTACGCCGATGTGCGCGAGCCCCAGTGCACCACCGCCTTCGAGCGCCACGCCAATTTTCGGGCGGGCTTTTTCTGCTGTCGCGGAATTCGCAGGAAAGGCCTGCTGCGCTTGTGCGAAAGTCGAACTCGCGACAACAAGGATCAAACTAACAGTGGGAAACAGGAACCTTCTCATGGACAGCCTCCCCAAAATTCAAGCGGCGCGCCGCAGCCATCTGGGCGCACAAAAATTCTACTGTGCTTGTCGGAGGAGCGAACTGTCTAAATGTTGAAGTTTGCTGGGCCGGAGAATGGCTATGGGCATCTCTAGATTTGTGTAAAGACGAGCAGTGCAGACCTTTCTCAGCGTATCGCTAATCTCGCCGATTGTGTTGGTGGCGCGGGATCATCCCACAGCAAAAGATGCCGTTCGAAATCCAGGGAAACCCGGTTTGAGCCCAGCGCCAGGAGTGGCATGAATCCATCGAGGTGGTCGCTTGCAGCCGGCCACTGCATCCCGCGAAGTACACCCGGGCCCCGCAGTCCGGTGTCGCTCAGCGAAAGGCCCTTGGTTTCAAAAACCGCCACGGGCGTCACGGTAAAATTCGAGCTGACGGTTCCTCTCTTCAGCTTCTGAGGTTTATACGAACCTTGTTTGATTCGGTCTTGATCCAGCGTGACTACGTCAACGCCTGTAGAGATCGCCAGCTTGATCGGCATACCCTTCCACGAGGCGTTTACTGCGAGTCCTACGAGGCATGTTTCCAGTGGAGCTTGGTGCTTGCCATTCACGCGAGAGGAGAGGATCAACTTTTGTTCCGCAAAATCGATGGTCATGTTGTGCAGTTGCAATATGTCCAGACCCACGACCCCCGCAATGCTGGGAGGTATCGCGGGCATCTCGCTAAAATCCGCAAGAAGTGCGTGAAAGTTTTTCATCACGATCGGTCCAATCGCGAACTCAGGCACAACTACGTCCTTGGCTGAAATGGAGGTCGAGAAATGAGCCACATCCAAGCCTTGGCCATTGCCGCTCGGCTCGCCCGCAAAATGACGATCCAGCAGAGTGTACGTTGTCCCAAAATCCACTAGAAATTGCAGATTTGTGCGCGCACCGATGTTGCCCCGGACTGAAATTAAAGAACGATCCTTGTACTCAAATGGAATTTCCTGCATTTCTGTCGCGGGAGTAGGGTTCGCTGCCTGTTGGGCAAATGCCCCGCTGGGAAATTTGCCTGGAAGAATGACCAGAAACAAAGTGGTACGGAAAATCTTGAGGAGCATGGTTGGAACCTCGAAGGACCGTGGCCACTCCTTCGAGAAGACGTTCCGCGGCGCAGAATGTTCGCCGCTCTACGCTGAAATGAGAATCAATTGTTTGTAAGCGTTGGAAAGTGAAATCTAAATGAAACAAAGTTCTCGGAAATTGTCTCAGCGCACTTAATTAAGGTGCACGGTCGGTTTGATCGTGCCTTTGTCTCGCGCAATCTTGAGTAATTCGGGATAAAACTGCACGAAGGAATGCTCTACAGCCGCGTTTTGATCGTGGCAATTCCAGCAGTCGTTCTTGCCCGGCTTCGTTGCTTCCGATGAAACTTCCTTTGCATCGAAACCAAAGTAAGCCCACTTGTCCGCGAACCTCTTTTCGTCCTTCACTTCCACATCCAGGCCCATGAATTCATTCTGATAATTCCCGTGCTGATTGATCGAGCCTTTTGACGCGGAGCCATACACTTCCAGAACGAACATGGTTTTGTCCGGCCAGCTTCCGTGTTCCACATAATAGTCGTACGACAACGGAGTAACGAACACGTTCGTAAACATCAAGTGGCCATCCGGCGTCGCCGTCTGTGAATAGCTCATGCCATAGCCGGAAGAAAGATAGGCCCACTTGCGATAACCCGTCGGACGCACGAGCTTCCCGTCAGCAGCAAATTGTGGTGCGCCGATGGCGTCTGCTGCGCGCACAATGCGATGTTCGTCGGTTACGGAAATCGCCAGCCATGCAATCAGCAGAGCACACGCGCACAAATAAGAAAGTATTTTCATTGCAGAATCCCCCTGGTCCGTCTCGGGATAGGTTGCTCTTTGGATGGCCCTACGTCTAGAACGAAACTAACATTTCGCAAAAATAATTTAGGCGCGCTTTAGGCCGCCGCGTGCGTGGTGTCGTGCACAAATTCCCTGAATTTTGCGGGAGTATCTCCAACCGTGGCCTTAAACACACGGCCCATGTGGCTCTGGTCCGCAAACCCAGCCGCCAGCGCCAATTCGTCCAGCGCGGGCCAGCCGCGCGACATTTCCGCGCACACGAATTTCACGCGCAGCCGGTTCACGTATTCACCCAGCGTGCATCCGTGCTGCTTCCGGAACACGCGCGAGAGGTGAATCGGATGGACGTCCAGTTCCTTTGCCATTGCTTCGAGTGTGATCTGATTCCGAAACGAATCATGCAGGAGGTCCAACGCGCGCGCCAGCCACGCTGGCGATGATTTTTCATGGCCCAAGGAAATTTGCGCGCAGCGTTCGAGCATGTCTCCACAAATTTCTTCGAGTTGTAGCGTATCCAGTGTTCCCGCGCGAAACGCGCGATACAGTTTCACGCCAAGCCAAGTCGTTTCCGCTCCGCAAATATCCGGCGAGAATTTCGGCGCGGTCATATAAGGCCGTGTTTTTTGGAAAAAGGCATCTCGAACTTCGATGCAGAACATCCGCGATCCGCACGCGCCAATTTCATCCTCGTGCGTTAGTCCGGCGGGATGAAATCCGATCGTGAAGGGATCGTATTCGGTGTTTCTTTCGATGAAGCGTTCCGTGTACGCGCCATCCAGCAGTAATCCAAAATAAGCGGATTCGTGCGTATGCACCGGCAGTTTGCGTCCGTGCGTATGGCGCACTTCCGTCAGGACGAGGCCCGCCGCTTCCACCCGCCCCGCTGTGGAACCGTAAAACTGCCCGGTTTGGAGGTTGTCGCCCACTTCAGTCTGTTCGACGCGCGAATCACGCGTTCGTCTCACCCTGCGCCGCTTCCGAAGCCTCGCAAAGAGCCGCATTGGCCTCTTGCTCTGGACTCTTTAATCTGTTCGCCAGGGCAATACCCAACAACACCAGCGCGCCGCCGATGATCAATGGCGCAATCAGCGGCTCGCGCAAGAACAGCGCAGCAAGTACTGCCGTCAACGGCCCTTGTGAAAGCAGCGAGACCGACGTAACCGTCGCGGGCAAATGGCCCATCGCGTAAGTCAGTGCAAAATACCCACCCAGTTGCGAAATCAATCCGAGTCCCAGCAACGCGGCAAACGAATGAGCGGAAGGAATTCCCAGCGGAACGCGCAGCACAAGATTGATAACCAGCAAAAACAATGTGCTGGACACGATGGCCAGCCGAAGAAATACCAGCGTGCCCGTATGACCGCGCACTTCTTCCGTTGCCATCAGATAGACGGCAAAGCAGGCTGATGCGGAAAGCGCCATCGCGTCTCCCCAGCCGAGATGGGCGCGTTGCGTCAAATCTCCCCACACGATGACCAGCGAGCCGGCTAGCGCGAGGACAAGTCCGAGCCAGAACGCGGCGCTTGGACGACGCCGAAGTACAATCCAGCTGAGCAAGCCGACAAAGATCGGCGTGTTATTGCCAAGCAGCGTGGCGTTTGCCGCCGAAGTCCTTAGAATAGACGTGTTGTAAAACGCCAGGTCGAGTGCGAAGAAAAGTCCCCCCATACAAATGATCGCAAACGTGCGGACTCTGACTCGGGGTGTGTTGCGATCCATGAGCCAGGTCGGCGCTAGCACCAGCGCAGGAATCAGGAGGCGGTAGAACGCCGATGCCGGTCCGGGAATGTCCGTCCAACGTACAAAGATGGCCGACCACGCGATGCAAAGAATTCCCGCGACGAGCGCGAAGTAAGCGAGCGAGCGTTCGGCCCTCATAGTGGCGAGGGAAGAAGATCGTTATATTCCGGATGTTTCGCTATGAACGCGGCCGTATAGGGGCACGCGGGAACAACCTCAAACTTTTTGCTGCGTGCGTAATCGAGCGCTGCGCGCGTGAGTCTTGCCGCCAGACCTTGGGCTTCGAGTTCCGGCGGAACTTCCGTGTGCTGAATCACCATACGACCCGGCAGAATCTTGTAAACGATGAAAGCTGTGAGTCCATGCACTACCGCTTCAAAGCGGCGCGCGGATTCATTGTGCGTTACCAGAGCATGGTTCAAATCAAACTCCATTAGGAATTCCTTCCGCCTGGGCTCTGCGCATCATCAGAGGAAAAGAGCCGCGCCAATTCTCCGTGTTCCATCACGACGTTTGGGTCGCTTTGAATCGCATCGAAATATTTTTTCTGAAAAGCATCGCCTGCCGCCGTCGGCGTAAACATCTTTCGCGCGAGAGATACCGCGGTGTTGGCATCGGCCGGGACGACTTGCGCCTCTCCGGTCAGCGTCTCGTCAAGTCGTACGACGAACTCGGAAATATTGTGAAGCCACGCGAACTGCGGATGGTCCACCACGAGCCGGAAAAACTCGCCGGTATTTACCGCGCCGAATTCCTTTTCGTAAATGCGGCGTTGCATATCAATCAGCGATTTATGAAGACGCAGCAGCGCGCTGCGAAGCGCGACCAATTTTTCGCGTGCTGCCGGGTCGTCACCCGGGCGGTGGGGATTGCTCGGAGATGCTGCGGTCATATTCTCAGGGTCCTAGTCATGATATCGCTGCTCACCGACGGGCAATGCAACCGTTAGCCGGTTGCCGGGTGGCGGCAGAGGGCACGTCGCATACGGTGTGTACGCGCATGGGGGATTTTCGAGACGATTGAAATCGAGCTCGAGTTCGCCGAGTTTATCGAGACCGTTGGTAGGGAGTCCGGTGTAAAGAAAACGGCACGCACCGTACGTTGTGGTCGTGCTTGTGGTGTCCCGCAGAATGAAAAAGAGACTTGGGGCGTTTGGATCTTCCAAGACCGGCTCGAGGCGATACGTTTTGCCCTGCAGAGCAAATTCTGCCGCGCCGGGGACGGGTTGCGGGTAGCTTGTTCCGACTAGGGTTGCCAGCGTCACGGTTTTCATTGGCGAATAGGGAATCCATTTTGCGGTCACGCGATAGGCGGGATCAGGGGCGTACCACTTGAGCCCGTGAAATTGCTGGAGGGAGGGCGAGTGCGAATCTTTAATGCGCAAGGCGAAGCGGTCTTCGCGGCGGATCGCGTACAGATTCAGTGTGCCAATGATCAAATGCGGATTGTTTTTGTCGTTGTCGGCGTCTGCGCGAAGAACTTGCTGTTTGGCCGCAGCGCCTCCCACCAAAAGTCCAGAAGGGAAGCCTTCTTTCGGCGGCAGCAGGGTGATGACACCGTTTTCCAGATGGAAAACGCCCAGGTGCGCGGGATGCGCCGCCGATAGTTCCACCTTGTTATCTGGGGCAGAGCCGACACCTGTGTCGCCGGGCTGGAGCCATTCGAGGCCGACGAGGGAAAGCCAGCCGTCGGGTTTCTGAAGATTGGAAGCATGTTTATCGCGAAACGCAGTGACGTCTTTTTGCCAGGAGGTGTCCTGCGCGGGCGTGGCCACAGCCGCGGAGAAAAGAAAGGCAAGTATGACAATAAGGCGAGCCGCGAGATTCCGGTGTCGTTTGGGCATAAGAAAGTATATCGCGGGGCGAAGAGCGAGACGAGATGGTGGTTGAGAATGAAGAAGCTGCGGGATAGGGTTTTGTATGGTTATCAGAGGAAAGGGGATACGGGAGGAGGGTTTTGTATAACTGTGAAAAGAAAGCGGATAGGAAGACGCGCTTGAGGAAGAAAATTCGAATTGGAATTGACTAAACACCCCGGAGCATAACATGAATCCATTACTCTGTCAATAGAGGTACTAGTTTTGAAACTAGGACTGCGGGGGAAAGACGTAAATCAACCCTCGGTTCGAAAACCAAACCTTAGAGCGCCCCGGCGATTTGGTCCACACCCTGGTGTCTAAATAATCGATTGGACTCAACGGTCGCGGCTGGTTTTCCCTTAAGCAGGCGGATGAACAGTTCGCCTGTGCGTTGGCCCAACGGTTCACATCGGCTTAGCGCAACTCTCGCCATCGAGAGCATCAAATCCTTTCTTCCCTCATCAGTAAGATACTTATCCAGATCAAGGGACATGACACCGCCATCGATCTCTGCCTTTATGCGCCAATGCTCCACCAGCGAATCCTGCTAAGGTTCTCTTGACGACAAATTCCCCATTTCCTGTAGTAGGTTCTGGAGCCAGCTCTCAAGATAGCTGTCGCGCGTCCAAAAACCGAATCCCTTGTATTCGACAAAGCTCGTTCCCATTTGCAGTTTCACCTCATGTCAGAGGACAGTCTCGATTCGATTGAGATATATTACGTTCCAATTGTGTGCCCGAGGGGAATACTGTAAGCCTTTGAGCAGCAGGCGCACAATTTGGAGGTGGTCATGAGTGCTCCTGCCAGTGTTAGAGAATCCGAATCGTTGCGTTTGCGGCGGGCGGAGTTGAGCGACGTGGCCGAGTGCGGGCGCATTTGCTACGAAGCGTTTACGAGTTTGAATCGGCATCACAACTTCCCTCCGGACTTTCCGAACGTCGAAACCGCGAATGATGTTTTGAATTGGATGTTCTCGTATGACAAGTTCCATTGCGTCGTAGCAGAACTGAATGGGAAACCAGTCGGAAGTAATTGTTTGGACGAACGATCGGAGATTGCAGGAGTGGGGCCGATCACTGTGGACCCAGCGGTGCAGAACAAAAGCGTGGGGCGGCGGTTGATGCTTGCCGTGATGGAGCGGGCTGCACAACAGAAAGCAGTCGGAATCCGCCTTGTGCAAGTGGCATTTCACAATCGCTCGTTGTCTCTCTATACAAAATTAGGATTCGATCCGAAGGAGCCGCTCTCTGTGATGAATGGCCTGGCGATTCGGAAGACGCCTCCGGGATATGCGGTGAGGGCGGCGACGAACGAGGATGTGGAAGCATGCGATGCGCTCTGCCGGCGCGTGCATGGTCACGAGCGCCGAGCGGAACTACAGGATGGAATTGCCGTGGGGACGGCACGCGTGGCCGAGTTTGACGGGCGCATCACGGCCTACGCGTCCGCTATGGGATTTTTTGGGCACGCAGTAGCGGAGAATAATCGCGATCTTCAGGCACTGATTTCGACAGCAGAGCAAATCCTCGGGTCAGGAATTCTGGTTCCGACGCGCAATGCGTCGTTGTTCCGTTGGTGCCTGGAACAGGGTTTGCGCATAATTGAGCCCGCGACTCTGATGAGCATCGGGCTTTACAACGAACCAGCAGGGGCATTCTTGCCTTCTATTACATTTTGAACGTGGCGATCCAGGCCTGCGGCCGAGGAAGAGTCTTCCGAAAGGGTGGAGTCCGTGGGAGAGGCATTGGCCCCTCCCACGGAGCAAAGTGTTTAGGATTTAGCGACTGCCAAATTGTTCTGGACCGAGAATACGTTGGGTACGCCGTTGGCGCGGAGGCCCGCCATATTCTTGTCGGCTTCGTTGTCCACGACGCCTTCGAGTGTTACGTGTCCATTCTTCACGATGATGTGAACGGAGGGCACGCTGGCCACGCCGTAGCGGAACAGTCCGCTTTCGCCGTAAATCGTGCGATAGAGAGCGCGGCGAAGTTGATCGTCCATCGGCGAGGTAGGCAGTACTTCAATCTGGTTCTCCACGCTGCGAACGCCTTCAATGGACTTCACGACATTTCCCGCATCGGATTTCAAAGTTGGCCGTGCCACTTGGCCCATCAAGATGACTTTGTCGCCTTCAACCTTATATGCCAGGTTGTCGAACACAGAGTAATACGGGAGCATAACGAGCTTGTGACGGACTTCCTTCATAAGCTTGTTCGCCGGTTTCGGCTCATCCTGTCCCGCGCGATTTGCGGCCGCCGTGGAGTTAGTCATGCTCGCCAGACTCAAGGCGAGCAGGGAACCAATGAAAAGGGCCCGATTCTTGTGAAACATGTCCGTTCTCCTCAGAACTTTTTTTGACTGCATGTATGGTTAGATACGCGGAGCATAACGAAAGGGTGCCTGCAAAGGGCTAGGCGGAGTGCTAGCATATTCAATAGATGACTGGATTGAAACGCAACTTTATCGGCCGCAACGTGTTTTACAAAATCAGTGCGAGGAGAATTGCACGTTGCTCCTGATCGCGCACCGCGGGGCTTCCGGATACGCCCCGGAAAATACCATGGCCGCGTTTCGCAAAGCCGTAGCCATGGGCCTGAGTTTCATTGAAACGGACCTTCAGCTATCGCGCGACGCGCGTTTCGTGGCGATCCACGACGAAACGGTCAATCGAACGACAAACGGACAAGGGGCTGTACACGAATTGACGCTGGCGGAGTTGCGGCGACTCGACGCCGGCTCGTGGTTTGGAAGTACCTTTACAGGGGAACGCATTCCAACGCTCGAAGAAATTCTGGAATTCGCGAAACGGCATGATGTCGTTTTCTATTTGGAAATTAAACCCGGAGGTTCCTGGGGCGGCGAACACGCATTGATTGGCGCACTTCGGGAATCCGGAGAAATTGCGCGGACCGTGGTGATCTCTTTCGACGCATCTGTGGTCGGCGCCGTTCGAAAGACGGAGCCGACTCTCATGACCGGCCTGCTCTATGATGGCCAAATCGAAAGGCCCATCGAGAAGGCACTAGAAGTTGGAGCGCGGCAACTTGCGGTTCGCGGGGACCTGGTCACGCCCGCGATGATTGCCGAAGCAAAGCGCAACGATTTGCAGGTCGTCTGCTGGACGGTAAATCATCCGGCGCACATGAGAATGCTTGCCTCGGCGGGCGTGGCCGGAATTATGAGCGACTATCCCGACCGCCTGAACGCAGTTCAGCCTAAGACCTAGCCTTGTTGGAACCCCATTAAGAAAGACTCTGAAATAGAGCCGCGAGTTGCGCGATGTTGAGTTCCTCAGCGCGAGCGCCGGGAGAAAGATTTAGCGTGGCAAGATGGCCACGCGTGGCTTGTGGCTGTGAGAGTGTTCGTAAGTTATTGACGAGCGTCTTGCGTTTTTGCGCGAAGCAGAGCTTCACAAAATTCAGAAATTTTTCCTCGTCTTTCATCTGCAGTACCGCTTTTTGTCCTGGCAATTTCATGCTTACGAGCGCGGAGTCAACTTCCGGCGGAGGGGTGAATGCGCCTGGCGGGAGCCTTAGCGAGATATCTGGCTTTGCGAAATATTGCGTGAAGACCGAGAGGTAGCCGTAATCGCGGATGCCGGGTTGTGCTGCGAGCCGGAGAGCGACTTCAAGTTGAATGACGATATGGATTTCGTCAATGAGGCTAGCGAATTGGAAGAAGTGATGAAGGATGGGCGAAGTGATGTAATACGGCAGATTTCCGTAAATACGGATGCGCCGGCCGGCAGCGAGCGCGTGAAGGTCGGTCTTGAGGATGTCTGCGTGGTGGACAGAGAGATTTGGAAATTGCTTCGTGAGTTGCTGGAGGCGTTTGGCGAGGGGCGGATCGAGTTCGACGGCGATGACTGGCGTTCCGGAAGCGGCGAGGTGTTCGGTCATTTCGCCGTGGCCGGCGCCGATTTCAATCCAGCAGAAATTTTGCGGCTCCGGCGCGGAGAAAAACGGAGAATTTGGCGAGACCCGGATGGCGCGGGCAATCTCTTCGCGCCAACCGAGGTCGGAGAGGAAATGTTGGCCGAGGCGCTGGCGTGCCATGGAGAGGGAAGTGTATCAGGAAGACGAATGAGGCTGGCCGAGGACCGGTAACGAGAATTTTGCGACGATTTTTTGGGCGTTCTCCAGCGCGGAAACGATGGTGGTATCTATGGTGAGATGCGGTTCGGGCAGTTTGGGCGAATCGAAAACACCCTCGGCTTTCAATTGACGAAAGAGTTCGAGCGAAACGAGTTTCTTGTGATTCCTCCTTTCTGGCGTATCTATTCGGCGCTCGAGTTCCGCTGGGTCGCAAGTAACTTCGATAAAGAGCACGTGGCTGTCGAAGGAAGAGAGCGTACGCATCGTATTTTCGATGAAGCTTTGCTGGACAGAATTTTCCGGGTTAAACGTGAAAATAAGCGCTGGAAGACGAATCGCGGCAGCTTCTTCGAAAACGGAAAGCCAGATGGACTCGCGCAACTCAACGAAGGGTGTGCTGCCAAATTCAAAGACGGAAAGTAAAAGATCAACCGCTAGGTGATTGTGAAATAGTCTGTATCCGGTAAGCCCAGCCAGCTCGCGCGCGATGGTAAGCTTGCCCGTCCCTGGAAGACCGTAAAGGAAAAATAGTTTCATCGGAAAATTAGCGTCCTGTCTTCGTGCCAAAATTATACGCGAATCGCTTCACCGTTCGAAAAAAGAGAGAATCGAGCTGCTGGGCGCTTGACGCGCTTCAAGTGGTCCGATAGCGTAATTCGAGCCGAATAAGCGTATGAGAATCCTTTTTGTGGCATCAGAAGGGCTGCCGTTTTCCAAAACGGGTGGGCTCGCGGACGTGGTGGAAGCGCTGCCGAAAACGCTGGTGGCGCGCGGGCACGAAGTCGCGGTAGTTCTTCCGCGCTATCGTGGCACGAAGACGATCGCGATTGTTATGCCGAGTCTCACGATTCCACTTGGCTCGCGTTTGCGCTTTCCGTCCGTGGCGGACGGAACGGTACTCGATGGCGTGCGTTATTTTTTTGTGGACGACCCGCCTTTTTTTGACCGGGACGGGCTCTACGGAGGTGCGCAGGGCGATTACCCTGACAATGCGGAACGATATAGCGAATTCTGCCGCGCCGCGATTGAGATCGCGAAACACGTTTGGCCGGCTGACGTGATTCATTGCCATGATTGGCAAACCGCGATGGTGCCCGTGCTGCTGCGAAGCTCCTACTCGGATGATCCGGTGATGAAAGACATGCCTGTGGTGTTCACGATTCACAACATGGGGTATCAGGGGCAATTCGGAAAGGAAGTTCTCGACCGCACGGGGATTCCCATTGCGACGTTTACTCCCGCGGGAATCGAATTTTATGGAAACGTGAACTTTTTGAAGGCGGGAATTGTTTATTCCGACTACGTCACGACGGTTAGCAAGCGCTACGCTCAGGAAATTCAGACGCGGGAATATGGTTACGGGCTCGATGGGGTTGCGCGTGCGCGAGGCAAGCGGCTTGTGGGAATCTTAAATGGGGTGGACTACAGCACGTGGAATCCCGCGAAGGACCCTTATCTTCCCGCGAAATATTCTCCGAAGGATTTATCTGGCAAAGCCGTCTGCAAAAAGGATGTGCTGCAAGTGTTCGGTTTGCCAGATGATCCTGGCCGGCCGCTGCTTGGAATCGTATCGAGATTCGCCGACCAAAAAGGCTTTGACCTGATCGCGGAGGTTGCGCATGAGATGATGCGCGAGGATTTGGCGCTGATTGTGCTTGGCACGGGCGAGCGGCGTTACGAGGATCTCTTCCGGGCTTTGGCTGGTGCCTATCCCGAGCGCGTTGGGGTGAAAATTGCTTATGACAATGCCATCGCGCACAAAGTTGAAGCGGGCGCGGATATGTTCCTGATGCCGTCGCGCTATGAACCTTGCGGCTTGAATCAAATTTACAGTTTGAAGTATGGTACGGTGCCAATTGTTCGTGCGACGGGCGGATTGGACGATACAATTGAGCCGTTCGATTTGGAGCATGGTACAGGGACCGGGTTCAAATTTTGGGACTATTCCGGCGGTGCGTTGCTCTATACAATTCGTCAAGCCCTGCATCATTTTGCCGATGAACGAATTTGGAAGCGCATTCAGTTGAACGGAATGGTGCAGGATTATTCATGGAAGACGCCTGCGGCGGAGTATTTGAAGGTTTACGAGGCGGCGCGGGCGGCAAGAGGACTGGGGCAACCGGCGCGTAACCAAATGCCTGTTGCAACATCTAATTAACGGAACAAAAGGAGACAGGCGGCGGGCTGGTTGGCCAAGTCGCTGATGGTGAAGAACATGGCGGAAAACATCCAAGCAGCAACTGATGGAAATTTTGAAAACGAAGTACTTTCGGCGAGCAAGACGCAGCCGGTACTCGTAGATTTTTGGGCGGAATGGTGCCGCCCGTGTCATATGCTGGCGCCCACGGTGGCGGAGATCGCGAACGACTACGCGGGCAAGATTAAAGTGATGAAGTTGAACGTGGACGAAGCGATGAACTCTGCGGGGCGGTATAACATCCGCGGCATCCCTACGATTCTCATTTTCAAGAACGGCCAAATGGTCGAGCAGATCGTCGGCGCTGTGCCGAAGGATCAGATAACCAAGGCTGTGGATCGGCACGTCGGATAAGAACTTCGTAATGAGAACACGAGGCGTGCGGTGCAAGAGTGCCGCACGCCTTTTGTGTGTTCGATTGACCGACATCGCCTCGGCTTGTTGGCTTCTTTCGCAGCATATGACCCAAGTTCAGTTCAAATCTAGAATTCCAGAGCTCGACGGAATTCGCGGTCTCGCCATCTTCAGCGTCATTTGTTTTCATTACATTTCGTTGGAAGGCGTCATGCCTGCGGGCAGCATTACGGACCGGCTGCACCGACTTGTCATTCTTGGCGGCACAGGCGTGGACTTGTTTTTCGCGCTTTCCGGTTTTCTGATCGGAGGCATTCTCCTCGATGTAAAAGAGTCACCGCGTTACTTCAGCACCTTTTATGTGCGCCGTTTTTTCCGGATTATTCCCGTTTATTTCGCCTGGATTATTGCGTACATCCTTGTTGCTGCATCTCGTTGTGGACGTTGCGTGCCATGCCGTGATTCTTCACGCGACGCCGAAGACGTCTACCCTTCGGGGCGCGGTGGTGACGATTTTTGCCGCAATACTCACGTTTGCAATTGCTAAAATGTCATGGCGGATTTTTGAAGAGCCGCTGTTGGCACGCGGTCACGCGTTTTCGTTACTGACGATTTCCGGAGAATCGAAGTGAAAGAGAAAATCCGTTGCCACTGGGCGACTAGCGAGGTCAACATTCCGTACCATGACGAAGAGTGGGGTGTGCCTGTGCACGACGACCGCACGCTTTTCGAATTTCTGATTCTTGAAGGCGCACAGGCTGGATTGAGCTGGGACACGATTTTGCGCAAGCGGGCGCGTTATCTTGAAGTGTTTGACAATTTTGATGTTAACAAAATCGTTCGTTACGACGCGAAGAAAGTGCGTGTGTTACTCCAGGACCCAGGCATCATTCGCAACCGCTTGAAGATCGCCTCCACGATTGGCAACGCGCGCGAGTTTTTGAAAGTACAGGAAGAATTTGGAAGTTTTGATGCTTATTTGTGGCGATTTGTGGACGGCAAGCCGAAGAAAAATGTCTGGAAACTGCATGGGCGGATTCCCGCAGAAACGAAGGAATCGGATGCTCTGAGCAAGGATTTGCAGAAACGCGGGTTCCGTTTTGTTGGTTCGACGATTTGCTATGCGTTCATGCAGGCTATCGGTATGGTGAACGATCACGCCGTCGAATGCTTCCGTTACCGACAGATTGCAAAGCTCTAAGGAAAGATTTCCACGTCGATGACGTGGAAGGGCTGCGCCCCTGCGCTGCCAACGCGATGAGTGTAGGGCTGGCTTTGCGCCTTGTGGAAAGCCACTTGTCCGGGAACGACCGCGGTTGGCGCGCCCCAATCGCCGCCCATCAATTGGGCATGCGTTTTGTCGCCGCTCAGCGCGATGCTTAGGTTGTCGTTGCTGTGCGTATGAAATAGCGACGGATCGTCCGGAGGAAACAGAACATCCAACACGCGGACATACTGGTTTTGAAGAACGACGTGGTGATGCGGCTCCATTTCCACCGGAACAGGTTCTTTCAGCGGAATTTTTGAAGAGTTCCCCGCTTCGGCAGGAACAGCGACTGCTGGTACGTTCGCTTTCTTCACCTCTACCTCAATTGTTTCCAGCGGCGTATCCGTCAAATTTTCTGCTGAGTGCGTGACACTGTTGCCCCAGTAGATCTCGCCCGCGTGCCGTTGCACTTCCCGGGTATTTCCGTCGGACGTCGTGACGCGCAGATGACTTGCAGTTACCGCTACGACCGCGCGCCCGGTATGGCTGTGCATTGGGGATTTCGCATGAGCGGGGTAGTGCACACGCAAAACGCGGATTTGATCATTTTCAAACTCCACTCTAACGCTATACGCCGGCGCTACCACCGGATCTTGCATCCGCGCTGGCACGATTCCCAGAACTATTGCCAAAAACGCGGCTCTTGTTCCGCTCATCACGTTTTCCATTACCTCGCGCGGGCAGCATACGCGCCCTCGCGTTTCCACGCAACATCCGTATGCAACCAAGCCGCAGCGATTTTGCTTCGGCAGCCGTGCTTGCGTTGAACGCGGTGCGAGCGTACGATTTCTTTCTGTCTGTTTCTAGTTCCTCCTTTTGAAATTTTCTCCCTTTGCCAATGTGAAGGGAACGGTGTGACAAAGAGAGGCCGCGGAATGAAATCTGTCGTGGTGGTCGGCGCGCAGTGGGGAGATGAAGGCAAAGGCAAGGTGGTGGATTACCTCGCAGGCTCGTTTGACTACATCGCGCGCGTTGCGGGCGGACACAACGCGGGACACACCGTCATCATTGGCAAAGAAAAGCACGTTCTTCAGCTCATTCCTTGCGGAATTTTGCGGCCAAAACAGCATGCGGTCATCGGCGCGGGCGTTGTCGTTGATCCCGGCGCGCTGGTCAAGGAAATCGAAACACTTTCTGAGGTGGGGATCGAAGTCAAAGGCCGACTGCACATCAGCAACCGCGCGCATCTGATTTTTCCGTATCACCGTGAACTGGATAAGGCGGCCGAGAGTGCGCGTGGCGAGAACAAAATCGGCACAACTTCGCGCGGCATTGGACCTGCTTACGAAGACAAGATGGCGCGGCGCGGCTTGCGGATGTGCGATCTGCTCGATCCCGCACTGTTCCGCGAAAAGGCGGCGCGGGTTGTCGCGGAAAAAAATCGCCTAGCCAAAGGCGCGTACGGCGCGGACATTGATTTTTCGCACGAAGTTGAAGAGACGCTGAAACAAGGCGAGAAAATTCGCGGCTACATTTGCGATACCGCCGAGCTTGTGAATCACGCGCTAGATGAAGGGAAGGCTGTACTTTTTGAAGGCGCGCAGGGCACGATGCTCGACATTGACCACGGCACCTATCCCTATGTGACCAGCTCCAGCGCGATTTCCGGCGGCGCAACCACAGGCGTGGGTGTACCCCCGACGAAGATCAAGCATGTACTGGGAATTTCCAAAGCGTACACAACGAGAGTCGGCGGCGGGCCATTTCCCACGGAAATGCCGGACCTGGACGCAAAAGAAGTTCGCGAGCGCGGTAAGGAATTCGGCGCCGTCACGGGACGCCCGCGGCGTTGCGGCTGGCTCGATCTTGCCGTCTTGCGCTACGCGAAAATGATCAACGGCATTGATTCGCTCGTTGTCACCAAGCTGGACGTATTCGACACCCAGCGCGAAATTCAAGTCTGTACCGGATACAAGTACAAAGGCACTCCGCTTAAGGAAATGCCCGCGCTTGCTGAAGAATACGAGCACGTGACGCCGGTTTACGAAACCTTGCCCGGGTGGGAGCAGGAAACCTACGGCGTGAAAGACGCGGGGAAATTGCCGAAGGCGGCGATTGATTATTTGCGATTCATCAGTGACTTTCTGCAGGTGGAAATTGGAATGATTTCGACTGGGCCGGAGCGCGACGCAACGATCGTGCCAGAAGGTACGCTGCTGGCTCGCTGGCTGTAAAACAGAATCGTAGAATGCTCGAACCTCCTTCCATGCTTACTTTTGAGGAAGCCCGACAAGCCGTCATTCGCGAAGTAAAGCGATTGGTGCAGTCTTCGCCACGAACGCAGGAATCCGTCGCGCTTAGCGACGCGCTGGGGCGCGTCGTCGCACAGGATATTCGCGCTGACCGTGCTTATCCACCTTTCGACCGCTCCGTTCGCGATGGCTTTGCGGTGCGTGCTGCAGACGTTTTCATCGGCACGAAACTTCGTTGCATGGGCGAACTCAAAGCTGGCGACGAACCGAAGATTTCTGTTGCGCCCGGAACTTGCGTACAAATCATGACAGGCGCAGCGCTTCCGTCAGGAGCGAACGCCGTTGTAATGATCGAACACACGCGCGCCGAAGGTTCCACGATCGAATTTCTGCGAACGGCTGAGCCTGGCCAGCACATCGTTCCGCGTGCCAGGGAAGCGGCGGAAGGCCAACTCTTGCTTTGTGCGGGGAGCCGGCTCGGATTTGCGGAAATCGCTGTGGCTGCACAAGTCGGGGCTGTGCACGTGCAGGTGTTCCGCAAGCCGTGCGTGGCGATTCTTTCCACGGGTGACGAAGTCGTCTCCGCGGAAACAAAGCCCGGGAATTTTCAGATCCGCAACAGCAATGCGTTTTCGCTGGCCGCCCAAGTCACTCTGGCAGGCGGCGAACCCGTGTTCCTCAGCAATGCAAAAGACACGGAAGAAGATTTGCGCGCGAAAATCACACTAGGCCTCCAAGAAAATTTGCTGATTTTGTCCGGTGGAGTCTCCGCGGGTAAATATGATCTTGTGGAAAAGGTTTTGCGTGATCTTGACGCAGAATTCTTCTTCGATGCGGTCGCTATTCGTCCTGGCAAACCTACCGTGTTCGGGACATGCGCGGGAAAACCGGTCTTTGGACTTCCTGGGAATCCGATTTCGACCATGGTCACGTTCGAGCTTTTCGCCGTGCCCGCTTTGCATTTGCTTGCCGGGGCTGAGATGAAGCCGCTGCCGCTTCTTCAAGCGCGCCTTGGGCAGGAGCTACATGAGAAGACCGGGCTGGCGCACTTTTTACCTGCGAGGCTGGAGTGGACCGGCACCGTGCCGTCCGTAAAGCCATTACCTTGGCAGGGTTCGGGAGACCTTGCGGCAGTGGCGAAGTGCAATTGTTTTTTGTTTGTCCCCGCGGATCGCGGTGAACTTGCCGAAGGCGAGGTCGTCTCAGTTTTGCCCAGGACAGACGTTCTTTAGACGCAGTTGCATCGGCGACTGCTAAAGTACTGATATGAGGAAGCTTTCCCACTATGGCAAGCGCGGCGAAGTGCAGATGGTGGACGTTTCCGCGAAAGCCGTTACTACGAGGGTGGCCATCGCCTACGGCTTTGTGAGGATGAAGCCGCGCGTCCTCGAAGCCGTGCGTGGTCTTAAGAACCCCAAGGGCAATCCTCTGGAAGTGGCCCGAATCGCGGGAATTGCCGCTGCCAAGCGTACCGCGGAGTGGATACCTCTTTGTCATCCGCTGCCTCTCACTCACATTGATGTGACTGCTCGCCTGTGCAAGAATGGCGTGGAGATACGCTCCCACGTGATAGCGGCTGCCCAGACAGGGGTTGAGATGGAAGCCTTGGTCGCCGTCACTGCCGCAGCCCTTACGGTTTACGACATGTGCAAAGCCCTCGATAAAAGCATCGAGATTACCGACATTTATCTGCTGGAAAAAACCGGCGGGAAGAGCGGGGATTTCCGCAGAGACATTCGCAAAAAAACGGGCGCGGGCGGAAAACCGGCGCGCCGGAGGAAGCCTTGAGCCCGGCAGGCGGATCAAAGGTCAAGCTGCTGCTTGCGGACGATAATCCGCTGGTGCGGGATATTGTCCTGAAGGGCCTGGAGTCGCACTGCGAAGTGATTGTCGCTTCGGACGGCGCGGACGCTTTGCTGCGAATTATTGACGATCCTCCCGATGCGATTCTTTGCGATTACAAAATGCCGGGACTGGATGGGCGGCAGCTTTTTGAAAAGCTGCGTGGCCGCGAGCAGACGCGGCACATTCCATTTTTGTTCATGGCGAGCCGCGCGGATATTGAGGAGCGGCTGCGCCCGCTTGTGGATGGCGTTGAGGATTTCATCGCCAAGCCATTTTTGATCAAAGACCTTGTTCGTATCACGAAAAAAGTGGTGGACCGCTTGCACCTTGAAAAATTGCAGAAGCGCGCTTCGCGTCCGGGAGTGATTCAGGGACGCTTGGAAGAAATGAGCATGATTGACCTGATGCAGTCGCTCGAGATGGGGCAAAAGTCGTGCAGGCTGATTGTTCATCACAACGGGCAGCAGGGCGAACTCTATTTCGCTTCCGGTCAGTGCCGCGATGCGAAATCCGGAAATACCGAAGGCGATGACGCTGTGTATAAGGTTCTGCTTTGGTCCGCGGGTGATTTTGAAATTGATTTCAATGCGGCTAATGCATCCACACGCACGACCACCACGCGCAACACCACCGGGCTGCTGATGGAAGCGATGCGGCTGATGGACGAGGCTAATCGCGACACCGTGGGAACGCCTTAACGCGCCGCAATGTCTGCTCCGTCTTCCTTACGAGTTGCGGTAATCACCATCAGTGATTCCGTGGCTTCCGGCCAGCGCGAAGATAAGTCTGGGCCGTCTGTGATCGCGCGCTGCCGGGAACTCGGCTGGGAGATCAAATCCAGTTTGGTCGTTGCCGACGACCCGCCCAGCATTCGTGAGCAACTGCGCGAGCTTGCCGATTCCGGACGCGTGGATCTGATTCTCACCACAGGTGGTACTGGTTTGAGCCCGCGCGATTCCACTCCCGAAGCGACGATGGCTGTGGCGGACCGGCTGATTCCAGGGTTCGCGGAAGAAATGCGGCGCAAGGGAATGGAGAAAACTCCTCGCGCGATTTTGTCGCGCGCTGTGGCCGCAGTTCGACACAGATCTTTGATACTGAATTTGCCGGGAAGTCCAAAAGGCGCGGTGGAATCGCTGGACGCCATCGCCGACCACTTGCCTCACTCCATCTCCATCATCCACGGCGCGCGCCACGATTAATTCTTTTCAGCGCGGAACTATCGGCACTGTAACTGTCGACGGATGATCTTTGTCGTGGTAGATGCGGATATGACTGATCTTTGTTTTGGAAGAGGTGATTTCCGATTCACCCGTTTGGAGATTTCGTGAGAAGTGCGGAAAGAACGCGCCAGAAATTTGGATGCGTAATTGGTGACCGGCCATGAAGACGTTAGAAGTGAGAAGACGGTGTAATTTCAGCTGATAAATATTTCCCGGTGTCAGCAATTCCGGTTTCGGTGAGCCATTCCGATAGCTGGCTCGCAATACATCCAACCCTGGACTCATTAGGTTGAACGCTCGGCCGTCTGGCCAGATGTCGAGCAAGCGCACCCACAAGTCGAAATCGGGAACGTCCGCAGAAGCGTAAATCGTGACTTGAATCGGACCGGTAATCTCCGTGTCCTTCTCGAACGGGAAGGAGTCGAATACCAGTACGTTCTCTCTACCCGCGAGCTTCTGATAGTCGCGCGCGCCGAATTCCTCGTAGGGATCCGTTACGGGATAAGCTGGGTCGGAAGTGAATTCGGAGGTCGCCGTCTCAAGCGCGATCGTGCTTTTCTTTAACGCGTACTCATGTGGCCCGATGTATCTGCCGGATAGATAGAACGGCGTCGGTCGCGCCCTCTGCAACGGCCAGGAATCTTCGTCGCGCCATTGGTTGTCGCCCATCACGAAAATGCGGACGGGCTTTTCGCGGCCGATGCCGTTGTCGATTCCTTTGAGATAGTGATCCATCCAGCGGAGCATAATTTCGTCGTAGTCCACTTTGGCAGCAGGACCGAAATCGATGTCGCCCGCTTTGGAACGTTCTAGTTCACCGTGCGTCCACGCACCAATGATGGTTTGCGTGCGTGGATCTTTTTCGTTTTTGCGGGCCGTAAGCAGCCCGTTGAAGTTCATTGTTGCCCCGTCAGGACCGTAAGCTTCGTCGTACCATCCGGAAATATTCAACACGGCGCAGTGAACGTGATCGTATTTGCCGCGGAGCTCCGCCCAATCCCACCACGGATCGGCGGGAGGATGCGCAAGCCATTCGTAGTAAAACGGCGCCACTAGTTTGAAATCCGGCAAATCGCGCAACGGAAGAAAGGACTGCAAGCGTTCGTGTTCGATTTTCCAGGAGGCCGCGGCTTCTTTGTAAGTCTGCGGACCGGGCAGGTGTTTCTTTTTGCGCGCGTCGGGCGCGATGTTGAACCAGATCCAATCAATCCACGAGCCATCGAAAACGCCGCCCGAATAGAAAAAATTGCGGGGCGTGGAAAATGTCACCGCCGGGACCATGGCTTTCAGGTGCGGCGGATTTTCCACCGCCGCGAGCCACTGGACTGCTCCAGGATAAGAGAGACCAAACATACCGATGTCGCCATTTGACCACGGTTGCGCGGCGGCCCATTCGATCGTGTCGTAGCCATCGTTGCCTTCATTTTTGTACGGATCGAATTCGCCTTCAGAGGTGTAGCGGCCACGGACGTCCTGAATGATCACCGCATAGCCGCGTTTAACGGCTTTGCCAAACGTGGTCCACTCTTTTGGCGCACTATCTTTGCCGTATGGCGTGCGATAGACGAGGACTGGAAATTTTCCTTCGCTAGCGGGAAGAAGAACATCGGCACGGAGAATTAGTCCATCGCGCATTTTTATGGGAACGTCTTTCTGAACGATTTGCTGAACAACTGGCACAGTCTGCCGTGCGGAAATGCCGCTTAAGGATGTGAGGAGCAGCAAACAAATCGAAAAGAGGGCGCTGCGAAGTTTCATAGCGCCGCGCATTGTACATTAGTTGTGCGCTGCGCGCCGCCAAGATGAGGCGCTACAGATGGCTCCTCGGCGGGAATTCGGCGATTGACGCGCGGGACAGGGTCGGAAACAATACCTTGACCATGGCACAAAAACTTTCGGACAAGAAACTGGCGGTTTTGGGCGCGGGCAAGCTGGGCGGGATTTTGCTGCGCGCCTATTTGAAACAAGGACTTTTCGTGGCGAAGCGCGTGACGGCTACCGTGAAGCACGGCGAAAAGGCCGCGGCGCTTGCGAAAGAACTTGGCGTCAGCGTCACGAATGAAAACCGCAAGGCTGTGAAAGATGCAGAGATTATTTTGCTTGGCGTGAAGCCGCAAGTTGTGGGCGATGTGCTGAAGGAGATTGCGCCGGAGCTGAATGAAAAAACACTAGTGATTTCTGTTGCAGCGTCTGTGACTACGAGCTACCTTGAGCAGCACCTCGGTGAAAAAGTTCCAGTGGTGCGCGCGATGCCGAACACACCTGCGGCGGTAGGAATTGGGATGACGGGAATTTGTGCGGGAGCGCACGCCAAGCCGGAACATTTGGAAATTGCGAGGGCGATGTTCGATGCAGTGGGGCGCACGGTTGTCGTTGATGAAAAGAACATGGACGCGGTGACGGGGCTTTCCGCGAGTGGGCCTGCGTTCGCCTACATTATTCTGGAATCGCTGGCTGAGGCTGGAGTGAAAGTGGGACTACCACGCGATGTGGCTACGCTTCTTGCGGCGCAAACGATGAAGGGCGCGGCCAGCGTTGTGCTGGAAACCGGCGATCATCCGGCGCTGTTGAAGGACGCGGTGACGACGCCGGCGGGATGTACGATTGACGGCATTCTTGAACTTGAGGAAGGGAAGCTGCGCGTGACCCTCATCAAAGCTGTGGTAAAGGCGACCGAGCGCGCCGGCGAATTGCTCTTCGAAAAATAGCGGTGGGCGATGGACGATAATTCCGATCCCGATTCCTCCGGCCCCTCTTCGCCACGAAAAAAGGCGGAGGGCGTCACCCGGCAATCTGCCTTGGCGCTCGAATTGCCGTTTACGCTCGTCGGTGCTGTCGTGGTCGGCGGCGCTTTGGGATACCTTCTGGATAAATGGCTTCACACCAGCCCGTGGCTACTGGTGATTCTTGGCGCTGTCGGGTTTTACGGAGGCGTGCGAGAAGTAATACGCAGACTTCCCGGGGATGGCGGCCCCAAACGTGGCCAGCGAACCAATTCCGAGTGAAACTACGCCTGGCAATCTACAAGGCGTCAGGACGGAACGCAGGATTGCCTGGCTGACGCTAGCAGTGGGCTTTGTTTCTGGAGCAATTGCGCTGGGCCTGCACCGCAGCGACTGGGCCGTTGGCCTGGGCTTCGGCGCCGCGCTGGGATGGCTTGATTTTCAATGGATGCGCCGAGGCGCTAGCGCTCTTTCCGTAGCTTCCGCCGCTCAGGCAGGTATAGAAAACCCGAAATTGCCGCGCTGGAGCTACTTTGCAGTGGCCCTGCGGTACGGCTTGATAGGCCTCGGGGTGTATGTTATTTTTATTTATCTGCACGTTCCCCTTGCCAGTCTCATTTTGGGGTTGTGCGCTCTAGGAGCCGCAACAATTGCGGCGAGTGTGTGGGAAATTACGAGTTCCTCGGAATAGGTGATGGAAGAGCACGCTAATTGGCTGACGCAGCAGACAAACCACTTTTTGGGGCCGCTTGTTCTCGCTTTGCTTCAAAAGGTGCATATTCAGCCTGAAAATGCAGCGCTCCCGATCCCGCAGCATGTGGTGATGGGACTATTCGTTCTAGTTGTTGCGACCCTTTTGGCGCTTATCGTCAAATCCCGGTTGTCGGTGGAAAAACCGGGCGCAACGCAGCAAATGGCTGAGCTCCTACTGACGAATCCGCTCGGTTTTGGTGTGCGCGATATTCTTCACGAGAACGTTCCCCAAGGGTTCGAGAAGCATATTCCTGTGGTTGGCTCCATCTCGGTTTTCATCCTTCTCGCAAATCTCTTCGGCGTGTTTCCGTTTCTTTCCTCTCCTACCGGTAACGCCACCGTGCCTTTTGCGTGCGCGATCCTGACATTTCTGTATTTCAACTGGCAGGGGCTTCGCCACCACGGCGTTTTTGGATACTTGAAGACTTTTGCCGGATCGCCTCATAAACCGGCCGATTGGGCGCTTGCGATCTTGCTTTTCCCCGTTGAAATCATCAGCACCACGGCCCGCCTCCTGTCGCTGACGGTCCGGCTTTGGGCGAATATTTTTGCCAGTGACATGATCTACGCGCTGTTCTTGAGCATTTTCGTAACGGCATCCGTTGCTGGATGGAATAAGTCTCCGGTATTGGGCGTGATTTTGGGAATTCTTCCAGCGCTCGTTCCGATCGCTTTTATCGGGCTTCATATTTTCGTCTCGTTGATTCAAACCTACGTCTTTACGGTGCTCCCATCGGTATACATCGGGATGGCGACCGCGGACGAGCACTAGCATCGATCTTGTAGTGACCGTTTCAGTGTGAGCCCGGCTGCACGGTGTCCGGGAACCACCTCCTGGCGGCAATCTTACGAGGAGGAAGTAATGAAAAAAGCAGCAGTTGTTTTGCTTCTGTTGGTTGCAGTAATGGTGATGACGCCTGCAGCGTTCGCTCAGGGCAATGCGCCCGCGGAGAAACTGCCGGTGAATCCGACCGCATTGGTAATCGCGGCAGGCTTCGGCGTGGCCATCGCCGCTGTTGGAGGCGGTTTGGGACAGGGACGCATCGCTGCGGCTGCCTGTGAAGGTATCGCGCGCAATCCGGGCGCACAGGGCGGTGTTCGCGCAGCCATGATTCTGGGACTCGTATTCGTTGAAACCCTTACGCTGTTTACTTTTGCTCTCGGCTTTCTGCTCTATTTGAAGCTGTAATCATTTCGCGCTTTCGGAAAAAAGGCCCCCGGCATAATCAGGGGCCTTTTTTATTTGAGCTAGCCGTAGCTGAAGGCTAAAGAAATTGTGGAAGTCTAGCGCATCGAACCGATCAGACTCTTTTGGTCGAGCAGGAAGTTGAGGGTACGGCTGGGGGCTAGGCCGAAGTAGATGGTGCCGGCCACGGTAATCCAGAGAACGATGCTGGCCGTGACGGGGAAGCGCACAGGCGCTGCGGCGGCCTCGCTCTTTGGTTCGTGCATATACATCACGACGATGAGACGCAGGTAGTAATACGAACCGATAATGCTGTTCACGGCCATCAGAATTGCGAGCCAGATGAGTTTCGAATGGACGGCCGCGGTGAAGATGTAGAACTTGCCGAAGAAGCCCGCTGTAACCGGCAAGCCGAGCAGGGAAAGCAGGAAAACGCTGAGCGCCGCGGCGATCCACGGCTGACGCTGGCCGAGGCCCGCATAGTCGTCGAGCGAAACGTGCTTTTCGTCGGCGCCGCCCAACTGCGAAACAATAGTGAACGCGCCGACCTTCACCAGGGCATAGCCCAGAAGATAAAAGAGAATTGCGGCATAGGCGCGGGCCGCCGTGGATGGATCTTCTCCTGCCATGTAGGTGACGGCAGCAAACGCGACAAGGATGTAACCCGCATGGGCGATGGAGCTGTAGGCGAGCAGGCGCTTGACGTTGTTCTGCACCAGCGCACCAAGATTGCCGAGGAACATGGTGAGCGCGGCGAGCACCCAGAATGCCCAGAACCAATAGTGAGTTGCTGCCGGAACGCTGGCAAAAATACGCAGAAGCAACGCAAACGTGGCGGCCTTGGGGCCAGCAGCGAATAGGGCAGTCACGGGAGTGGGAGCGCCTTCGTAAACGTCCGGCGTCCAAATCTGAAAAGGCGCTGCGGCAACTTTAAAGCAGAGGCCGATGAGGATCATCGCGAGACCAAGCTTGAGCCAGCCATTGGCCGGATTTACGGCATTCATCGCGTCAATCATCGTGGTGCCCGTTGCGCCGTAAACGAGCGCGATGCCGTACAGAAAAAAGGCCGTGGCGAAAGAGCCCAGCAAGAAATACTTGAGCGAGGACTCGCTGGACTTGGACGCGTCGCGCCGGTAGCCGGCGAGGATGTAGCTGGAAATAGAGCTCATTTCGAGGCCGATGAACGCGGTGATCAGCTCCTGCGCGGAGGCGAGGACACCCATGCCTGCAGTGGCGAAGAGAACCAACGCCAGAAATTCGGGGGAGTCCAGATTCTCCCGTTCAAGGTACGTTTCCGAGGCAAGGATGACCAGAAACGCCACTGCGCCCACAAGCAAATGGAAGAATAAGCTGAAGGCGTCCATGCGAATGAGGTTCGAAAAGCCCGGACCGTAGTTCCATCCGGAGACTATGGAGAGGACTGTGCCACCTAGCGAGCCAACCAGCGCGAGAAACGTGAAGAAGTGGCGGTTCTTGAGGAACGGCTGCAGCAGCATGATAAAGACGGCAAAGCCGCACCAGACAAGCTCTGGAAGAACAAGTTTGAGATCAACGATGGTGGGCATGCCGTTATTCATTTAGCGGTTGCCGGACCTTTCGAGAGAAATTTTTGTGCCGGCGCCATCAGAAGGTGACATCGCTTCCTGCGGCATGGTATCGCCAGCGCGCATCATCTCCTGACGAATTGTCTCCGCTGCGGTGGCGGTGCGGCGGGTGAAATACGCGGAGCCAATGCCCATCCAGAGCGTGATGACGGCCATGGCGAAGAGGATTCCTCGTTCGCGCCAACTCGCGTCCGGCAGCGCGCGGTTCTTTTCTTGCGTAACTTCGCCAAAGAAGACTCGCTGATAAGCCCAGAGGAGATAGCAAGCGGAGAGAATCACGCCCGTCGCGGCCCAGGTGGCCCACTTCCAATTGGTGACATAGGTGCCGAGCAGAATCAAATATTCGCCGACGAAGCCGTTGAGCATGGGCAAGCCAAGGGAAGAGAGCGCGACGAAGAGGAAGAAGGCAGAGAGTTTCGGCATGGGAGTGGCGAGGCCACCGTAGTCGCTGATTTCGAACGTGTGGCGGCGGTCATAGAGCATGCCGACGAGCAAGAAGAGTGCGCCGGTGGAAATGCCGTGCGCGAGCATCTGATAAATCGCGCCCTGTATGCCGATGGTGCCGAACGTGAAGATGCCGAGCACGACGAAGCCGAGGTGGCTGACCGAGGAATAAGCTACGAGCTTTTTCAGGTTCGGCTGCACGAGCGCAACGAGCGCGCCATAAATAATTCCGATGATGGCCAGCAAGACGATCCACCAGCGTTGTTCACGCGACGCATGTGGAAAAAGCGGCAAGCAAAATCGCATCATACCGTAGGTGCCCATTTTCAGGAGCACGCCCGCCAGAATAACCGAGCCAGCCGTAGGGGCTTCCACGTGTGCATCCGGCAGCCAGGTGTGCAGCGGGAAGAGAGGAACTTTGATGGCGAAAGCCACGAAAAAGGCCAGGAAAAGCAGCAGTTCATTGCGTTGTGCGATTTCCACGGTCTTGCCTAACAGTTCAGGGCTGGCCTGTAGCGCCTGTTGAATCTGGGGCAAATCGAATGTGCCGGTCACGTTGTACAGCCAGATAATGCCGACCAGCATCAGAATGGAGCCAGCCATCGTGTAGAGCACGAATTTTACGGCGGCGTAGATTTTGCGGCCGTGACCCCAGATGCCGATGAGAAACGCCATCGGGATGAGCATCACTTCCCAGAACAGGAAGAAGAGGAACAGGTCGAGCGAGAGGAAAACGCCGATGATCCCGACTTCCAGCATCAACAACACGACGAAGAATTCTTTCACACGTTCGTGGATGCTGTTCCAGGACGCGATGACGGAGATGGCGGTGAGGAATGTCGTCAAGATGACGAGGAAGACGCTGAGGCCGTCCACGCCCACGTGGTAGTGAATCGGCGGCGCGCTGATCCAGTGGAAATTCTCTTCGAGCTGATAGCCCGAGGCGCTGAAGTCCATTTTCTTCAGCAGAAGCAGGGAGAAAAGAAACTCGAAGGTGGCGACGCCGAGCGAGAGGCCGCGAATAAATTTGTGGTCGTCACCGCGCAGGACAAGCAGAGCCAGTGCTCCTACGGCAGGAATCAGGATGAGGCTGCTGAGCAGGCTTGGGAGCATCATTGCGCGCCTCCTGCCAGGGCGCGAATCGCCGGCCAGAAGATGATAACGAGCACCGCCAGCGCGCCAATCACGACCCACACGGCGTAACTGCGCGTATTGCCGGATTGCGTGCGGCGCGCAACATCCCCGGTGGCGGTGGCGCCGTGGGCGATGCCGTTGACGGTGCCGTCGATGGCTTCGACGTCGATCACTTTCCACAAAACATTTGTGGAGATGGCGAGGAGCGGCTTTACGATAGCGGCTCCGTAGAGTTCATCCACGTAATATTTGTTGTAGAGACTGGTGTAGATGGGTTTGAGGGATTTTGCGATTTCGGCGGGCTTGCCGGGTTGCTTGAGATAGAGCCAGAAGGCGGTGAGCAAGCCAATGAGCGCCGCGACGACGGCAACGAAGGCGAGCGAGAGTTCAAGCTTGTGCGCGGCGGCTTCGGACATCGCTCCTTCTGCTTCGTGTGCGACGCCAAATACAGGCGTGAGGAAACTCGCGAAGTGGTCTTCGCCGCCCCAGAACGAAGGCGCGGCCATCCAACCACCGATGATGCTGAGCACGGCGAGAATTGCAAGCGGGCCGAGCATGCTCCACGGTGATTCGTGCACGTGGACGTGATGCTCGTCGTAGCGCTGCTGGCCGTGGAAGGTCAGAAAGATCAGACGAAACATGTAAAACGAAGTCAGCAGGGCCGTAAGCAAACCAACGATGTACAGCGGATGGCCGCCCGGTTCGCGAATGAAAGCGGCGTAAAGAATCGAATCTTTGGAGAAAAAGCCCGCGAGTGGCGGAAAGCCGGCGATGGCGAGCGTGGCGATGAGCATCGTCCAATAGGTGACCTTGATTTTCTTGCTGAGGCCGCCCATGTGAAGCATGTTTTGCTCGCCGCCCATCGCGTGAATCACGCTGCCGGCTGCAAGGAAGAGAAGTGCTTTGAAGAAGGCGTGAGTCATCAGGTGGAAGATGCCCGCGCCGAAAGCGCCGACTCCGCAGCCGAGGAACATATAACCGAGCTGGCTGACGGTAGAGTACGCGAGAACTCTCTTGATGTCGGTCTGAACGAGACCGATGGTTGCGGCAAAAAACGCCGTGGCGCAGCCGACGATGGCGACGACGACCATGGCGATTTCGGAGTGCGTGAAGAGAATGTGTGAGCGGGCAACGACGTAGACGCCTGCGGTGACCATCGTCGCGGCGTGGATAAGAGCGCTGACGGGCGTCGGGCCTTCCATGGCGTCCGGCAACCAGACATAGAGAGGCAGCTGGGCCGATTTGCCGCAAGCGCCCATGAAGAGCAAAAGACACGCGACGGTGAACGTACCGAACTGTCCCCAACCTTCGTGTGACCACGGCTCGGCTTTAGCGAAGAGTTGAGTAAAGTCCAGCGTGCCGAAGGTCTTGAAGAGCAGAAACATCCCCAGCATGAAGCCGAAATCGCCGATGCGGTTGACGATGAAGGCTTTTTTACCCGCGTCGGAGGCGGACTTTTTCAGGAAATAGAAACCGATGAGCAAGTAGCTGGAGAGGCCGACACCTTCCCATCCGACGAAAAGAAGAACGTAATTCGCGGCAAGAACGAGAATGAGCATGAAGAACATGAAGAGATTCAAGTAGGAGAAAAAGCGGTAGTAACCGCCTTCATGCGCCATGTAGCCGGTGGAGTAGATGTGGATCAGGAAGCCGACACCGGTGACGACGAGGACCATGACGACCGTGAGCTGGTCCATTTGCAGGTCGAAGCCCGCGCGGAACAGATTGCCACCGCTCACCAGATTCGGGATGACGATCCAGTCGAAGAATTCTTTGCGGAAGAGTTCCTGGTTGCGAACGTAAATGAATTCGCGGACGGCTTCGAGCGCGGCAAGGAACGAAAACCCTGTCGCATTGAGAGCGACGCCGTTGACAACCTTGTTCGGCCAGTTCTTGCCGAAAAGGCCGTTGGTCGTCGCGCCCAGCAGAGGCAGCAACGGAATGATCCAGAGGTGATCAAGCATCGGCGTAGGCATTAGAGTTTGAGCAGGTTCACTTTCTCAACGTTCAGCGACTGGCGATTGCGCTGGATCAAAATGATGATGCCGAGCCCCACGGCCGCTTCCGCTGCCGCGACTACAATGACGAACAAAACAAAAACCTGGCCGTGCACTTTGCCGAAGGCCTGGCTGAAAGCAACGAAGGCGAGGTTGACGGCGTTCAGCATTAGCTCGATGGACATGAAAATCGTGATGATGTTGCGCTTGAAGACGAAGGCGACCGTGCCGAGACCGAAGAGGATGGCGCTCAAGACCAGGTAATAGTTCGTGGGCACCATGCTATTTCTTTTCCCGCTGCGCGAGAACGAGCGCGCCCATGATGGCGACGAGAATCAGGAACGAGGTGAGTTCGAACGGGTAGACGAATTCCTTAAAGAGCATCGAAGAAATTTGCGCGGTCGCGTTCGGGATAGCCGCTCGTGCTACGCCGGCCGCGCCGAGATCAGGCTTTACTACCGCGGCGGCTATGGATGCTGTCAGAGCGAGAGCCAGCGGCAAGCCGGCAAACTTGGCCAGTTTGGAAAAATCCGTACGCTCTTCTTCACCAACGTTCAAAAGCATGATGACAAAAACGAAAAGGACCATAATCGCGCCGCCATAGACGATGATCTGGACGGCGGCGACGAATTCCGCGCCGATGAGGAGATACAAACCAGCGAGGCACACCATTACGACAATGAGGGAAAGCGCGCTGTGAATCGGGTGGCGCTGCACGACAAGGCTCAGCGCTGCGAGAACAGCGAGCCCAGCAAGAACGAAGAAAATGAGGAGGGCGGGACTCACCGGTACCTCCGTAAGAGAATAACCAGCGCTGTGACAATCACGTTGGCGATGGATACCGGCAGCAGCAGCTTCCAGCCAACATTCATAAGCTGGTCATAGCGCAAGCGAGGCAACGTTCCCCGCGCCCAGACGTAAAAGAAGAGGAAAACAAAAACTTTAGCCGTAAACCAGAAAACGGGCTGAATGAATTCGTTGACGGCAGGAAAGGCGATAAGCGCTGCGCCGATGGCGACCATGGCCGCGCCAACGCCGGGAAGAATCAGCTTGCCGAAGATGGTTTCGTATTTGATGCCGTCATAAATCACCCAGAGGCCGAAGGGAATTAAGGTGACGCTGGGAATGTAGTGGGTCAGTTGCCAAAGCCAAAAAGACGATTGGGGGAAGGGAGAGAGCCAGCCCCCGAAGAAGAGAATTGTTGCGAGGCAGGAGACGGTAATCATTGCCGTATATTCTGCAATGAAGAACATCGCGAACTTGAAGCTGGCGTATTCGGTGTGGAAGCCGGCGACAAGTTCAGATTCGGCTTCGGGAAGATCGAAGGGTGCGCGATCGGTTTCAGCCATGGCGGAAGTGAAGAAGCAGATGAAACCGATAATCTGCGGCCAGAAGAGGCCCTGATGCGTCCACGCAAAGATATTCCAGCCAAGTATGCCAATTCCGTGTTTGGCATTTGCTTGCGCCTCGATGATGCCTTGCAGGCTAAAAGTATTCGCCATTAGCAGTACACCGACGACGGACATCGTGAGCGAAAGTTCGTAGCTGATCATCTGCGCGGAGCCGCGCAGGCCACCGAGAAGCGAGTATTTTGAGTTGGACGCCCAGCCGGCGAGCGCGACGCCGTAGACGCTGAGCGCGGTGATGGCGAAGAGAATGAGCAGGCCGATATCGGGGTTCGCGATCCAGAGATAAATTTTTTGGCCGAACAACACAATGGGTTTCGGACCGAAGGGAATTACGGCAAGTGCGGTGAGCGAAAGTGCCAGCGCGAGAAACGGCGCGAGGTAGTACGCAAAACGGTCCACGCCGGCTGGCGTAGGGTCTTCTTTGAAAAGAAATTTCAGGCCGTCGGCGGCGGGTTGCAGGAGGCCGTGCGGGCCGACACGGTGCGGTCCCCAGCGCGACTGAATATGCGCGACGACTTTGCGTTCGAACCATGTGAGGTACGCGTCCACCGTGAGCACGATGACGAGCAGCAGGACGACCTTGACGATCGTGATAATCCAGAATACGTTTTGCGTGAGGAGGGCGGTCACGATTTTGCCTGAGCCTCCGGCACGGATTCAACAGCCTGGCAATAGCGTCCCAGAGTTCCACTGGTGAAGAGAGAATCCTGCGCGGAGCGAATCAGGCCAACAGGCACATCGTACGCGGGGTGGCCATTCTTTTTCACGGAAACTTCCACGGATTCTGCAGCGCCGGTGAGCAGGCCGATCAGTTCCACGTCATAGCCTGGCACTGCTTTGCGGATTTCTTCGAATACGGCGGCAGGATTTTTGTAATGGAACGCTTTGCCTATACCCTGTTTTTCGAGTTGATGCGAAAGAATACGGAGCAAGTCGAAATCGCTACGCGCGCCCATGACTTCCGCGGCCTTGTGCAGCGGCTGAATTTCCCCGCTGGTGTTGGTGACGGTGCCGTCTTTTTCGTAGGCAGAGGCGGCGGGGAAGACAACGTCCGCTTGCTTGGCCGTTTCGGTCATGAACATTTCGTGGACGATGACGAGTTCTGCCTTGCCGCGGCCGTAGCCAAGCGTGCCGAAATGCGCGAGCGGGTTCGCGCCCATGACGTAGAGCGCCCTTAGACCACCGTTTTGCCCGGCTTCTATCATTTGCGGCGTGGTCATGCCGGGCTCTTGCGGAATTTTCCCGCCCCAAAGTTTTTCGAAACCTTCGCGCGTCTTGGCGTCATCGAGGAAAGCGTAACCGGGAAGGCGATCTGGCAGCACGCCGAAGTCCGCTGCGCCACGGGAATTCGAATAGTCGCCGAGCGTCATATAACGGGTCCTGCCTGGAAGAGTTGAGCCAAGAGCAACAATGCTGGCGATTGCCGAGCCGGTGAGTTCGGCGCCGAAAACGATGGCGACGTCGGATTCAGCGGAAAGCGCATTCTTGAGCGCGCCGAGTTGTTCTCCAGCCGCGCCGACGATTTGCCCTTCGCCCGAGGCCAACCAACGTACTGCGGCGGCCTCCTGACCTGCGGCGACCTTTACGAATTGCTTCGCCTTGCGCTTCAGCTTGATGTCGCGCGAATTGATGATGTAAAGCTGCAAGCCGTGATGGCGAATGCCGGTGCGAATCTGCCACGCGACAAACGGATTTTGGTTCGTGGGATCGTTGCCGATGAGAAGCACGGCTTTGGACTTGTAAAGCTGATCCATCGTGAGTAGCGAATCCTTGGTGTTTTCGCCGAGCGCTGTAACCAAACCGGTGTAATCAGCCGTACGGTGATGATCAATGTTGTTTGTGCCGATGGTGACGCGCGCTAGACGCTGGAAGAGATAATTCTCTTCGTTCGAAGTGCGGTTTGAACCGATGAATCCAATCGAATCCGCGCCATGCGCATCGCGGACCGCTTTCAATCTGTTAGCAGCGGTTTGCGCCGCTTCTTCCCAGGAAACGGGCAGGAGTTTGTCGCCCTTGCGGACTAGTGGCTGCTTGATGCGCTCAGGGTGCTTCGTGAAATCGAAGCCGAAACGGCCTTTCACGCAGAGAAAGTCATTATTGATGCCGGAAAGATCGCGGTTGTTCGCGCGGAGAATTTCGTGATTGCGCACGCTCAGCGTCGTTTTGCAGCCATTCGAACAGTGCGTGCAAATTGTAGAGACGTATTGCATTTCCCATGGACGTGTCTTGTAGCGATACGTGCCGCTCGTGAGCGCGCCGACGGGGCAGATGTCAATGCACATGCCGCACTCTTCGCACTCGAGGTGGTCTTCGCGGTTGGGAATGATCACGGAATTCGCGCCGCGCATACCAACGCCTAGCGCCTTCACGTCCATGCCTTCATCGCAAACGCGCACGCAACGGAAGCAAAGGATGCAGCGAGGTGCATCGTAGTAAACGAGCTCCGACCACTTTTCTTCGGGCCGATGGATTTTTTCCTCAATAAAGCGGCTGGAGTCCGCGCCGTAGCGGAACACCATGTCCTGCAATTCGCACTCACCGCCTTTATCGCAAACAGGGCAATCGAGAGGGTGATTCGTCAGCAAAAATTCCAGGACGCCTTTGCGCGCCTGCTTGATCTGATCCGTATGAGTCTTAACGACCATGCCTTCGGACGCGACAAGCGTACACGCCGTCTGCAGCTTGGGCATTTTTTCGACTTCCACGAGGCACATGCGGCAGGCAGCCTGTAGCGAAAGTCCCGGGTAATAACAGAAAGAAGGAACTTCTGTGGCGATCTGCTTGGCCGCTTCTATCACCAGTGTTCCCGCAGGAACCTGGATTTCGCGGTCGTCAATCTTGAATGTGACTAGCTTTTGTTCAGCCATGATCCCTTTATCGCGCACCGAGAAGCAATTCGTCGCTGGACTTGTTGTAAGCGCAGCGCCCATTCAGGTGGTCTTCAAATTCGTTGCGCCACTTCTCCACGATGCTGATCGTCGGCAGAGCAGCGGCGTCACCTAGCGGGCAGAAGGTGCGGCCGAGCATGTTCCTGGAGAGCTCGCCGACCAGATCAATATCTTCGGAGCGGCCTAGGCCTTCGTGGAAACGATCCAGCATTTTGCGCAGCCAGGAGGTTCCCTCGCGGCAGGGGATGCACCAGCCGCAGGATTCATGCGCGTAAAAATGCATGATGCGTCGCGCCATGTCCACCATACAGGTGTCTTCGTCCATCACGACCATGCCGCCGGAGCCGAGCATCGAGCCGGCCTTTGCCACGGCGTCATAGTCCATCGGGATATCAATTTCTTCGGCTGACATAATCGGACAGGAGCTGCCGCCGGGAATCACGGCCTTGAGTTTCTTGCCATCAGGAATTCCACCAGCCATTTCGTAAATGAACTTTTTCATGTTCAAGCCGAGCGGAATTTCATAGATGCCGGGTTTATTGACGTGGCCGGAAACGCAGAGCAGCCGCGTGCCGCCATTCTTCGGAGTGCCACGATTGGCGTAAGCTTCGCCGCCTTCGTTGATGATCGAGGGCACCGCGCTCAGGGTTTCGACATTATTGATAATTGTGGGGCAGCCGTAGAGGCCCACGACGGCAGGGAAAGGTGGCTTGATGCGCGGATAGCCGCGCTTGCCTTCAAGCGATTCCATTAGGGCAGATTCTTCGCCGCATTCGTATGCGCCCGCTCCGGTGTGAACTAACAAATCGTAATCGAAGCCTGACTCGAGAATATTCTTACCAAGGTAGCCGCGCTCGTACGCTTCGGTGATTGCGTCATCCACTAGGGCCTGAATGTAGCGGTATTCACCGCGCATGTAGATGAACCCGCGATGCGATCCAATCGCGCGCCCCGCGATGATCATGCCTTCGATCAATTGATGCGGGTCCATTTCCATTAGTGGGCGGTCCTTGCAGGTACCGGGCTCAGCTTCGTCAGCGTTGCAAATAACGTATCTTGCTTTGGGGGAATCTTTGGGCACGAAGGACCACTTCATACCGGTGGGGAAGCCCGCGCCGCCGCGGCCACGCAAGCTGGACTTCTTCACTTCGTCAATGATGGCTTCCGGCGTCATCTGCTTCAGCACTTTTTCGAGCGCTTTATAGCCGCCGTTTTTCAGATAGACGTCAATCTTGCGAGAATCCTTGATGCCCCACCGCGCGCTGATAAGCGGTGTTTCTAGCGCATGGCGGTCGTGCAGTGCGCCACTGATGACGGGCTCCGGCGCAGGCTTGCGGCCTTTGTCTAGATCCTCAATAATGCGGTCAAATTTTACGGGAGTGAGGTTTTCGTAGAAGTCATAGTTCACTTGCATCGCTGGCGCGCCGGTGCACGCGCCAATGCATTCGACTTCTTCCAGGGAGAAGACGCCATCCTCAGTCGTTTCTCTGTTGCCGATTTCGAGGCGCCTTTTAGCTTGATCCAGAATTTCGTTGCCGCCGCGGAGCATGCACGCGACGTTTGTGCAGACCTGAACATGATGCTTGCCCACCGGTTTGCGGTGCAGCATGGAGTAATAGGCGAGCGTTTCCTCGACTTGAACTGTATGGAGTTCAAGCCGGTTCGCAATCTCCGCAATCATCTCATCGCTAACGCAACCCAACTCATCCTGCGCGCACATCATCATGGGAATTAGCGCGCTGCGCTTTACGGGATACGCGTTTTGCAGCTTTTCAAACTTCGTCGTAAGTTGTGGAGACATTTGCATGGCGGTCACCGGTCCACGTCGCCGAGGACGATATCAATCGTGCCGATACAAGCGACCACGTCTGCAATAATCTGGCCCTCGACGATTTTCGGTAGCGCCTGCAAGTTGATAAAAGATGGCGCACGGAAGTGACAGCGCAGCGGCTTCGGCGAACCGTCGCTAGCGATGAAGCAACCGAGCTCCCCGCGTGGCGATTCGACCGTGACGTAAGCTTCACCGGGCGCCGGAGAAAACCCTTCCGTGAAAATTTTGAAGTGGTAGATGAGCGCTTCCATCTCCGTCTTCATCTTTTCGCGTTGCGGCGGAATAATGCCAGCGGCTTCGGTCTTGATCGGACCCTGGTCCGTAATTTTTTCCATGGCCTGCTTAACGATTTTCAGGCTCTCGCGCATTTCCGCGATGCGAAGCATGTACCGGCCGAAACAGTCGGAATCGGTGCGCGTCGGAACGTTGAAATCGAATTCTTCGTAACTTGAGTAGGGAAATACCTTACGGTTGTCGTAAGCGAGTCCCGCGGCGCGGAGTGTCGGCCCCGTCATGCTGTAGGCGATAGCGTCCTCCAGCTTGATGACACCGACGCCTTTCGTGCGTGCCATCCAGATGCGGTTTTCGGTTAGCAGCGTTTCGTACTCATCAATGCGGCTGGGCATCATCCTAAGGACCTTGTCCACTTTTTCGCGCCAACCCGCCGGAGGATCCAGCGCCACGCCGCCGATGCGAATGTAGCTCGTCATCATGCGCTGGCCGGCGAAGAGTTCGAAGAGCTTCAGAATCTCTTCGCGCTCGCGGAAGCAATAAAGAAAGACCGACATCGCGCCAAGGTCAATCGCGTGAGTGCCGAGCCAGATAAGGTGCGAGGAAATGCGCTGCAGCTCAACCATCATCACACGGATGTACTGAGCGCGCTTGGGGACTTCGAGTCCGAGAAGTTTTTCCACGGCCAGAGCATAAACAAGATTGTTGCCAAGCGGGTTGAGGTAATCCATCCGGTCCGTCAACGTAGTCACTTGCGAATACGTTTTGTCTTCGCAGGACTTTTCAATGCCAGTATGCAGATAACCAATATCCGGAACGGCTTTCACTACCGTCTCGCCGTCAAGCTCCAGCAGTATGCGAAGCACGCCGTGTGTGGACGGGTGCTGCGGTCCCATGTTCAGGACCATCGTTTTGGTTGCGCCGGTAGCGGTTTCGACAGTGGTGGTCATGGCCTTTATTTCTTCAAACCAGGCAAATAAGTCGCCGGAATATCGCGGAATCCTTCCACGGGGTAGTCGCGGCGCAGCGGGTGCCCGCTCCAATCGTCTGGCAACAGGATTCGCCGCAAATCCGGATGGTCGTTGAAGTTTACGCCCATCAAATCGAAAATCTCGCGTTCCAGCCAGCCCGCACCCGGCCACACTGGAATAACTGAGTCCACGAAGGGATGCTCACCAGAAACGCGCGTGCGCAACCGAATCTTCTCTTTCCGGCGAATCGAAGTCAGGTGGTAGTTCAGTTCGAAGCGGGGCTCGACCGGGAAGCGGTCAACGCAGGTGGCGTCCGAAAGCAGGTCAAACTGAAGTGCGTCACGACATTCCTTTGCCGCCGCGCGCAAAAGCCCGTTCGGTAAAACAACGGTCGTCTCGCCGCGAAATTCGATCACGTCCTCGACGGCTTTGGGATTCCACGCGCGCAGATGCTCGACGACAGCATTAGCGTTTTGGTTTGTGTTGTCCGCCACTCGTTTTCGCTTACGCGCAGTTTACCTGTGCCAGTCCAGCGCGCCCTTTTTCCAGAGATAGAAATAACCAACCAGCAGGATGGCAAGGTATATCATCATTTCGACAAAGCCATACCATCCAAGACTGCGAAATACGTAGGCCCACGGATACAGGAAAATAGCTTCTACGTCGAACAAAATAAAAACCATAGCGACCAGATAGAATTTGACCGAGAAGGGCTCCCGGGCGTCTCCGGTCGGGTCCATACCGCATTCATAGGCCTGCAGCTTGGCCTTGGTGGGACGCCGCCAGCCGACCAGCTTCGATAGGGTTGCGATCGTGCCAGCAAGAAATGCTGCAGCCAGCAGGTGTATGACTAGCGGACCATATGCATGAAGACCGGAATCATTCATGGTGAAGCGGTATAATAACGATTCAGGGCGCGGTCGGTCAAATGCAGAGCGAAAATATATTTTGACTGCCCCGTACTGGAACAGACCCATGCTCTTCGGACACAACACGAACGTTTCGGTGGGCGAGTCAGTCTTCCATGTCCAAACGGAAGACCGGGGCCTCTCGCAGGCGTTGATTGACACCACGGTCTACTACCGTGGGCGCGTGCTACATCGCCGCACGAATAACTATTTGGACTTGCTGCCTCTGGACGCGCAAAAAGAAGTCACTTTGAAGCAAAGAGTTGATGACCAGCATCGCAGCGTGGAAGACGACCTCCGTTCCGGCGTCTTGAAGCTCACCCTACCGATTACGAACCACTCGCCGCAGTTGTTGGATCTTAAGATTGAACTGTTGAACGCCAAGAATTGGCTGAACGGCAAACGCGCAACGTTGCAGATCTCCGTGCTGGACCGTGCCGGAAGCCCCGCAGCGAATGCGAACATCCAGGCGCGCATGGAAGGATCTGCAGTACCCGTACATGCTTCCGCGTTGAGTGGCGGCGATGGGCGGGCACTCCTGGAATTCGATATGCCGAAACTCGTGGGAGCGGAGGCTGCGCTGGTCGTTGAGGCCGAAAACGGCTCCGCGCGGGGCCAGCTTCGCTTTCAATTGCGCAGCCGGGCAAGAGTTCCTGCGGTATGAGCGACGCAACGCAAGCTACGGGCGCCGTATTTGCGATCGTTGTGAATGGAGAGCAGCGCGCCGCGAAGCCGGGCGACAGCGTCATGGATTTGTTGCTGGCGCTTGGTCTTGAGAATGGGCGTGTCGCCATCGAACGCAATTTGCAAATTCTTCCTCGCGCACAGTGGGCCGAAACAAAGCTTGCGGCTGGCGACCGCTACGAAATCGTGCAATTCGTTGGCGGGGGCTGAACACTTAACTCGTTCGTTTTCTCGCTCGCCACTTTTCAGCAGTAATCTCCCAAAGCTCCGACATTAGCTTTCCGCTGACGTACTCTCGTTCACCTGTCCAGACAACGCGCATTCCTTGTCTCTCAGACATGCGTCGAGATGCTTCGTTTAAGATCGCTTTCGGAACGCGCAGAACCGGAAGGTGAAGCGCTTCGAACCAGTAATCCGTCACGGCGTCGCAAGCTTCCGTCATCAACCCTTGCCCTTGCCACTCGGGATCGATCCAGAACCCGCGATTCTCGTCCGCTTTTGTGCTCAGGCTAATGACTCCGATGAGTTGCGCGGGAGCGTTCTTTAGCCGCAGCGTCCAATACCAGGATTCGCCGCGTTCCACTTCAAGCAGCGCTACATCGCGGCAATACGTCAACGCGCCATCTTTCGGATATGGCCAGGGAACGGATACGTTCAGATATTTGACGATTTCCCACTTCGGGAAGAGCCATTGAATTTGCGGCGCATCCGCAAGCTCCAACGGCCTCAGGACTAGCCGCTTCGTTCTAAGCTCCGGCGTCATAGTGTGGCGCTTAGCCTCAAAGGCCTTTCAGCAGGTGTCCCATTTTTGACTTTTTTGTCTCGAGATATTTGCGCGAGGTTTTTGAAACACGTGGCTGGCAGGGAACTCGCTCGACGACTTTGACCCCATATTCTTCGAGCTGGCGGACCTTCTCCGGATTGTTCGAAAGCAGCCGGATTTTCGTCGCGCCGAGTTGCTTGAGGATCTTTGCGGGGAATTCGTACGCGCGCGCATCGGAGGCAAATCCAAGCGCTTCGTTCGCTTCGACGGTATCCATTCCCTGATCTTGCAGTTGATACGCGCGCAACTTGTTCATCAGGCCGATTCCGCGGCCTTCTTGCGGCAAATAAACCAGCACACCGGAGGGTGCTTGGCCGATTTTCTTAAGCGAAAGTTCCAGCTGCGCTCGGCAGTCGCAACGCAGCGAGTTAAGTACGTCCCCTGTAAGGCATTGCGAATGAACACGGACGAGCGGCGCCGCCTTACCCTTCAAATTGCCTCGCACGAGTGCCACGGCCTCCTCCTGCGGTCCTTTACCTGTAAAGCCGTGGACTGTGAATTTGCCCCACCGTGTGGGCAGCGCGGCGTCGGCGACGTGTTTCAGTGCGCTCGAATTGGTGGGCTTATTTTTGGTGCGGGATTTTGGCGTCATGGGAATTGCTTAGTATAACAGGCCACCCGGTGTCCTCCCTTTACATCGCGGGCCGGATTGGCTAGCGTTACCCAAGAGACTGACGAACGCAGATGGAATCCATCTTCTCTACACGCGATTTTCTGTTTACGCTGCTGCTCAAGGTTGGCGTGGCGGCGTCGTTTGCCGCGCTCCTGGCGCGCTGGAATACGTTTCGGCGCGTGCTCTTCACCGAAGAGCGTGACCCGGACCAAAAGCTGAAGTTGATGCTGTTCATGACGCCACCGCTGATTCTCGGTGTTGCGTTGAGGCTTGTGAGTCCTGCCTATCATTTTGCGGACCTCTCGATCGAAGGCGCTTTCTTGATGGGCTTGCTCGGCGGCCGCGTTGTTGGACCGATCGGTGGTGCGATTGTCACGATTCCCGCGCTGGCGGCTCATGAGTGGCTCGGCATGCCCGCGGCGGCGGCGGCAGGTTTACTCGGTGGACTGATTCGGCAGGCAATTCCAAACAAAGAAGAGCTTTGGAACTTTGGGCCGTTCACTTTTTTGAATATTCCCAAGGCCGTCGTGCGCATGATGCGCAAGGCGGAAATCTCCTGGGAGATGTTGCCCCTACTCACTTGCGTTGGGCTTGAACTCGGCCGCGTGGCACTAGCCATTGCCACGAGTCCAAAGTGGCTCTTCGCGATTGATCAGCACTGGAACTGGTGGCTTGCACTCGCTGTGATTGCGACGCTTATGTCGGTCGCCGCACCCTTGAAAATCTGGAATAACACACGCATTGAAATGAATCTCGAACGCCATCAACAGCTTTTGCTCAAGGCACGGATGGACGCGCTGTCTAGCCAAATCAATCCACACTTTCTTTTCAACACGCTGAATACCGTGTCGTCTCTGATTCGCATGGACCCGGATACGGCCCGCGGCGTGGTACTGAAACTCAGCAACATTTTGCGGCGACTGTTACGTAAGCACGAAACGTTCGTACCCTTACGCGAAGAATTGCAGTTCATTGACGACTATTTGGACATCGAAGTTGCACGTTTTGGCAGGGACAATCTGGACATCATCAAACAAATAGAAGATTCCGCACTTGAAGCGTTCATCCCCAGCATGTTGCTGCAGCCCATTGTCGAAAACTGCTTAAAACATGGTCTGGGTCCCAGAATCGGGGGCGGGAAGATTCAGCTCCGCGCTGTGCAGAGCAACGGCCGCGTGCAAATTGAAATCGAGGACAACGGCGTCGGCATCTCCGAAGAAAAAATGCCGCACGTTTATGTCGAGGGAATTGGCCTGAGCAATGTGCGCGAACGCCTGCGCGTCCTCTACGGCACCGACTTTCACCTCGACCTGCAAAGCCGCCCCGGTGAAGGCACACTCATCCGCATCGAAGTGCCGGAATTGACTCCCACGTTGCAGGAAGCTGCTGCGGGTTAGGGGTAGTTTCCGCGCAGCGAATGGCCCAACCTGCATTGCATCGCTAATAGCGGCCTCGAAATCTTGGGCCTTTCAAAATAAAAGTCGTTCCCGCCTAGTCCTTGCTGTCCCAAAAAGAGCTTGACAACTACGCTATGTTCTGATATTTCTGTAATTACAGAAATTACGGATGATGCTGCAACGATGAATGAATTTCAAAGCAGTTCCCCTCCAAACCGCCCAACGCGACCCCTAGGCGTCGTTCTCGCTGGTGGGAGTGGGCTCACAAGGAACGAGGATCCATGAGCGAGCAAAATAAACCCGGGCAAGGCGCACTCACTCCCGTAGCGCAGAAGTTCATCCTGCATTGGGGCGAAATGGGCACGCGGTGGGGCATCAACCGCACCGTCGCCCAGGTGCATGCGTTGCTCTTTCTTTCGCCCAAGCCAATTCCCGCAGATGAAATCTCCGAAACGCTTTCCGTGGCCCGCTCGAACGTCAGCACCAGCCTGCGCGAACTGCAGGGCTGGGGCATTGTGCGTGTCGTGCACGTGCTCGGTGATCGGCGCGATCATTTCGAAAGCATCAAGGACGTCTGGGAAATCTTTCGCATTGTCTCCGAAGAACGCAAACGCCGAGAGATTGATCCGACGTTGCGCGTGATCGGCGAATGTGTGGATGAACTGAAAAAAGATACTAAGGGTGACGCCTACACACGCGAGCGCCTCGAAAGTATGCTCGAATTCCTCACCATCATGAGCGGAATGTTCGAAGAGGTGATGCGCATGCCGCCCGGGGCGTTGAAGGGCGTTGCCAAGTTACGCGGAAAGGTCATCACGCTACTAAGCAGCAGCAATAAGAAAGCTGCGAGCTAGGGCCATGATTTCTCTCGTGGACGAATATACGGACGGAAAAGGACGCCATGCCCGCGGCTGGTTTTTCTTCGACTCCGAATGCAAATTCTGTACTCGCGTAGCGCGTCGGATAGCTCCTATTCTGGAGCGCCGCAATCTTGGCGTCGCTCCGCTGCAAGATCCGCGCGTCGGCGCGCTGCTCGGCCTCACGCCGCACGAACTTCTTCGTGAAATGCGTTTCCTCCATTGCGATGGCCGTCACTTCGGCGGAGCCGATGCCGCCGTCGAAATTGCCAAGGAAATCTGGTGGGCAATCCCGCTCGTCTGGCTCTCCAAAATCCCAGGCGCGATGCGCATTCTCCGCAAAGGTTACCACTGGATTGCCGCACAACGTAATTGTGCCGCAGAGCAATGTTCACGCATGGAAGTTTCCAGAAGGCAATAGTCCCCGTAAACCAGCAACGGAGGCGACGATGAATCTGGCGAATCTCTGGCGGTGGGAAGGGCGCGCAAACGGCCGGGACTACCTTTCTGTCGGCATTATTGCCTTTGCCGTGAAGCTGATCTTGGACTTCCTGGTTATCACCGCGATCTTCCATCGCCCCTGGAACCCGCTTTTCTACTTGCGGCCGTTTGGTGTGGTCACCAGCGCTCTAATGCTCGCCAAGCCGGACGCCGGATTTGCCGTGACGATGCTGGCCATCTCGCTTCCGTTTATCTGGCTTGGTTTGGCTATGACTGTCAAACGTTTGCGCGATGCCGACCGCCCTCTTTGGGGAGCATGTCTCTTCTTTATTCCCGTACTCAACTTCGTGATGTTTGCAGTCTTTAGCGCCTTTCGTTCCGTAGAGCAGCCGCAGCGAGAAGAAGCCGCTCCTTGGCCGCATGTGCGGCCGCTGGACCGCTGGATTCCTCACTCCAAGTGGGGTAGTGCCGTTCTCTCCATCGGGCTCACTACGCTCCTCGGTTTGCTATTCACAGTGCTCGGCACGCAGGTAATCAAATCCTATGGCTGGGGATTGTTTGTAGCGCTACCGTTTTGCCTTGGACTCTTCAGTGTGTTGCTGCACAGCTATCACGAGCCGCGCAGCTTCGGTGACTGCGTGGGTGTCTCCGTTCTGCCCATAGTTGTGGTGGGTTTACTTCTTCTCGTAGTAGCGATTGAGGGCATTATTTGCATTCTCATGGCTGCCCCGATGGCTCTGATCCTCGCGCTTCTGGGTGGGTGGCTCGGCTTTGTGATTCAGTCGGTCCATTGGGGACGCCGGCACACGCCGGCAATGCTTTCGGTCGTCATCTTCCTAACGCCTTCTTTTTTCGGTGTGGAACATTTTGTCAGACCCCAAGCTGCCGTGTTTGAAGTGAAGTCTTCAATTGAGGTGAACGCGCCGCCGGAAAAAGTCTGGCGGCAAGTCGTCTCTTTCGCGGAAATCCCGCCTCCCCAGGAAGCGCTCTTTCGCGCGGGAATTGCTTACCCAATTCGTGCGGAAATCTCCGGGCACGGTCCGGGGGCGATTCGCCACTGCGTTTTCTCCACAGGTCCATTCGTGGAACCCGTCACCGTTTGGGACGAGCCGCACGTGCTGCGTTTCAGCGTCACAGCAAATCCCGCTCCGATGAACGAACTAACGCCCTATGCACACATCGAACCGACTCACTTGCATGGTTATTTCGAATCGCATCAGGGTCAATTCCTGCTAACGCCGCTACCGGGCGGTCGCACACGACTCGAAGGCACGACCTGGTACAGTCACACTATGTGGCCAGAGCAATACTGGCACTTCTGGTCGGACTACATCATTCACAAAATCCACCTGCGCGTTCTTCGACACATCAAAGCGCAGGTCGAGACTGCACATTAACTTGCACGTTGGCGTCAGGCAGTGGCGGCGTGTGATTCGGAAAGAACGCTTTGATAGTAGTTTTCGTAGGCGGGAATCACATCGTTAGCGCAGAATTTTTTCTTGGCATTGACGCGCGCGAGTTTGCCTATTTCGCGGCCACGATCCGCACGCGAAAGTAAGTCAATCGCGTAGCGCGCCGCCGTTGCGACGTCTTCCGGCTCGACCAAAAAGCCATCCACGCCGTGTTCGATCACTTCCGGCACTCCGCCGACATTCGTTGCAATCACCGGAACTTCGCACGCCATCGCTTCAAGAGCTGCAAGGCCAAACGATTCGAGCTGCGATGGCAACAAAAACAGATCCGCCTCGGAAAGCAAGCGATAAACCTGATCCTGCTTGCCGAGAAAATGCACATCTTTTTGCAGCTTTTTCTTACGCACGAGATATTCCGCCGCCCCGCGCTCCGGGCCGTCTCCGATGAGCACCAGCTTCGCCGGCATTTTCGCCCGCAACAACGCGAAGATTTCGACCGCGTCCGTCACGCGCTTCACCGGACGAAAATTCGAAAGATGCATCACGATTGGCTCTCCGCCGGGAGCCCACCGAACACGCAGCGCTTCATCCGGCTTGCGCGTGTAGAGGTCGCAATTCACAAAATTGGGGATTACCTGCATCGGCCGCTTGATGTCGAACTCTTTGATGGTTTGGTTCAGAAGATATTGCGAAATCGTTGTGACGCCGTCGCTTTGTTCAATAGAAAATTTCGTGATGGGCAAATAGCTGCGATTGCTTCCTACAAGCGTGATGTCGGTCCCATGCAACGTCGTGATGAAAGGCAGTCTGCGCGGCGCCGCCATCGAACGTGCCAGCAGCGCGCTCACCGAATGCGGAATCGCATAGTGCACGTGCAGCAGATCCAGCGATTCGGATTCGAAAACCTCCACCATCTTTGTCGCAAGCGCCAGAGTGTAGGGCGGGTGATCGAACAAAGGGTACGACGCAACTTCGACTTCATGAAAATGAATGTGCGGGTCAGCCAAATTCATTCGAATCGGCGGCGCGTAACTGATGAAATGAATATCGTGCCCGCGCGCGGCAAGTTCCTGGCCAAGCTCGGTGGCCACGACGCCCGAACCGCCATAAGTGGGATAACAAGTGATACCGATGCGCATGAGCCGGTGTGATTCTCCTGGTAAAGCGTCCCGCTACGATACCCCAAGTCGTGTCTACCGCAACTTGCCAGTCGCCAGCTTGCTAGACAGAAGAGCCAATGCTACATTCGCGCACCCGCGATAGAATTTCGCGGGCAAGAAAGCTTCTTCTTTAGACGCAGGAGGTCTCCATTTCGTGACACGGCTCGCCGGCAAAGTTGCTTTGATTACAGGTGGGGGCACAGGCATCGGCCGCGGCACCGCCCTGGCCTTTGCGCGCGAAGGCGCCAAAGTGGCCGTGGCGGGACGGCGTTTGGAAAAGCTCCAGGCAGTCGTTGAAGAGATTGAGGGGTCTGGCGGCAAAGCCATCGCCGTGGTGTGCGACGTCAGCCGAGCCGCCGACGCGCAAAACGCCGTCCGCTCAGCCGTTGAGGCGTTCTGCAAATTGGACGTACTGGTGAACAATGCAGGAGTCTTACACGTCTCCACCATCGAAGAAATTCCCGAAAGTGATTGGGATCAACTGATTGACGCCAACTTGAAGGGGCCGTTCCTGATGTGCCGCGCCGCTTTGCCGGAATTTCGCAAAGTGGGCGGCGGCGCAATCGTCAACATAGGCTCCGTGCTCGGCCTCGTCGCCATGAAAAAGCGCGCCGCGTACTGCGCGTCCAAGGGCGGCGTCACGTTGCTCACCAAAGCCATAGCCATTGACCACGGCCATGAAAACATTCGCGCGAATTGCATTTGCCCTTCGATTGTCGAGACCGAACTCGTCAGTCAACTCTTCAACACTCCCGACGGCGATCGTGTGAAGCGCGAACGCCTAGCGACAATTCCACTGGGTCGCATGGGCCGTCCTGCCGACATCGCTGAGCTGGCCGTTTATCTCGCATCGGATGAGTCGTCCTGGCTCACCGGAGCCGCCATTCCGCTCGATGGCGGCCTTACCGCGGCATGATCACCAAAGGAAAACGCATGGCAGCCACGCCGCCAAAAATCACAAAAGAACTCCTCGAACTTGCCCGCAAACGCATGAAGAGCAGTCGTCTACCTGCTTTGCTGGGCTTTTATGTGGAAAGCCTCGCGCCCGGCCGCGCTGTTCTTTCAATGAAAGTGAAAGAGCGCCACAGACAGATTCACAACGTGGTTCACGGCGGCGTCCTTGCGGCCCTGGCGGACACGGCCGCTGCCATCGCGGCCTATACCGTGGTGCCACAGGGAACCGAAATCGCCACAATTGAATTGAAAATAAACTACCTGTCTGCGGTACCGGGCGGAAAGATCAAGGCAGAGGGCAAAGTGCTGCGCGCGGGCAGAAATTTTGTCGTAACCGAATGCGAAGTGTTTGATGGGAAGGGCACTCTCGCTGCGAAGGCGCTGCTGACCTTCGGAGCCGCGGCAGGCCATTCTATGGAGCGAGCTGCGCAGCCCGCGAAAAAATAGCTTACTCCGCGCCGCCCTGCGAGGCCTCTTCGCCGTCCTTGTGGACGTACTTGATCACACGCTTGAAAATCAGCAGGTTCGGACTCCCTTGCCGCGTTAGCTTGATGCAGTCGCGGTCGTACCACTCGATCGTGCCATGCAGTGTCTCGCCGGAGTCTAGGACAATCGTCATCGGCGTATGCGTTTGCATCTGCTTGACCCAGTAAAAATTCTCCGCATGGGTCGTCTCCGGTGGGGCGGGCTTTTTGCTTGGCGCGGGTCCGTTGTTTGAGTTGATGCGGGGAGAATTCTGTTCCTTCATGTCCTGGAATCCAGGACGGAACATCCGACGATTCACCATGTTGGCTCCTCAGTGCCCGAGAGGGGGGTGTTTTGGGTTTCTAGTGCTGAGATGCGTCGCGCACTCGCCCGGTTACAGCCCCTGCCAAAAATCCTGGACGGTGCACTACCCGCGTTGCGCCACTAATACGATTTACGTGCCTCGATTGCAATAAGGGTTTTTATGTACTCGGTGCGAGTGACACAGCAAGGGCATCCAGGCCGAGTTGCCGGTTCAAGTTGCGCCTCGCGCCAAAGGAGAGCTCGTCCAGCCCGTAAATCGCACGCATTACCCAGCGTGAGTCCACTGCCTTGCTTAGAGCTTCTAACTCTTTGGCGAGGCCCGGATTCCGCAAGAGGGGCTGTTTCGTACCGGAGGTCAGCTCCAGCAAGTCCGTCAGTAAGCCATAAAAAACCGCCAATTGGGCTTCGAATGAGTCTTCGCGATCCTTTGCGATGGCAGAAGTCTCCGCAAAAAGCTGCGCAAAACCCTGCCCTCGCGCGGCGCGTTCCAAGATTCGCAGCGCAGATTGCCTGCGTTTGACGGCGGCCTCTACGTTCATCTCCAGCGCAAGCCCCGGACTGCCCTCGGAAAGCTGCGCTGCCTGTCTGATTTCCGCAGGTTTCTTGTCCGTCTTCTCCTTCAGGATGCGCTCCACTTCCGTCGCTGCAAGAGGCGCGAAGTGAAATTGCATGCACCGAGAAAGAATAGTCGGTAACAGGGAATAGGGCGAAGGCGCGGTCAGAATCAGTGTCGCCGAGCCGGGCGGTTCCTCCAAAATTTTCAGCAGGACGTTTTGCACGTCCCACCGCATGGTCTCCGCGCCATCGAAAATGAAAACGCGCCGCCGCGCCATTGGCTGGAAATACGCTGCCCGCTGTGCCGCGCGAATCTGCCCGATGCGCAGCATCGGCCTCGCCACTGGATTCTTTAGACGCACCGGATCGGGAACCAGCGCCCAGACGTCCGGGTGGCTTTGCAAAATTAGCGGCACACGTTCGACCGTGGCCGCATCAGCGCTTTCGCCACGTTCCGCCAGCCCTTGTTCGATGAGCCGCTGGGGTTCCGCAAGCAACGCTACGCGCTTACACGTATCGCACTCACCGCAAGCGTCATCCTTCAGCCGCTCGCAATTCGCCGCCTGCGCGAAAAGCCGCGCCAAAGTGAACTTGCCTACTCCGGGCGGACCAGAAAAAAGAAGCGCGTGTGGAACGCGCTCGCTGCGCAGCGCGCCCTGCAGCGCTGCCACGATGCGTTCGTTGCCAAGAAATTCAGAAAAAGGCATAGTCAGCCGCGCTCCAGGCCCGCCAGCAAGGGACTCACCGCCGATAGAATGTCCGCGGAGATCTCTTCGGGCAGCCGCATCTCCCCGCGTGTCGCGTCATAGCACTGAATGGTCGCCCACGGCGATTGCCGCGAAAGTGAATCGTACATATCTGCCGCATCTTCCAGGTGCCGGATGCTCGCTTCCAGAATGTCCTGCTTGGCGTCCGTGTACGAACGCGACGGCTTCTTTTTCACGAGCGATTGCGCTTCGTGCGGCGGCACGCGGAGGTAAAGCACCAGGTCTTCACGGGGTAGATCGTAGATTCCATATTCCAGGTTCTCAATCCAGGAAAGAAATTCCGAGCGCTTTTCCGCAGGCACTCGCGCCGTTTGATGCGCCAGATTCGAAGCAACATAGCGATCCGCGAGCACGATCATCCCACGATTTAGCGCCGCCAGGATTTTCCCTTTCGCTTCGAAACGGTCACCCGCGTAGAGCAACGCCGAAAAGTGTGGATCTACTTTGTCCAGCGGGCCGAGATCGCCGTTCAAAAATTGCCCGACCATCTTGCCGAACCAGGACTCATACTGCGGGAAGCCGGTCGAATAGACCGAATAGCCGCGCGATTTCAACTCAAGCTCCAGCAAACGCAATTGCGTCTGCTTTCCGCTGCCGTCTATACCTTCGATTGCGATTAATTTTCCGGCCATATGTGGTGAAAGGGCTGTGCGACAGTCTAACCGGACAGGTTCGGAGCCGCAACGCCGCATGCTACGATGAAAATTCAGAATGAACGCGCCGAACATCAAAGAGAACTTGCTCCGCATCCGCGAACGCATCGCGCTTGCCACCGAACGCAGTGGCCGCCGCATCGAAGACGTAACGCTGATCGCTGTTTCGAAATCGCATCCGGCTTCCAATATTCGCTCGGCCTTCGAAGCCGGCGTCGTTCACTTCGGTGAAAATCGGGTACAGGAATGGGAAGGGAAACACGGCGAAGTCGCGGACTTATCCGGCCGCTGGCATCTAGTCGGCCATCTTCAATCCAACAAAGCCGCCCGCGCCGCGCGCTTGTTTCACAGCGTGGATTCCGTGGACGATATGGCCCTGGCCGAGCGTCTTGATCGCGCCCGCGCGGAATCGGGCCAAACAGAAAAGTTGCGCGTCTTGATCGAAGTGCATATTGCAGGCGAAGAATCAAAAAGCGGCGCAGAAATCTCCAATCTGCCCGCGTTGGCCGAGCGCATTGTGCAACTTCCTAACTTAGCCTTCGCTGGCCTTATGTGTATCCCGCCTTATCTAGAAGACATCCAAGAGGTGCGCCCTTATTTCCAAAAATTGCGCGAGTTGCGGGACGGCCTGCAAGCGCAATTGCGATGTGAGCTTCGCGTTCTTTCCATGGGCATGTCGCACGATTTCGAAACCGCCATCGAGGAGGGCGCAACGGAGGTTCGCGTTGGCACCGCACTCTTCGGCGCGCGCGAAACAAAATAGTCACCAGAGAAAGAGTCAGAAGGAAGAGCTCCCAAAATAATGACGACCCTGTTCACTCCCATTCGTTTCCGCGAAATTGAATTGAAAAACCGCATTGTCGTCTCGCCCATGTGCGAATACTCGGCCGTGGACGGTCATGCCCAGCCTTGGCATCTCGTGCATCTTGGCAGCAGGGCCGTTGGCGGCGCGGGGCTGGTCATGGCCGAAGCCACGGCTGTCGAGGAGCGAGGCCGTATCTCGCCCGTTGACACCGGACTCTATCTCGATGCTCACGTCGAATCATGGCAGCCGATCACGGGATTCATTCGCTCGCAGAGCGCTGTGCCTGGTATTCAACTCGCTCACGCTGGACGAAAAGCGAGCACCGCCGCTCCCTGGCTAGGCGGCAAGCCACTCACGGCGGCACAGGGAGGTTGGGAGCCAGTCTCCGCCAGTCCGCTGCCTCTTGATGAAGGCTATCCCACTCCTAAAGAACTCTCCGCCGCCGAACTAAAAACTGTGGTTAGCGCTTTCGTCCATGCTGCCAAACGAGCGCTCGCCGCCGGCTTCGAAATTGTCGAGATCCATTCCGCCCACGGCTATCTTCTCCACCAATTCCTTTCGCCGCTTACGAATCACCGTAAGGATGAATTCGGTGGCTCGTTCGAAAATCGCATCCGCCTCCCGTTGCAAGTCACCAAAGCAGTCCGCGAAGCCTGGCCCGAACGCTTGCCTCTCTTTTACCGTCTTTCCGGCACAGATTGGGTCGAAGGCGGCTGGGACATCGAACAATCCATAGAACTCGTCCGCCAGCTAAAGCCGCTCGGCGTTGACCTCATCGATTCCTCAAGCGGAGGAACCGTTCCACGCGCGAAAATTCCCGCCGGCCCCGGATTTCAGGTTCCTTTTGCGGAAGCCATTCGCAACAAAACAGGGATTGCCACGGGCGCTGTGGGCTTCATCACTGACGCGAAGCAGGCCGAAGAAATTCTTTCCTCTGGAAAAGCGGACCTTGTATTCCTCGCGCGTGAATTTTTGCGGGATCCGTATTGGCCACGCCGCGCGGCTTTGGAACTAGGCTACAAGATCAAACCACCTGTGCAATACGAGCGCGCATGGTGAATCCCACGGGAATTCTGGACATTTCGGAAAATCCCGCAACGCATTCCGTTGTCTTTACCGTTCGCGTCCAACCTCGCGCCGGCCACGACGAAGTTTCCGGCGTAATGGAAGGCGCGCTAAAAATCCGCCTCCGCGCGCCGGCGCTTGAAAATCGCGCCAACGAAGCGCTCTGCGAATTCCTCGGCTCTCTTTTGAAAAGGCCTAAGTCGGCTGTTAGAATCCTGAGCGGCGATCGCAGCAGAACTAAACGTGTTGCCGTTGATGGCGTGACGCGTCAACAAGTGGAAGCCTTGCTGCTCTTCGAAGCCTGATAGCACGGAACCGGAGAAAATGTCCTTCAATCTTTCCGAAATGCAGAGCGATTTGCGCGCCGCCGGGCTGCACGGCTGGCTCTTCTACGATTTTCGCGGCCGCGACCCTATCGCGCAGCGCATCCTTGATCTGCCGCCCGCCATGCGTACGCGCCGCTGGTTCTATTTTGTTCCCGCCAAAGGCACGCCGAAAAAACTCGTCCACAAAATTGAAACGGAATCGCTCGCCGTAGTTCCGGGCGACACGCTCTACTACTCGGCGCAGGAAGAGCTTCGCGGCAATCTAAAAAAACTCATCGGCGGCGCGAAAACAATCGCCATGCAGTATTCGCCGAAGAATGCGATTCCATACGTGGCCATGGTGGACGCCGGTACCATCGAACTCGTCCGTTCCACCGGTGTGAAAGTCGTTAGCTCAGCCGACCTTGTCCAGAAATACGAAGCAGTCTGGTCGCCTGAGCAGCTCGAATCGCATTTTTACGCAGGCAAGCACGTGGACCGTATCGTCGCGGAAGCGTTCCAATTCGCCGCGCGCGGCGTTCGCGAAAATCGCCCGCAAACCGAACACGGCCTCAGGGATTGGATCTTGCAGGAGTTTGCCGCCGCCGGCCTCACGACGGAAGAAGGCCCGGACATCGCCGTCAACGCGCATGCCAGCGACCCGCATTACGGCCCTTCGCCGGACCGCCCGACTTCAATCAAGGAAAGCGACCTCCTTCTTCTCGACGTTTGGGCCAAGCGCAACACTCCCGGAAGCGTGTATTACGACATCACCTGGGTCGGCTTCCTAGGCGCAAAGCCTCCCGAGAAAATCGCGAAAGTATTTCGCACCGTGCGCGACGCGCGTGACAAAGCCGTGGACCTCATCCTCACCAGCGTCGCAAAAGGGAAGCCGTTACAAGGCTGGCAAGTGGACAAAGCCGCGCGCAGTGTCATCGAAAAAGCCGGTTACGGAAAATATTTTTTCCACCGCACAGGCCATAGCATCGGCCAATCCGTTCACGGCAACGGCGTCAATATGGACAGCCTTGAAACGCACGACGTCCGCCACTTGATTCCTGGCACGTGCAATTCCGTTGAGCCCGGCATCTATCTTCCGGACTTCGGCATTCGCAGCGAAGTGAATGTGTACGTCGGCGAAAAAGAAGCGCGCGTTACCGGCGCGGTTCAGAAAGAGCTTCTGGCGCTTCTCGCGTGATATGCAAGAACTAGAAAGGCAAGAACCCATAACCGAACAGCCGCAACCAGAAACTCAATCGGCTCCGTCGCGCAACAGCGAGAGGCGTGAACTGCTCGCACTCCTGATCGGTGTCGCCGGATGGGCCGTTCCCGGGCTAGGCCATGCGCTGCAAAAAATGTGGGGGCGCGCGCTTGCGGTTTTCCTCGCCGTGGGAGCGCTCGTCACACTCGGCGCGGGGATGCGCGGCAATCTTTTCACCTCGCGTGGTGACGACGCATTCGCCACGCTCGGCTATTTCGCGGACCTCGGCTCCGGCAGTTTCTATGCGCTCGCACGCACTTTCGAATCCGACGGCCCGGACGTTTCGCACTCCACCGGCGACTACGGCACGCGCTTTCTCGCCACCGCCGGTGTCCTCAATCTTCTGGCAGCTCTGCATGCGTACGAAGCCGCGCGCGGGCGGAAGGCCTGACCGCCGCGATGCCTCCTCCATCCGTGCATGTTCCACTCACGCATCTTCAATCCATGCTGCTTTTCGCGCTGATTATCTCGCTCGCGTTCGGCACGCTCGGTCGCCGCCGTCCCGCCGAGCGCCTGAAATACGCTGCGTGGTCGTTTTTTCTTTTCCTATTGGTCGGCATCACCATCGGCTGGCTCATGTATCCCTTTTCTCGCTGAAAAAAAAGGAGCCGCTAAAGAACACATCTCCTTCGTGCGCGCTCGACAGATTTTTTCTGCGAATGTTATGATGAATGTGTCGGGCCGAGGTAGCTCAGTGGTAGAGCAGCCGATTCGTAATCGGCAGGTCGCGAGTTCAACTCTCGCTCTCGGCTCCACTTTTTTTATAGGTTAGCCCTCTCAGCTCACTCTCATGCCAGCTGAGATTTGTATGGTCACCCTGCTTTCCATTATTGTTCTCGGCTTTTTTCTCGGGATGCGCCACGCGACCGATCCGGATCACGTTATCGCCATTACGACGATTGTGAGCCGCCAGCGAAGCATTCGCCACGCCGCGCTGATCGGCGTCCTGTGGGGTGTGGGACATACAATCACGATCTTGGCAGTTGGGTCAGCGATCATCCTTTTCAGTCTTGTCATCCCGCCACGGGTGGGCCTCACGATGGAACTCTCGGTCGGCTTGATGCTGATTCTTCTTGGGATTCTGAATCTTTCCGGAATCATGCGCTGGATTTCCGCAACAGTTACGCCGGCGGAAGCCGGGCAGCACTCGCATCCTCACAGTCACGGAGACTATGTTCACGTTCACCCGCATGGTCATGAACCGGAGAAACACGGCCACGCCGAAAACGCAACACCAGTAAGTTGGATGGATCGTACTTTTGGGCCGCTCAGCTTTTATCAAGTCTTGCGACCACTAGCCGTAGGTGTTGTTCATGGACTTGCTGGCTCGGCAGCAATTGCGTTGCTGGTCCTTACAACGATTCGTGTCCCTTTATGGGCGGTTTCTTATCTTCTTGTGTTCGGAGTCGGCACCATCGCGGGAATGATGCTCATTACGACAGCGATAGCCGTCCCCTTCAGTTATTCCGCGGACCGTTTTGCTCGTTTTAATCGAAGTTTGGGACTACTGTCTGGCTTGGTAAGCCTGGCGTTCGGTATTTTCATTGTTTACGAAATGGGCTTCGTCAATGGCCTCTTCACTCGTAATCCTTCCTGGACACCTCGCTAGCTAAGTAACATGACATTCGATGACGCAAGAAAGAGGCTTTAGAATCAACTGCCTCAAGCGTCTCCAGCCGTCGGCAAGTCGCGAGTTCAACTTCCACTCTCTGCTCCAACTCCTCAACAAGCGACTGGTTGTGTTTGAGCCAATCCTAACAGTAACGTCCTTCAATAGAATTTGCTCGCTCGACTAAACACGCGACCTTAAGATTAGGCTTTCGCATAGGGCTTATAGCGTCAGCGCAGACTGAGAAGAGGTAATTACATACTTGCTCATTGACTAGAACTTTCCTCTGTAATAGCATCGCCGCGCTGGAGGATGGATTTTCTTCAGTCCTCTAGGCGTAGGCCCTTCGGATCAAGGGCTTGCTGACTTGAGAACCTTGCCCTCCCACTTGCAGGCTGGTCTTTAACGACCGATCACAATCGCAAGTAGTTTCGTCTGATCGACTTCAGCTGAGCCAGCAAGTTCATTCGACCGTGTGGAGTACCGATTCACGGGCCCGCGATTAAGAGGTGCCAAAAACAAAGCAGTTCACGTTTCATAAGAAGAGGAGATCCGAGATGAGCATTTCCAACCAAGACATCGTTAAGCGTTTCGTTGAAGCCAAGGCAGTCGACTTTAATGCGATCGGTAAGATAGTAACCGACCTGGGCCCCGCGTTGTCTGCATCGGACATCGGCTATCGTGTAGTCCTAGCTGGCCGACCATTCATCATTGCGTGCCTCATGCCGGCTGCGGACATCAGGGAACTTGTCGGTGAACTCCGGAGTGTGAACGTCCGGGCCGCAGCGGCGGGGGAATAGAGTCTAGCGGATTCACTCTGCATTGAGAGTGCGCACACTGCCTCAGTCGAAATGGGACGCGGCTGATCTAAGGGACCGGCTTTGCCGCGCCCTGGACATCGCGAAAAGAGCCGTAGATTTTTTCGCTGGGGAGGGGTATGCGGACGCGCAGGTGCCAGAGAACAGTTTCGGTCCCGAGAAACCAATTGCCGAAACCGCAATGCTCCTATACGCGGCTGCGGCAGTCAGGGATCTTCCCGACGTCTCTCACCGAATTGAAGAAATAGCTCATCTTCTCGCGGCGCATGCCCGATCCCGACGGACCTTGCTTAATGTAGCGTTGCATCCAAGTGCGGCACTAGATTTTGCCGTACCGCATGTTCTTTTGACGAAGCTCGGATATTGCGATCCGGACTTTGACAACCTCGTCAAGTCTTCCCTTGGCTGGCAAACCCAATATGGCCACGAGCGACCTCCCTTTGCGTCCGTCGAGCAAGAGTGGATTACGTCTTTGTGGACGGGCGTAGAGCCCGGGCGAGATTGGCGCTCTGGCTTGCTCGATTCCGTGATGCATCGGCCACTCGACATTCTGGGCGGTCCTCGACAAAACGCGTATGGTTTTACGCATCTCATCATGTACTGTACCGATTTCGGTAATCGTGCTGGCCGTTTCCCTCGCCGGCGATCGACGATTCTTGATGAGGCCAGCTCGCTGCTTGCGAAGTGCCTCGACGAAGAGGACTACGATCTCGCGGGTGAATTGCTCATGGCGTGGCCGCTAATGGGAGCACGCTGGTGCCCCTCAGCCGCGTTTTGTTTCCGTGTACTCGCCCGCGTCGAGGATCAAGTAGGCCTTCTTCCTGGCGGCACGACCAAGGCCAATCGCGTTAGCACCCTGGAAGGAAAAGAACGAGTGCGATATGCCCTCGGAACCGGGTACCACACCGCACTTGTTATGGGGTTACTTTGCGCAGCTGCGCTTCGGCCAGGGAGAGCGCCATCCCTACGGATCGTTGGGCCGAAGTGCGAGAGATCTTTTCTCGATCAATTGTTGGGGTGTATTGATCGAGATCAAGGTCACTGGCAACCCGAATTGTCAGAGCTTACGGACTCGGAGCGGAACGCTCTCGCTCCGCTCCTGCTTGACATAGCAATTGCCCAGAAATGCCGAAAGCACGAATACGAAGCCGTGAGCCAATTGCTAGTGGCAGCCAGCCAGCATGGGATGGCCAACTCCACTCTGTGCGGACAAGCTGCTTTATTGTTAGAACGCCTCGCGGTTTGCTCGCAAGGAGTTCAGGCGAATAGTGACGCGACCGGCGTTTCCTAAGAACGGCTGCAGCGCGCAAAGGTCAGCTAGGCCCGCGCCGAATTCTCCGGACATTTGAATCACTAGGAATTATCATCAAACTCTTCATGCAGCGGCTGAAAATCTGAAACAATAGCTCCTGATCTTTGCGAAATTAGGAGGACTGAAGAATGGCAAGAGTGCAGGAAACTTGCTCCCGAGTCTTGCAGGTCCTGGTCACCCTTGTTTGGGTTTTCTGTCTGGAGGCGCCTTGTCTTTCTCAATCCAATCCCAATCTTCAAACCTATTTCAAGGAATACGTTGGGCTTACCGACGAGCAAATCAGCACGATACGAAGCGGCCAGGCCGTTTCAAAGAAACTGCAATCTCGCAAAGCGGATGAAATTTTCGTTTTCGGTGCAGTCTATGTCAATGCCGATCCGGAAACTTATCTAAAGTTCTCGCGCGATTTCGACCGCCTTCGCGCGCTCCCGGGATACCAGGCGCTTGGCACACTCAGCAATCCTCCGCAGCCTTCCGAGTTGAAGGGTTTCGCGTTCGACAGCGAAGACATCAAGGACTTGAAAAACTGCAAGCCCGGCAAATGTGAGGTGCAATTGCCTGCAAGCCGTATCGAAGAACTTCAGCGCACGATCGATTGGTCCGCCCCGAACGTGGAAGATCAAGTGACGCAGCTTCTGCAAAAGACCGCAATCCAACGAATCACTGCATACCAGCACGAAGGAAACACCGCCTTCGAAGCCTACAACGACAAGAAGGAAACCACGGACGTGGCCGAACAGTTCAAATACATGCTCAGCTATTCGAAGGCCCTTCCAAAGTATTTGCCGGATTTTTACAACTATCTTCTTTCCTATCCCGCGGGGAAGCACGAAAACGTCGAGGACACTTTCTACTGGGCCAAGGTGAAATTTGGATTGAAACCCACCTTGCGCGTCATCCACGTGCTGACGTATCACGGAACGCCGCCGGACGAACCCGTGTACTCAATCGCCGAAAAACAGCTCTACTCGAGCCATTATTTTCAAACCGCTCTAGATCTGACCTTTTGCGTCACAGATACGGCTGACCCGCACGCGAAAGGGTTCTATCTCATTAAAGTGTTGGGTTCGGAGCAAGCGGGATTGACCGGATTCAAAGGTTCCATCGTTCGAAAGGTCGCCGTGGATCGCTCCGCGTCGTCTCTCCAGAAATCCCTGAACGTCATCAAGAACACGCTGGAACAAAATCCATAACCTTAGTTGGATTGCACCCTAACGTAGCGTGCGTAGACCCACCCTTGCTTTCCATCGGCAGCCTGCACGCGGTAATAACCGTTAACCTTTGCCCCCGCGTCCAGCACTGTCACCTGATCTCCTTTGTGCACTGTTTCCAGCGGCGTCTCTGACGTCGAAGCGTCGGGCCGAAGGTTTACATTCCGGGTTGCTACTGCAATCTGCCCCGTCGGGGGTGGCGCGTGCGTTCCGAAGACATCTTCGAGAAGCGCTGCGAGCCGCAACCCCGCAAGCGCAAGCCGCCGATCCACCACTTGTATCTGAGCGTTGTAATACGCGTCGTCCACCACTCCGCCGTTGTCCACCCATGCGGCCTGTCCCGCTGCGTGAGACTCATTCGCCCAATCCGCTGGATTGCCGCTCGCCGTCATGTTATTTGCCGTGATTAGCTGCTGCAAGTGCTGCACGTACGCGTTTACGTCCATGCCGGTATGCGTAATCATTCCGCTGTCCCATGCCGCGTGAAGATTGCAGGGTCTGCCGTTGCAATTTGTCGTTCCGAACTCCGTGATATGAATGTCGTTCGCGCCGCGCGCATCGCCCACCGCGTGAAACGGCTGATGCACGTCTCCCACAAAGTGCACGATGAATTTCAGCGCCTCCTGCCGCTCGGTCGGCGTCTTGGTCGTATCGGCAAGCACTTGCTTGAAAAACGTAATCCGGTCCACCACGCAGTTCATGTGATCCGTGGCCGCTCCGGGATGCGTGTCGTTCGGCAGAAAGCAGTCGCGGCTGTCGTCGAACGTCGCTACGTTTCGCGGGATGTCCACAAAATGCCAGTTGTAAGTCTCTTGGCGCTGCGGGCGAACTTGGTCGGCCCAATTGGAAACGGAAGCCAGAGTGACGTTGCCAAGAACGGATTGCACGCCGGCTTTAGCGGCGTTGCTGAGCATGGCTTCCGCGAGCGTTCCTACCACCTCGTGCCCCTCCGGTCCCCACGCGAGCATGCTAATGGGCAAGGCAAAGGCAAGAATGGCCGCAACAATAGAAACTAGTTTCTTCATTTGGAGTTTCCTCGCCAGATTCCCGAAGAGAAGTACGGAGCGCCAGCAACTAGCGAATTACTTAACCATTAGGAAGTTGTGCGGTCAAGACGGAAATCTTAGAGGCGAGTACAGAAGAATCAAGAAATTCTTGGTCCTTCGAAATCCGTCACAGTACCTCTACGGTTTTTTCTGCTGCTGTTGTTGCTGCTTCTGTTGTTTTTCTGCTTCTTCAATGAGTTTTCGAAACTCCCCCACGGCGGGAACATCCGGTGAATGAAGTCCATTCTTTGCAACGAACTGCCAAATAGGCGCGCGGTCCATCGTGTCCGCTGCCGTGCCGTCGTAAACCACAAACGAATCCTCCGTTGCTCCCACGCCCACCTGTGGTTGCGGGCTGCTGCTCTGTGGGTCGTTTTGCGTTCCATCGGGTGACTGTCCCTTCTGCCCGCCGATCCGAATTCCATTGTCATTCGGCTGCAAAATTACAGGGCGGTTGTTTGGCGAGGTTCCGCCGATGGTCGGTTGCACCATTTTTCCGTTGCCTTTGCGAACTACGATGACCAGATCGGGGCTCATCGAGCTTAAAACGGTCCGGAATCGTCCCCATTTTGCGAGCGCCTTCTCTACGTCCTCCTGCGCCGTCTTGTTTTCAAGTGGTGCCGACGGCGAAACACCTGTGTCGGGGTCAATAAGCACCGCCACACTTTGAGCTTTCAAAACCACGGCCGGAAGCACAACTTTTTTCTTGTCATTCGCAGCGGCAAAAGAGGAGGAGAAAAGAACCAGCAACAATAGAGTGACGTAGCGCCAACGCATCATGCCCTCCCGTCAAACACTGCCTGACAGTCTAGCCGAGTATGGGATGCGACTGCCCCGTATTTAGTTTCCAAAGAGGGTCTCAAGGTCGTTTGCAGTTGTACGTTCCGCCACAACTGACCTCTGGTTCCATTGGTCTTTGCGCTCCTTCTTTCTAGCCTGAAAGCTGGAAGGCAGTTCAGGAGAGCAGTCCAGATGCTGAACAAACGATTCGTTTTTGTCAGTTGCGCTTTGCTGGTCGCGCTGTCGTGTGCGTCTGCGCAGAGTCCCGCACCTTCTCAGCCGTCTCAGCAAGCGCCCCAGTCCACACAAACCTCCGCACCGAACCCAACGCAGAGTTCTCAACCGGCCGCGGCGGCGCAACCCGACCAGCCAGTCTCTCTTGCTGACGCCGCGCGCCTCGCGCGTGCCAAAAACCAGCCTGCCGCCAAAACGGCCAAACTACTGGACGACGACAATTTTCCCCGCGCTCGCGCCAACGCAGGTCAGAAAGCCCCGGACGTCTCTGCCAGCGCGAACGGCAAAACCTTTTCGCTTTCCGACTTTCGTGGGCGCGTCGTTCTTCTCGACTTTTGGGCTTCCTGGTGCGGACCGTGCCGCAGCGCGCTTCCCAAGCTCAAACAGTTGCAAGCCGCGTATGGCGGTGATCAATTCGTCGTAATCAGCATCAGCGAAGACGATGACCAGCGGACTTGGCAAGCCTTCGTCTCCAGCCATCAGATGACCTGGCTGCAGCATTTCGACGCGAACGGTTCGATTCGGAAAGAGTTCGGCGTTGAGGGGCTGCCGACGTACGTCCTGATCGGCCGTGACGGCACCATCCTCAATCGCTACGTCGGCGAAGACTTTGCCGAGTCCGTCCTCGATCGTATCGGCCCCGACCTAAAGAAAGCGCTTCAATAGATTCAATAAAGGATGTTGTCATCCTGAGCGAAGCGAAGGATCTGGAGCGTCAGTCCCACCACCGACCGCAAATAAATGCCCACTGGTTCGGTTCCCTCTCCCAAATCCTCGACCATTTCCTGCACAATAACTCCTTCATGTTCGCATCGCGCACAAACTGGAATCTTGCCGAAAACCGCCTCACGCAGGCCCTCGCCGAGCATCGGCGGAGCGGCACCCCGCTGTTGGATCTAACTCTTTCCAATCCCACCGAAGTCGGTTTCACCTACGACGAATCCACAATTCTTTCGGCGTTGCAAAATCCCACGTCCCTTCACTACGAAGCGGCCCCACAGGGACTGCTCCCCGCGCGCGAAGGCGTGGCACACTACTACTCCGAAAACAGCGCATCGGTATCTGCCTCCGACATATTTCTCACCACCAGCACCAGCGAAGCTTACTCGTATCTTTTCCGGCTGCTCTGCAATCCCGGCGATGAAGTTCTGATTCCCACACCAAGTTACCCGCTCTTCGATTTCCTTGCCGAGCTCAACGACGTCAGCCTCATCCGCTATCCTCTGGTGTACGATCACGGCTGGCAGATCGATTTTTCGTCATTCAAACAGTCCATCACTCCACGCACTCGCGGCGCCATCGTCGTTCACCCCAACAATCCCACGGGCCACTATGCAAAACCGCACGAACAAGTTCAGCTCGCCGCGCTTTGCTCGGCAGGAAATCTCACCATCATAGCCGATGAAGTTTTTCTCGATTTTTCGGTGCAGGGAACCGCGGGAACCACATTCGCCAAGGAAACGCACACCCTCGTTTTTACACTGGGCGGACTTTCCAAACTCTGCGGCTTGCCTCAGATGAAGTCAGCCTGGATCGCTCTCTCCGGCCCGGAAAAGCTAAAAACCGAGGCTCGCCAGCGCCTTGAAGTCATTGCCGACTCCTACCTCTCCATGAACGCTCCCGTGCAACACGCGCTTCCGGCATTGCTCGCCACGCGCAGCAATTTTCAAACACAATTACTCGCTCGAGTCCGTGCCAATCTTTCCTTCCTGGACGCCAGACTCTCCGCGCAAGAAGCCTGCGAGCGCCTCGCATTCGAAGCCGGCTGGAACGTAGTCCTCCGCGTGCCCGCCACGCGCTCCGATGAGGATCTCGCACTCGATTTGCTGCAGCAGCAGGATGTATTGGTCCATCCGGGCCACTTCTACGATTTTGTGCAGGACGGCTATTTAGTTTTGAGCTTGATCACGCCGGAACAGCTTTTTCAAGAAGGCTTGCGCCGCTTGCTTACGCATTTCTCGCACTGATTCTGTTCATGCCGGCAAACTGGATTCCGGCCCCACCCGGTAGCCATCCAGATGGTTTCTGCTCCTCGCATTTGGGGGCACCGAGTAGCTCACCTTTTTCATCTCCGTCACATGCAAGAACGCCTCTTGAAAACGCTCCATCTCCGGCTGCGTCCCGACGGTAACTCGTATGTGCGTAGGCACTGCCGGCCACACCCGTCCAACAAACACATTCTCCGCCGCGAACGCCTCAATCACTTGCTTCGCCGGCTTTTTCGCATCCACCATAAAGCAATTCGACTGCGACGGCATGTACGAATATCCTTTGCTGTCCAGCCAGGAGAAAACCGACGAACGGATCGTCGCGTTAATTTTTTTTCGCTCCGCCACCAGTTGCGCGTCCTTCAAGCTCGCTATCGCCGCTGCCGAGGCGGTCACCGGCACGTTGCCCCATCCGCCGAATGCCGAAAGTTTTTCCAGTAAGTCTGGTCTTCCAATCGCGAATCCGCAACGCAATCCAGCCATCCCGTAAATTTTTGAAAACGTCCTCAATATGATCAGATCCTGATTCGCATTCACCAAATCTATTGCAGTAGTCGCGTCCGAAAAATGAATGTAAGCCTCGTCCACCAGCGCGATCGAACCCTTCGGTTTGTTCTGCAACAGATATTCGATGTCCGTATGGCTAGTCAGCGTGCCCGTTGGATTGTTCGGCGAACAAACATAAAAGACGCCCGCGTCCGGCCCCGCAGCGATCATTGCTTTCACATCATGGGTGTAGCTGGCCCTGAGCGGCACCTTAGCCACGCGCGCCCCGGAAATCTTCGCCGCGTGCATTCCCGCTTCGTATCCCGGATCCGCCGTCACGTAGCTCTTCGTCGGAGACGTGAACGCCAGCACCGTATAGTGCAACGGCTCGCTCGAGCCGGGGAATGCGCGTATACATTCCGGCTTCAGCCCTTCGGCCTTCGCAAAGAGTCGAATCAAGTCATCCGCGAGCCACGGGCAATACCGTCCTCCCTGCGCGCAAATTCCCGTAATTGCTTCGCGCGCCGCACTGCAAGGCCCCAGCGGATTCTCGTTCGAGTCAATGATCACGGCGCCCACCGGATACGGCTTCCCCCACACCGCCGCCGCAAGCGCTCTCTCCGAAACGATTCCACTCATCAGCGCCGCCGATGCCGCCGCCGAAATTCGCAGAAAACCCCGCCGCGTGGACTGACCACCGGAAACAATTTTCTCCGTGCTCATATGCCCCTCCAGCCGCCGCTTTTCCCCTATCATAACAGCAACTGCAGCAGCCGAGCTCGACTTCCCGGCTGCCACAGCGATCTTCCTCTCTTGCGATTAGAAGATAATTTTCAGCGCAAGCTGCATGTTAAACGGTTCGCCCGGCCCAATGCCTGGAGCTCCCGTCCAGCTACCCATCGTGTCGCTGCTCACGCCGAAGCCGTTGCTATTAGCTTGGTCTGCCCAAGTCGAGCTCGGCGGTGCAAAGTTTTTCCGGTTGAAGAGATTGAACATCTCAATCCGCAATTGGGCTCCCACGCGCTCTGTGATCTTGGTCGTCTTGAATACGGACAGATCGACAGCTCCATATCCCGGACCATAGAAGCGGTTGCGCGTCAGGTTACCAAAAGTGCCTGGATCAGGCTGCGTGAACACGTCCGACCGGATCCACTGCACGCCAGCGGGATCAAAGCTGTGAGACAGTCCGGCAAACGGATCCTGACCGTTCCAGTTTGGCCTCTGGTTGAATTCGTCTGTGTTGGAATTGTCGTCGTTGGTTACGATGTTAAACGGTTGTCCTGTATGGAATGAGAATAGGCTGCTGATGCCCCATCCACCCAATAAGAGTTTAGCGCGTGAGGGTGACGGAAGCGCGTAAGAAACCAGCGCCGTGAACGTGTGGCGCGTATCGAAGTCAGAGTTTCCATAGTCGCCCGCAAGATTGAGGTTGTCCTGGGGCATCGCGCCGCGATACGCGGTCATGTCGTCAAGATTATGAGCCCATGTGTACGCGAATTCCGTACTGAATCTGTGCCAATCGCGAATCTTCAGCGTCGTCTGGAGGGAATTATAGTTAGAATTTCCGTTGCTGTGGATCTCGTTGATGATCCCAAAATTCGGGAATGTCGCGCTGAGCGGCCGGATGCCCGTCGCTGGATCGGGCTGATTGATATCCTGAATCGTCAGCAGCTTTCTTCCCTCGCTGCCAACGTATCCAACCTGCCACACTACGGATCGCCCGAAGGCTTTCTCGACATTGAGGTTGTAGTTGTAAAAATACGAAGTGCGGAACGATTGACTCACGGAAAAGATGTTGTACGTCGTCGTTCCACAGGCGGAACCCGTTGGGCATGTCGGCCCGGTTCCCGGGAAGATGTAGCTTCCATCGGTCGGAATCGTGTAATGGTTGATGGCTATAGTGGAGACTGGTGTCGCGCCAGCGGGGTTACTTTCAATCCCGTTGGGTGCGCCGTTTGGTGGACGATTGTCCAGGAACGGGTTCAAGTTCGGCGTGTCGTAGAAAATCCCGACCCCGCCACGTACGACAAGCGAACCATTATCGCGCACGTTGTAAGCAAAGCCGAGCCGTGGTGCGAAATTGTTCCAATCCTGTGGATAGACCGCGCTGATGCCGTCGCCCTGAAACACCAGTCCTTTGTCCGGTAGAAATACTGACAAATTTTTCTTGTCATTATGTAGCGGACCGAGATAGTCGTAGCGCGCGCCATAGTTAATCGTCAGCTTACGCGTAACCTGGAAAGAGTCTTGGAAGAAGAAGTTGAAGTTGTTGACTCGGACTTCGCGTTCGGGATCGCCGATTGCCACTGTAGACGTGTGCACAAATCCAGCAAGGAAGTCTGCAAGGCTCTTCACCTGGGTAGATTCCGCCGGATCCCATGGACCTTCCGTCCCATCGAAGCGGAATCTTCCCAGCGCATTGCGATGATAGAACTCATTCAAACGCGCTTGCCGGAATTCGCCTCCGAACCGGAATTGATGTTTGCCCACAACGTAAGAAACGATGTCCGTTAGATGGCCAGTAATGTCATTCCGCCCGGACGGAGGTGTTAAACCCGTCGAATCGAAACCGGATATATCAATGCGCGGCGCCCCTAGGACCGATACGCTCGGGCTTACAAACAATCCATAATCATTTGCATTGAATCCGTTCTGGAAGTCATAAAAAACCTGGTTGAAGTAATTCACGCCGACAAGCAGCTGATTGGAAATCCGTGATGTCAACGTGGAATTCAGAACGAACGCGTAGTTTTGCACGTGAATCGGAGCGCCCTCGTAGTACCAGAGAAGGCTAGATCCTACCGGCGCCACTTGATTGCCCTGCCCGGCAAACCATCGCACGGACATCGTGTGTTTGTCGCTGATTTTGTGATCCAGCTTCACCAGTCCGTTGTAGCTGTAGCCGAACTCCGGATCATTCGAGCTGTAGTTGAACGGCTGCGAGGGGGCGTTGCGAATGCTCGACGGCCACAAATTCGCCAGCAAAGCTTGCGAAACGGGATTTACGGGTACTCCCGCGTCGCTCAACAAGCTCATGGCCTCGGTCGCATACGCGTCCGACGGCTGCGTGGAAAGTCCGGGAACACCGATAGTGAACCGCTGTTTTTCAAACGTCGTGAAAAAGAATGTGTGATCTTTCCAGATCGGTCCGCCAACCGAACCACCGTACTGATAATTTCGCATTTTCTTTTTCTCGCCGAAGGCGGGCTTCGCCGCATACGCTTCGTTGCGGTTGAAGTAGTACAAAGTCCCATGAAAATCATTCGTTCCGGATTTGATGACCAGGTTAACTGTCCCGCCCGGATTTCGACCTGTTTCCGGTGCAGATTGCGTTTGTGCCGAAAATTCTGCCACAGCATCAATCGGAAGAACGATTCCCGCAATATTTGAAACGCCGCCCTGATTTACGGCAGGAATGTTGTGCCAAATATCGTTGTTGTCCGCGCCCTCGATTTGCCAATTCATTTGGTTCGCTCGAGTCCCGTTCAGCGAACCGTAGCCGCCACCGGAGTATCCGGCGAATCCCGGCGTTACGGCGATAAGCTGTGTGAAGTCGCGCCCGTTTAGGGGGACTGTCTGAATTTCAGCGCTGGAAACGAGCGTCGTCTGTGTCGGTGTTGTCGTGTCTAGTGACAACGCGGCGGCGGAAACCTCAACCGTAGTTGATTGCTGCGACATGCTCAATTTCACGGGCAAGGTGTGGATCGAACCCGCTGTGACCATCACATTGTCCACAGTAGTGACAGGAAAACCCGTCGCAGTAATGACGACCTTATAGGTTCCGAGCGGTAGTTCCTGGAATGCGAATTGTCCATCACCTGTTGCAATCGTCGTGTACTCGATTCCCGTTGCCACATTCTTCGTTTTTACTTCCGCGCCGGGAACGCTTGCCCCTGACGGGTCCGTCACCGTCCCATTAATTGCCCCGCGAAACGTCTGTCCCTCAGCACTCAACACAAAGCAAAGCGTTAGCAACGCCGCTAGCAATAGTCTTTTCATCTTTCTCCGTCCTCCCCCTGAACTGTAGTTCTGATTTCCGGGCCCCTTATCCCGCGCCGCACTGCGAAGCAAATGGTTTTTCAGCCGGAAGCCGACACCCCGACCGTTCCAGCCAAAACGCTTTTAGTTTTTCAGGGCCGAAATAACCCACCACAGGTTGGGGAAGCCTACGCACCGTGCTCCATCAAGTCCAACGCAAACTTTTCATTGGATAAATTGGAATCACACAACAAACCGATTTAGTTGGAGGTATAACCAGGAAAGATAACTTTCAGAAAATTACCAGCAGACGCTATGGAGAAATCGCAAGATGTTTCAGGAATGAGGAGCAACACTGGGCTGGCCCGCCCGCAGCCGCGAGCTTCCGGGCACAATCCCGCGCACGATCACGTATAGCAGCGGAATAAACAATAAATTCAGGGTCGTCGCCGCAATCATCCCGCCAAACACCGTCGTTCCCACGGAGATGCGCCCCGCCTTCCCCGCTCCCGTTGCCAGCACCAGCGGCACGACTCCCAAAATAAACGCGAACGACGTCATCAAAATCGGCCGCAAGCGAATCTTCGCAGCTTCCACCGCCGCATCAGCAATGGATTTGCCTTGCGCGCGAAGCTGCTCCGCGAACTCCACAATCAAAATCGCGTTCTTGCTCGATAGCCCGATCAGCATCACGAGTCCGATCTGGCAATACACATCATTCTGCAACCCGCGCAGATATTGCGCGCCGATTGCGCCTAACAGCGCTACCGGGACGGCGAGCAACACGATAAATGGCAGCACAAAACTTTCATATTGTGCGGCCAGTGTCAGGTAAACGAACACGATTCCCAGCCCGAATAGGATCAATGCCTTTGACCCAGACTCCAATTCTTCCAGCGTCAGCCCGCTCCACTCGTACCTCATTCCCTGTGGCAGCAGCTTTCGCGCAAGCCCTTCCATGTCCGAGATCGCTTGCCCGGAACTGCGCCCAGGCGCTGCGGATCCGCTGATCTCCGCCGACCGAAACAAGTTGAAATGGCTGATCACTTGCGGCGTGGCTGTCTGTTCCAGCGCCACCAAATTGTCCAGCGAGATCATTTTTCCCGTATCGGAGCGTACGTAATAGCCTCCGATATCCTTCGCGGTATTTCTGAATTTTCCTTCTGCCTGCAGATAGACCCGGTACGCTCGGTTGTTGAAGTCAAAATCATTCACGTATACAGAGCCCATGTAAACCTGCAGCGCGTCCGTAATCTGGTTTAAGGGAACCTTAAGGCTTTTCGCTTTCTCTCGGTCAATCTTCACCAGGTATTGCGGATCGTTCGCCGTGAAGCTTGTGAACAATCCGGCCAGCCGGCCGCTCTGATTTCCTTCACCGGAAAGCCGATTCGCAACGTCTGCCAGTTCTTGCAACGAATTGCCGCCCGGATCCTGAAGCTCAAACTGAAATCCCCCGATGCTCGATGTGCCGGACACTGTCGGCGGATTAAAGGGAATCAGCAGCGCTCCCGGCACGCCCGCAAGCGGGCCGCGCAAGCGGTCGATCACCATCGTAGCGCTGTGTTCTTCGCCTTTCCTCTCCTCAAACGGCTTAAGCGCAATAAAGATCATTGCCCGGTTCGGCGCATTCCCGGCAAAACTGAATCCCGCAACCGAAAATGTTCCTTCTGCTTCCGGAATCCTGGTCAGGAACTCTTCGGCCTTCTCGCAAACCCCGCGTGTGTATTCGAGCGAAGCTCCTTGTGGCGCCTGCACGATCACCATGAACCAGCCTTGATCCTCATCCGGAATAAAGGAGCGCGGCACTTTCTGATAGACCCAATAAGTGACTCCCAGAGTTGCGAAGAACGCCAGCACGGAGATCGTTTTCCAGTGAAGCACTCCACGCACGGTTTGCTGATACGCCTGCGTTCCCGCCGTCACCACTCGATTAAAAGCCCTGAAAAACGCGCCTTGCGCCCGTTCGCGATGGTGCCCCAGAAAAATTGCTGAAAGCGCGGGAGTAAGCGTCAGCGCATTGAACGCGGAAATGGAAACCGAAAACGCAATCGTCAGCGCGAACTGGCGGAACAGAATTCCCGTTGTTCCGGGAAACAGCGCCACGGGCACAAACACGGCCACAAGCACAAGAGATGTCGCGATTACCGCTCCGGCTACTTCCTTCATCGCCGCGGACGCTGCATTGTGCGGTTCCGTAATCCCTTCGACAATGTGCCGTTCCACGTTTTCAATCACCACGATCGCGTCGTCCACCACCAGGCCCGTTGCCAGAGTGATTCCAAACAGCGTCAGCGTGTTGATCGAAAATCCGAACAGCTTTACGAAAATAAATGTGCCCACCAGCGAAACCGGAATCGTAATCGCAGGAATGAACGTGCTTCGCCAGTCCTGCAAAAACAAATAAATAACAACGATGACCAGCGCAATCGCCTGCAGCAGCGTGATGAGCACGTCTCGTATGGATTCACCGATGACCGTCGTCGTATCGAATGCCACCGCGGCTTTCAATCCGGGCGGAAAACTCTTGGACAGGCGCAGCATTTCCGCCTTTACCGCTTTGTCTACGTCCAATGCGTTGGCTCCCGGCAGTTGCGTCACCCCGATGCCCACCGCTTCGTGCCTGTTGTAGCGCAAGACGGAGCCGTAATTCTCCGCGCCCAATTCGGAGTGCCCCACGTCTTTTACTCGGACAATCGTTCCGTCCGCCCCTGTTTTCAAAATAATGTTGTTGAACTCAGTGGCTTCCGTGAGCCGTCCGATCGCACGCACGCTCACCTGATACGTTTGTCCGGCAGGCAGCGGCGGCTCGCCCACTTGTCCCGCGGCCACTTGCACGTTTTGTTCCTGCAATGCCGCGAGCACATTGCTCGCCGTCAGACCTCGTTGCGCCAGTCTGGCCGGGTCCAGCCACAGCCGCATCGCGTACTTGCGTTCACCGAAAACGAAAACGTCCCCGACGCCTTTCACGCGTTTGATCGCGTCCTTTACATACACGTCGAGATAATTGCTCAGGAACAGGCTGTCGTACTGCGTGCCCTCGGTGTATGCGCCCGCACCCAGCACGAAACCGCTCGCCTGTTTGGTGATGATTACGCCCGTATTCTTCACTTCGTTCGGCAATCGCCCCAGCGCCTGATTCACGCGGTTCTGAACATCAACGCTCGCCAGATCCACGTCCCGCGTCACGTCGAATGTGACGGTTACCTGACTCGACCCATCGTTGCCGCTCGCGGACGTGATGTACTTCATTCCTGGCACGCCGTTGATCGCTTGCTCAAGCGGAATCGTCACCGCGGATTCCACCGTCTGTGCGTTTGCTCCAATGTACCCGCTGCTGACCACAACTTGAGGGGAGGCAAGTTCGGGGAATTGCGCGACGGGCAAACTCGGAATCGCGATCGCGCCGCCCAGCACAATCAGCAGCGCGCACACGGTTGCAAACACCGGTCTCTGAATGAAAAAGTCAACGAACACGGCTAGTTTGGCCTCGGACCTGGAGTGGAGTGTCCCTCTTCACTTTTTTGGAAATCAGTGAGTTTTTTCGCCCGCTTTGCTACTTGCGGCTGGCGCCGGCGCGGAATTTGGCGCTTGCTCAACCACGGGCATGCCGTCCTGCATAAATTGTGTACCGGACGTAATCACGTGCTCGCCGCCCTTAACGCCGCTCAACACGGGGTAGTCGTTCCCCAGTGGCTCTCCCACCTTCAAGACTTTTTGTCGCGCGAACGTCCCGCTCGATTCATGTGACGCCACAAACGCGAAATATTCTCCGTTGATCCGCACGACGGCAAGAATTGGCACCACCGGTCCCTGATGAATGCCCCACGTGATTTGCGCGCGCACTTGCTGCGCGATTCGCAATTTCGCCGTCGTGTTCGGCACAGCAGCCTTGGCCAGCACCGTCTGCGTCTCCGTGTCTACCTGGGGCGAAATGAAAGTCACGCTGGTTGCTGCGAGGGGCTTTTCGCTTTCATCCAACAATCGCACCGGCAATCCCATCTTCAAGTCTTTCGACCGGTCGATTGGAATGTAGATGTACGCCTCGAGAGCCCCTGGCTCATCCACAGTCGTCAGCAGGGAAGAAACGCTGACGCGATCTCCCACGTGCACGGGGACGTCTCCCACGATTCCGTCCATCGGGGAACTCACTTGGTAGTATTTCAGCTCGACTTTTTGTGTACGGACCTGCTCTTCCATCGCTCGCAATTGTGCATCCGCCGCATCGTAAGTCGTTTGTGCGTTGTCGTACTCCTGCTTGCTGATCACACCGGCATCAAGTAGTTTCTTCGCGCGCTCAAGAGAAATCTGCGCGTAGCGTTTGTTTGCTTCCTGGGCCGCGCGCCCCGCTTCCTGGCTGCTCACCGTTGCTTCCTGCTTTAGTGGATCAATCTGCAGCAACGGCTCGCCCGCTTTCACGTGGTCGCCGGACTTCACAAAAATCTTTACGATCTGCCCTTCCACCTGCGGATTAATCGCCGAAGAATGCCGCGACTTCAAAACAGACAGGTATTCGCTCGCGTCCGGAATCGTTTTTGTTTCGGCGACCTGGACTTGCACGGGCATGGGCCCCGGGGCGGCATTATTCGCCGCCGTCTTGTTTCCGCATCCTACAGACGCCGCCGCAAGCCCTGCCAGCAGAGCGATTCCTGGCAAGAATTTGTTATTTGCACCTGGTTTTGTAGACGACGGCATATCCCCTTCAAATCAGGTCTGTTAGTTTACGACAGCCCGCGGATATTCGATAGAGATGCCTGGTCCGCGCCATCGGTTAGACGGCAGCCGCAGACGAAAGGAGAGCGAAACAAGCTGTGTCGAATTTCCACGCCCCAGCTTGGATACGAATTCAGGCGGGAAAATCTTTCAGCGTTTAGTAAAAATCGTCGGATTTAATCTCTTTGCTGTTCAACCCAAGCTGCAAAAGCTCCACGCTATTGGACCGGTCGAACACTTTTCCGGGGAACAGCCGCTTCATGAGCAACCGGAAAATGCCAAAGAGGACGCCCGCAACGGCAGCCACAACACAAAATATCCCTGCTGCGTAGAAGATTGTCTTGAGTACAAGCAGCCAGGGCGGGTCCGTCAGTGTTTGCGAAGGCTCGTTCCAGGTAATTGCTGTCTCGTAATTGATGGATTTGCGTAGCCGCGCCGCCATCTCTGGTGAACTCGGCGAAAGCACCAAACTCAACATCGAAGCGTCGCGCTCGACTGTGGTCCCTGCAAACTCCGGCTTCGACGCCAGCACCGGTTGAATATGATGAAGCTGCTGCTCGGCTAACTGTGGCGTCGGGAATTCCACAAGCAGCAGCACATCGCCCGGCCCTCTTCCAAACCAGTAGCGCCCAAGCATTACCTCCGCTCCTGAAGAAAAACCCAATTCAGACTTCAAGTCCACATAGGCAGCGCGATCCAAAGATTTGACCGCAGCCTCATAGCCGGCCGGCCCAAATGAGTACCGCTGTGTGCCTTGCGCCAATCCATCCGACGACAAAAACGTTCGCATTGGCGGTAAGGGGGCGCTTGAAGCTTTTGCCCTGAGCATTTTCAATAGCAGAGCCAAGTCTTGTTCCGAAATATTCTGATGATCGGCGACACGGACAACATAGTTTCCAACCAGTGCGAAGAATTCATCCTTCGTGACGGCCGTTCCGGGCCCCAACGTCGAACCGTTCATGCCCGTGTTGAGTCCTGAGGTATAGAATTCGTAAGCGCCACTGGGATCGCCAAACTCACGCAGGACTACCAATATCTTTTTCTGTCCGAGGCAGTAATCCTCGTCATAAACCATCTTTTCGCCGGCTTCTTTCGCTACAGGCGTTTGCGGAAAAACCAGTTTTTGGTGAGGTACGCAGGTAGAGTCTGCTGTTGGGCTTTGCCACTCCCCAAATCGTTCGGGGAGCACGCGCTCAGCTCGGGCGGGCAGAGCAGTCCCGAGCGCAAAAAGCAAAAAGAGGCTGAAGGCGAGTTTACGCATATCCCTGGACCCTGTATTAGACACCACTAGGCTACTTCTGGTTGCGAGATTCTTCCACTGTGGAGACCACCGGCGGTCGCCTTGGCCCTGAGCCCGGTTGCAGGTTCATGGTCATGCTGTTCATGCTTTGCAGGTAGCCGGCGACGCCCTGGTAAATGCCTTCCGCCACGCGCTGCCGCTGTTCGGGTTTTTTCAATGCCTGTTCGTCGGACGGATTGCTCAAGAACGAAATCTCCGTAAGGATGGACGGCATATCCGCGCCAATCAGCACGACGAACGGCGCTTTGCGCACGCCACGGTTCTTGATCAGGCGGTTTGTTTTCTGCACGTTCCTTGAGAGCGAATCCTGCACGTCCTGCGCGAACTCTTTCGATTCGTCAATTTTTTCCGTGCGCGCAATGCGTTTCACGAGGTCTTCCAGGTCGTGAACCCCGTCCTGGCTCGATGCGTTTTCGCGCGCCGCGACTTCCATCGCTTCCGCCGAACCCTTCAAATTCAAATAGTACGTTTCGATGCCGCGCGCTTGCGAGTCATGGCTCGAATTGGCATGAATCGAAATGAAGAGGTCCGCCTTCGCTTCGTTTGCAATGCGCGTGCGCTCTTCCAGCGGAATAAACGTATCGTCCGGACGCGTATACACCACGTCCGCGCCGGGCAACTTCTGTTGAATAATTTTTCCGAGCCTCAGCGCCACGTCCAGACACAAATCTTTTTCCATTAAGCCCGTCGGCCCAATCGTTCCGGTGTCGTGCCCGCCGTGGCCCGCATCAATCACGATGCGTCCAATTTTCAGGCCCAGCACGCGAGTCAGCGTCGCCTGGCCATCGCGCGTTGGCGCGGGCATCGTCGGTGCCTTGATCAAATCCGGTTTGCCGGAAGCACTCTTCGCGGACTTGCCACGAACACCTTTGCTTTTCGCAACAGCTGGCTCGATGGTTGCATTCTCCGTCTTTGCCGCGGGACCGGGACCGCTCTTTGTTTCGGTCGTCGCGATTGGCTCTGGCGATTTCTTAGCGACTACAGTCGTGTCCGCCGCGTCCGCGTTCCCAATTTCAGGATTCGTCGGCAGAGCCGCTTTCATCACTTGCGGATTCGCATACAGATCAATCACCAGCCGCGAAGGCTTGCTCAGCAGGGAAGCGGTGTAATCCTTCACTCCGTTTACATCCATCACGATGCGCACAACACCCGAGGAATTCTGTGCCACACGCACATTGCTCACCAGGTTGCCGCTGACCCTCACGCCGTCGCGCTTCAGTTGCGGAGAGAGTTTCGCCGCGTGCAAATCAAAATAAATCCGGTCTGGATTCGCGATGCGAGCGGACATGTACTGCACAGGATCTTCAAGCGCGATGGTGATGCGTGTGGAATCACCGGTCGAAACAGCGCTGATCGTTTTTACGGTTGGAATCGCACCTGACCGAGCGGAAGTTGGCTCTTCCGCATCTTCATCCTTGCTCGAATCGTTTTGCGCAACGCGCACCGGTTCTTGTTTTTCCGGAGCCGCCTTCACACTCGCGAAAGTTTTTGTTTCCGCAGCGCTGCTGTTCTGCAAAAGCGAAAGTTCCGCGAGCGATTCCTGCGCTTCGCGATGATGTCCCGAGCGCGGAAAACGTTTCAGAAAATCCTGATACGTTTTCATTGCGGACGCCGTGTCGCCCAGTTTTTCCTGCTGCAATTTTGCAACACGCAGCAAGACATCCTGCGCAAACCGGCTTTTCGGATATTCGCGCATCAAAAATTGGTAGGACTCCACCGCCGATTGGTAATAAGCGCGGCCGAAGCGGTCGCCCATCTCCGTGTACAACTCGCCGACGGCGAGAAGCGAATCCTGCACGTCCGCGGCGTGGGGTGTAATCAAATAAACCCTTTTGTAACTTGCGACGACAGATTTGTATTCCGCGAGCGTGCGCTTTTCCGCCGGTTTATTATTCAGCGCGGCGCGCTGCTCTTCCGCTCTGGTGAACTGCGCTTCGGCGGCGTTGCGTTTTACGGTTGCGGTTGGTTCGGCATTATTTCCGGCAGCGCGAAGGGAAATCGGCGGAAAGGCAAGCGCAAGAATCGCCATGGCAAAAACAGGCGAAACACGGGCGAAGGCCCTGAGGAAAAAAAACGAAACATTTTCAGCAAAATACTTCATGCCGACCGCATCCCCAAACACTTTCAGACAACTATTATGGCACTAATCGTTCGTAAAAACTGTGCGGCCAGCGCGGTCGGTTTCCTTGCGGATGGAACGCGTACTGAAGAACACGCCATCAAGGCGACCCGAGCCAGGCCGGTTGTAAAACTCCTGCACTCGTTGGACATAGTTTCTAGTTTCCCGAAACGCCGGAATGCCGCGAGCACGATCCACGGCTCCTTCTCCAGCATTGTACGCCGCCAGGGCCAGGTCTAGGTTGCCGTTGTATCGTTCCAGCAACGCCTTGAGATATCTAACCCCTGCGTCTACGTTTTGTTTCGGACTGAACATGTCCTTTACTCCGAATCGTTGTGCTGTGGACGGAACCAGTTGCATCAGGCCGACGGCTCCCTTGCGGGAAACCGCTCCTGCATTCCAGTGTGATTCCGTTTCGATGACCGCGCGGATTAAAGCAGGATCCATGCGGTGGCGTTCCGCGGCTTCTTTCACAAGGGCTTCGGCTCCGTCGCGATCGAGACTCATCGCTTCGTGCTTGCGCCCGAGGAAAGTTTGCTCCGCGGGAAGGTAAATGGCGCGCGGCCGGGAAGTGCTGAGCTTTTCTTTCACAACGGGCTCAGTGTTCACGAACATTTTGCGGCCATCGAAATTCTGGGCCAGCGAGATTTGCGCGCGAGCAGAACTCGCTGCAAATCCCAGGGTGCCCAGGACGACGGCTGCGGAAATGGCCGAGCGTTTACCCATACGTTTTGATGCGCGAGTGCCCGAGTCAGGTCCGGACACGCGGCAACAGCTGCCTTGGGGAAGGCTACAACAATTCGAGTAAGCCTTGACTGATTTGCTGCGGGCAAACCAGTTTTTTGCGAAGCCCGCCCGCGGGCTATTCACACACCCACGGCCACGCTTCTGGCGCTCGAGCAAACTATAGCAAAGGCTCCAGGTAGGAGGGAACTGACCGTAAGGCCGAATTTAGGGCAGTTGTGTCCTCCCCGCCACCTTCGGCCAAATCGGGCCTGCCGCCGCCTTTGCCGCCCACTTTTTGGGCGAGCGCCTGTATCAGCTTGCCAGCATGGACTTTAGCGGTCAGGTCCTTGGTGACCCCGGCGATCAGGGCTACTTTGCCGTTGTCCGGCATGCCTAGGACGACCACTCCTGAGCCGAGCTTCTGGCGGAGGCTGTCCACAAGCTGTCGGAGGCCGTCTCGGTCTATATTTTCGACTTCTTTGACCACCACTTTGACGCCCTTGATGGAATGGGCCGCGCTGGCGAGATCGTCGAGCTGGGAGAGGGCGCCTTTGCGCTTTTGTTCGCCGAGTTGCTTTTCGAGTTGCTTCACGGTTTGCGAAAGTTTTTCGACGTGGGCGAGAACGGCGTCTTCGCCGACGTTCAGTTGCTGTTGGAGCTTCGAGAGGATTTCCGCCTGTTTCTGGAAATGTTCGAGCGCGCCGATTCCGGTGACGGCTTCGATGCGGCGCACTCCAGCAGCGACGGACTCTTCGCTGACGATTTTCAGAACGCCGATGTCACCGATTTTGTGGACGTGCGTGCCACCACAGAGTTCCTTGGAGTAAAAGCCACGCGGGGCGCGTTCATCGGGAATGGTCACGACGCGGACGTTGGACTCGGGATATTTGTCGCCGAAGAAAGCCAGCGCGCCGGAAGCGAGCGCGTTGTCGAGCGAAGTGATGTCCGTCTCGATTTGCGTGTTGTGGCGGATTTCGTCGTTCACTTGCTTTTCGATGTCGCGGAGCTCTTCCGAGTCCACGTGCGCGAAATGCGAAAAGTCAAAACGCAAACGGTCGGGAGCGTTCAGCGAGCCGGCCTGCTTGACGTGCGTGCCCAAAATGTTGCGCAGTGCAGCATGAACCAAATGCGTGCCCGTGTGGTTGCGCATGACGCGATTGCGCCGCTCGGCATCGGCAATGACACTAACGCGATCACCGACGCGCAGAGTTTCTTTGGCAATGACTTTATGCGCGACAAGTCCCGCGACCGGATAAAACGCGCCGGTCACTTCCGCGAGCAGTTGCGATTCGGAATTGTCGTAGAACGCGCCCGTGTCGGAAATTTGTCCGCCCGATTCTGCGTAAATCACCGTGCGGTCCAGCACCACTTCGCCGGATTCACCTGCCTTCAGCTCGCTGACGGCAGCATTTTTCGTAATAATTGCTTCAATCCGCGCATCTTTCGACTTCGTGTCGCGATAGAAATCCTTCTCCGTCTTAAACGTCTCCGCAATTTTCGCGTAAGCCGGATTCGCCGATTCCTTGCTTCCGCCCTTCCAGGACGCGCGTGCCTTTGTCCGCTGTTCTCGCATTGCATCGTCAAAGCCTTGCTGATCGAACGGAATTCCTAGATCACGAGCCGAATCAAGAATGAAGTCGAGTGGCAATCCGTAGGTGTCATACAGCTGGAAGGCTTTCTCGCCCGAATAGACTCCTTCCTTTGCTTGAAACGGCGTACCAACGAAAGCAGTCAGCGGGCGAAGGTCGTCCTCAAGTTTTTCTAGTGCAATGTCTAGTGTCCGAGCAAACTGCTCCTCTTCCGCCTTGACTGTCTTTGGAACGTGAGCGAACGATGGTCCGCGTAGTTCCGGGTACGCCCCTTCCATCAGCCGCTGTACGGCAAGCACCATCTCCGTGAGCACTACGGGTTGCCGTTGGCCAAGCAGGCGCGCGTGCCTAATTGCTCTGCGAATAATTTTACGTAATACGTAGCCGCGGCCGTCGTTGGAGGGGAGCACTCCGTCGGTAATCAAGAAAGCGGTAGCGCGGGCGTGGTCTGCAATGACTCGCAAGGAAGCAGCACCGCCCTTACCTTCTTCCAGTTTTTCTTCTCGAGCAACATCGACCCCGCAGAGCTCGGCGGCACGCTTGGTGAGCGGAGTGAAAAGATCCGTGTCGTAGTTGGAGATGACGCCTTGGAGGACGGCAGCCACGCGTTCGAGACCCATGCCGGTGTCTACGGAAGGTTTCGGAAGCATCGACAAGGAGCCACTGGCTTCACGGTTGTACTGCATGAAAACCAAATTCCAAATTTCAACATAGCGGCCGCAATCACAGGGGAATGCGCAATCCCTGTGACCTTCTTCTGAAGCAATTGGACCCATGTCGAAGTAGATTTCGCTACAAGGGCCGCATGGTCCTGTGTCGCCCATCTGCCAAAAGTTATCTTTAAAACCCAATTCTCCAATGCGACTGGCCGGAACGCCTTGTTCTAACCAATACTTTTTGGCCTCCTCATCATTCGGGACGTCGAAAGGGAATTTAGAATCGGGCACATCCGGCGCTCTGAACACGGTAACGTAAAGTTTGTCTTTCGGAATCGCGAACCAATCCTGGGAAGTGAGAAGTTCCCAGGCGTAGGCGACGGCTTCCTTCTTGAAATAGTCGCCGAAGGAAAAATTCCCGAGCATCTCGAAAAATGTGTGATGACGTTTGGTGAAGCCGACGTTTTCAAGGTCGTTGTGTTTGCCGCCTGCTCGGACGCATTTCTGCGCCGAGGTCGCGCGCGTATAGTCGCGCTTTTCGAGGCCAAGAAAAACGTCCTTGAACTGATTCATTCCGGCATTGGTGAAGAGCAGCGTGGGATCGCCGTGCGGAACGAGCGAGCTGCTGCGGACACGGCGATGACCTTTTCCGTCCGGCCCCTTTTTGCTCTCAAAGAAGCGGAGAAAGGTCTCGCGAATCTCGTTGCCCGACCAGAATTTCGGTTTGTTTCCGTCGCCCGTCACGTCAGCCTCGTCGAAAACTCCAATTCCTAATTTCTACTTGCCTAGATATTTCACTAGCTTCGATACGCCCACCACGACGCGCGCCATTGACTCGTAGTTCAGAGTTCCGGCCGGTCTGACAATTTATGGTAGTTCGGATTGCGAAATAACGCTGTGTCCGAAATCATGATCGCCGGATAGCCTTCTTGCCAGAAGGACCAATGGTCGGACCAACCGATTCCCGTCATGCCGCCCGGTGCTGCCACGCCCTCGGACGGAAACTGCGTGGTCTTCCGAAAATATCCAATCGAATCGCGCACCAATGACCGCGAAGACAGATTACCAACAAAGCCGACAAAATTCCCCTTCGAGGGGAAGAAGAGCGAGAATCCAGCGGGATAATGATGACTATTCTCCGCATCCGAGTACATGCCGATTGTTTCCAGCGAAATGGCCGCGACGATATTTTCCTTCAATTGGTGAGAGCGCTTTGCATAGACCCAGCTGCCGATCGTTGGCGACTGGAAATTCGGCGGCTCTTCATTTACAAATGCGACGAGACGAATCGTTCGCGCGGGAGCAGCGTTCTGAAGTTGCCGCGCGATTTCCAGCAGAGCTGCAATTCCAGAGCCGTTGTCGTCGGCCCCCGGGCTGCCAAAAACGCTGTCGTAATGTGCACCGATAACTACGATTTCCTGCGGAAGCGAACTTCCTCGAATTTCTACTGAAATATTTTTTGCCTTCAAGCCTTCGACTACATATTCCTGCTCTTCTGCGTTGTAACCGAGAGCTTTGAGAGATTCTTCGATGTATCGCGCAGCATTCTGAAGAGCGTTGTAACGATCCAAATTCCTTTCGCCAATGGCTCCTGCCAGATAGACCACGTCCTTGTGGAGGTCTACAGCGACTCTTAACTCCTCAAGAGAAGGCTGAATCGGCTGGCCGAAGTACGACCTACCCGGCATGGCGATCATATATCCCATATCCCACGAATAGGATTATGGCCGCGGCAAGGACACTCAAGCGAACTACGAAACCCTTCCAGCCTTTGCCGCCTTGCGGCAGCAAAGTGAGCGGGCCCCTTTGGTTCTCTTGATTGAGAACAGGCTCGGGAGAAGGTAACGTTAATCAAGTAGGTACTAGGACGTGAACGCGCAAGGGGAGACGCGCAGCAGGACGCGCGTGCGAAGAGGGGCACAACCCTTCGGCTATGCTCAGGACAGGTATATCGTGCCTCACAACAAAAGATTGGCCGCGCTATTGTTTGTGGACCGCTTTTGCGAGAAGGGTCGGCGCGCCTGTTGTTTTGAACAGGAGACCTTTTACGGAGACATTGTTACCGGCTGCGAGGTTGCCGAGACCGGAGACGTCTTCCCATTCCATTTCGGAAACGAGATTGACGTTAATGGAAGTGATTGGTGGAGTTGCGCCTGTGAAGAGCGGCGATAAACCGGTCAGCATAAAAGTTCCATCGCCGTTGATCGTGCCTATTTGACCGCTGATTTGCGATGGACGCAGACGGATGCGATCGGTAGTGATCGTAGTGACGCCACTTGCGGAAGCCACGGCCTGGGGCTTGATTTGCACATCCTGACCGACGAGCAGATCCGCGGAGCTGGCGAAGCTGAGTCCGGAGATCATGAAGCCGTGGTCTTCACCCATTTCTTCGCTGCTTGCGGAAAAAGTGGCTGTGGGAAGGATGGTGACGACAACGGGCGAGCCTTCCGAGACGCCGCTAACCGGGGGCTCCTCATTGAAGACGACCATGTGAAACTGCGTGCCGCTGTCCACCGATGTAATCGTGCCTTTGATGGCTTGTTGCTGAGGCGCTGCTTCCAGTTCAACCTGCTTGGCCAGCATAGTGCCCATGCCGTTTTCGCTGAGGTCCACCTGGACGATCTGGCCCATCATGACGCAGGCAAACGTTTGCGGGCTCGCCGTGCAGCCGGCGCGATCGAAGTCTTCAAACCTGGTATTGCCGTCAATGGTGATGGTGAAGGATTTGCCAGATCTTCCATTCGTGAGAGTGAACTGGTTTGTTCCGACGGCGGTGATTTGGCCGTTCAGGTCGTCCACACGTTCCATTTCGTCGTTGTCATCTTCCCGGTGATGCGTGCTCAGGCGCGCGACGGTTACCACGGGATTGATGGAGAGATCGCTTTGGACGGAGGAATTGAGATTGAAATCCAATTTGACACCAGCTACGGAGTCCGCGCTCAAAGTGATCGGGAAAGGAGAGCTGGAAACGATTGTGCTCGAAGGATTGAAAGAGGGTGAAAGCTGGCAGACGGAGTTGTTGGCACAACTGCCGATCGGCGCTCCGGAATGATTCAAGATCGTGAGCGTGGCGTTTGAAAAAGTGAGTTTAAGACTCTGGTAAGTGTCCGGGGGAATGTTTGCGAGGTTGAGAAAGGCGGTGTCCGTTTGGAGGTGCCCGAACTCGACTTCAACGGGAGTTGTGACGATGGGTACGGCGGATTTGCTTGAGTCGGAAGGCTGTAGAGAGGCGCCGGTGATCATAACCTCAAAGAACAAGACGGCTACACCGGAGGGCGGGGTGTCCCCAATGGTTACGGTCATCGGTACACTGCCCGAACTTTGAGAGGTAGTCATTGAGCCGCCGCCACAGGCAATCAAGAGGGCGCAACCCACGAGCGCAATTACGACAAGGACATTACGCAACATAGGAGATCCTCCAATCGAACGCGATTGTTTGAGACTTTCCGATTGGGAACTGGAAGGCTGGGCAGAGAACTCCCCGTTGAGATTAAGGATGTATTGAAGCACACAAAGGTTGCCGGAAAGAACGTTAAATTGCTCTAACCATAGGGGATCGGGGAGCGCTTTGGGCGTTTTATCTGATCGCCCGATGTAGAACATGTCCTTGATCGCACGCCGTCAGGGAGCGACGCCGCAGGCGTGGTCGTTGTTGCTGTATTCGGGTTGCGTGGCGTAGCTATGGCGTCCGACACGGAAGACCGTGGGATCGCCAAAGGCGGCAAAGTCCGTGGGTGAAACCTGGAGAATGACGAAGAAGTCGCATTCATCGGCAATTTCTTCTCCGGCGAGAACGACGGCCGTGAAATTGAACCAGGCGTCGCCGTCAGGGTCTGTGATGGTTTCGATGAGTTCGTGCGAGAGCGTGCTGTTGGTGGAGTCAATCAGCTGGCCATTGGGTGTGCCGGGACGAACGCGGCAGCCATCCACGTTCTGGAAGGGTTCGACGGAATAGAGAACATGGCCGACGTCGCTGAAATCCACGCTGTTGTGGTAGGCGCAGAAGGCAAAGCTGCTCGGAACGTCAGGCGAGTAGCAAGCAGTGGCAGCGGCGGTGAAGCACTCGTCTTGTCCCGGCGGCAAGAAGACATGGAAGATATGCGCGTAGCCAGTCTCACCGCTGAGAAGAGCGGCGGCGTGGACGATGGCTCGTATGTTGGCATCGGTGAGAGGGGCTGTGGGCGGAGTCGGAGTGTAGGACAAAGCAAATTCATCGCCGAGTGTGTAGCGATCGCGGGAATGTTGTGCGACGTACTGGTCGGTGATATGTGCGAGGTCACTGTTGCCGAAGTCGGTGAGGAAGGTTTCCGGGTCGCCCCAGCAAGTGACGATGGGGCAGGAGCCGTTGGGCAACAAGAGGATGGGATGGGATTGCGCGAAAGGAACGACAGCGCCGCCGAGATAACTGAGGTCGGCAGGGAAACGCTGCCGATCATTGCCTCGTACAGCAGATGATGCGGTGAGTGGACCGGCGTTGGAATTGGCGCGGTGACCAGGCGTGGTGAGCTCGCTTCGCTTGAAGGCAGACCCAGCGGCGTTTTTCGCGGGATGAACATGGCGGAAGACTATGGTGGCGTTGTCGGCAGCCGCACTATCGGCGGATGTTAGTTGGATTTTGCGAGGAGCACGCGGGGCATCCTGGGCAAGCACGGAACTTGCGGTCAAAACGCAAAACAGCACCGCGGCGGAAAGAAATGAAACAAAAGACACACCCTTTTTCATGGGACACACCTTTCTGAACGAGCTTCGAGCCGGGCGGGGCAGGAAGACTTCGAGGCAGTGGCGATTTCTAGCACGCAGTAACGGGGCTGTCAAATGAAGATATGTAAACGGGAAACAGAAGAAGAATATGGCGCTGAGCTAGGCGTCGTCGTTGGATTCTGGCGAGGATAGCTCCTCGCGGGTGATGGACTTTAGTTCGCGGCGGATAACGTCGGAGGGGAATCCTGCGGCGAGGAGGCTGCGGTAGAGGGAGGCGAATTTCTTGTCGGAGATTTCACCTCGGAAAGAACGAAGTTTGCGTTCGATGCGCTGGCGGACGAGAGCGGCTTCGTCGTGGGATTCCGCGGACTCGACGATGGCGGCGTTGATGTGGCGGTCGGGAACTCCGCGGGCTCGTAGGTCGCGTGCGATGCGGTATTTGCCTTGCTTGCGGACTTCGGTACGGCCCCGGGTAAATTGCTTGGCGTAGCGGGCGTCGTCTAGCTTGCCGCCTTCTTTTAGGCGGGCGAGAACGACTTGCGCGAGGAGTTCACTGTCGGCGCGGCGCATGAGTTTTTGCTTCATTTCGTGGACGGAATGGGCGCGGCGCATCAACGCCCGCAAGGCGTAGTCGTAGAGTTCGTCCTCGGTATCGAGTTTGCGCCGCTTGCCGAACACGAAAGGAAGAGTGAAGTAATGATGTAGCGAAGTAAAGGGTCAAAGCGAAGAGAGCGGGTCAGTTTGGATTTTGACTTATTGTTTCACGATTCACAAAATCCGAACTGAGCGCCCTGGGCTGGAGCGCTGTTAGTCGAGGCGGACTTCGTCTATGGCGAACTTGAAGGCGCCGGGGTCCATGCTGGATGTGAAGAGAATGGCTTGGATGTCGTGGCCGTCCGTGTTGTTGAAGTCGGAAAGAGGAAACGTGAATTCTTTCCACTCCGAGGTAACGTTGAAATTCTTCATAGCCGGAATGCGGCCGCCCGACTCCGTGAATACCATGGCGCGGTAGCTGCGGGAGTCGCCACGCGCCCAGAAGTGCAGCGCTTTTTTCGAAGAAAGATTTGCTGGGGCGAAGGGCGTGGCACCCGGAGAGAACATGACTCCGGCCCAGGGGTAGGTGAAGGCGTTGGTGACAGTGCCGGAGATTTCGAGAGCGCCCTTGGACTTATTGGCGCCGCCTTCGATGACTTTCATTTCGGCGGCGGATGTGCCGCCTGCCATGGTGTCTGTACTGACCATCCATCCGGCGCCAAATTTGGCGTTGGCGGTGCCGTCGTCGAAATTGGAGATGAGGCCGGATTCAGAGCCGGGCGGTACGGGCGCGGCGGGCGCCGGAGTCTGAGATTGGGCTACAGGTTTTTCTAACACAGAGGACACAGAGGGCGCGGAGAAGAGAAGAAAAGAGAGAGATAGGCAAGAAACTTGAGTTGCGATTGTGCGCATGGGACCTCCGAAGTGTGGCTTCAAAATGTATACGCGTGGGCTGGTAGAAAGATTTCGCCAGTAGAGCATTTATGGTGGGTTTATGTTCGAAGGTCCAGGTTTGGCGAGACGAGCGCTCCGAGGACCAAGACGGCATGGAGCGCGAATTGGAATTCACTTCTGGAGGGAGAAGATGAAAATACAAACTGTTTTGACGGCGGCATTCGTTCTGGCATGCGCCAGCGGGAATTTCGCCCAGGAAAGGCAAATCAAAAGAGCGGATCTGCCACTAGCCGTTGAGAAAACGGTTGCGGCGGAAAGCGCAGGGGCCACAATCAAAGGGTTCGCGATGGAAAAAGAGAAAGGCCAAACATTTTACGAAGCAGAGATGACGGTCAACGGGCACAGCAAGGATATTTTGATTGACGCGTCTGGCGTCGTGGTTGAAGTCGAGGAAGAAATTGCCATGGATAAGCTGCCCGCCGAAGTGAAGGCTGGACTCGAAGCTAAAGCCGGAAAAGGCAAGATTCTGAAGGTGGAGTCTTTGACGAAAAAGGGAAAACTTGTGGCGTATGAAGCGAGGGTACTAACAGACGGCAAAAAAGCTGAAGTGCAAGTTGGGCCGGACGGAAAGCCACTCGACCACGAAGAATAGATTCCCGGAGGCTGCTTTTCTGTTCAGGGTGGCGCGGGATTGCCGCGCGCGGTTCAGGAGAGTACATTCTAAAACCGCTGCACGAGAGAGCGACCCCGTGAATCCAGGTCAATTCACTGAAGCGCGTATCGCGGAGATGGTTGCGGGTGTGACTGCCTACTTCAGTGGGGAACGGAAACTCTACCTTCCGCACACCGAGCCTCTTGCTGCTGATTGGCGAGCCGTCCTCGAGCCGTATTTTTCGGCGGATGTACTGGACAGGGTCCGAACGCTGACGCTGCAAGGCGCGCGGATACCGCCGCCGCCTTTTTATGCGGAAGCGATGGCATTGAGCGGCGGGAATTTTCCAGATTTCGTGCACATGGCATCGGTCACTTACGTTGATGTGATTGTGTTTCACGACAGGATTGAGTCGCGACCGTTATTTCATGGAGTGGTTCACGCGGCGCAAATTGCGATTCTTGGATTTGAGCAGTACGTGGAACTTTACGTTCGTGGATTCGTGAAGAACCTTTCCTGGTTGACGATTCCGCTCGAGGATCAGGCATATAAGCTGGATGCGCGTTTCGCGGAAGCGCCCAGCGACATTTTTTCTGTGGATGAAGAGATCAAAACCTGGCATAGCCAGGGAAAATACAAATAGACCTTCAGGACGCCAGAGAAAGGCGAATAGCAACTCTGAGGCGACCCGCAGAACGTGGCCCGTTAATTATTTTGGGCTAGCGCGCTCAGTCGAGAGTGGCACGTCGCAGCCTTGTCTGTCTTGCCCCACTGATCATAAATCTGGCAGAGGCCGGTCATGGGAACTGCGATCTGCGGGTCATTTGCGCCATATGTGGCTTCAAAGATCTTCAGAACGCGCAGCATCACTGTTTCGCTCTTTTCATAGTCATGCCTCATGAGGTAAACATGCGCGAGGCCGCGCAGAGCATTGGCAGTGCCAACGCTATTTTCGCCGTAGCCCTTCACGTTGAGTTCGACCATGCGGTTGAAAATTGTTTCCGCGGTTGTGAAATCCTTTTGTCCATACGCAGTCATCGCAAGATTCTGCAGCGCCGCGCTGATCAATGGTGATTGACCTCCGTAGAGCTGCTCAGTCAGTTGAAGCTGACGCTGGAAAGTCTCCTCCGCCTTTTTGTTCTCGAGACGCCAAAGGTAAACGTTGCCCAATAAGCCCACTGCTTCCGGAAGCCGGCCGTCCAAAGGATGAATTTTTTCGGCGGTAGCGATAGCCTCCTTTGCCGAGGTTTCGGCTTCATCGAAACGCCTCTCCTGGATCGCCTTCATGCCGGCTTGCATGATGTCGTGGAATTTCGCATCAACATTGGGAGCGGCCTCTCGTTCGTTCAGGCTCGCTTCCAGCTTGGAAGCTTCCTCCGATTTGCCCTCTGAACGAAGTACAGCGACGTATTTTTCGAAGCGCTCCTTGGCGGCGGCGTACTTTTCTTCCACACGGTATTCCCATTGAGGCACGCCCAATTTGATCGCAGGTTTGTCTATAGCTGCCTGGTGATAGTTCTGCAATGCCGCCACCCAATCGCCACTCTTTTCTTGAGCCTGCGCCAGGTCCAGTCGCGCTTGAACCTCCTTGGGTGCGAGCATGATGGCCTGTTTGTACTCTGCTATTGCGGCTGCGCGATCCCCTGTTCCTTCCAAGGCTTGCCCCAGCAAGTCGTGGTCTGCCCACTCTGTTGGCGCCAATTCTGTTGCGCGCTTCAATTCCGCAGCTGCCCCTGCATAGTCCTTTTTGTACAAGAGGACGCGTCCCGCACCGTTATAGGCAGGAGAGAAAGTGTCATCGAGCTTTTCGATTTCGCGATATTCGGCGAGTGCAGCGTCATATTTTTTTGCCGATTCCAGAGAAGCGGCCAATCCAAGCCGGGGCATCGGATTGGCCGGATCCATTTTTGCCGCAATTCGATTTTCCTTGTCGGCTTCCTGCACATTGCCAGCTGCCCGGAGGGCAGAGGCTAGACACTGGTGGCACAATGGCCGGTCGGGAGCAAGCGAGGCGAGTTTTCGAAACACAACGATTGCGGCAGGGGGATCCACTTGCACAAGCGCTGCGCCAAGATTCTGGAGTGCGTCCAGCTGTTTTGGATCGCGGCGGAGGATTTCGCGGTATTCGCGAATTTCAGATTCGCGGTCGCCTTTCTTTTGATAAGCGATGGCCAGATTGAATCTTGAGCCGATGTCCTCCGGCGTAAGAACCAATGCTCGTTTGTATTGCGCGATGGCACCGTCAAAATCGTTTTCGGAGAGAAAGAGGTAACCAAAGGCGCTATAAGCAAGCGCGTAGTCTGGTTTGCAGCGAACGGCTTGCTGGAATTCGGATTTTGCGGCGTCCGACTTGCTCAATTGCTGATAAGCCAGACCGGCGTTGAGATGGGCCACGGGATTATCAGGATTTCTCTGAAGTGCAGCTTTCGTCTGGCGCAATGCCTCTTCGGGGTCGCCACCACTAAGATCAAGGAAACTGAGGCGCGTGTGAACTTCCGGAAAATCCTGGTCGAGAGACAAAACTTCTGAATAGACGCGAAAGGCATCGTCAGAGCGATTTTGATCAATGAGCACTTTGCCCATCACGTAACCCGCAGCGGCCTTGGTCGAATTGTTGGAAAGCACGGCAGTGAGTTCAGCGGTGGCGCCGTCAAACTGCTGGAGGCGGATAAGTTTGCCCGCACTGCTCAGATGGCGCAAAGATTGGCCGTCCGAAGCAGGGGTATTTTCGTATAGAAATTGGCGGGCGCTATCCAGAGCGTTGAAAATTTGGGAGTTAGCCCCGGCAGCTTTCAGAAGGGAAGCGTAAGCCAAATCGGGCTTGAAATTGATGCCGCACCGGTTGATTTCAGAGACAACATTTTCTGGAAGGGTCTGTCCCGCCACTAAGGCGAGCAAGTCGCTCTCACTGAGAGGATGATGCGAGGATTGTGCATGAGCATACTTACTCAGAAGAGTACAAACTACAAGGATAAGAAATGATGTGGTTATCTTACGGCGCATGGCTACTCCCATGGGGTTAAGTGAAACCGTCCTGATTATTTGCGGCTGAAGCGTTCGAAGTCGGCCATTTGGGAGGCCATTTCCTCGCGGGCGGCGTCTGCAGCGGAACGAATACCCTGAATGCGGAGACGGAATTCGTCCGGGTTCGATGCGCGGAGCAAGGCTTCTTCAAGGGTGATGAGCTGTTTGGTGTAGAGATCAAAAAGCGATTGATCGAAAGTCTGCATGCCGTATTGCGAAGTGCCGGCGGCGATGGCGTCGTGAATGAGGCGCGTTTTATCGGCGTTGATGATGCAATCGCGAATGTACGCGGTGGCGATCATGACTTCGACGGCGGGGACGCGGCCTTTGTCGTCGGCACGGCGGACGAGACGTTGGGATACGACGGCTTTCAGAGTGGCAGCGAGCTGCAAGCGAATCTGTTTCTGCTCGGGCGGGGGGAAGACCGCGATGATGCGCTGAATCGTTTCGGTTGCGTCGAGAGTGTGCAAAGTGGAGAAGACCAAGTGACCGGTTTCGGCGGCGAGGAGAGCCGTGGAAATGGTTTCGAGGTCGCGCATTTCGCCGACGAGGATGACGTCCGGGTCCTGACGAAGGGCGGCGCGCAAGGCGGTTGAAAAGTTCGCGGTGTCCACTTCGACTTCGCGCTGATTGATGAAGCTGCGCTTGTCGCGGTGGAGAAATTCGATCGGGTCCTCGATGGTGATGAGGTGGTCGGCGCGATTGGCGTTGATGCGGTCAATCATAGCGGCAAGTGAAGTGGACTTACCGGAACCGGTGGTTCCCGTGACGAGAACGAGGCCGCGCTGCTCTTCACAAATTTTATTGATGACGACGGGAAGATTCAGTTCTTCGACTGTGCGAATTTTCGTGGGGATGACGCGGAGAACCATGCCGACGTTGCCGCGCTGCTGAAAAACGTTGACGCGGAAACGACCGAGGCCGGCGACGCCGTAAGCCATGTCGAGCTCGGCGGTTTCCTTGAATTTTTGCTTCTGGCGGTTGGTCATCATGCTGAACGCCATGGAAAGCATTTCTTCGGGCGTGATGCGGGGCACGTCGGTGATCGGAGTCAAGAGGCCGTCCACGCGAAGGTAAGGGTGATTGCCGACTTTGAGGTGCAAGTCAGAAGACTTGTTTTCGACGGCTCGCCGGAGAAGATCGTCAATGCTTAGGGCCATATTGAGTTCTCAGTTTTCAGTCGTCAGTTTTCAGCAAAGACAATTAAGTGCAGTCTGACTCAATGGTGAAAGTAGCATTCGCATGGGGGGTGGGCAAGGAAGGTGGAGTGGGGAGGTTGCGGTGTAGTTACCTAGGCGGAGGGACAGGGAAGCGGATACTGGGTAGTGAATTGTGAACAGTGGATGGGGGGAAGACCTGCTTGAAGTCGACGCTGAGATCCTTCGGGCATCTTCTTGGATGCGCTCAGGATGGCAAACTGTTTAGTTGGTTGTATCACGGAGTGATTGAGGCGTGGATTGCGACGGAAGATGACGATGTAAAATCGCCGCTACGAAAGCACTCCTGCAAGGGCGCTCAGTTGTTGCGCGTTAGGGTTTGCGGTTGAAGAAGGAGTCGTAGAGGAGACCGGCGAAGAAGCCGCCGAGGAGCGGGCCGACCCAATAGACACCTTGGTTGGCCCAGTGATTTGAGGCTACCGCGGGTCCAAAGGCGCGGGCAGGATTTAACGCGCCGCCGGTGAAAGGACCAGCCACCATGATGCCGAGGGCAATGATGAGACCTATGCAGAAACCAGCGTAGGGGCGGGAGGAGTTGCGATCGTCCACCGCTGTGGCGAAGACGGTGAAGACCAGGAAGAAGGTCGTGACGGCTTCGAGGATCAGGCCGGAGAGAACGGTGAAATCGCGGGTGAGGGCAGGAGTGCCGAGAGCGACGGCGCGCCAGGTTTCTTCGGGGACGACGGCGCGAATCAAGAATGCGGCAGCGATAGCCCCGCCGACTTGCGCGGCCCAGTAGGAGACGGCTTCGATGGTGGTTATGCGTTTGGTGACCCAGAAGCCGATCGTGACGGCCGGATTGAAGTGGCCGCCGGAGACGTGACCGAGCGCGCTGATCATAAGGGCGATGGCGAGGCCGTGTACGATGGCGATGGGAAAGAGGCCGACGCCTGCGCCGTGTAGGAATTGGTCGGCGCAAATCGCGCCTACCCCAAAAAAGACGAGGGCAAAAGTACCGATGAATTCAGCGGAAAGCTTTTGGGGCGTCGAATACATGCAGATGCCTCCAGAGTGAGGGAATGACCGGGAAGGAGTTTAGCGAAAGAGGAGGATAAGAAGCAAAGAATCCGGAGAAAGAGTTAAAGGTTAAGGGTTAAGGGAAAAGAAAGAGGAAAGATAACGCAGAGAGGCGGAGGGCGCCGAGACGCGCGGAGGCAGTGGGAGAAAGAAAAAGGACGTTCGACATGCGAACGCCCTTAAAACCAGAAGAAATCACCGTGCAGCTGCGACGGGGGCGTTGACGGGCGTTAGCCAGCCATGGCGATCAGGTTTGGTGCCGCTGGTTAGGGCGAAAAATTCTTCCTGGAGTTTGCGCGTGATGGGGCCGGCGACGCCTTTGCCGACCTCAATGTGGTCCACGGAACGAATCGGCGTAATTTCCACGGCGGTGCCGACGAAGAAGACTTCGTCCACGATGTAGAGCATTTCGCGCGGGACGACGGTTTCCTTGACGGGAATGCCGAGATCTTCCGCCATTTTCACGACGGTGTCGCGAGTGATGCCGGGAAGAATGCTGGTAGCAAGCGGCGGAGTGAAAAGAGCGCCGTCGTGTACCAGGAAGACGTTCATGCCGGAGCCTTCGCTGACGTGGCCGCTGGAATCGAGCGCAATGCCTTCCGCATAGCCGTTGAAGCTGGCTTCCATGCGAATGAGCTGCGAGTTCATGTAATTCGCGGCGGCTTTGGACATGGCGGGCAGCGTGTTCGGAGCGATGCGCGTCCAGGAGCTAACACCGATGTCCACGCCCTTCGTGAGGGCTTCGGGGCCGAGATACGCGCCCCAGGACCAGCAAGCCATGTAGCAATCAATGGGAGAGTTGAGCGGGTTCACGCCGACTTCGCCGTAGCCGCGAAGAACGATGGGCTTGACGTAACAGGAGTTGAGTTTGTTGTGGCGAACGAGTTCGCACGCGACGTTGGAGAAATCGTCCACGGAATGCGGGAGATCCATGCGATAGATTTTCGCGGAGTTGATGAGGCGCTGCATGTGTTCGCGAAGGCGGAAAATGGCCGGACCCTGCTTGGTTTCGTAGCAGCGGATGCCCTCGAAAACGGCGGAGCCGTAGCTCACGACGTGGGATAGGACGTGAAGTTTCGCGTCGTCCCAGTTGATCCATTTTCCGTTGTGCCAGATTTTCTCTGTCTTCTGAACCGGCATGATTGCTCTCCCGTGAGGTGCTCACTCGGAAATTCAGAATACGGTACGCGAACGGTAGCGTCAATTGAGTGTGCGGGAAAGGGAAAGAAGCGGAAGAACCAAATTGGAGTGGCGGGGTTTCGAAGAGAGATTCCTCCGCTGCGTGTCCCAGCGTACGAAAACCTCACGCAAGAAAAGGCCGGGCTACTCCTGTCGGAATGGCAGCATTAGGAGGACTAGTGCTGATTTTGATTGGGCGCGGATTGCAGTTCTGGTTTTTGAGCTTGGGGTTTTGTGGGTTGGGCGGCTTTGTCTTTTTCAGATTTGTCGGCCTCTTCGAGTCTTTGGATGATGGTCTTTTCTTCAGCGATGACGCGGCCGTTTTTCGCTTCCCAAATTCCCAAGAGGATGAAAGGAATCGCGGTTGCGGCCACGTAGAGCTTAGCTTTGCGGGGAATTTTCGCTTCCGGTTCCCAGCGGAAAAGCTGTGAGGAAAGAAACAGCGTGAGTGCAAACCAAACGAGGAGCGAAACCAGGACCACCACGAGTTTTTCTGGTCCGGCGGAGTCAAGGATGGCTTTCTTGAAGCCGTGGACGAGATAGGTAGCGGGAAGAAAAAGTGCGACATGCTGGACGCCCTTTGAGAGAGCAGTGAACGGAATTGTTGCGCCGGAAAGAAAAATCAACGGAAGCCAAAGAAGCTGATTGAGAACTTGCGTTTCCTGCATGGTGTTGGTGACGCTGGCAATAACGAGGCCAAGCGAACCGAAAGAGATGATGCCCGCGGTTGTAAGAAGCGCAATGGAGGGAAGATTGCCGAGACCCGGGACGTGGAACATGTAGCGCGCCAGGAGCAGTTCAAGGATAACAATGGGGAGCATCAGGAGGTAGTTTGCAAAAAGGCTGGAAACCAGCATGTCCGTTTCTTTGACGGGACACACGTGAAAGCGGCGCAGGATGCCTTGCTCGCGGAACATGACGAGTGCGGCGCTGAGTCCCCAGAAACTGCCCATGACGTTGAAACCGAGAACTTGCCCCAGCAGGACTTTGACGACTATCGGCTCCGATTTCGCAAAGACCGCGGAATAGAGAAAGAAAATGCCGATCGGCATAACCAGACTGAAAAAGAAAAACATTTTGTTGCGCAGGGCGAGGCGCATCCGCATGCGCGTGAGCGTGATGAGGTTCGTCAATCGCGTAGCCTCCTTCCGGTGAGTTCGATAAAGACGTCCTCGAGCGAGGGCGTGAAAATTTCCAGGCTGACGAGTTCGTTGTCCTGCGTTTCGAGGTGTTTTACGAGAGCGACGATGGCTTGCGGCGGGCGTTGGCAGTGGAGGACGTATGCGCCGTTCAGGGCGCGGCAATCGGCGACTCCTTCGAGATTTTTGAGCGTGGCGTCCAATTCGGGCTTGGCTAGGCGGACTTCAATGCGCGTTTTGTCAGCGGAGGCTTGTTTCAGTTCATGGGGAGTGCCCTGGCTAATGACTCTGCCATGGTCGATGATGGCGACGCGATCGCAGAGGCGCTCGGCCTCTTCGATGTAGTGTGTGGTGAGGACGATCGTTTTCTTGTCGCGCTTGAGCTCTTCAATGATGTCGTAGATTTCGCGTCGGACTTGCGGATCGAGGCCGGCGGTGGGTTCATCGAGGAAGACAACTTTGGGGTCGTTGATGAGCGCGATGGCTAGAGCGAGGCGCTGTTTTTGGCCACCAGAGAGTTGGGAATAGAAGGCGTTACGTTTTTCCTCGAGGCCGAAGCGCTTCAGTAGTTCTTCCGGATTGCGGCGACGCTTGTAGAAGCTGGCGAAGAGGCGGAGCGCCTCCATGACGCGAATTTTCTCCGGCAAGGCGGTGGATTGAAGCGCAGCGCCGATTTCGTGCTTGAGAGTGTCGGAATCTTTTGCGGGATCGAGGCCGCAGACGACGGCAGTACCGCCATCGGCATTGCGCAAGCCTTCGAGAATTTCGATGGTGCTGGTTTTCCCGGCGCCGTTGGGGCCGAGGAGGCCGAAGACTTCGCCCTCATTGACGGAAAAGCTGACGCCGCGCACGGCTTCCACGTCTCCGTAGCGCTTGACCAGATTTTCCACTCGCAAAACAGGTTCTGGCATAAGTAAGAGACAAGAGTTTATAGCAAAAAGCGAATCCGCGCTTACCGCTTGGGCATGGGCGAAAAGCGGGGAGCCACCTGTAATACGCGCTGGTTAAAGAAAAATTTCGAGGCGGGCTTTGATGAGAAGTTCAGATAAACTGCCGCAGCAAATGGGGCGGATGGGAAGAAGCGAATGGGAAGAAAGAGAAAATGAGTAAACGCCTTGGCGAGCTATTGAAATCGGATCTGGGAATCCTTTTGTTGATCGCGCTGGTGAGCGTCTTGGTGCATACGGCGACAAATGGACAGTACGGCTTTCACCGGGATGAGCTGCAGACACTGGACGACGCGCGGCACATGGATTGGGGATTTGTGGCGTACCCGCCGATTACGCCATTGATCGGACGGTTGGAGCTTACGCTGTTTGGGACTTCGCTGATTGGGTTTCGGTTTTTTGCGGCGGTGGCCGTGAGTACGGCGATGGTGCTGGCGGGTCTGATCGCAAAAGAGCTAGGAGGTGGACGGCGCGAGCAGTTGTTGGCGGCGGTGGCGACGGGAGTATCTCCGACAGCTTTGGCGCAAGGAGCAGTCTTTCAGTACGTGTCGTTCGATTATTTGTGGGGCGTGCTGGCAACGTATTTTTTGGTGCGGCTGGTGAAGTCCGGTGATGCGCGATGGTGGGTGGCAATCGGGTTGACGCTGGGCATCGGCATGGAGACGCGGTATACGGCGGGATTTCTAACGCTGGGAATTGTTGGCGGAGTTGTGCTTTCGGACGCGCGCCAATATTTGTTGAACAAATGGTTGTGGCTTGGCGTGGGAATTTCGTTTCTTCTTTTTGTGCCCAATATCGTATGGCAGGCTCAGCATCATTTTATTTCGTTGGATTTCTTGAAGCATTTGCATGAAAGGGACGTGCGGCAGGGGCGAAATAAGGGATTTCTGCTGGGCCAAATTTTGTTGTGCGTGAATATAGTGACGGTGCCGCTGGCGTTTTTGGGATTGTGGTTCTTGTCGGCGCGCGAACAGGGGAAGCGCTACGCGCTTGTGGCATGGACGGTGATGCTGACTTTTCTTCTGTTCTGGGTGGCGAAGGCGCGATTTTATTACACGGCGCCTATTTATCCCGTGCTGCTGGCAGCGGGAAGCGTGGCGTTCGGAAATTGGCTGCGGACTGCAAAACGTGAGACGGCGCTATTCGTGAATGGCTTGCAGTGGACGGGGATCGTTTTGAATGGAGCGATTTTTGCAGTGTTTGTGATGCCCATCGCACCGTTTGGTTCGTCGGCGTGGAAACTGACGAGCAAATTGCACGATCAATTTCGAGAGCAGATTGGGTGGACGGAGCTTACGGAAAATGTGGCGCGAATTTACAATTCACTGCCTGCGGAAGAACGGGCGCGGACCGGAATTCTAACGGGGAATTACGGCGAGGGCGGCGCGCTGAATTTGTACGGGCCGGCGATGGGATTGCCGCATGCGATGGCGGGGACGAATTCGTTTTGGTATCGCGGGTACGATCCAGGTGAGCCGCGGACGGTGATTTTGGTGGGGTTTGATTTGGACGAAGCGCAACGCGATTTCGCGAGTTGTAGTGTCGTGGCGAAGAACACGAATCGGTTGGGAGTGGTGAATGAGGAGTCGCGGGATCATCCGGATATTTTGTTGTGCCGGGACTTGAAGTGGCCGTGGCCGGAATTTTGGTCGCGGTTTCGGCGGTATGGGTGAGCTTGGTGACTGGAATCAAAGAGGGGACTCCGCTTAGTTTTCGTTTGTTGCCCCATTGAGATCGAAGAGAGATTTCTCTCTTCGCAAGCCTCCCGATTCGTAGGAGCGAATCGGGAGGAGAATGCGTTGGCTTGCTCCGTTCGAAATGACAGGTGCACGGTGTTGCCGTTTTGATGTGGCTTACTTCCGTCGTTTTAATTTGGAGTTCTTTTTTGAGGGTTTTTTGCGGCGGGGAATTGTCCACTGGTGGAGCTTCATGTTGACGCGGCGTTCGGTCATTTGGACGCCTTCGGTTTCGAGTAGTTTGCGTTGAAGGGAAGCGTAGGGTTCGCGGATGAGGAGTTTGCCGCCAGCTCCGACGACGCGATGCCACGGAATTGCCTTGCCGGAAGGACAACCCGCCATGGCGCGGCCAGCGGTTCTTGCGCCGCCTGGCAGATGCAAGGCTCGAGCTACAGCCCCATAAGATAGAACCCGCCCGCGGGGAATTTGTTTCACCAGCCGATAGACCGGATCCCAAGACACAAGAAACCCCAACAATCGCAAGAAACCCAACAACCACAGAGATATAGAACTTGCGCGCGTCATCGTAGGCTCCACAGCGACGCGCTGCAAGTGGATTTTGCTGAATACGTGTTGAATAGAGTGAGCGGTTTAGTGGCACAGACAGAAATGAAACTTTGCCGCTGCTGGCAAGTCGAAACGAGGAGAGACGACTGTGCGCAATTGGAACACTTATGCGAAGCGCGAATGGAACGCAGCGAAAAAACGAATGCTTGTTTTGTGCGCTTCACCCTTAGGTTTGCAGGTAACACATTGGATGCAACTCTTGAAGAGATTCAGCGTCTAATTATTGACGGGTGTAGTGGAAGGAAAATACACTACACCGACGACGAAGCAGGGGAGAAGTCATGGCTTTCGTTCGGCGCAAAGGAAACTCGTTCTACCTGGTGCATAACGTGCGCCTCGGCGGAAAAGTGCGCCAACTTCACCTGGCGCGTCTTGGCGACAAAGCGCGAATTACCGAACAAGTGGTCCGAGAAGTATCGAAGAAACATCCCTTCGTGGAGCTGAACTGGCGAGCTCTGCGCGAACAAGCAAATCAAAAAATAAATCTGGCCGATTCCAACTCTCCCGAGGTACAAAAACTCGTCTCCACGCTCCGGTCCCTGCACCTGGAGCTTGCGGATCTCTTTCCGCCCGTAGTCCAAATTTCTGAATCACCTGCTGTTGCGAAGGAGCTGCTGATGCAATTGCGGCTTCTGCAAACGACAATACAGGTCAAGCTCGGAGAGTTTGACTTGCGGTCGCGCGGGAGATTCGGGAACGCGTCGCAGCAGTCCGGCGGCGCCAGGAGGCGGTCATGAGCACCACAAAACTTTCACTCGATCCGGAGAGACGCAGCACGCAGACGATGGAGTTTCAGGCGTCGTTGCGGTCGAAGATCGTTGGACAGGAAGAAGGGGTGCAGGCGTTGGTGGACCTGTATCAGGTGTTCTGCGCTGGGCTGAATTCACCTGGACGTCCTGTGGGCAACTTGCTATTCCTTGGGCCGACTGGCTCTGGCAAGACGCGCATTGTAGAGGCAGCGGCGGAGATTTTGTTTGGTGATCCGCGCGCGGTGATCAAGGTGGATTGTGCTGAGTTCCAGCATTCGCATGAAATTGCGAAGTTGATTGGTTCCCCTCCGGGATATTTGGGACATCGCGAGACTCATCCGCTGATTACGCAAGAAGCGTTGGCTGCAAATCATACAGACAAGCTGAAGCTCTCATTCTTGCTCTTCGATGAAATTGAAAAGGCGAGCGATGCTCTTTGGCAACTGCTTCTGGGGATGTTGGATAAAGCGACTTTGACGCTGGGAGATAACCGGCGCGTGGACTTGTCGCAGACAGTGATTTTCATGACGTCGAATTTGGGCGGCGGAGAGATTACGGAGTTGATGACGGGTGGGATGGGATTCATTCAGCCGACAGACAAGCCGACGACGGACCTAGATGTAAAGGTTGAGAGAACCGCCATAGAAGCGGCTCGTAGAAAGTTTTCGCCGGAGTTTATGAACCGGTTGGACAAGGTTGTGGTGTTCCATCCATTGCAGCGGACGCAACTTGAAGAAGTTTTGGAGATCGAGCTGGGACAAGTGCAACAGCGAGTGCTGGAAACGGCGCGCGGGCAGTTCTTGTTCCGCGTTACGAGCGCGGCGAGAGACTTTCTGTTGCTCGAGGGGACGGACCAGCGGTATGGAGCGCGTCACCTGAAGCGTGCGATTGAACGGCACATCGTTTATCCGCTGGCGAATTTGCTCGCGACGGAGCAGGTGCGCCTGGGCGATCTGATCAAAATTGACTGGGATGGCGAACACAAGCAATTGACATTCGTTCGCGAGAGTGAGGGCGCACTTGTAGAGACCCCCGCGCTCCCGCTGGCGAAAGGTGCCGGCGTAACGGAGGCCCAAGACGGGCGCTCCGTGGATGCACCGACTGAGGCTGTGGCGGAGGAGCGCAAGTCGCGGGCGGCGCCTGCCGCTGGCCCTGGACCCGCACCGAGCGGCCGAAAGAAGGCCGATCGATAGACGACAAGGGCAGCCAAGGTTTCCACAGGAATTTAGAAAAGGGCGCGGCTTGGGGCCGCGCCCTTTTTTGTCGCGTGGCCGCAGACATAATCTGTTTCAGTTCTCTCACTTTGCACTAGGTTGGAACAGATTCTCACGTAGTGAGACAGTTTCCAGAATTGAAACTTCTGTATCTTGTTGAGATTGCAGGCGTTCACCACGGTAGTGAATTTTGTGCGGGATGGTACTTCTCATGCTTTGTTTAATGTATACCGCGTTCATGAGACGCGAAGTTAGCTCGACCCAGCCGGGCCAACATGAGGAAACTCCGATGAAAGCAGCCGCGCGCCAGCAACTGGACCCCACAATACGCAGCAACGACACGCGTGGTTTTGAGACTTCGCTTCGGTCGAAGATCGTCGGACAGGAAGAAGGGGTGCAGGCGTTGGTGGACCTGTATCAGGTGTTCTGCGCTGGGCTGAATTCACCTGGACGTCCTGTGGGCAACTTGCTATTCCTTGGGCCGACTGGCTCTGGCAAGACACGCATTGTAGAAGCGGGAGCGGAAATCTTGTTTGGCGATCCGCGCGCGGTGATCAAAGTGGATTGCGCGGAGTTTCAGCATTCGCATGAAATTGCGAAGTTGATAGGTTCCCCTCCGGGATATTTGGGACATCGCGAGACGCATCCGCTGATTACGCAAGAAGCGTTGGCAGCGAATCATACGGACAAACTGAAACTGTCATTCCTGCTTTTCGATGAAATCGAAAAGGCTTCGGACGCTCTCTGGCAGCTCTTGCTCGGCATGTTAGATAAAGCCACGCTCACGCTCGGAGATAACCGCCGAGTAGATTTGTCGCAGACGGTGATTTTCATGACGTCGAATTTGGGCGGCGGGGAAATTACGGAGCTGATGACGGGCGGGATGGGATTCATCCAGCCAAAGGATAAGCCGGCGGCGGGTCTCGACGAAAAAGTGGAACGGACGGCGGTCGAGGCGGCTCGCCGCAAATTCTCGCCGGAATTCATGAACCGGCTGGACAAGGTAGTAGTGTTCCATCCGCTGCGGCGGACGCAACTGGAAGAAGTGCTGGAGATTGAGCTGGGCCAGGTGCAACAGCGAGTGCTGGAAACGGCGCGCGGGCAGTTCTTGTTCCGCGTAACGAGTGCAGCGAGGGACTTTCTGTTGATTGAGGGGACGGACCAACGGTATGGAGCGCGTCACCTGAAGCGTGCGATTGAGCGGCACATTGTCTATCCACTGGCGAATTTGCTGGCGACCGAGCAGGTGCATCTCGGCGATTTGATCTGCATTGACTTCAGTAAGAAGCTGGAAAGCCTGACCTTCACGCGCGAAGGCGAAAATCTTTCGATGCCGGTACGCAGAATCGAGCCGGTGGTTCCCGTGCGAGCCGCACAAGCCAAAAGCGGCAAGACTGTGGATGAGCCTTCCTCAACGCGTGTCCCGGAGCCTGCGCCGCGTATGGCCCGCTAAAACAACGCACAAATTTTGCGGCCCGGGCGAATCCGTCCGGGCCTTTTTCTTTTCTTGCCGAGCGCGGTAGAGTAGCTCTTAACAGGATAACTTCACTTCTTCAGGGTTGCTTTGCGCACCAATCGCTGAAGAGGCGGCCAGGTACCTGCGGGAGGCTCCCATGTTCGACAAGACTCCACACCGAGTGGCGGCAGTGAGGCGGAGCCTGACCTTGTTTGTTGCTTGCGCGATATTCCCAGGCGCGGGAATTACCGCTGCCCAAAGGACTCAGCTCAAGCCGGGCTGGAACATGTTTTCGTCGCAGCAGGACATTTCGTTAGGAAAGCAGGCTGCGCTCGATGCGCAAAAGCAGTTGCCGCTGTGCAACGCGCCGAAGGTGGACGCCTACCTGACGCAACTCGGCATGAAATTGGTGGCGCATCTCGACACACACGGCGCGACGTATCCCTGGGAATTCCATTGCGTGAATGACCGCGCGATCAATGCATTTGCCTTGCCAGGCGGCTACGTTTTTATATACCGCGGAGCGATCGAGGCGGCGGACAATGAGGCGCAGCTTGCGGGTGTAATGGCCCACGAGATTTCGCACGTCGCCCTGCGGCACGGCACCAATCAGGCGAGCAAGGCGCAATTAAGCCAGGGAGCCGTCGGACTACTTGGTGCTCTTTCCGGCGGCGGTGTGGGAGGAGCGTTGATCACACAACTCGGTTCGTTCGCCGCGGGTGGGGTGTTGCTTCGTTATTCCCGGACGGCGGAAACACAAGCGGACGTGAGCGGCACGCAGGTGCTCTACGACTCCGGCTACGATCCGCGAGCCATGGCGCAGTTTTTTGAAAAGCTGCAAGCCGAGACGAAAGGAAAGAATCCACCGGAATTTTTTTCTGACCACCCGAATCCGGATCATCGCCTGGAGCGTGTGGATGACGAGATACAGAAGCTTGGCGGCATTCCGCCCAATGCGAGGAAAGATTCGCAGGAATTCGAAGCGGCAAAGCGCGAAGTGATGAATCTGCCGATCTTGAAGAAAGGCACACCCGGCGGAGCGGGCGGGACAGGAACGATTTTTAAGCCGGCGGCGCCGTCGGTGAACATGATGTCCTACCAGGCTACGGGATACACGCTGAAGTATCCGGACAACTGGAAAAAGTACGGAGACCAGAACAGCGTGGCGTTCGCGCCGGACGGTGGCGTAGGGAATGACAGCAGCGGGCACGGTGCGCTGGCTTACGGGATTACGGTGGGTACGTCATCGCTTCAGAATGCCGACGCGTCAAACGCGCTGGATACAGGCACGCAGCAATTGATTTCCGGGCTGCAGCAATCGAATCCGAATATGAAAGTGACGCGGCAATCGGCACGCGTGCGACTGAACAATCAGCCGGCGCTTTCGACTTATTTGAGCAACGATTCGCCCGTGGGCGGACAGGAAACGGATTGGATTATCACTGTGGTGCGACCGGAAGGACTGGTGTATTTCGTTTGCACCGCGCCAGCCGGAGAATTCCAGAATTACGACAGTACGTTTGGAAAAATCTTGGATAGCGTGCGGTTTAAGTAGAAGCTCAAGAGGAGGCGTTATGAAGCGTGCCGTCTATTTTTGTCTCTTGCTGTTGTCCTGGGCTCCGCACACTCGCGGGATGCAGACAAATTTAACAAACCGGACTGGCCGGTTGCGCATGCTGCAAGGCATCGTGATGGACGTCCAGAATTTGCCGGTCACTGACACGGTGGTGCGCCTGTGGAGCGACCTGGAACGAAAGCAAATGATCCTCGAAGGCAGGACGGATGCGCAGGGGCGCTTCCGCTTGTCGAATGTTAAGCGCGGAACCTATTTTATCGAGTTCCTTGCGCCGGGATTTCACTCTTACGTGACAGAGATTCAAATATCGAACGTGACTTCTGCCACGGGGTTGGTGATTTCGCCGCTGTGCAAGGCGTGGCTTCAGCTAGAGCGGGATAGGTGAAGAAAGGAAAGCGGGAATCGCTCGATTGTGACGTTCAGAATATTCTGGATAGCGTGAGATTCAGGTAACAACCAGGCTTCAGAAAATCAGAGTTCGACAAAAACAAAGAGAGGCCGCTTGCTTTGGCAGGCGGCCTCTCTTGTTTGCGGTGTGCTTTGTAGAAAGCTAGTGCCGATCCGAGTCATCTCCGTCGAACAAGAAAGGAAGAACGCGAGTTCCTTCCTTGCGAACAGCGTCCAGACCTTCGGGTTCGAGCCCGAGCGCCTGCAGGATGGAAGGAGCGACCTGCGAAGTGGCAACGGGAGATTTGACGACGCGGGGCTCAAGGGCAGGATTCGAGACAATGAGGCCGACGTGCGTGTCGCCGAAGCTGAATCCGCCGTGCTCGGCGTTCTTCTTGCTGGAGGTCGTGTAAATCGTGCCGTAAACGGGCTGAACGAGGATGTCCGGAGTGCGGCTGTCATTCAGCGGGTCGCGGAATTTTAGCTTTAGTTCTTCACCGGCTAGCACTTCCTCTATAAAGAGGGCGCCGGCATTCTTGTTCAGGTATGTGGCCACTTCGGCCGACTGGCTCTGGTCGGGCAGCCAGATGAGCGCGATGTCGTCATCCATCACAAAGCCGCAACTACCGGTGGCGCAGGCCGCGGCGCTGGCGATGGTGAGCGCTGCGGGGTTGGAATTGCCGTCGGGGAGTCCAGCAACCAGGTCTGCAAAATGACCAGGCTTGTTCGTCTTGACGGGATTGATCGGCGATTGCCCGTGCTTTGCACTGACGATGATCAGAGTGGAATCATAAATGTTTTGCTGTTTGAGAGCCTTAATGAAACTCCAAAGCGCATCATCCGTTTTTTGCAAGCCATATGCCAGCACGGCGGTTGGCGTGCCAGCGCCGTCGAGATAGCCGCCCGGTTGTTTGTTGATGGAAGGATCGGTATCCGCGGTGCAGCTTCCGTCTTTGTTATCCGTGGAAAGCTTTTGCCCAACGCTCACGGCCTGAAAATTCATTCCAAAAACAGCCGGCACGTGGGCTGGCTTGCCGTCATGAGTCAGGCCATGAATTTCGTTCAGGATAGCCTGAACTTTGAGTTGGTCGTTCTGGACGGTGCAGACCACGCTGAGAGTAGCGTCGAACCCATTGTTGTTGGTGATTTCCGGAGTATAGAGGTCTGTTACACCGTTTCCGGAAGGTCCGTTGGCGATGTCGTAGGCAGGGTGCTTGTCCGCCCAGGCGGTACGACCGCCGGAGGCGCGAACCACTTCGAAGATGGTGTTGCTGCGAACGGCGTTGTGGGGGAACAGGCGAACACAACTGCCGTTCACAAGATGATTGGGCAGCGTAGTTGGGTCTAGGACGTTCAAAGAAACGGGCGGATTGCCGGTGTATTTATCCGTAGATTCGTCAAACACCATCATGTTCCCTGGCTGGCCCGAGCAAGTTATGTTCGTGGGATCGAAAATCTCGCGGTCATAGCTCACGTCATAAAAGAGTCCATGACTGATGGGCGAACCGCCGGTGATGAGCGCCAGTAATCCTGGAAAGGAATCGGAGTTGGCGGGAGTGCGCGCGTTGGAGTAGGTGACGCCGTGGCGGCTCAGCTCTGCCTGGGCGGAATTGGGATGCGCGGCGACATAATTTGCGACGTCGAGTGCGTGAAGGCCATCCACGCTGATGAGGAGGACGTGCCGAATCTTGTGGCCGCCTCCAAAATCGTCGTTGGCGCGTGTGCAGGGCGGGTTTAGCGCGCCGAGCAAACAGAGGCTCAACGCGAGGGAAGCAAATCGTAGTTTCAAATCCATTCTCCTTTGTAGAGAAAACTGCCTGGCACGGACAACACGGGGTCTTACGGTAGGCGACGCGGGTTACAGTTGGAAGAAAGAGCTGTTGAAGTGGCGTGAACGGAAGATGAAAAGGATTTCAGAAAGATATGGGCTGGCCACTCCAGCGCGCATCGGAGGAGTACTGGGAACTGTAGAGTTCGTTGGTGCGGCGGATCGCGTCGGTGATGCTAGGGACGATGTTTTCCTTGCCAACGTGACGTTCGAATTCGGCCTGCTGCATGAGTTGCGAGGGTTGTTCGCGCGCTCCGCAAAGCAGAAGGACCCGGCCGGAAGAGTGGAGCTCGTCGGCTAGTTCGCGGATGGCACCGAGGCCGGTGGCGTCTATAGCGGTCATATTTCGCAGGCGCAGGATGACGATGGGGGGAAGATTGTCCATGCCGCGCAGGATTTCGTCGAATTTGTCCGTTGTACCGAATAGAAATGGTCCATGAACGCGAAAGACCGCTGCGCAAGAGGGAATGTCCTTTCCCTGGAGGACGTGCACTCGGCTGTCTTCGACGTAATCGCGCGTGACGCGAGTAACAGTGGTAGTGCGAGAAACTTTGCGAATGAAGGTGAGCGCGGCAAGGACCATGCCGACTTCCACGGCAAAAGTGAGGTCGGTTACGACGGTGAGTGTGAGCGTGAGTAGCCAGACGGCGATGTCCGCGGCGCTGAGCTTCAGGATTTCGGGAATTTCCTCCCAATCGCCCATGTTATAGGCAACCATCATGAGAATCGCGGCGAGCGCGGAAAGCGGAACGTTTTTGACGAGCGGCGCAGCGAAGAGAATGATGGCGAGCAGCGTGAGCGCGTGAATCATGCCGGCGACGGGAGTTTTGGCTCCTGCGCGCACGTTGGTGGCGGTCCTTGCGATTGCTCCGGTAGCAGGGAGTCCGCCGAAAAGCGGTGAGATGATATTGGCCACTCCCTGCGCCATGAGTTCGACGTTGGGATTGTGTTTGTCGCCGGACATTTTGTCGGAGACGACGGCTGACATGAGCGACTCGATGGCGCCCAACATGGCGACGGTGAAGGCGGCGGAAAAAAGCTGGCGCATTGTGTCGTAGTGCAGGGCGGGCACAGAAATATGCGGCAGGCCGCTTGGAATTCCGCCGAAGCGCGTGCCGATGGTTTCGACGGGCAAGTGGAGAAGAGCTACAGCTGCGGTTGCTCCAAAGCAGACGACGATTGCGCCCGGAATTTTGCGCGCGAACTTCAGACAGAGAATCATGATGGCGAGTGAAAGGCAGGCGAGCAGAGTTGCTTGCCAGTTGAGCGTGGGAAACGCGCGGCCGAGCGCAGCCATGCGATGGAAGAAATCACCCGGTAAGGAATCGAGGTGCAGACCGAAGAAATCATGGATTTGCGTACTGGCGATTAGAATGGCAATGCCGTTGGTAAATCCGACTACGACAGGGCGCGGAAAATATTTCACGGCGGTTCCCATGCCGGTGAGGCCGAGAAGCAAAAGGAGGACGCCGGCCATCATGGTGCAGACGAAAAGACCGCCTATGCCGTGCTTGGCGATGATTCCGGCGACGACGACGACGAACGCCCCAGTAGGGCCACCAATTTGCGTTTTGGAACCACCGAGCGCGGAGATCAAGAATCCGGTGACGATGGCGCAGTAGAGGCCGGCTTGCGGGGAGAGTCCCGACGAGATCGCGAAAGCCATAGCGAGGGGAAGCGCGACCAGACCTACGGTGACTCCGGCGATGAGATCAGACTGGAATTTGTGGCGGTCGTAGTTGCGCAGCAGTATTACGGACTTTGGTAACCAGGCATCGAGGGCGGCATTCATCGAGATAAGGGCAAGACTCGTAACAACTCGACACCTATTTTAGCAGTGAGAAGACGCTTGCACGTGTTTGGCGCCCAGCGAAGTGTCCTTTTGGAAATGAGGGAACGAAATTCGGCGAATAGTGAAACTATCGCGCTGCTTTGGTTGCACTCGCTGGATTCCAGCGGAGGACCGGTTTTCGCGCGGCGGCGACTTCGTCGAGGCGGCGGACGCGCGTGGTGTGCGGCGCGCTTTTCACTAGTTCCGGTGATTGCGCGGCTTCTTCGGCGATGGACTTCATTGCTTCAATGAAGAGGTCGCACTCTTCTTTGGATTCGGATTCCGTCGGCTCGATCATGAGAGCGCCTGGAACGATGAGCGGAAACGCAGTGGTGTAGGGATGAAAGCCGTAGTCAATGAGGCGCTTGGCGATGTCCACGGTATTCACGCCATTGCGTTTTTGAATCGCGTCGCTGAAAACAACTTCGTGAAGTGAGGGCAGGGAATAGGGCAGATCGTAAACCCCTTCGAGACCCTTGCGGATGTAATTTGCGTTGAGCACGGCGTCTTCGGTCGCCTGGCGGACGCCAGGGCCATACGCAAGAATGTAAGCAAGAGCGCGAACGAGCACGCCGAAATTCCCAGTGAAGGCGCGAACCTTACCGATGGAATCGGGGCGTTGCGAATCGAGTGCGAGTCTGCCGCCTGCTTTTTCGACGAGAACGGGAACTGGTTTGAACGGCTCGAGGATTTTTTTCATCGCCACGGGACCCGCGCCGGGTCCGCCGCCGCCGTGTGGCGTCGAAAATGTCTTGTGAAGATTAAGGTGCATTACGTCCACGCCCTGGTCACCCGGCCGCGTGATGCCAGTGAGTGCATTCATGTTTGCGCCGTCCATGTAGAGCAGCGCGCCCTTGGCGTGAAGAATTTCAGCAATTTCCGGAATGCGTTCTTCGAAGATGCCGAGCGTTGAGGGGTTCGTGATCATCAATGCGGCGACGTCTTCGGTGACGAGTTCGCGAAGTTTTTCGACGTCAATCTGGCCGTGCGATTCGCTTTTGATGTTTTCGACTTGGTAGCCGGCGATGACTGCAGTGGCGGGATTCGTTCCGTGAGCAGAATCGGGAATCAAAACCTTCTTGCGCGGATTGCCCTGGCGCTCGAGGTAAGCGCGAATCAGAAGGAGGCCGGTCAGTTCTCCTTGCGCTCCTGCGGCGGGCTGCAGTGTGATGGCGTCCATGCCCGTGATTTCGAGCAGGCACGTCTCAAGAAGTTGCAGAATTTTCAGACAGCCTTGCGAGAGTTCTTCCGGCTGATAGGGATGTTCCGTGGCGATGCCGTCGAGCCGCGCGACGAATTCGTTGACGCGAGGGTTGTACTTCATGGTGCAGGAGCCTAGCGGATACATGCCGAGGTCAATCGCGTAATTCCATGTGGAAAGACGCGTGAAGTGGCGCACGACTTCGATTTCGCTGACTTCGGGGAATCCGGCGACACCGTCCTGGCGGTGATGCTTGCCTAGCTCGGCGGCCGAGTTTGCCGCAGGAACGTCAAGCGGCGGGAGTTCGAATGCGCGCTTTCCGGGCGACGATTTCTCGAAGATAAGGCCTTCGTTTTGCGAAGTGTGGCGCGAAGCTTTGGTGATCTTGGCGTTCATAGGGGCTTTTCCAGGGCGCGGCGCAGCGCAACGGCCAAGTGTTCGATTTCGGTACGCGTCGTCGTTTCCGTAACGCAAACGAGTGCGGTTTTTGTGAGCTCGGGATAGAGCGAGCCGAGCGAGAGTGGGCCAACGATTTTTTCCTTAAGCAACTCGGCATTGACCATGCGAACGGAGCGGGGAAGCTCGATGGAGAATTCGTTGAAAAAGGGTGCGTCGAACTTACGCTTCACGCCCGGAATTTTTTCGAGTTCAGCGAGCGCGAAGCGCGCTTTGGAAAGATTCTGATGCGCCATTTCGCGCAGACCTTCTTTGCCAAGGAGCGTGAGATGCACGGTGGCGGCGAGCGCACAAAGCGCCTGGTTCGTGCAGATGTTGGATGTTGCCTTTTCGCGGCGGATATGTTGTTCGCGCGCCGCCAGCGTGAGCACGAAACCGCGGCGGCCTTCGGTGTCGGTCGTTTGACCAGCAAGGCGGCCGGGCATTTGGCGGACAAATTTTTCGCGCGAGGCGATGACGCCAACGAAAGGACCACCGTAACTTGGCGCGAGGCCGAAGCTTTGGCCTTCCATGGCGACGATGTCCGCCTCGGTGGGAGGTTTAAGCGCGCCGAGAGAAACCCCCTCGGTGATGGCGACCACGAGCAGCGCGCCTGCGGCATGAACCGCCGAGGCGTCTGCGGCTACGTCCTCAATTACGCCGAGAAAGTTCGGCGACTGGACGACCACTGCAGCGACATCATCCTTCAGAGCAGACTGAAGCGCTTTGCTATCGAGCGTGCCATTTGCGGCGTAAGGAATTTCCTCGACGAACAAACCAGAATTCTTCGCGTACGTTTTGAGCACATCGCGATATTCGGGATGCAATGACTTTGCGACGAGAACGCGGCGGCGGCCCGTCAGACGTTCGGCCATCAAGACAGCTTCGGTGGTCGCGGTTGAGCCGTCGTACATCGAGGCGTTGGCGACTTCCTGGCCAGTGAGCTGGCACATCAGCGTTTGAAATTCAAAAATGGCTTGCAGAGTGCCTTGCGTGATTTCCGCTTGATAAGGAGTGTACGAAGTCAGGAATTCTCCGCGGAGTAAAATCGTGTCTGTAATGACTGAACGCAGGTGATTGTAAACGCCAGCGCCGATAAAACTTGTGTAGCCGCCGGAGTTTTCCTTTGCGCGATCTTGAAAATAAGAAATCACTTCCGCTTCAGAAAAAGGCCCGGGAAGTTTCAACGCTTCGCGCAAGCGATAGCGTTCGGGAATGCATTCGAAAAGTTCGTTGATGGATTTGACCCCAACGGCCGATAGCATTTCCTGCCGCTCGGTGGGGCTCTTCGGAAGATAACGCATCAGGCCGAGGCTTCCTTGCCCTTCTCCGCGATGTACGCTTCATACGCGGGGCCGTCCATCAATCCGCTGAGTTCGGCGGCATTCGCTAGCTTCACTTTTATAAGCCAGCCCGCGCCGTGCGGGTCAGAGTTGAGCAGCTCGGGCTTGTTGGCAAGCTCGGTGTTTACCGCCGTGACTTCACCGGCGGCAGGCGCATAAATTTCGCTTACGGCTTTCACAGATTCTACGTTGCCGAACGACTTACCAGTTTCCAGTTTCGCGCCAACTTTGGGTAACTCAACGAAAACAACATCGCCCAGTTCGCTCTGTGCGTAGTCAGTGATGCCGATTGTGGCGATGCCGCCTTCTACGTTCACCCACTCATGCTCCTTCGTGTAACGGAGATTCGCTGGATATGCCATCAGACCACTCCTTCGTTTTCCGACTTGAAACCTTACGTGGTGCCCACGGCTTGCGGCGCAGTCTTCTTTGCGCGTTTGTAAAACGGCGTCGCCACCACTTGCGCTTTGATTCTTTGCGACCGCACTTCGACGTAAAGAAATGTGCCAACCGCAGCATGCACTGGCGGAACATAAGCCAGCGCAATGTTCTTAGAAAGCGTTGGCGAAGGTGAGCCGCTGGTAACGACGCCGATTTCTTCACCGGCGGAGTCAAAAACGCGATAGCTGTCGCGCGCAATGCCGCGCTCGACCATTTCGAGACCGACGAGTGTGCGTTTCAATCCCGCGGAGCTTGCCCTGGCGAGACCGGTGCGACCGACAAAGTCGGTCTTCTCCATTTTGCAATAGCGGTCAAGTCCGGCTTCCCAAACGTTGATGGAATCGCTGATCTCGTGCTCGTAGAGGCACATTCTCGATTCGAGGCGGAGCGTGTTACGGGCGCCGAGTCCGCACGGGATGATGCCGAATTCACGACCAGCTTCGATCATTGCGTTCCAGACGGCTTCGCTGGTGGCGGTATCACCTGGGACGTAAATTTCAAAACCGTCTTCGCCAGTGTAACCGGTACGTGCGATCAGACGATTCGGAAGCCCGCAGACGGTTCCATGCGAAAACCAGTAATTCTTAATTGTGGAAAGATCGACGTCGGTCAATTTCTGCAAGACTTCCGCCGCACGCGGGCCCTGAATCGCGAGCTGCGTGTAGGCGTCGCTTAGGTCTTCAACCACACAGTCATGGTTCGCAGTGTTCTGCCGGACCCACTGAATATCTTTTTCGCGCGTGCCCGCGTTGATGACCAGCAGAAAATCGTCTTCGCCGAGGCGATGAACGATCACGTCGTCTACGAACGTACCCTGCGGATAAAGCATCGCGGAGTAATGCGCTTGGCCGATGACGAGTTTCGAGGTGTCGTTCATCGAAATATGCTGAACGGCCGCGAGAGCGCCGCCGGGAGTTTTGTCCGTGTGAATACGAATGTCGCCCATGTGGCTGACGTCAAAAACGCCAACGCCCCCGCGCACGGCTTTATGCTCGGCCATGAGACCGCCGCTCGAAGGGTACTCAACGGGCATATCCCAGCCGCCAAAATTGACCATTTTCGCGCCAAGCTTCCGGTGCAGCGCGTTGAGGGGCGTCTTGCGAAGTTCAATTTTGGCAGAAGATGTGACGGAGTCCATTCCGTATGCTCGGGCAGAAAATTGATAGTAGCACGCGCTAGAAAGTGCGTCAAAGAAGGGCCATTCTGCGCGCGAGTTCATGAGAAGTTATACTTAGCGGACTATGTCAGTGACTATTTCACTTCTTCGGGCTGTCAATGTCGGCGGTCACAGCACCATCAAGATGGAAGAATTGCGGGCGCTATACGCGTCGCTAAAGTTAAAGGACGCGCAGAGCTACGTGCAGAGCGGAAATGTTGTATTCCGTACGGACGAAACGGACTTAGCGAAGCTGGCCAAGCGCATTCAAGCAGGAATTGAAAAACGTTTCGGTGCCAAGCCGGAAGTGATTTTGCGCACTACTGCGGAAATGCGCGATGTGGTCGCACGCAATCCTTTTGCGAAGCGACGTGGAATCGAGCCAGGCAAGTTGCTGGTGTCTTTTTTAAGCGCAAAACTTGAGAAGTCGACGTGCGAACAATTGAGAGCGCTTCCTCTCGTAAGTGAAGAGATCATCCCCAGCGGCGGCGAATTGTATATTTATTTTTCAAATGGCATAGGGAAATCAAAGCTGCCATGGGCTAAGGTGGAGAAAATTTGCGCCGTGCCGGGGACCGGGCGAAACTGGAACAGCGTGACGAAGTTACTGGCGATGGCGGAAGCGCTCGAAACTGCGAAGTAGTTTCTCAAGAGGTGAACGTCTCGCTTCGTGAGTTCGAGCTTCATCTTGCCCCGCCACCAGCCGCTCAGGTACAGTTTTCTTGGGGGTGTTGATGGCGCGCGGGCCTGTCGTCTGCATGCAATGCGAGAAAGCAGAACCGTTCTGCACTTGCGAAAAGTATTGCAGCATCTGCAAAGGGCAGGAACAGATACACCTGTGCGTGGATGGCCTTTACTATTGCCCGGACTGCCGGGAAGCTTGCGATGTAGCGCTTGCCGATTCTCGTGTCCACTGATTCCAATCACATTGAAATAAAGCTGGACGCGGATCCGCGTTTCGCTGTTGCTGTGGCGGCGGGTGCACGCTATCTGGGAGAAGTGGCCGGGTTGAGCCCTGACGCTGCGAGAAAATTGCAGTCAGCGATTTTGCTCGCATGCGAAGAAGCGTTTGCGCATCTGGATGCGATTCATTCGGAGATTGAAGTCGCGTTGAACCAGTTTGCGGACCGCATTGAAGTGATCATAGTGCACCATGCGGATGCGCCATCAGTGGGGCTTCACACTCTCTTGAGCGCCGGGAAGAACGCGATCCACGGAGTGGACCGCGTGCAATATGAGCAGCAAGCGGGTTCCAGTGTGACGCGGCTGACGAAATTTCTCGTTCCTCACGCCTAATTTCCTCTCCAAAAACAAAAAGGACGGGCAATGCCCGTCCTTTTTGTTTTTTTGTTCGAAGCTTGGGCGGTACGCACTACATCTTCAACGCAAACGTATTCTTCTTGATGAGCTGGGCCATTTGATCGTCGCTGAGCGACATGCGTAGCGTCACGCGGTCACCGCCGGGCGTGACTTGAGCCTGGCCAAGCAGTTGCGCCAGATCTGGATTCTGCTGTTTCGCCTGATATTGCTGGTAGACGAAAGCAAGCTGCATCAACTGCGCGAGGGTGTTCGCGTCATCAGAAGAGCCGCAGACCGCCTGAAATTTTCCGTCAATTCCGCTGCTTGCCTGCACGCTGATCAGGAGATTCTGCATCCGCGTGATGAGCTTGGCCGCTTCTGGAAATTGCTGAACCTGTGGCGCAAGCTGGCGCATGGCAAGCCGTGTGTACGCCGGATTCAAGACTGCCCAAACCACGCCGGTGCCGTTTATCTCATTGATCAACGAGAAGAGGCTGTCGTTGCGCATCAAGCCTTCCTCGCCGCCGTAGCGCACGTTGAGCATTTTCTCAAGTTCGGAGCGATGCCCGAAAGCCGCCGTGCTGGAATCGAGGAACAGGAAAAAAAGGTCGTTCGGACCAGAGCCGCTGCCGAAAGCGTACATCGTGAAGCCGTGCGATTTGAATGTGGGCAGTTTCTGCGCTTTGAAAAACGCTTCGGTGGAATCGGGATTGTAGCTGCCGAGAGCGACGCCGACGATCTCTTCGCCCGTCGGCACGGCGGTCGAGCCGGTTCCTTCGGTTTTGGCCGTGACACCTTCCGCGACCAGGCCCCAGGCGACTTCCTCGACTTGCGAATTCGGGTCTACACCGGCCGACGCCAGGAAGCGCTCAAATTGACGGAAGCGCTCTGGCAACATTTGCTCCTGCAACTGCGGGAACCATTTTTGTGAGCGAGCCTGCTTCAAATTTGCGTAAGCGAATTCGCCCACGTTCTTGGGGAAAAGCGCAATTGTGTCGTTTCCCAGATGCTGGGCGTCCGCGTGCCCCGGGACCAGCAACGCTCCTGCGAGCAGCACCATTCCGGTCGCGATTCGACTCAAATTACCCATGCGATTCATTTCTTGCTCCTTTCGGAAGGGGCGTGAGAGATCTAGTATGCGCCGGTTTGAACCAGCGGTGCTTCCACAAGCTTTCCGCGAAGCGCTGCTATTTTTGCGCGCGTGGCTGTCACGTATTCGATGTCTTTCAAGCCGTCCAGGTTGATCTCGACATTGGCTAGCGCGCCTTGCGCTCCCGCTACGGCGATCAACCGGGCTACCTGTAAGTCTGACTTCATGGATGCGGCGGCAATAGCTTCAAGTTGTTTCAGGCGTTCGAGGAGTGCAACTGCCCGTTCGGCCACCGTGAACGGCACTTCAGCCGCACCGCGCGTTGCCTTTTGGATGGAATCTTCGCGTTGCTGGGTCTCCTGTGCGTCTCCCTGAGGCAGTTTGAATGCGGCCATCACCTCGTTGAAAGACTGAGCGTCGCGGTCGATGGCTTCGGTCAGCGCGTCGCTTTCCTTGCGGAGGGCATCCAGGTGTATGGAAAGTTTATCCACGTGCGCCGCTTGCGATTTCTTTTTGCGAGAGAGGCCCGCCACCATTTGGCCGAGCGCTGCGGCAAGTGCCGCCGCGAATGCGGAGACGCTACCGCCACCTGGCGTTGCCGCCGGCTCGGCAACGGCGTCAAGAAAAGGGCGCGCCAGTTTGGCGAGATTGCCTTCTTTCGGCGTTTGCAGAGGCGTTCCGGCGAGTGCCGCAGCCAGCTTATTTTCGAACACTTGCGCCGGCGAAAAGTTTTCCAGTTGCAGAAAATAATCCGCCACCATCTCGATGGCCTTTTTCGGAACGAGGCCGACGATTTCGCTACCGACGGGCATCGCGCCGTAGCGTTCGGCTTCGCGCTTGACCATATCATAGACTCGATGCATCGGCGTTTGCTCGTAGTCCGTGAGGTTGATGGACACTTGCGCGAGATTGCGCGCTTTCAGCTCCACACCCATGCTCTTGACGTATCGCAGTCCGCCATTCGAAAAGCGGATCGCCTTTGCAATTTTGTTGGCGATGGAAATATCGGGAGTATTAAGGTTGACGTTATACGCGACCAAAAATTTGCGCGCCCCTACCACGGTGACGCCAGCGGTTGGATGAAGCTTCGGCTCGCCAACGTCCGGTTGGCGCTCATGATTTTTCTTCATCTCTTCGCGCAGGCCTTCATATTGGCCGCGGCGAACGTTTTCTAAATTGACGCGATCCGGGCGCGTGGCGGCGCCTTCGTAGAAAAAAACTGGGATGCGATAGCGCTTCCAGATTTCGTTTCCGACGCGCCTGGCAAGCGCGATGCAATCTTCGATCGTCACGCCATCTACGGGAATGAAAGGGATTACATCCGTAGCGCCGACGCGCGGATGCGCGCCCGTGTGCTTGTTCATATCAATCAATTCCAGTGCCTTGCCAGCGCCGAGGATGGCAGCCTCGCCGACCGCATCCGGTTCGCCGGCGAGCGTGATGACGCTGCGATTGTGGTCCGCGTCCATTTCGCGGTCCAGCACGTAAACGCCGGGCACACTGCTCATCACTTGAATGAGTGCGTCAACTTTGGCTGCATCGCGTCCTTCGGAAAAATTCGGCACACACTCGATAAGTCGCTTCATTGCTGGGGCTTTCTATCCCTCAGGGGCGGGAAATAACTCGGCGGAAACTTTTTCTTTCCGTCAGGTCCGACGGGAACGGGAGGTCTTTTCGCCGGCCGGATCGGCTGCAACTCGGATTTTGACGCTGGCGCTTTTAGCGCTAGCTTTAAGGCCGGCTTTGAAAGAGGTTTCGCTCCCTGAACGCCCTTGAATTTCGAGTACAGTCGGAATTGCCAGGCCACGGCGGTCAACGCTGTCAGGAGCAATCCAACGAGTGTTCCCTGGTAAAAGCCCATACCACCCGCACTGAACAGCAGCGCAATGCAAGCGAACTCCGCGGCGAGAACGCTGTAATAATATTCCTCGAAGAAACTCTTCTGCGGTTTCTTGCTCGGAGGAATCGTCGTGACCGCGACGCGCTTCTTCACGCCGTTTTGTGGTTTAGGCGGCATGGATCACTTGCCCGTTCTTCATCGTTAGCCAGCAGGTGTTCACTCCAAAATAGTAAGGAATTTCGCGATAGTCTTCCACTTCGAACACAGCCAAATCCGCTTGTTTGCCAACCTCCAGGGAACCGATACGTTTATGGCGGCCGAGTGAATAGGCGGAGTTAGTAGTGGCAGTGGTGATGGCTTCGGCCGGAGTCATGCGAAGCTGCGTGCAGGCAATGGAAAGAATCATGGGCATGCTCAGTGTGGGGCTGGTGCCCGGGTTGTAGTCGGTCGCGAGCGCCACAATGGCCCCGGCGTCAATGAGTTTTCGCGCGGGAGCGTATTGCTTGAGACCAAGGTGGAAATCGCAGCCGGGCAAAAGCGTCGCAACTGTGTTTGATTTTGCCAGCGCTCGAATGTCGCTCGCGTTGACTTGCTCGAGATGATCGCAGCTTGCGGCACCGAGTTCGACGGCAAGTTGCGTTGCGCCGGTGCGGGAGAGTTGTTCGGCGTGTAGACGCGGCGCGAGCTTGTGTTGTTTGCCAGCTTCAAGAATTTGTTTCGACTGCGCACGGGAAAATGCGCCACGGTCACAAAAGACGTCGCAATATTCGGCGAGACCATTGGCCGCGACTTCCGGAATTAGCCAATTGGCAAGTAGCTTGACGTATTCGTCGGGTCCGTTTGCCTTGCCGCGAAATTCCGGTGGCACGACGTGAGCGCCGAGGAAAGTCGAAACGATTTCGACGGGTTGTTCGGCGCTCAACTCTTTGTGGATAGATAGAATTTTCAGCTCGTTGGCGACATCAAGGCCATAGCCGCTCTTTGCTTCGATGGTTGTTGTTCCGTGCGCGGCGAAGACCTCCAGCGCGGCACGCGCGCGACGCTTGAGTTGCTGACTCGTCGCCGACCGCAACTTCTTAACGGAATTGAGTATCCCGCCGCCTCCGCGCGCAATCTCTTCATAACCGACGCCTTGAATTTTGAGTTCGTATTCCTCGGCGCGGCTCGCCGCATGAATCAAATGCGTGTGCGAATCCACAAATCCTGGCAACACAATGCGCCCGGCGACATCCAGCTTTTCTGCTTTTCGCGCCGCAGGAAGTTTTTCAATTTTCGCGGTTGGACCAACAGCGGCGATAAGGCCATCGCGAACCAGCACAGCCCCGTCCTTGACGATTCCAAGCTGCGAAAGTGCATCACCGCGCCGCGGGCCGCGTCCGCGCAGCGTAAGAATCTGCGAAGCTCCAGCAATGAGAAGGGAATCGCTCAAGGTACCGCCATTATGACGAACGCCAGCGCGTTTTGCCTACTCGTAGGAGACCGCTATCAGGCTATGGCTGCTTTCGCGTTGTACGCAGGCAAGAAAACTTCTTTGGCCCAGGTTTCCACGGAAGTAGGAGTGGTTGTCTTTTCCGAACGTGGCTGCAGCGGGGTCAGCAATCCGTTGTTGGCCGCTTCGCTCAACTCGGTCATCAAGGCCGCCGTTTTTCCCGGTACGCCCATCTGTTTCAGTGCTTGTTCGACCATGAAATTGGGAAAGTGCTGGTAGGAAAGCTTCGGCTTTCCGATGGCGGCGCCAATCGCGTTTGAAGCTTCTTCAAACGTCAAATCTCTCTCACCGTGCAATTCGAGAATCTCCGTTCCGGTGAATTCACCGGAGAACAATGCATTACCCGCCACTTCACCGATGTCCCTCGCCGCAATCATCGGCATTTTAGAATTTCCCTTTACGCCGCCGCCAAGAAAACCCATGGAATGAATCAACCCGATAAGCATCAGAAGATTTTCCAGAAATACCACCGGCCGTAAAACCAAAATATTTTTCCCTTCCAATGTGGCAAGTTTTTTCTCGAAATCGTGCAAGGCGAGGATTGGACCGGTCTTTGCGTCATGCTGAGCGCCGATGCTGCTTAAGACAACAATCCGCGGCACAGCCGATGCGTTCAGAGCTGGCACAATCGCATCGCTCATCTTTGCGCCCGATGCGAGCAGCTCCGGTTCCTTCGTGCGCGGCGGCAGCAGCACATAGACGCCTGCTGCGCCTTCGAAGGCCCTGATGAGAGCCGCTGAATCGTAGATGTCTGCGGCAAAAGCCTCGACCCGATTCCCAAACGTTTGTTGAATCTTTGCCGCATCGCGTCCGACGGCGCGGACTTTCGCACCTTTCGCTAGCAGAGTCTTTACCGCAGCCGATCCAGTGTTCCCACTTGCACCCAAAATTACATACATCTGAGACCCCCAGAGAATTGCGTACCGAACTTCCGAGATTCATACAGCTCAATGCGCGAAAAGTATTCTGTTCGTTCTGTATCTATAGCATCGGAACTTTGACACTATTTTTCTTAGCGAACGCGATCGCGTCCGGATATCCCGCGTCCACGTGACGCGCGACGCCCAGGCCGGGATCATTCGTCAGGACGCGCTCAATTCGTGTCGCCATTTCTTTGGTACCGTCGGCTACGGTGACCTGCCCAGCGTGTTGCGAATAGCCGATGCCGACTCCGCCGCCGTTGTGAATCGAAACCCAAGAAGCGCCACTCGCGGTGTTCACCAGCGCATTCAGCAGCGGCCAATCGGCAATGGCATCGGAACCGTCCAGCATGGATTCCGTTTCGCGATAAGGCGAAGCAACCGAGCCACAGTCCAAATGATCGCGGCCAATCACCACTGGAGCTCTTAGTTCGCCCTTTGCGACAAGATCATTCAGCGCGAGTCCGAATTTGTCGCGCTCGCCGTAGCCGAGCCAGCAAATGCGCGAAGGCAATCCTTGAAACCTTACGCGCTTCTGCGCCAGCGTGATCCAGCGGCGAAGATGTTCGTGCTCGGGGAACATTTCTAGCACAAGTTGGTCCGTACGCGCGATGTCCGAAGGCTCGCCCGAGAGCGCCGCCCACCGGAATGGTCCTTTGCCTTCACAAAAGAGCGGTCGAATGTATGCAGGCACAAATCCGGGAAAGTTGTAAGCGTCCGCCACGCCCTGCTGAAACGCAAACGTTCGAATGTTGTTGCCGTAATCAAAAGTCACCGCACCTAACTTTTGCAGAGCCAGCATGCCTCGTACGTGTTCAGCCATCGCGGTGAGCGAACGCTTTTTGTACTCAGCGGCGTCTTTCGTCCGCAATTCGAGGGCGGCCTCTAGAGACATGCCGTTTGGCACATAGCCGCCAATGGGATCGTGCGCGCTGGTTTGGTCCGTCAACAAATCGGGGACGACGCCGCGTTTCGCCAATTCTGGAATCACATCCGCGCAATTGCCAACGAGCCCGATGGAAGTCGCTTCGCCCTTGCGCACGGCGTTTTTCAAAATGCGCAGGGCCTCATCAAGCGAAGTCACCATCACGTCGCAATAGCCTGTTTTCAAACGCTTCTTGATGCGCCCCGGGTCAACGTCAATCCCCAAAAACGCAGCGCCGTTCATCGTTGCGGCCAGTGGCTGCGCGCCACCCATCCCGCCCATGCCCCCAGTAACAACAAGTTTGCCCGCCAGCGTCCCGCCAAAGTGCTGCCGAGCGGCCGCCGCGAACGTTTCGTACGTCCCCTGCAAAATTCCTTGTGTGCCGATGTAAATCCAGCTTCCGGCCGTCATTTGGCCGTACATCATCAGACCGGCGCGGTCGAATTCGTGAAACTGCTCCCAATTATTCCAATGGCCAACGAGATTCGAATTGCACAGCAAAACGCGGGGTGCATATTCATGGGTGCGAAATACACCGACCGGCTTGCCCGATTGCACAAGTAACGTTTCATCGTTTGCAAGTTCGCGCAGCGACTTCACAATCGCATGAAAACTCTCCCAATTCCGCGCCGCTTTGCCGGTTCCACCATAAACAACCAGGTCTTCGGGTTTTTCCGCAACCTCTGGGTCGAGATTGTTCATCAACATGCGCAGCGCCGCTTCCTGGTGCCAGCCCTTGCAGGAAATTTGCGTCCCGCGTGGCGCGCGAAAAGGGCCTCTCGAAAGCGTCGCGCCGCTCAATGTTTCTGTTGTCGAACCCATCTTTTTCTCCGCCGCCCATCTTAGCTCACGCTCCTGTGCTTTGCACGGCGGCCGCCTCTTTGGCAGTTGTTCGCATGTGATTGCGCGCAAATTTTCGCTAATGTAGAGTTGCGGTATCACAATGAACAACGGGACCCTCCCTTCCAAGTTCCTCCATGCTGTTGACACCTGGCCGAATCCTCGCGCGCAGATGTTCCGCAGCGCTTCTGGTTGGCAGCAGATTTCGTCTGCAGAATTTCTGCGGCGGATCGCGGGACTTTCCCAGGCATTTGTAGAGCTTGGCGTAAAGCCGGGCGACCGCGTTGGGCTCTTTGCTGCGAATCGTCCCGAATGGCATACAGCAGACTTTGCGATCACCGGCGCAGGCGGCGTAACAGTTCCCGTTTATTTCAACGAATCGGCCGAACGGATGGTCTATATCCTGAATCACGCCGAGGCAAAGATTCTTTTTGTGGCCGGCGCGGCACAGCTTGCAAAATTGCTGGCAATCCGCGGCGAGCTGGAACACCTCGAACACATGGTGGTGGCGGATGGCGGCAGTAGTATCCCGTTCGAATACCTGCAATACGAAACGCTCATCGCTTCCGCAGGCGGCGCCGATGTTGCTTCGTACCGGCTGCGTTCGTCGCAAGTGTTGCCCGGGCAGCTTGCTTCCATCATTTATACGTCGGGCACAACCGGTGAACCCAAGGGCGTGATGCTCACGCACGACAATTTTTGTTCGAATGCGACGGATGTCGGCTGCGACTTCAACCTTCATTCGCAACAAGACGTTGCCATTTCGTTTTTGCCGCTTGCGCACGTCTATGGGCGCACGCTCGATTACATTTACTTGTTCCAGGCAGTGTCCATCGCGTACGTCGAAGTCGTCGAGCAGCTCGCACAGGCGTTGAAAGAAGTGCGTCCTACGGTGATGGCCGCCGTGCCACGCGTTTTTGAAAAAATTTACGCCAAGCTCATGGAACAAGGCAGCCAGCAGACGGGCCTGAAGCGAAAAATCTTCTATTGGGCTATTCGAACGGCCGAGCAAACGGCGTTATGGCGGTGTGGCGAAACAAACGTTGGTCCCATCCTCAAACTAGACTGGTTTTTGGCGGACAAGCTCGTGTATTCGAAAATCCGCGAAGGAACGGGCGGCCGGTTGCGCATCGTCTCTTCTGGCGGAGCGCCGCTTTCGAAAGCGTTGGCGGAATTTTTCTGGGCGGTCGGGGTTCCGATTTACCAAGGCTATGGACTAACGGAAACTTCTCCCATTGTTTCGAGCAATTACCCGAAAAACCGCGTGGGCAGTTCCGGGCAACCGATTCCCAACTGCGAAGTGCGTATTGCGAGTGACGGTGAAGTTCAGGTGCGCGGCCCGATGATCATGCAGGGCTATTACAAGCGTCCGGAAGCAACACGCGAAGTGCTGGACGAGGACGGTTGGTTCTCCACCGGCGACATCGGCTACCTGGATAAAGACAACTATCTATTCATCACGGATCGCAAGAAGGATTTGCTCAAGACGGCCGGAGGGAAATTCGTCGCGCCGCAGCCCATCGAAAACGCGTTGAAGACGAGTCCGTATGTTTTGAATGCGATGGTCATCGGTGATAAGAGGAAATTCGTTGTGGCGCTGGTAGTGCCGAACCCGACTACCGTCGCTGCGAAAATCGCGGAGCAGGGAATTGCGTTTAAGAACAATGCGGAAATGGCCGAACATCCCGCCGTGCGCGCGCTGCTGCAAGCAGAAATTCAGCGATTGACCGTTCATCTTGCGCAATACGAATCCATCAAGCGATTTGCGATTCTTCCTGATGATTTCACGTTCGACAACGGTGCGTTGACGTTCACGATGAAACTCAAGCGCCGCGTCGTCGAGGAACAATTTCGCGACGTGATTGAATCGCTTTACGCGGACGTGGCCGAGCCCCGCCCCGTTATCCAGCCGTAAGGGCGGTCCAGAAATCTGCCGGGTCCGGAACGTTCCGTCAGCCCTTATTGGACAGGTTTCCCCTGAGCGTCGAGCAGGTGCAATTCGCCCAGATTTACTTCGCGCACTCCCGCCTCAATTTTCGCGCGGTCGCCCACGATGACCCACGTCAGATTATCGGGATGTATAACGGTGTGCGCGGCGTCCGCAAGGTCACTCGTCTTCAGTGCGCGAACCTTACCTGCGTACGTTTCGTAGTAATCATCCGGCAGACCAAATTGAACGAGGTCTACGATTGAATTTCCAACTGCGTTCTGCGTCTCGCGTGAGCCGGGCAAACTCAACGTCTCGTTCGCCTGAACTTTCTCAAGTTCTTCCTGACTCAGCGGGCGGCTCCCGACCACGTCGTGAAACTCCTTCGTCATTTCGACGAGCGACTCCTTGGTCTTATCGGTTTGCACCGGCGCAATCGCAAGATAGGGCCGCTGCCCCCGCGCGTCCCAGAAACGCATGCTCGCGCCGTAGGACCAGTGCTTGTCCTCACGCAGATTCATGTTCAGGCGCGCGCCGAAGTTTCCCCCAAGGCCGTCGTTCATCGCTTCAATGGCGATCTCCTTCGGATTACCTTCCGGTGGTGCCACCACGCCCGCGACGATCACGGACTGCAATGCCCCCGGCTTGTCGATCAGGTAAACAATGCTCTTCGCGGGGAGATTAACCGTTTTCACGGTTTTCTTGGGAACGTTGCCCGCTTTCCAGCCAGAAAACAGTTTTTCGAGTTTCGGCGTCACTTCGCTCAGAGTTGTGTCGCCGACGATGATCAGCGTCGCATTATTCGGCTTGAACCAGGTGTCATGGAATTTCACCAAATCTTCGCGCGTCATCTTCGAAACGCTCGCGGTCGTTCCGGAACCGGTCAGCGGATTCCCATAGGCATGATCCTGGCCGTACAAAAGGCTCGGCATCACACGCAATGCCGCGGCCACCGGTGCATTTTCCTCGCGCTTGATTCCAGCGAGGGTTTGCTTCTGTTGCCGGTCAAAATCGCTTTGCGGATAGGACGGATTCAGAATCACGTCGGCGTACAGCGCCAACGAATCATCCAGCTTTGATTTAAGCGCGGAAAGATGAACGGTAGAGAGATCTAGATTCGAACCCGCGCTGATTTGCGCGCCAAGCAATTCTTGTTGATCGCTGATCTGCAGCGCATTCAAAGTCTTCGTGCCGCCGGTAAGCTGCGACATCGCCATGTTTGACGTCCCGGGCGACGCAAGTTGATCAGCCGCATAGCCTGCATCGAATGCCAGTGTGAAATTCACGAGTGGCACTTCATGCCGCTCAGCCAGAATCACTTTCAGGCCATTCGAAAGCGTGCTGCGCTGCAATTTCGGCAGCTTCAGCTCCGGAGGAGCTCCCGGTACCGGTGGTTTGGAACGATCCGCGCTCGTTGCGTCGGCCTTGTAGTCGGGGAAAGCTGACACTTCCAGAATATACACGCCGTCGGACAGCCATTTGTTTGCAACGCCTTTCAAGTCTTCCGCGGTCGCATCATGTACGCGCTTGAGGGAAGTCTTATACGCGTCGGGACTGCCCAGATACACCTGGCTCTGCGCCAGACGGTCGGACTTGCCGCCGAAACCGCCGATTCGCTCTACTCCACGAATAAAGCTCGCTTCGTATTGCGCTTTCACGCGCGCCAGCTCTTCTGCAGTCGGCCCTTCCTTCAGGAACCGCGCAAGTTCTTCGTCCAGTTCCTTTTCGACCTGCTTCAAATCTTGTCCGGGTCGCGCCGTTGCTTGTACCCGGAATTGCCCGCCGATTTCGGATAGACCAACGAACGCTGCGGCGTCGGTCGCAATCTGGTCGTCGTACACCAGCCGTTTATAGAACCGCGAGGACTTGCCGCTGCTCAGAACATCGCTCACCAAGTCGAGATAGTCCGCCTCCGCACTCCCGTACTGAGGGATGTTCCAGATTTTGTAAATGCGCGCCTGTGGTACGCGGTCCTGCACTTTCTGCCGGTGTGTGCCGGTCATCTTGGCGATCCACACTTCGTGATGTGCCACGGGAGGCCCGGGCGGTATGTCGCCGTAATACTTCTGCACTTTTTCCTTCGCGGTCTTCAGATCAATGTCGCCGGCGAGCACCAGCACGACGTTCGACGGGCCGTAGTAAGTCTTGAACCATTCCTTCACATCATTCATCGAGGCCGCGTCGAGGTCCGCCATGTCACCGATCGTTGTCCACGAATAGGGATGGCCAGAAGGATACGTGTTCTGCGTGATGAGTTGCCTCGTGACACCGTAGGGCTGGTTTTCGCCCTGCCGCTTTTCGTTCTGCACGACGCCGCGTTGCAGCGTCAGCGTTTTTTCATCAAATGACCCGAGCAAATGCCCCATGCGATCCGATTCCATCCATAGCGTGAGGTCCAGAGCGGACGTAGGAACGTTTTCGAAGTAATTCGTCCGGTCGCTGTTGGTTGTGCCATTGAGGTCCGTCGCGCCGATGCGCTCCATCACTTCAATGTAGCGCTCCTTCGAATGCTCGCTGCCGCCGAACATCAAGTGTTCGAACAGGTGTGCGAATCCCGTTTTACCCTGCTTTTCATTCTTCGAGCCGACGTGATACCACGTATTCACAGCAACGATCGGCGCCTTGTGATCTTCATGCACGATCACTGTCAGTCCGTTGTCCAGCACGAACTTCTGATAAGGAATATCCACTTCTTGAGCGCGCGCCGCCGCAGCAGTGAACGCGAGTAGCACAAACAGCATCGACCTAACTTTCATTCCGGGCCTCCAACACCTTTAGCTGATATGGAATTCGAAAGAGAAACTCTCTGCCCACCACGGTCTGCAAATAAGACGTGGCCCGCCGCATTCGGTTACGCCAATTTTCCGGACGGCGAGCAGCTCGAGAGCCAAGGCCCAAAAGTGTACACCGCCGCCCTCCGCGTTCTACAATCTTCTTTCACGGAGCTAAACCTCGTGTCCGACCAACTCGTCATTGCAGGCCGCGCTTTCCATTCGCGTCTCATCGTGGGAACGGGCAAGTACCGCAGCTTTCCGGAAATGGCTCGCGCACACGCCGCCAGCGGCGCGGAAATGGTTACCGTCGCGGTGCGCCGCGTAAACCTTACTGATAAATCCAAGGAATCTCTTCTCGACTACATTCCGCGCGACAAAATGTTCATCTTGCCGAACACCGCGGCTTGCTACACGGCGGACGAAGCGATTCGCACCGCCCGCCTCGGCAGGGAAGTTGGTCTTTCGAATTGGGTCAAACTAGAGGTCATCGGCGATCAGCAAACGCTTTTTCCGGACACCGAGCAGTTGATCGAAGCGACGCGCGTCTTGGTAAAGGAAGGTTTCGTCGTTCTGCCTTATACAAACGACGACCTCATCGCCGCGCGCAAGCTGATTGATGCAGGCGCATCCGCCGTCATGCCGCTCGCCGCGCCCATTGGCTCCGGCCTCGGCATCCAAAATCCCGCAAGCCTGCGGATCCTTCGCGAACGCATCACGGAAGTCCCCATGATTGTGGACGCAGGCGTCGGTACTGCCAGCGACGCGGCCGTGGCCATGGAGCTCGGTGCCGATGGCATCCTGATGAATACCGCCATCGCCGAAGCCGCCGATGCGGTCCTCATGGCCGAAGCCATGCGCGATGCCACTATCGCCGGTCGCAAGGCCTTCCTCGCCGGTCGCATGCCCAAGCGCCTGTACGCTTCAGCTTCCTCGCCGCTCTCGGGAGTTGTTCGCTAAATCATCCCGGCAAACGTCAGCGCTTGCGCTTTTCTTTGCCTGGTTTGTAGACCTTACATTTGCAACCGGGGAAGTTGCAATTTCGTGGAAGATTCGTGCCCTCGTACATTGGACCGTACATTCGAAGGTGGATGCTTTTTGGGTGGCCGCAGGTACAGCGCTGGATTCGTGTACTGTGCATTCGTGATTTGCCTCGCCGTCACCGGCTTTCGAAATGGCCTTCGGTCCCGGTACTATACTCTATAGTATAGCTAAAAGTATTGTACTTGCTTCCCGTTCCAGAATGCCAATCGTTCCACGATGAGCCGACAATCGAAACTACTTCCAACTCATAATCCAGAATCCAACGGCCGTGCTGATGAACCAGGCCACTAGCGTCAATTTGAACGATTTCGAAAACGCGCGCAGGCTATCCATCTTGGCTTTGGCGATTTGCGCGAGTTCGAAAATCTGATCCGTCACGTTGCGCAGGATTTGCTCCGGTTCGGAGTGCGCAACGGCTTCAAAATATTTCTCGCTGCTCTCGTAGCGAGTGACATGCCCGAAGTAGAGCAAGTCCGCTCCCGGCTTGGGCTCCCCGTGATGTTTCGCGACTCGAGGCGTCATCACGTGCGAAATCAAATACATGGACCAGACGAATCCGATGACGGACAGAACGTAGCTCACCGCGTACAGAACGCTCGCGAATCCGCCCGTCAAATCCCACCGCAGCTTCGGAAGTACTTCGCGCCCAAGCGGAATCGTGCTCGCGCCGAAGAACAGCAGAAAGGTGACGAGGTATCCGGCCTTTAAATCGGCCGCGCGAATGATCGCCTGCTGGTCCTCGAAATTCTTCCACGCGAAATGGAGCCGTTCTTCGCTGGCAGCCGCCAAATCTTCAGCCTCCCGCCGCTTTCTTTGCCGCAGCGCTGTCGTAACTTTCACCGTATATTGCCGGGACTTTTGACCCCATGGCCCGCAAATATGCCGACAGTTGCCCGCGATGATGGATCGAATGATTCGACGCGAACTCCAGGTACATCACGGCAGGCAGTTGAATCAACCCGCGAAAGTCCACAATCTTTGTCAGCTGTTCCGCCGTAAGCGCTTTCAATTTCTTAAGTTTGTCTTCCGTGTTCTGCTCGTACCACGCCGCAAGCTCCGCCGGCGTCTTCACATTTTCCGGAATTGGCGAAGGCCCGCTCGGATCGAATTTCCCATCAATTGGTATCGAAGTCAGCCGCGCTTCAGCCACCGCAATGTGCCGCGCCAAGTCCAGCGAACACTTCGAGCACTCGTCCGGTTTGTAATCTCCCTTGTCCGCCGGAATCGCCGCAATTACGTTTTTCGTCGCAACGCTTTCCTGCTTGATCGTCCCTATAAAAATCCCCAGCAAAAATGTCGCCTGATCTGCGGTCATGTCAGCCATATCCCATCCTCCACTTTCGTTCCAATTACGCGGCCCGAATTATACTCCCGGCTTGCCTACAGCGTTCGAAACAAAAAGTGCCACAACACATCCACCGCGGCGTGCACCAACGCTGACGCAAAAATCGAACCGGTCCGCCGCCACGTCCATCCGTAAAAAAATCCCGCGATCGAAGCCAGAATCACGTAGCGCCAGTTGGGAAAGCCGCCATTGGTGATGTGCGAGAAACCAAAAAGGAGCGAACCAGTCCACCATCCGGCGAAATCATTCTTCGAGGCCCGTGCGAGCAGGTTTTGCAGTAAGCCGCGAAACAAAAGTTCTTCTGGCCAAGCCGTGAAGAAAAGTATTCCGATGGCCAGAGCCGGCAGGTCTTTCCATTGGTGCGCATGTAAATCGAACGCGACGAAGCCCAGCTTCACCCCGAGGGGAATCGCGATGCAGGCGAACGCCAGCAAACTCGCCAGGATAGAAAACGTCCAACCGCTGCCCCAGCCAATGTTGTAACCAACTCCTTTGACGCGCCGAAGAACTAAAAATCCCGCAATCGCCAGATTTACCGCCACGAGAATCGTCAAAATGTACCCAAGCCGTCCACCGGGATACGGCCAGAGCGAATGGGACGGACCAAACTTCACGGCGACCCATATACCAGCAACCACGAAAAAATCCTGCCACTTTCCGCCGGCGGCGTTCCCCGCACTCGAAAGCAACGCAAGCGGCGCAAAAAGAAACGCCGCCATCTCAAACAACCGAACAAACGAAACAGAGCCTGTTCCGAGGGCGTAGAACAGATAAATCAAAAAAATCACGATTCCCAGTAGCCAGCCCGCACCGGCCCCCGCTGCGGCCACGCGATCCGCCACTCCGCGCGCAGCGAAAATCAGCATGCCCGCCAGCAACATCCCAAACGTCGCGAGCGCGGCGATAAACGACCGCCCGCCGTAGGAATAGCCATAGCCCGTCAGCGAAGCGAGAAGAATCATCGCCATGCACAGGACTCCCCAAAGCCCCAGCATAGGCATCGGTCCGATTTGGCGCGCCGCAGGCAAGCGGATATTGTATCGTAACGTTCCGCGATGACTTCCCCAGAGAAACGCCTTGCCTACATTGACTGGATGCGCGGGTTGGCGTGCGTCCTCATGTTCCAGACGCATTGCTACGATTCGTGGCTGAGTCCGGAAGCGCGCCAGTCGTCCCTGTTCATTTGGTCGCGCCTCGGCGGCACGTTTCCCGCGCCGTTATTTATTTTCCTCGCGGGCATTTCATTCGCACTGGTGACGGAAAAGCTGCGCGAAAAGGGAATTGCCCGCAACACGATCACAAAGCTGACGATTCTGCGCGGCGCCGAGGTTTTTGGACTCGGTCTCCTCTTTCGTCTCCAGGAATATGCACTCGCCGTAGGTCGCGCGCCCTGGACCGATCTTTTCCGCGTAGATATCCTCAACATCCTCGGCATTTCGATGATGCTGATGGGCGTCCTTTGCTGGCTCACTTCCAGTGAAACTGTCGCCGCGGCGCGCAATCGCAGCATCGTCATGAGCCTCGCCGTGGCGACCTTTATCGCAATGATCACACCGCCGCTTTGGACGACGCTTCGCATCAAATTCCTGCCATGGCCGCTCGAGTCTTACGTCAACGGCGTACACATCTACCAAGAGCCGCAGCCGTGGCTCTTCCCGCTCTTTCCGTGGAGCGCTTTCGCCTTTGCGGGGCTTGCCGTCGGTTTCTTCTTGTTTGCGAGTTTCGTGAAACGGCGTGAGGCGCTCACGTTTGCATCCCTAGGCGTGGTCGGAGTTTGGGCTGCCGCTCTCTCTCAAACATTCGATAAATCTTCGGTCCGTCTTTATGCCGTGTACGACTACTGGCATTCAAATCCTGATTTCTTTCTTATGCGCTGCGGCCTGCTTCTCGTAATCCTGTTTATTGCCTACGCTTGGTGCCGCTGGGGCCTCGCGCAAGTAGGATTCAGTCCGCTCATTCAATTGGGAAAGACTTCTTTGCTCGTCTACTGGGTGCACATCCAATTTGTTTATGGTGGACTTTCCATTTTGCCGAAACACGAATGCGGCGTTGTCAAGGCGTCGTTCGGCCTGCTCGCGATTTTTCTAATGATGCTCGCTCTTTCGCTTCTCAGAACAAATTGGAAGAAGCTGCGTTCCCGTGGGCTGCTGAGATCCACAGCGTAATCAGAGCCCCTCACGCCGTGCACGCGGACCTGCCCAAAACCTGTCATTCTGAGCGGAGCAAAGCGGCTTTTTCCTACGGTCGGCTTTTGGGCGCCGCTTCGCGGAGTCGAAGGATCTCAGCTGAGCGGTCGTGCTCGATCTACACTTAATTCAGCGGTTTGCTTTGTGCGCCGCCCTGCGATTGCGGAATCTTGATGATGACTTCCCCGGGCTTCGCCAAGCCGAGTCCGTCTCGTGCGATGGATTCAATCTTGTTGGGGTCGGTCCGCAAGGCCTGTACTTCGTCGGCAAGCTCCGCGTTTTCTTTATTGAGTCGAGCGATGTCTTTTTGAACTCTCGCGATTTCCTGCTTCGTGCGCCGCATCGCAAGATACCCGTGCGCGCCAAAGACGTCGTGCACGAGAAGCGCCGCGATGCACAGCGTCAATAGAATCCGCCCATAGCTTTGCCACAAAGAACGCAAGCGGTCCTGTTCGCTCATCGCACTATCCCTTCAAGATCCATTCTGTCGCTTCTTTCACCAGCTTGGCAGAAGCTGCCGCGCTTTCCGCCTCTACGTAAAGCCGCAACAGCGGTTCCGTTCCGGAAAGCCGCAAAAGCATCCATGTCCCATCTTCGAATGCAAACTTAGCGCCGTCGGTACGATCCACGGACGCAACTTTCCGACCCAGCAGCGTTGTGGCATCCGTCTTGGATTTTTCGAGCGCGCTGAATTTTTGCTCGTCCGTCAAATGTAAATTCTCGCGCACTGGCCAATACTCTCGCCCTATTTTCTTGAAGAGCGCCTTCACTTGGTCACTGATCGAAGCTCCGCGCGCCGCAATCATCTCCGCCATCAGCAGGCACGCCAGAATCCCGTCCTTCTCCGGCACGTGTCCTCGAATCGTCAACCCCGCGCTTTCTTCTCCGCCCAGCGCAATTTTGTCTTCGCGAATCAGTTGCCCGATGTATTTGAACCCCACCGGTGTCTGGTATGTTTTCTGTCCGCGGACTTTTGCCGCGGCGTCCACGAGTTCGGAAGTCGCCACGCTGCGTGCCGCCGGCAGACTCCATCCGCGCGTTTCGACAAGATAGTCATACACAAGCGCGAGAACGTGATTTGGTGCAACCCAGGTGCCGTCGCGGTCAATGATGCCGAACCGGTCCGCATCGCCGTCGGTCGCCAGTCCAGCCGCGGCCTTCGAATCCACAACCGCTTTCCGCAACGGGGCGAGGTTCTCTTCAGAGACATCGGGCCCCGTGCCGTCAAACAATACGTCTCGGTTCGTGCGCAACGCTTCGACCGCCACTCCACCATCCGCCAAGACTTTGTCTAGGTATCCGGCGCCGCAGCCGTGCAACGCGTCCACGATGAATTTCGAATTGCCTTTACGCAACACGTCGAAGCGCACCAACTCTTCAATCCGCTTCAGATACGCCGCGCGCAGATTCACCATTTCCGGTTTGGCTTTTTCGTGATGACCAAGCGGCGCAACCCCTCCCGCGGCATAAAGCCGGGCCGCGCGCTCTTCAATGTCTTTGGTAACCTCCGGCAGGGCAGGGCCCGCGTCCGAAGAAGAAAACTTCAGCCCGTGATACTGCGCAGGATTGTGGCTCGCAGTGAAGTTGACCGCGCCATCGAGCTTGCTCCGCTGGATTTCGTATGCAACGGCCGGCGTAGGTGTAAACGTCTCACAGAGGAGGGCGTGAATGCCGTGATGTTGCAGAATCTCCACCGCGAGTTGTGAGAACTCCTCCGAGTAGAACCGGGTGTCGTACCCGACGAGAATGGTTGGCCGTTTCGTCTTGGATTTAACGTGTTCAGCTATGGCTGTGACGGCCAGCCGGACGTTTGCAAATGTAAACTCATCCGCGATCAGTCCGCGCCAGCCGGATGTGCCGAATTTGACTGGGGAGGGCCGCCTGGCGGCCGCATTCGTTGGAGTGGCCATATCGCGGTATTCTATTCCCAGCCCCGCCGTAGCGAAAGTCATTTGCTAATTTAATCCAGTTCCCGCGGCCCTTTGGGAAGGCTGCAGGAGGTAGGCATGCCAAATTCGAAAACGACCCGCATCGTGCTGGTCACTTGCGGAAACATCATCGAGGCTCGCCGTATTGCCAGCAAGGTAGTTCGCAAACGCCTGGCCGCGTGCGCCACGATTGTTCTTGGCCCGGTGCAATCGGTTTATCGGTGGAAAGGGAAGGTAGAGGCCGCACGCGAGCAGTTGCTGCTAATCAAGACCGTCCAGAAGCAACTCAGTGCGCTCGAAGCCGAAATCAAACACCTTCACAGCTATGAAGTCCCGGAAATTCTTGCGATTCCAGTGCTGTGGGGCTCCGCCGAATATCTGAAGTGGCTCGAAGAAAACTCCCAGTCATAGCTCGCAATCTAATTCGCCGCTTTGGAAGGTGTTGTCACTCGCCGTTGTAAGGTCCGCCTTCTGAGGCGGACCTTTTGGACTTGCCGCCGGCTTTAGCCTTTTGGTGAGACCAACCAACTCTAAGTTAAACGACACTGCCGATAGAGACGAACGTTGTCATCCTGAGCGAAGCGAAGGACCCTCAACGTAAACCACGCTCAGGCCATTGCGGGGCGCCCTTGTTGCGGCCCTTATCGCCTAAACACTACACTCAAACGTACAGCAGCGCCTGATCCAAATCCGCCAGGATATCTTCCACGTCTTCAATCCCCACCGATAGCCGAACCAGCCCCTCGGTGATTCCAATCCGCTCCTGCACTTCTTTCGGCATGGAAGCATGTGTCATGACCGCGGGTAGGGAAATGAGCGTTTCGACGCCGCCCAGGCTTTCCGCGAGCGAGCAGAGCTTCACTTGATTCAGAAACCGTCTTGCGGCTTCTTCCGTTCCCACGTCGAAAGAAATCATGGCCCCGGGTCCACGCTGCTGTCTGCGCGCGATTTCATGTTGCGGGTGCGTGGGCAATCCAGGAAAAAACACCTTGCGCACCTTTGGATGCGCGTCCAGGTGGCGCGCTACCGCGATCCCGTTGGCATTGTGTTGCAGCATGCGAATCGCAAGTGTCTTGATTCCGCGCGATACAAGAAAGCAATCCATCGGCGCGAGTCCTGCGCCCGCGGAGCGTTGAATGAAATAAATCTTCTCAGCGTCCTCGGGCCGCGTCAGGATCACCGCGCCGCCTGTCGAATCGCTGTGGCCGTTCAAATACTTCGTCATCGAATGCACGACGATGTGCGCTCCCAGCTCAACCGGACGCTGGAGATATGGGCTCAGAAACGTGTTGTCCACGACCAGTGTCACGTTGCGGTCATTCGCCAGCTTCGCCATTGCGGCGATATCCGTGACGCGCATCGTGGGATTTGTCGGGGTCTCAACGTACACCATCTTTGTGTTCGGCCGCATCGCAGCCATCACCATCTCTGGCGCGGAGGTGTCCACAAAGCTGAACTCAATCCCAAAATGAACCAAAAGCTGTGTCGAGAGCCGGTAAACCCCGCCGTACACCGCTTCCGACAAAATCATGTGGTCGCCCGGGCGCAGCAGACGAAATACGGAATCAATCGCTGCCATTCCCGAAGTAAAAACATACGCGCTGTGCCCGCCCTCCAGCTTTGCCAGCGTGCGCTCCAAAGCTTTGCGATTCGGATGGTTCGTTCGCGCGTAGTCGTACCCTTGCCTGTACTTGCCAAACTCTTCCTGCACGTAGGTGGACGTCTGGTAGATTGGCGCTACGATTGCCCCCGTGGCGGAGTCAGGCTCCTGACCGACGTGGATTGCATTGGTGGCGAAACCCATGACTTTCTCCTCAGAACACCGGACACACGCCCGTCCGGCGTTCGTCCTTGTGCTTCCCAAACTCTTAAAGGATCGGAATTTCGGAGCGCGTTCTTCTTCCCTCTACCTCGACGTAACCTGCCAAACGCGGATTTAATCCGAACAAGTGCACTACACGTTACAAGACGCCCCGCGGGCCGTCAATTGCAGCGCAAGCGATCGTGCGATGTTGAGAAGCAGCGCCGTTCCAGGAGAATGCATCCAAATCTTGAAGACGGACACTTGACCTACCCAGGTGCTTGCGTGGACTATAATTCGTACAAGCTCATGAAACCAAAACATCTTGCCGCGCTGGCCTTCGGCATTTTCTTTCTCGGTGTTTGTGCAGCTGGAACTCGCGCGCAGAACAACCCTGCTGGCGATACAGGCGCTGCAGCAAAGCTGCCACAGCCGAACCGGTTGCGCATTGAAGTCGTTGGAGGCGAGAAAGACGCTCCGGTGGAGAACGCGAGCGTCTATATCAAGTACGTGGAAGAGCACAAACTTAGGAAAGACAAGAAGCTCGAGCTAAACGTCAAAACGAATCGCGACGGGATTGCGCACGTTCCGGACGCGCCGCTTGGAAAAGTCTTGATTCAGGTAATTGCGGAAGGCTGGAAGAGTTACGGCAAGTGGTTTGAAATCAGCGATCCCAAACAAATCATCAAGATAAAACTGGAGAAACCTCCTCGTTGGTACTGAGTGTACGGCCGGACCAACCGAAATCTTGTTCCAAAACCAAATTTCATTGCGGAATACAAACGTACGGCAGGAAATTTGTTCCACGTTTTGCATTTTTCTCCCAAACGAGCACTTCACAATTTTTCTTCCGCTGCACCGAAGGAAAATTCTTCCGGCCGTGGTTTCGTTGCACAAGAATTGTGCAAACCGCATTACCGTATTGAAGAACGACGAGTTATCATGCCTGCGCGCCCGCTTTTGCACAGAGTTTTCAACACCTGTGTTGAAAACTTTACAGAGCCGAAACATTGCAACTGGACTTCGGCAGAGTTCTTGCTCATTCTTCGCCACCAAATAGCTGTTCCATTTTTGACCAGCACAAAATGCAGGTGATACAGTTTCTGCCAGGCAATTTGCATGACTGACGTCAACGACGCTACTTTTTCACCTTTCCGAATGATTTTGGGAAATCTCACAGCGCGGCCGCTGCGCGCCGTTTTGAGCATTCTCGCCATTTCGATTCAAGTCATTCTTGTTCTTATGATCGTTGGACTCACCACCGGCGTTGTAAACGAATGGAGCAAGCGCGTTGAAGGAGTTGGCGCGGACATCCTCGTGCAGTCGCCTAATGCCTCTATTTTCTTCGCGTTCTCCAGTGCGGTGATGCAGGAATCCTTTGGCAATCAGCTGGCCAAACTGCCTGGCGTTGACGAAGTCGCACCTACGCTCAGCCTGATGGATCAGAAAAATTTTGTCGTCATCTACGGTATTGACTACAAGCGGTTTAACGCGCTCAGTAAAGGTTTTCTGTTTGGCTCGGGCCGTCCGTTTGAAGCACCGGATGAAGCGATTGCCGATGACATCGTCGCCCAGTCGCGCCATTTGAAAGTCGGCGATCAAATCACTTTGCTCGGTCATTCGTTCACGATTTGTGGCATCGTCGCACACGGAAAAGGCGCTCGCTTCTTTATCCCTTTGAAGAGGGCACAGGATATTTCTGGCGCGGAAAAACGTGTTTCCGTTTTTTATGTGCGAAGCAAAGGCGATACGGAAGCAACCAGAGCGGAAATTCTCAAGCTGGAGCCGAGCAACCGCGTGCGTTCCATTGCGGAATACATGACCCTCATGAACTCTTCCAACTTGCCGGAACTCAAGCCTTTTATCAGAATGATGGTGGGAATCGGTATCGTGATCAGTTTTCTGGTCGTCTTCCTGAACATGCACACGCTAGTACTCGAGCGTACGCGCGAAATCGGGATCCTGAAGGCGCTTGGCTTTTCGCGCGCAGGCATCGCCCAATTACTACTCGGAGAAACTCTTGTACTCACGCTTCTCGGCAGCGCCTTTGGAATTCTCCTCACCTTTCTCACAAAAGCAATCCTGACTGAGACGGTTCCCACGCTGCAGATTCAAATCACCAATCAATGGTTGGCCGGTTCCGTGATTTTGGCAATCGTGGGAGCCACGGCCGGCGCCATTTATCCCACCTTGCGCGCCGCCAGCTATGACCCTGTGGTTGCACTCGCTTACGAGTAGCTCATCCGTCGGCGCGCACCGTTCGTAATACAGAACAGGCGTTCCCGAGATTGATTGCCTGGCTTGGGGCAAGCTGCTAAAACTTTTCTAGGTAACTGCGCCGCCACAATCTCTCTCCCGGGTCAGCGCAGAAGGGATTTCAAGCCAAAGGAGCAAAGAATGAAGCGCACGCTAATCGGTTTGCTCGTTCTCGGTGTGTGTATTGGCCTTTCGCCGGTCGCTAACGCGCAATTCGGCGGCGGTTTGTTTCATAAACCAAATATTGGCGACATTTTTCATCCTGTCGTCGGCGAAGGCGCCGTCTATGAAGAGCAACACAAGGACGGAACAAAGACTCCGCTTGAGATGTACACCGTCGGCAAGGAAATGACGGACGATGGCAAGGAAGCCTACTGGTTTGAAGTCGGTCATATGGAAAAGAGCAGCGGCGAGCTGAAGTATTCAAAAATGCTGGTAACCAAGGACAACTTTGAAATCAAAAGAATGATTTTTGTGATGCCGCACTCTCAGCAACCCATGGAAATTCCCGTAAACATCAACCAGAAAACAAAGGAAAAGATTGAAGCTGAGAAAGAAAAGTGGCATCAAGTAGGAATGGAACCCGTGACTGTTCCCGCGGGAACCTTCTTATGCCAGCACTGGGCCAAAGACGACGGAACGGAAAATATCTGGGTAAGTTCGAAAATCTCGCCGCTTTCGATGGTGAAGGCTGTGCGAAACGATACGACCACGGTGCTCGTGAAAACCGCATCTGGAGTGACCACGCACATCACAGGAACCCCACAGAAATTCGATCCGCAGATGATGATGCAGCAGCGGATGCAGCAGAAAAAAGACCAGCAGTGATTGCTTGACGCGCTGCATTAAGAAATAAAGCAGAATTCCGGGCGGAACTGGCGACGGTTCCGCCTGTTTTCTTTTTCGTGTAGATTTTAATGGGATACCTCTGCCTCCAAGGATGAGTGATGACCGAGTCACAATCGAACCCGCCCAGCAACAAGCACTACGTCGCCAAAATTCTGGAACGAAAAGACTTATCGGAAGATTTGTGGCTAATCCGGGTGGACCCGGGCGGTGAATTCAATTTTAAGGCAGGGCAGTACGCCACGCTCGGCGTGGACCACGAAGGAAAAAGAATTGAGCGCGCGTATTCCATCGTTTCTTCGCCCTATGAAGCGGGACTCGAATTCTTCATCGAGCTTGTCCCACAAGGCGAACTGACGCCGCATTTGTACAAATTGCAGGTCGGCGACACGATGCTCTGCAGAAAAATCTCGAAGGGTCGTTTTACGCTCGATTTGAAGAGCGGAAGGACGAATCACCTACTGCTGGCCACGGTGACGGGCCTGGCGCCGTTTGTGAGCTACGTACGCACGCTCTACAAGGACTGGAAGGCCGGGAATTCACCGATGCCCGGGGACCACAGGTTTTACTGCATTCAAGGCGGCAGCCGAAGCTGGGAGTTTGGGTACCGCGAGGAAATGGAGAAGTTCGCGGCGGAAGTGCCGTGGTTCAACTACGTTTCGACGATCAGCAGGCCGTGGGAAGACCCGGACTGGAAAGGCGAAACCGGGCGCGTGGACGATTTGGTGCGGCATTACGCCGCGGACTGGGGATTGAAGGCGGCGGAGACGACGGGTTATTTGTGCGGGCATCCCCACATGGTCGAAAACTGCCGCGGAATTCTGCAGCGCGCGGGCTGGCAGAAGGGAAGCATGTTTGAGGAAGTGTACTTCCAGCCGCCAAAGGAAGATTGACGCAAATTCACAAGTCGTCGAAACAAGTTTTCAAAGGAAGTGCGGGCGGCTGCATGCCGCCCGTTTTGTTTTTCCAGAAAGAATTACTGGGCGTGTTTTCGATCGGCGATATTTTGGAGAACGTCCTTGATCGTTGAAACGGGCACAGCGACGTGCACGTCGTCGCCGTGATCCTGGACGTCCACGTAAATTTTTCCATCCTTGACGGAGACGCGGACGTGCTCGTCTTCGCTGTCCACGCGGACAAATTCCGCATCAGGATATTTCTTCAGCCCATCCACGACCGCCAGAGCGATCGGCATGAATTCGTCGGAGCGCTCGACTGCCTGCTGCAGCTTGTCATCCGGTACGAAATGCAGTGCGGCGGGAACGGCAGCGGCTGGAACCCAAAAGTGAACGTGCGAGCCTCCCGCGCGATGCTCGTCCACATCCACGCGAATGGTTCCTTCGCGGAACGTGTAAACGGTTGCGAACGCGAGAGTTCCGACGGCGCCTAAAGCTAATTTCGCGAGAATCATGTTCTATTCCTTTTCTGCGATAAGAATTTGGCCCAGATACCAGAACTAGTCCGCTGAACTCTTGGAATCGAGCCACACGCGCACCGTGTTTTCCTCGTCCTTGACCGAGACGAGCTCGGTATCGCCGCCGTGGGCGGAGAGGGCGCGGAGCGCCGCGAGGACATCGAGTTCATCCTTACCACCGGAGAAGAGCGCTTCGACGACCTTCATGGGAACTTTGACTTCGATGTGAGATTTTTCGGTCGATTTGGCATCTTTGGTCTCTTTGCCGTCTTTGCCTTCGGTCCAACGCTTCTCGACGACGTGAACGAGCATGTAACCGCCCTGCTTGGAGACTTTGACATCGGAATCGTGCGCCTGAACGGTGACAAATTCGCCGTCCTTGGTGTCCTTCAGCGCGTTGAGGAGGGCTCGGCAGTCGATTTCTCCCATATCGCCGCGATCGATGGTGATTTTGCCGTTGTGGAGGCGATCTTTGTTGATGGCGGGCAGAACTTTTTCTGCAAGCTCGAGCGGGACATTGACGCGAACGGTTTCGCCTTTGTTGCCCGTGCTGACAACGCGGACGTGGAGCCAGCGGTCGCCGCCGGATGCGCTGGATTGAGTCGGAGCGGTCTGAGCCATTGCGGAGAGCGGCATCAGGAGCAGCGCAGCGGCGGCTGCGAGCGAAAGGGCCTTTATGGACTTGCGAATATCGTGGGTCATTGGCAAAGCCTCCCTGAACGTATGCCCGTAAGGAGTCCGAGGACCGGGCAGTTGTGAAGAGATACGAGAGTGGTGCGAGAAAAGTTTCCTGAGCGTGGATTGTGAGGGCGGAGATGGCAAGAGAACGTGAGGTGAGGTACCCCCACCCCGGTGTTTTGCATGAATATCAAAACAAATGGGTTGCGGCGGAGGGCTTTGTATGGATGTGAAAGGAAAGGAGTTAGAAACGAGGTCCACGGAGGAGGCAAAGATGTACCCCAATCTCCGCTGTATTTATCATAAAGGTAATTATATCAAATAGCTAGCAGAAATCAAGCGAAAAATGCATGTATTTAAGGAGTTTTGGATTTGACTGGCGGAGCCGTAGTCAGTTTACGTGGATAGCTACGTCCTTGCGATCTGTCTGGCTGGCTCGTTTTGCCTTAAGCGCGTTACTTACATGACGCAAAAGCTCGTCTCGCGAAAAGGGCTTTTGAAGAAAGGCACCGCCCTCGAGAGGCTTTGTCGTCCCGAGTTCTTCTGTGTATCCAGAAATAAAAACGACTCCAATGTGAGGAAGAAGGTCCTTCAAGCGCCTTGCGAGTTCCGGTCCACGCATGCGGGGCATCACCACGTCGGTAATCAACACATGAATCGCGCTGCCCAGCCGTTCTCCAATAGCAAGGGCTTCTGTACCGTCGGCGGCGGTCAACACGCTGTAGCCGGCCGATTGTAGAAACTCACAGGCCAGCGCCCGAACCTCGTCTTGATCTTCGGCGATGAGAACCGTTTCGCGCGCATGAGATTTTGTGGACGTAGCCTCCGGCAGCACAGCGCTTTGCACTAGTTCGTGCGTCCGCGGCAGGTAGATTTCAAAGCGGGTCCCTGCGCCTGGGGAAGAATCCACGTGGATGAAACCCGAACTCTGATTCACCACGCCGTAAACGGTTGCCAGGCCCAACCCGGTGCCTTTGCCGGGCTCTTTCGTTGTGAAGAAGGGCTCGAAAATGCGGGCCTTAGTTTCCGCGTCCATGCCGTGCCCGGAATCCGTTACGGCGAGCAACACGTAATCACCAGGGGCGAGGGATGCACGGGTAAGCGCAAAAGTGTCATCCACACGGACATTCTGCGTTTCGATCGTCACCGTGCCGCCTTCAGGCATGGCATCCGAAGCATTGACGGTAAGATTCAAAAGCACTTGTTCCATTTGTCCGGGATCCGCGAGGACTCGCCCGAGTGATTCGCCCAGCCTGACGTTGTATTCGATGTCCTCGCGTAGCAGGCGCCTCAAGAGGCGGCTCAACTCAACAATCAGGTCGTTCAGGTCGAGGACCTTGGGTTGAAGCAACTGCCTCCGGCTAAAGGCCAGCAATTGCCTGGTCAGGGACGCGGCCCGGTCCGCTACTCTGCTAATTTGCTCGCAATTACCACGCACAGGATCGGCCGGCTTTATCTGATCCAGAGCTAGGTCGGTATTGCCTTTAATGACGGTGAGGAGATTGTTGAAGTCGTGAGCGACGCCTCCTGCAAGGCGGCCCAAGGCGTCCATTTTCTGCGATTGACGAAGCTCATCCTCGAGCTGCTGTTTCTGAGCAACATTTCGTTGCAGTGTGCTGCGCATACTCTCAAATGCCCGAGTGACTCTTGCCAGTTCGTCTCCTCCGACCGGGGCCAGTGGGTAAGTGAAATCACCCTCTTCCAGAGCGCGTACTCCCTCGACAAGAGAGCCGAGGGGTTTTGTAAACGTGGTTGAAACGAAGTAAACGAACATCCCGCCAAGAATAATCGCAGTCAGTCCCAGGCCAAGGAGCAACTGATTCAGCCTTGCGATGGACGCGAGCGCTTCCTCGTCGGATTTCATGACGACGAGGCTCAGACCGCGCCGCGACTCGGGAGCCAGCACCACGGAACTGACGAAGTACCGTTTTTGTCCAAGTTGAAGCTGTTTGGTATCGGGGCGGAGCAGTTCTGAAACTTCCTTCTCTTCGAGTGCGGGAAGAGAACTAGCCAAGGCGTGATCGCCTTCGAGGAACACTAGATCACTGGATAGAATCCGAGCCAGTTCCTTGGTTCTTGCGGAGTCAATCTCGTGGCCAACGATAACCTTGCCCAGCGGAATCCGGTTCGAGGGAGGGTCGCGGTAAAACGGAGCGACGACGACTTGATAGAAGTGATCTCCGCTGACCCACCAATCCAGATTGCGTTTCTTGCCGTCTTGACTTCCAGGGTAAGAGACGCTTCGTAGAAGGGTTCCGAAGGTTTCGTTCGCTAATGCGACGGGGAGCTCCGAATTCCTGGTTTGCAAAGCGGTTGTTTTCCCTGTGCTATCCACTAAAGCAAACAGGTCGCATTCCTCGGATTGCCATGGATCTTCGCTGGCGTCCCGAACTGCCGTGACGTCCCCATCCCGAAGGAAGGCAAGGGTGGCCAGGAGCTCGGCTTTTCGGTCCAATGCCGTGCGTTGCTGCTGAGACATCACCTGGAACGTAAGAAGAGCCTTGCGCGTGTCCTGCTCGATTTGGCGCTCTGCACGGGCCTGAATGGACTGGCGGACGACGAAAAGAGTGCAGCAGGTCATCGTCGCGGTGACCAAAATTAGCGATAACAGGAGTTTGCTGCGAAGGCTCAGTTGGACGGCAAAATCCCTGCCGCGCTGAACCATAGCGATGCTCTGATTTTTGCGCAATGCTCGGCGTCTGACGATAATGCGTTTTGCTTCGCGATGCTCTACAGGCATAAACCGGTGTCTCTCTGTTGGGCTTTCGCGTGGCCGGGTTCAGGAATGGTGATTGCCGAGGCCGATTCCTCAAATGGCTCACCCGTACTAAGGGGAAGGTACTCCGGGACAGTTGTGCTTACGACACAATCGGCGGGCACACGCCAGGACGCAAAGGGCCTCGGGAACTGTCCGATGCTAAGACGAGAAACGGGCCCAAGAATCGCGCCTGTGGGTGTTTCCTTTTCGATGAATCGAACTCCAATGGGAGGAACAAAGGTGCCCTGCGGCACACTAACTATCTTGAAAGAGGAGACGATTCATGGTTCGAGGATGGAAGGCAGTTTTGGCGGTGGCGGGACTAGCGGTTCTAGGCGCGATCCCTTCAGTAACGCTTGCGCAGGACAAAATGCAAGGCGACTCAATGAAGAAAGACAGCGCTATGCAGGACAGCATGCAGCACGAAGACATGGGGCCCGATAAAAATGCGAAGCCTCTGCTTACGGGGACGTTTCACGGCAAGGTGCACAGCACAAGCGGACGAGCGACGGTTTATCAAGGCGCAGACGGCAAGAAGATCCTGCGGCTGACTCATTTCAAGACATCGAATGGTCCCGACGTTCACGTAATTCTGGTCGCGGCCAAAGACGCGAAAGACGACGCGAATTTCATCAGCGGCAACGTGGAGCGCATCGAGCTGGGAAAATTGAAGGGAAACGAGGGCGACCAGAACTACGAATTACCGGAAAACATTGATTTGGCGAAGTTTCAGACGGTTTCCATCTACTGCGAGCGGTTCAATGCGAACTTTGGCGCTGCTCCGCTGGCTAAATTCTAAGAGAGAGGGCGACGGGCTGCCCTGGCCATGAGCGAGGCAGCCCCATGCCGAGATACGATAATGAATAGCAAACAAAATGGTTGGATTGGCAGAAACAAATGGATTTTGATTTTGGTTACGATTCCTGTCCTGGCGGTAGCGTGGTGGGAATTTCGCCCGGAGAAGCTGTTTCTCAATGAGAAGGTGAATGAGGCTGCTCCTTTTGCCGCGAGCGTAGAACCACAGGCGATTTACACGGGGGTGCTGGAAGGGAAGGCGCATCCGACGAGCGGCAGGGCCACGATCTACAAGTCACCAGACGGAAAGAGCTTCTTGAGGTTGTCTGATTTTGTGACTTCGAACGGGCCGGACGTGCATGTGGTTCTTTTGAAGGCGGATGAGAAAGCGCTGGGCGGAGTTGCGATCACCGGTGAGCTGGATAAGGTGGAACTTGGCTCACTGAAGGGCAATCAAGGAAACCAGAACTATGATCTGCCCGCAACGACAGACCTGAACAAATACAAGACGGTGGCGATTTATTGCGAGCGATTCCACGTGATTTTCGGAACGTCGCAACTCGAAAAGTTCTAGGCCGGGAGAACTAAGTTGGGGGAAATACAGGGTGCGGAGATTCAGCCGCACCCATTTGCCGCAATGACGACAGCGAAGCAGAATGAAGCCGAGACAATTGCGAGAATCGTGGCCGGAGAGAAAGAGCTGTTTCACGACCTCATCCGCCCGTACGAGAGAATGGTCTATTTGACGGTTTTTTCCGTCCTGAAGAATGAAACGGAAGCGGAAGACGCGGCGCAGGAAGCGATCATCAATGCATACCGGCATCTGGGATCTTTTCGGGCGGACGCAAAGTTCAGCACCTGGCTGGTGATGATTGCCATTAATCAGGCGCGCCAGAAGTTGCGGCGCGACAAGAGGGCCGTGCTGGAGTCCATTGAAGAAGCAGTCGAACAGAGCACAGGAGATTACACGCCGGCTTTCCTGACGGACTGGCGAGAGATTCCGCTGGAGGCGCTGGAGCGGAAGGAGTTGCGAGAAGCCTTGCAGAAGGCAGTGGCGGAGCTACCGGACCATTACCGGCAAGTGTTTTCGCTGCGAGACCTGCAGGAGCTAAGCATACAAGAAACCGCGGAAGCTCTGAGCATGACGCCAGGGCTTGTAAAGATACGATTGCGACGCGCGAGAATCATGCTACAGAAGAAACTTGTGCCGTTCTTGAAAAAAACACCTCCTGCTCACAGAGGGTGGTTTGGGAGGGCGCGATGAAGCTAGATTGCAAGCACGTGTGGGGCTACATTTCGGATTACATTGACGACTCCGTTGATCCGGCCGTCCGGGAAGACATTGAGCGGCACCTGGAACATTGCGAGATTTGTTCGGCAATTCTGGATTCCACGCGAAACATTCTGATTCTGACCGCGGATAAAAGAACGTTTGAAGTACCGGTGGGATTCAGCGAGAAATTGCACCGTCGGCTGGAAGAAGAAATGAAGCAGGAACGAAAGCCGGGCGAGAGTTAGGCGCCTATTGAAATAGAGGAACGCGATGGATCAGTGGATGGGTGATCCATTCCGCGGCGAGCAGAATGAGGGTCAGGATGGACAAAACGATCTGCAATTGCTCGGAGCGTTTCTTTTTTAAATTGAGCGGTTTTTGACGCCATTGCGCGGATGGGCGGTTGCGCAGGTGCCAAACTTTCCAAATCACATACAGATTCAAAACAGAACCGATCAAAGCGATTGCCATCATGGGAACACGGATGACGTCCGCATGAAATCCATGTGCAGGGGTGTGAAGGCCTGCGGCCGCGGTGAGCGCCGTGAGACCGATGGCTACTCGAATGCCGCTGATTGCGATGACGGCGGTACAAGCGCTTTGCAAAACGGCAATCACGAAGCTGGACCAATTGAGCCAACGGGTTTTTGCAACGGATGGTTCCACGTCTGCAGTAGCGTGTAGGTTGGATTGCTCCGGAGATTCGGCCAAAGGCACACCTCTGCGGCGAGAGCTGTTTCTGCAAAATCAATGCGAAGGAAAGTTTGCGGGCATTTCCATGCAGAAACAAGTGGGCCTGGGGGATGAGGAGGTGGAGGTCCTTAGAGGCAAGATGAGGTAATTTGTAGGATGAAGGTTGGGAGAGGCGGAGACTCATGAATTTGGAAACCTGGACGAAAGTGGATGAGTACATTGACCAGATGTTGGTGGGCGAAGATGAGGCGTTGAAGGCGGCGCGGCGGACTAGTGAAGAGGCTGGGCTGCCGGCGATTGCCGTGACCGCGAGTCAGGGCAAGCTGCTGATGCTGACGGCGCAGATGATTGGTGCCACGAAGACTCTGGAAATAGGGACGCTTGGCGGGTACAGCACGATTTGGCTCGCGCGGGGACTGGCAGAGGGTGGAAAGCTGGTGACGCTGGAATATGAGCCGAAGCATGCGGAGGTAGCGCGCAAGAATATTGCCCGGGCGGGACTGGATGGGATAGTTGAGTTGCGGTTGGGGGACGCGCGGAAGACGCTGCCAGAATTGGCGAAAGAAAATGGCGGGCCATTCGACGTGATTTTTGTGGATGCGAACAAGGACAGCACGCCGGAGTATTTTGAGTGGGCGTTGAAGATGTCGCGGAAAGGAAGCGTCATCATTGTGGATAACGTGATTCGGGATGGAGCGGTGATTGATGCGTCGAGCGAGGACGCAGGCATTCAGGGGATCCGGCGGTTCAACGAGATGGCCGCAAAGGAGAAGCGAGTAAGCACCACCGCGATTCAGACGGTGGGAAGCAAGGGGTACGACGGATTCGCGATGGCGTTGGTCAAGTGAGGAAGTAGCGCAAACACTCTGAAATTACTTCTTCTTGCGTGAGGGAGCGGCCGCTTGCGCGTCCTGCGCCCCGGGAAGCGCAACATTCCAGATGTTCTTGCCGGAGTTCAGAGCAAAGAGGCCGACCTGATTCGATTCCGCAGTACCTATCCTGCCGACCCAAACGACGCGAAAATTCGCTTTTCGCCAGAGCCGGCGAACTTCAATCGTTTGTCCAGGGGCAGTAAGGAGGCCAACGCCGTCCAAGCGCGCGCCATCCTGGCTGAGATCGACGGTAGAGGCCGACTGAGTGAAGGCTTGGCCCTCCGAGTCCTTGCCCTTCACGACTACCTTAAGGGATTTTGGAATACGCGGCTTCTTGCGAGCTCGGCGCCAAAAATCGCGGAGCGGTTCCCTGAAGGCTAAGCCGACACGCGACTCACGATCGGTATAGCTGTCGAGATAGGCCACGCGGACTTGCTGTTCGACGCCGGTTATTTTATCCAGCAGAAATACGGTGTCCCCGACCGAGAGTTTTGCTTTCAGAATGACAAGTGCTCCGCCATGGTTGACGAGGACAGTTTCCGTTTCTTCTTTGAAGGAGCCGCTTGAAGAGCCAAAGCCATAAACAACAACGGGCACGTGGATAGCGGTCCGTGCGCTGGCGCGCGAAGCTTTCTTCGGCGTGGGAACTGCGTTTGAAGCGGCGTAAGAAGAACGCTCTTGTTTGGGCGGCAGAGGCTCGTCGAGGGGGGCGACTTCGAGCAGTTCGACTGGCAAGCCGCTCTGAGGGCCGTGCTGGACGCACTTGAAATCCCACGATTGGTGAAGAATCTGCTCGAAGGATTCTTCGCGATTCGAAAGCGTAAGCCATCTGCTCACGTCGCAGCGCGGACAGATGAGCCGTGCAGCGAAAGTCCTGGTCATGGTGACTCCCACGTAGTCTCATTTTATCCGCTTGTCCGGCTGGGGCGGCCAATGCGCAAGAGAAAGGTGCCTGGAAAAACACCGTCCTTATGGGCAGGGATACCGGTTTGGCGGTGTCTGTTTGCCACCACAAAGGAGAGATGGCGGCGAACTTGGGATGAAGGTATGATGCGGGGCTTGGAAAATAAGAGAAGCGAGGAGAAAGAGATGAACGACGAAACGACGAGCAACGGATCCTCTAGCAATGAAACGACGCCGGGAAGTGAAACGTTGACGAATGTGGCGGAGAGCGTTGGAAGCACGCTTGGGAGAGTTGTGGCCACTGCGAACCGTACGGTTGCCGCGGTGCGTGGGGAAGAGAGAGTTGTACGGCGCAAGGCCAGGCGAACAGTGAAAAAAGCCAAAAAGGCAGCCGCCAAGGCTAAGAAAGCCGTCAAGAAGGCGACTAAATCGGCGAAGAAATCCATCGCCAAGGGCAAAAAGAGGGCGGCGAAGTTGGTGAAGAAGGCCAAGAAGAAATTGAAGAGGTAAGACGGACAGAAAAGGAGAGATGAGAGAAGGCCCGGTTTCGCGAGGCGAGACCGGGCTTTCTTTTGCACAGGCCCCGGCAGTTTCCCTTATTGGCTTCAACAAAATTCAACGGCATAGGGAACGATTTTCAGTCTGTTTCGTCTTTACTTGTGGATTTGTGTGGCTTGAGGCCTGTGGAGGGAATCGTGAATAGACATTTCTTGAAGAGAGCGATTTTGTCGCTGACGATTGCAACGTTTTGCTTGTCTGGGGTCAGCTACGGACAGGGAGCCAAAAGCGAGCAGAAGGTTAGTAACGAGACAAAGGCCCGGCAGGAACGAGTGGAGAAAACGCTGCCTCCGATCAATTTGGGAAAAGGCGAGACGAAGAAGTTGGACCTCGCGGAGCTGATGAAGTTGTGCAAAGACCCTGGGCTAAGCGTTGCGGTGATTGACGGCTACAAAATCGCATGGACCAAGGCGTATGGCACGACAGCGTTGGGAGGAACGACGCCGGTGACGACGAATACGCTTTTTCAAGCTGGTTCGATCAGCAAGCCGGTTGCAGCGACGGGGATGCTAGCGCTAGTGCAGGCTGGAAAACTCTCACTCGACGAAGATGTGAATGTGAAATTGAAGAGCTGGAAGGTACCGGAGAACGAGTTTACGAAAGAACAGAAGGTGACGCTCCGGGGGTTGGCGAGTCATACGGCGGGGCTGACGGTGCACGGGTTTCCGGGCTATGACGTGGACGAAAAAGTGCCGACGCTGGTGCAGATTCTGAATGGCGAGAAACCGATGGTCAATACCGCCCCGATCCGCGTGGACATCGTGCCGGGTACTCAGCAACGATATTCAGGCGGCGGAATCACGATTGAGCAGCTCTTGATGATGGATGTGACCGGAAGACAGTTTCCTGCGCTGATGAAAGAAACGATTCTGGACAAAATAGGAATGAGCGACAGCAGTTATGAACAGCCTTTGCCCGCGGCGTGGCAAGCGCGAACGCCGACTGGGACGGATCACAACGGGAAAGCGATACACGGCAAATGGCATGTATATCCAGAGATGGCGGCGGCAGGATTGTGGACGACGCCGACAGATCTGGCGACATTTGCCATTGAGATTGCGCTTTCGCGGCAAGGCAAGTCGAACAAAGTACTGACGCAGAAGACGGTTGAAGAAATGTTGACGCCTGTAAAGGACGAAGCGGGGCTGGGATTTTTTATGCCCAAGAATCGACCTGGCGAATTTGGCCACGATGGAGCGGACGAAGGATTTCAAGCGCTGCTGGTTATGGACTGGCAGACGGGGCAAGGCGCAGCGTTAATGGCGAATTCGGATGCCGGCTTCGTTGTTATGGGTGAAGTGCTTCGAAGCATAGCCAAAGAGTACGGATGGAAGTCGGTGCGGCAGCGTGTGCCATTCATTGAACTGATGCTAACGGGGATGGCGGGGAACGCGGACGCAGTACTGACCAGATACGACGAACTGAAGAATTCGGCGGATCCGGAGCAGCATCCGGCGGAATTTGTACTTAACGCGCTGGGCTATGACTATCTGAGGAACGGCCGAGTCGATGAAGCAATCCGGTTGTTTGCGCGAAATGTTCAGGAATATCCGGAGTCATCGAATGTGTATGACAGCCTGGGTGAAGGGTATGCAGCCGCAGGGCAGAAAGCGCTGGCGATTGAGAACTATGAGAAGTCGCTGAAGTTGGACCCGAAAAATGCGAATGCAGTAGAACGGTTGAAAAAATTAAAAGAAGAGAAATAGTGGCCGCCGCGAAGTAGCGCGAAATCAGCGAGCGGCCGGATAGCTCGAGCAGGGTGCATGAACGATTTCAAAGTATTTGTAGAGCACGATAGCGGCAAGCAGGAAGTCTTTTTCGATCTTGAATTTGTAGCTGATTATCGCGGAAGTAGCTGCGCCGTAGTTGGGGATGGGCTTGGCATCTTTTGATGCAGCGTCTTCGGCGGCGATGTCGGCTGAGGTGATTGGTCTTCCGCTGGCGTGCTCGCGCGCTTGTTTTTCCTGGTAGGCATTCGCGTTACGGCAGTAGGCATCCTGTGCGATGAGGGCATTGCGCAGCATCGTTTGCCATTCCGCGTTGTGGCGAAGCGCCCCCATGCGGCCGAGGATGGCGTCTTCAAACGCGTGATCATCATTGCTCGAAAAAGGATAGGGATAGTGGTAGCGCTGGCGAAAACCCATTTGTGAGTCTTTGAAAACTTGAGCGAAGCAAGCGTGATCGCAAAGATTCAATTGTTCGAGTCGCGCTTCGATTTCCGGGGTGGAATTCGGAACGGTGCGCGAGGGGATTTCGTCGTTGGTGATGACGCGATGCGGGCGCGGCGCGGGCTTTTTGTCCGCATCGGCCGAAGATGGCGGTAAGGCGGAAGACTGCGGCGAATCAGCAGATTGGGCATGCACGCTGCATGGAATCAGCAAAACACCCAACAGCAAGAAGGTTCGCGGGCACTTCGAGAAAAAAGCGAATTTCATATGTGATCCACACCGCGACAGGAACGTTCGAGCGCAACGTCCCACTGGCTTTGCATGACCAAAGCGCGAAACGGGTCCGTGGAACGCATGTCGCGGATGCGAATCTCGACGTTTCCCTTGGCCATGACGTATTTGTCGACTAGTTCGCGCTGCTTGTTGATGAAATCGAAGTTCAGCTTGTCTGTGGTGTACGGAGGGGTCGCGCCCGGATAAGCATATTTGCCGCGATTGCGCTCGAGGTCGCAGTAGGCATCGGCTGCATGCACGGCTTCCACGACTGCGTTTCCCCATTTGTGGTCGTCGTCAATTTGCTGCGTGGCCAGGGCAAACTTGTTTCGGAATTCCAGTTCGGACGAATCGTCGGTTTGCACGGCGTCGCGGACTCTTTGCTCGCAATCCGGAGTGCAGATTGGGTTGAATTCGTGCGGCTCGGCGAATGCGCGGGACCGGCGGCCGTACTGGGGATGCAAATCGTCTTCGGTGAGCACTTTTTTCTTTTGGATTGCTTCCTTGAGCGTAAGTGGTTTTTGCGCGTCTGCCGGTGTTGTTTTGGGAGCATCCTCGCCGGCTGCGGGCGTTGAGGCACTTGGCGCTGCTTCTTCCTTTTTCTCTGGTTGTTGCGATTGTGGTTCTTGCGCGTGGCAGAGCGAAGAGGCAAACAGGCTGAAAATCATCAGAAGGCTTGCGGGAAGCAGCAGGCCGTTGCATCTCTGAGGAAACGCGGGGCTACTGATTGTCATCATCGGGGGCTGGGTCGTCGCGGTCGGGCGGATCCGCGTCTTCTGGGTCGCGGCGCTGGGGAGTTTCCGCAACGTAAATGCGGCACGTGGCGTTGACAACGCGACTGAGCTGCACGCGCATGAATTGGGCTTGAAACGGATCAGTGATTTCGCGAATGCGAGTATTTGCGCGGGCAGAGACTTCGTTCAGGCGGCGCGTCATTTCACGGAATTTCGGTTCGTACTCGCGGTCCACCATTAGCTCTTTGTGAGTAACGGTGCGCGGGTCGGCAAAACGATCGAGATCCTGTTTTTTCTTCATTTGCAACTCGCAGGATTGTGCCTGAATGGCGATGGCTTCGCCGAGAAGGCCCTGCCAGGGAAGGTCTTCTTTGGATTTGTCCACAGCGTTGAGAAGAGCTTGTTTGGCACGCGCGTCAAAACTATATGTGCCGAGTGCGCGGGAAACCTGATCGAAGCAATTGCGATCGCAGGAGTTGACCTGCTCGAGAAGATCGCGGCCGCCATTCACGTTGGCTTCGTGGGGCAGGGCGTCAAAATCTTCATTGGTGAAGACTTTGTGGCGCTTTGGTGCGACGGGCGCTGGTGCGGGCTGCGATTGAGAGACAGGAACGGCGCTCGTTGAGGGTGCCTTGGATGAGGACGTGGGCGCAGGCTGCTGTTGAGGCTGCGGCGGTGCTTGGTCCGGCGACTGGGCGTGGGCGAGCGACGCGAGGTTCATCGCGAGGAAGAGCGTCAGCAATGGGCAACGAGCGCGCATGGGTGCGTGGTCCGGGCAAGGGCAAATGTAGCAACTAAGGCCGCGGGGCCGGATGGTACAGACGTACCGACGGAGCGAATGAGTAAGAGGGGGGCGAATCGAAGGGTACCCCTCCCCTGTTTTTGCGTAAGTGCGGAGTACAAAGAATCTAAAAGCCTTTGTTTTCATACACTTTTGCAAGTATTCATTTTAAAAGACTTGGCGGGATCGAAGCTTCTGTCCGAAAAACAAGAACGCGGCAGGAAAACCCTGCCGCGTGCTATTCAAGACGAGTTCTTACGCAAGAAACAGTATACCAAACGACAAGCATCCGATAAGAGAGTTCAGTTGGTGCGCTAGCGAAGCTGTTTCCGTCCTTCGACAGACCACAAAGGCACCGCTTTTGACTGAGAACCACTCCGTTTTAACAAGGAATAGGACTACCTCCCTTCTGGAATAAAATGAATGGCACATGCGAGTCCGCAAAATCATTCATATCGACATGGACGCATTTTATGCGTCCGTGGAGCAGCGCGATGATCCGCAATTGCGCGGCAAACCTGTCATTGTCGCTTGGCGCGGGAATCGCTCCGTGGTGTGTGCTGCTTCGTATGAAGCGCGAAAGTTTGGCGTGCGTTCCGCCATGCCCGCTGTTCGAGCCGAACGTCTGTGCCCTGACGCGACCTTCCTCCCACCGGACTTCGCGCGCTATCGGGTGGTTTCCCACCAGGTGCGCGAGATTTTCAAACGCCACACCGACTTGATTGAGCCGTTGTCCCTCGACGAAGCCTATCTCGACGTTTCGCGGAACAAGACAGGCTTGCCGACTGCTACGCAAGTCGCGCGCACGATTCGCGAACAGATCCGCTCGGAACTAAGCTTGACGGCATCGGCTGGGGTCGCGCCGAACAAATTCCTCGCGAAGATTGCCTCGGACTGGAAAAAACCGGATGGGCTTTTTGTCATACAACCAGAAGAAGTAGATCCATTTTTGCTGCCGCTGCCCGTGGGTCGTCTGCCCGGAGTAGGGAAAGTCACGGAAGAAAAACTAAAGCACCTCGAGATAGAAACGGTCGCCGATTTGCGGCGAATGGATTTGCCAACACTCGAAGGCCGCTTCGGCCGCTATGGTGTGCGTCTCTACGAGTTGGCCCGAGGCATCGACAAGAGCGAAGTAATCCCGGACAGGCCGACGCAATCCGTCTCCGCGGAGGACACCTTTGAACAGGATGTTTTGCTGTCCGAGATGGAGCCAATGATCCGAAGACTTGCAGAGCACACATGGGCAGCATCGCGCAAGGAATCACGAATCGCGCGCACCGTCGTACTGAAACTGAAGACCAGCGAATTCAAGATTCTGACTCGCAGCCACACACCGGGTTCTCCGCCTTCTTCTTGTGAGGAGCTGACGAACATCGCCCTGTCTCTGCTGGAACGTGTCGGCCTCAGTCCGCAGCAACGCTTCCGTCTTGTTGGCGTGGGCCTAAGTAATTTTGACGATCCCGATGACGCAGTTGCCCAGCCAGCTCTTTTCGAGTAGTTGAACGCGCTACTTCAACGTAAGACACGCTAGTGATGGGATTTACTCACAACCCTGTCAAGTGCCTGTCGGAACGATTCCTCTTGCGGCATGGGAAGCTTTTCTAATGATTTGCAAGATTGGCTCCGTTCCGTTCAGAACCAGATGATCGTGCTGCAAACATCCCATTTGGGCACACTACAATTGCAATGTCGCTTCGATTTTACAACTACTGCTCCACGGCGCCGAATTTGAGACGCAAGCAGCGAAGAGCCGCATGGCTGTAGCTATACGGATGATGCATTGCTTTTGGGGGAGGTCGGCTTGAAGTCGGGTTGTGGTCGTCCGCAGTTGCTGACTTAACGTTGGAGCTTGAAGATGAGCGCTGCTAGTGGAGGAAGGGTCAGGAGGATCGAATGGGGCCGGCCTTGGGCTGATTTTTCTAAGGACTGCACGGCGCCGAGATTGCCGACGCCGGAGCCACCGTAGTTTGTTGAGTCTGTGTTCAGGACTTCTTTGTAGAAACCACCGGCGGGGACGCCGACGATATACTTTTCGCGGACGACTGGCGTTGCGTTGAGGACCACAACGAGGAAGTCTTCCAGATTGCGAGCCCGGCGGATGAAGGAGATGACGCTGTTGTCGCCATCGTTGCAGTCAATCCATTCGAAGCCGGTCCATTCGAAATCCACCTGATGAAGGGCGGGTTCCCGGGCGTGGAGATGGTTTAGGTCGGTGGCGAGTTGCTTGACGCCTTTGTGCAAATCGTATTGAAGTAAATGCCAGTCGAGGCTGCGCGCTTCCGACCATTCACTGCGCTGGCCGAATTCCTGACCCATGAAAAGCAGTTTCTTGCCCGGGTGTGCATGCTGATAGGCAAGCAGCAGACGCAGATTTGCAAATTGCTGCCACATGTCGCCGGGCATTTTGTGGAGAAGGGAATTTTTGCCGTGGACAACTTCATCGTGCGAAAAGGGCAGCATGAAATTTTCAGTGAACGCATAGACGAGCGAGAAAGTGATTTTGTTGTGTTCGTACTTGCGGTAAATGGGATTCGAAGAAAAATACTTTAGCGTGTCGTTCATCCAGCCCATGTTCCATTTCAGGCTGAAGCCGAGGCCGCCAAGATAAACTGGACGCGAAACGCTCGGCCACGCCGTGGACTCTTCCGCGATGGTCAGAATGCCAGGAAAGCGCTCGTGGGCCACTTCATTCATGCGCTTGACGAAATCGATCGCGTGGAGATTTTCGCGGCCGCCGTAACGGTTGGGCACCCATTCGCCGGGCTGGCGCGAATAATCGAGATAAAGCATGGAAGCGACGGCGTCCACGCGCAGGCCGTCAATGTGATACTTATCGAGCCAGAAAAGCGCGTTCGAAATCAGATAATTTTGCACTTCGTTGCGGCCGTAGTTATAGACCAGCGTGCCCCAGTCGGGATGCGCGCCCTGGCGTGGGTCTGCATGCTCGTAAAGATGTGTGCCATCAAACTGCGCAAGGCCGTGCGTGTCGCGCGGAAAGTGCGCGGGAGTCCAATCGAGAATGACCCCGATGCCTGCCTGATGGCAGCGGTCTGTAAACTCCATGAATTCCTTGGGCGTTCCGTAGCGGCTTGTAGCTGCGAAATAACCGAGCGTTTGGTAGCCCCACGAGCCGTCGAAGGGGTGCTCCATTACGGGAAGCAACTCAATGTGTGTATAGCCCATTTCCTTGACGTAAGGAATGAGCTGAGCCGCGAGTTCGCGATAAGTCAGCCAGCGATCTTTCTCTTCTGGAACGCGGCGCCAGGAGCCGAGATGCACTTCGTAAACGGAAATCGGCGAATCGAGCCAATTTTTCTTTTCGCGCGCCGCGAGCCAGTTGCTGTCGTTCCAGGCATAGCCTTCCAGATTGGCGACGACAGAGCCCGTGTTGGGGCGAAGCTCGGAATAAAATGCGTACGGATCGGATTTCAGCGGAAGCAAATTTCCGGCCGGGCCGGTGATTTCGTATTTGTAGATCGCGCCTTCTTTTGCGTTGGGAAGAAATAGTTCCCAGATGCCGGAAGAGCCGCGCGGGCGCATCGGATGCATGCGTCCGTCCCATCCATTGAAATCTGCGACGATGCTGACGCGGCGCGCGGAAGGCACCCACACGCCAAAGTGAATGCCCGTTATCCCGTTGACCGTCTTGATGTGCGCGCCGAGTTTTTCGTACGTGTCGTAATGACGGCCCTCACCCATCAGGTGCAAATCAAAATCGCTCAGCAGGTAAGGGAAGGAATACGGGTCGTAGATTTCGAAGGGTACGCCTTCATGCGTTCGACCCTGAATCTTGTAACTTCCGGGCTCAGGCGCAGTGGTTTGACTCGAAGGCCACGTCGCCTCGAAAAAGCCTTCGGGACGCAGTTTAACGGCGTCCGTAACTTTCGCGGAATTGCTGAACGCGAGATTGGCTTCGTCCGCCCACGGAACAAAAAAACGGACGGCCCAGCCATCCTTAACGGGATGTGGACCGAGCAGGGAAAAGGGATCCGGCAGGCGAGCTTTCAGAAGCGCGTCAATGCTTGCTTGAAATTCGGCGTCGGCGCGGGAAATCGGCGCGCTGCTTGGCGGCGAAACGGGCGAAATTGGCTTTTCCGGCATGGAGACTCTATCTGGGTGCGGGTGCTTCCGTATTATGCACAGATTCGGACAATTGTGCAGAGACGATTCTAGGTCGGGATTCTGAAAATTCCAAATGGGAAGTGTGGCGAGCCGCCGATGAAACGCACGTTGAATAGAAACTATTGGGGGGAGCATGTGGCGGTGTATATTCCCTGCGGCAAGAAATCGTGGAGGCGAAATGGCTCGTCTCTGTCCCAATTGCGGAACTCAGGCGACCGCAGTCTACGGCGCTTCAAGCCCAGTCGAACCAAACGATACGATGGAAGGACGCGCAAGAAATCGCAGAGTTGAGTTGTCGAAACAGTAGTCGAGTAGGAAGCACCAGAAAAAACTTCGGGAGAAGTGGAATGACGAATCGGAAATGGCTGGGTCTAGCTGCGTTGCTCGCGTGCGCTTCAGCTGCAAATGGGCAGGGACGCGGGCAAGCGCGCTCGATGGTCATCTCGCGCTACGGAATTGTGTCCTCGGAGTCGCCGCTGGCTTCGCAAGCGGGCGTCCACATTTTGGAAAAAGGCGGCAACGCCGTGGATGCTGCGATTGCGACGAACGCGATGATGGGCGTTGTCGAGCCGATGATGAACGGAATCGGCGGGGATTTGTTTGTAATTGTGTACGACACGAAAGCGAACAAATTGTACGGGCTGAACGCAAGCGGCTGGGCGCCGAAGGGCTTGACGATTGAGTTTTTGCAGAAGCAGGGGTTGAAGGAGATGCCGAAGTCCGGCATACACACAATTGACGTGCCCGGAGCCGTGGACGGCTGGCAGAAACTAGCGGACAAATTCGGGCGGAAAAGGCTTGGGGACGATTTGGCGCAGGCGATTCGAACAGCGCGTGAAGGGTTTCCCGTGCCGGAGCTGACGGCTTCGTATTGGAGCCAGGCCACGGACAAGTTGCGCGAAAACGAAGAGGCGGCGCGTGTGTACTTGCCGAAAGATCACGCGCCGAAGATTGGAGAGATTTTTGCGAATGCGGACTTGGCGGCGTCCCTTGAAGCGATTGCTGCAGGAGGCCGCGACGCCTTTTACAAGGGCGAGATCGCGAAAAAAATGTTGGCGGGAATGAAGCGCCACGGCGGAACGATGATTGAGGAGGATTTGGCGAAGTTCTCCAGCGAATGGGTGGAACCCATCTCCACGACTTATCGCGACTGGACGGTTTACGAGCTTCCCCCGAATGGGCAGGGCCTGGCCGCCCTGGAAATGCTGAACATCATGGAGACATTTCCACTCGGGCAAAAGGGATATGAGTTTGGCTCGCCGAAGGCGCTGCAAATAGAAATTGAAGCGAAAAAACTGGCGTATCTCGATTTGCAGAGATATATCGGTGATCCACACGGACAGAAATTACCGGTGGAGCGATTGCTTTCGAAAGAATGGGCAGCGGCTCGCGCGAAGCAGATTGATGCGGACCACGCGAATTGCAATCCGACGGCAGGCGAGATGGAAGGTGGGCACGACACAACTTATTTGAGCGTTGTGGATCGCGACGGGAACATGGTTTCACTCATCCAGAGCAACTTCTCCTCGTTCGGTTCGGGAATCGTTGCGCCGGGAACGGGATTTGTACTACATAATCGTGGTGCGCTTTTCGTGATGGATCCGTCTTCACCTAACGCGCTCGCGGGCGGCAAACGTCCTTTGCACACCATTATTCCTGCATTTGCGCAAAAAGGCGACGTGCGCATGGCGTTCGGAATTATGGGCGGATGGAATCAGTCGCAGGCTCACGCGCAGTACATTGCGAATCTAGCTGACTACAAAATGAATATTCAGGCCGCGATGGAAGCGCCGCGCTTCACGAAGCCGACGTTCAGCGGATGTGACGTGTTGATGGAAAATCGCTTCTCGCAAAAAACGCGCGATGAACTAACGGCCAAAGGACATCAGATAGAAGTCCAGCCACCGTTTTCGGACGCCACGGGCGGAGGCCAGGCGGTTCTGCGTGATTTCGCGGCAAGCGTGAATTATGGCGCGTCCGATCCCAGAAAAGACGGCGAAGCGATCCCTGAATTACCACCAAACTGAGCAGATTTCCCCGTTGTTTGTAGCTTCCAGAAACGTCCTAGGACTTTTTGCCCTATCTCCTAGAAAGTGCAGGAGTTTGCCCATTTGGTATGCCAAAATGGGCAGGATGGTTCCTATGTGTGGCTTGGCGGAACGAGGGCACATATTAACTTGCATATTATCAGTCACTTGCAGATATGAAGGCTGGCCGGAGAGTTGCTACCTGTACTAAAGGACAGGGGTAGCCCGCAGCGACGCCCTTCGATTTGGGAGACAACGTGGTGGTTCCTGGCAGAGCAATTTTGCGGATTGTCTTAGTGCTGGCTGCAGGTTTGGCTCTTTCTTCCGTGGCGCCGTGTTCCCAATCTCAAACACCCGGGATCGCCGGCAAGTATCAGTGCGCGCAAGTGAAGGTGCATGGCAAGGTGAAGCCCTGCGGTTCGGCGCACCTTACGCTCAAGAGCGACGGCCATTTCGAATTGCGCGGGTGGGAAGGCGACTACGTCGTCAGCGGCCAATATGTCGAGCTGTCGGACAAGCAGGTGAAGTCCAAGGCGAAGCTGGAACCCGGATACAAGCTGGTGTTCCGCTATCACGGCAAAGACGGAATTGTAGAAGTGACTTACGAACGAAAGCAGAGTGCACCAGGCAATGAGACCCTCAGCTAGAAGGCGAAGGAGCGTTCTTAGAATTCGGCGTCGTATGCTGCGGCCGCAATTTCTCCGAGAGCCTGACCGCCCACACTTTGAGCCGCGTCCGGATCAGGCGGAAGAGAAACGTGATTCACGTACAACGCAAACGCCAGTTTGCGGCCAGATTTCGTGATGACGTAGCCCGCCAGACCTTTTCCATTCAGCATCATCTTTCCGTTCAGCCTGTCTTCGGAGTCGAACGTGCCCGTTTTTGCGAACACGTGCCCTGCGCCTGGGTTTCTCTTTTGAATTTTCGCGAGGGTTCCATCTTTTCCCAAGATCGGCAGCGCGCGAAGGAACACATTCTGTTCGGGGCGCGTAGTCCAGTAGGCGAGATATTGGCACATAAATTCGGGAGAAAAGAGATCCGCCCAGTCGCCTCCCGCGCCGTCGCCTTGCGAAATGCCGGAGAGGTCGAGTTTGGCATCCTGCAGGAACGCCCTTTCGATCTCAAATCCCTTTTTTAGAGAATCCTTGGTGTCTTTTCCTATGAGCGCGCCGAGCAGATATGGCCCCATTCCGGCGTGCAAATTTTGGCTGACCTTCAGCGTGACTTTGATTTCCTCGGCGAGCGGAAGGGAAACGTGCTCGGCAACTTCGTTTTCCGGCTTGTAGAAGTGTTGCAGCTGCGTGAAGTCTGGCTGCGGGTTCGAACTCGCATTCTTGATCGTGATACCTTCAGCGGTAAGAGCCTCACGGAGAACTGTCGCAGCAAAAACCGTCGGTGAAGGAACACCAATGCTTATGGTTTGCGGTTCTTTGCCGAGTGGAATCGAGCCAGTCAGTGTCGCCGTAACCGTGCCGTCGGCATTCGTAACGAACACAGGATCGTCGAGAGTCAGTTTGCCGTCAGCCGCGCTAGTGACGATGTGATTCACAAAGTGAATGTAACTCGTAGACGGAATCGCTTCGAGGATGATCGGGTCACCGACTTTCGGGCCCGGTTTGCCGACGAGGTCAATCACGTTGTCGTTCACCATGATCGAGGACATCACGACTCCGGTGCCGCCTTCGCGCGGGCCGTCTGGAATGAGGGAAGTATCAATCAGCACGTGCCCGTCCACGCGGCGCACTCCTTTTTCATAGACCGCTTTGGCCAACTCTTTGATTACGGCTAGGGGATCGCCGGAGACTGCGGGTCCACCATAGGAGTGATCCTCGTCTTCGAACGCGAGTGTGCTATCAGGGCGGATGCGATTCGAAAGATTGGGGTCGCCGCTGGCGACGAGCACTAGGTCGCCTTTCAAGCGGCCTTTTTTGTCGAGCGGCGCCGTGCGATAGATTTTTGTGCGGAAGCGATACTCGGGACCAAGCTTTGCGAGAAGAGTTCCTTCGGTTAACAGCTTGGTGGTGGAAGCCGGAACAAAAAGTTTGTTGGCGTCGTGCGCATACACAATTTTTCCGGTATCCAGCGCATAAAATTCAATGCCGAAATTGGCGCGAGCGAATTCGGGACGGTCCATCACTTTCTGGATGCGCGCGGCAAGAGTTTCCTGCGCAAGAGACGGCGAAGCCATCGCCGAAGAAACGAGAAGTGCTAGTTCGGCAAGCAGCAGAGCATTCTTGAACGTTCTTCCGAGGCCAGAATTCATTTTTGCGCGCTCCCGATGTCAAGCTTTTCGAACGGAACGTTGAGGATGCCGTACTCGTGCCAGTCCTTGTAGTCGAAATGCCACCACTCGGCTTCGTACACCGTAAATCCTTCGGACTCCATCGCGCGGCGAAGGAGATCGCGGTGCCAGCGCTGTATCGTTGTGCCGCCCGGGTAATTCGGAAAGGAGCGCGGAGACATTTCGTCGTAAGCACCTGTCATCTCAATCGGGTTGCCGGTTTTCAGATCGTAGAGAGTGAGATCCACAGCGCAGCCCCGATTGTGGCGCGAGCCCTGCGCGGGATCGGCGACGAAGATTTTTCCTTCCGCAGGCGTGACGTCCCAAAAGATCTTCGTCACATACCAGGGACGATAGCCGTCGTGAATCAGAAGCCCATAACCAAGCGGCTGGAGTTTATGCAGAACGCGAACAAGAGCTTCCGCCGCGGGCCGTTGGAGAAACGCTCGTGCCTGCGTATAGACCGGCGCGCCGAGGAAGTCGTTTGTCGTGGCGTAACGAATGTCGAGATGGATTGCGGGATCGAGCGTCGCTACTTCAACGAGGTCGGGTTTACGAAACGGGCCTTTTTCCTCCGGTGGCGCGGAGCCGAGCGCAATCTTGCGCAAACCCTCCACTTCAGACGCGGCCGTGGCGTGAGGATGCGGCGCATAGTCCAGCCGATTGCGATCAATAGTCTCATTGCGCTGGCCCTCGCGGAGCACCGCTGTTCCTACAGCGATACTAAATCCAAGTTCCACGCTGGCTCTTGCGCCATACTCGTTCTTGCCCCGCTGGCTAAGGGGGATTTCGCCAATCGGATTGCCGGAAATGAAGAGAGAGCCCCCACGCTCAAACACGATCACCGTGCCGATTGCGGTTTCGTAATCCCCGATGGAGACTTTCCATTCCGGAGAAACATCAGCCGGTTTTGAACCCGGGAGAAGGGAATCACTCGATTGAGCAAGCGCGGGAAATGCGAAAAGAAAAAATGCGAAGAACTTCGGCCAAAGATGCTCGGAACTCACGCGGCACTGATCACTGCGCGCGCCAGGTTTCCTTCTCGACCGTCCATCGCTCGACAAGTTCACGGCGAACATGATAGCCGAGACCTGGAGCTTCCGGAACGCGAATGGTGCCTTCCGGCGAAACCTCCACTTCGGGCTCGATCACGTCTTCGGCCCAATAGCGCTTGCTCGCGGAGACATCTCCCGGCAGCGAATAGCCGGGCAGGGAAGAAACAGCAATGTTGTGCGCGCGGCCGATGCCGCATTCCAGCATTCCGCCGCACCATACGGGAACGTTTTTCGCGAGGCAGTACGCCTGAATCTCGCGAGCGCTCGAATGGCCGCCCACACGGCCGAGCTTAATATTGATAATGCGCGCAGCACCGAGTTCAATGGCGGTTTGCGTATCGCGCAGATGCCGAACGGACTCGTCAAGACACAGCGAAGTTTGCAACTGCTTCTGCAATTTGGAGTGAGAATAAATGTCGTCCCACCAGAGCGGCTGTTCCAGCATCAGCAACCGAAATTCATCGAAGCGCTTCAAGTGTGTAACGTCATCCAGCGTATAGGCAGAATTGGCATCAACCGACAAGAGGATGTCTGGAAACGCTTTGCGAATCGCGCGAACATACTCCAAATCCTTTCCAGGCTTGATTTTCAGCTTGACACGCTGATAGCCCGCGGCCACTTCTACGGCCACTTTTTCGCTCAACACTTGGGGCGTCGCTTGCAAACCGATCGAAACGCCGCAGGGAATCTCCGATCGAGTACCGCCAAGAAGCTTGCTGAGGGGAAGTCTTTTCTCCTGCGCTTCGATATCCCAAAGCGCATTTTCCAGTCCGGCGCGGGCCATTTCATGTCCCCGAATGTTCGTGAAAGCTGTGGCGACCTGAGCCGCCGTCTCAAATTTCTTGCCCAAAATCAGCGGCGCAAGCGAATCGCGAATGATGACTCCTGCGGTGCCAACGGTTTCCGAATTGAAAACTGGTGCGTCCATTGCCGTAATTTCCGACCAGCCGGCCAGCCCGTCCGACTGCATTTCGACGAGCAGGACCGCGCGATCGTAAGTCGCGCCGAAACTGGTCTCGAACGGTGCCTTTAGGCGCATCTGCAGCTTGCGTAAGGTAATCGCCTCAACGCGCATTCCTGCCTCTTTCTGAAAAATACTGGTGCCGAAAAGATGAGCAGGTTGGGTGATCCGGGCACAATAAAGCCGCGAGAGTCCAACGGGCCCTAGGGAGAGACGTAGAGTATGAAACATTCGTTTCAGAAATAGAAGAAAAACTTCGAACGTTTCAGTCGTGATACCAGCGGGAACCGCGGCGTTGTTCTTCGGAGATCTCTTTGACGATAGCTAGAGTGTGGGGCTGGCGATGTTGGCCTGTTGCGGCAAGAATCGCATGGATCAGGGCTATGGGAGCAGCGTAGGACGCCCCATACGAGTTTGACTCTATTCCAGCGAGAAAGGTTTCGTGGCAAATGCGGGTAAGGGGAGACAGATGAGTATCCGTTATGGCAATGCAATAGGAGCCGCGTCTGCGGGCATACTCCGCGCCTTCCACCGTCTGGCGCAGCCCCCGGCGAAAGGAAATGGCGATGACAAGATCCCTCTTCGTGAGCGATCGAGTCAGATGAACGATGCGGCCGCCGGACGTCGCAGAAAACGCGTTTAGGTCAAGCAGGACGAGGTGGTATTCGAAGTAGTCTGCAAGCACCGCGGCCAGATCGCCCGCAATTATGACAACGCGCCGCGCCTCATGAAACCGCTTCGCGAGCGCCGCAATGCGCTTGCCATCAAGCGTATTCTTCAGCGCCTGCAGATTTTTTAGATCAATATCGAGCGAATCCGCAATATGGCCAGGAATGCCCGTTCCGCGCGGCGCCTTCCTCATCGTGTCGGCTGACGTCGCGTATGCAAGTGAAAGATCGTGAAGGTAATGCTGAAACTCGCGGAAGCCGGGGAACCCGAGACCGCGTACGATGCGCACGATGGTTGCCGGGTCCGTGCCCAGGCGTTTCGCCATCGCACGGACGCTCGAGAGCACAAACGCGCGCGGGTGCTCAAAAATCGGACGAATAGTCTCCTGGCGCTTTGCGCTCAGGCGATTGAGCTTCTCTGTGATGTGTTTTGACTGAAATGTTTTGCGAAGCGTGTCCCGTTTCATTGAAAGAAAGAGGCTCCCGACGCAAATGAAACTGATTCGTCACAAGGCAGAAGCCACCACGCCTCGTGGAACACGCCATATTGTATCAGCGGATTTACTTTTCAGATGTTGCAGTTTTGGCAGTTAGCCCGGGAGCTACGACGGGTTGCAAAAAGGGCATCATCGCCCGCAAGCCCGGACCGAGCTGCTCAATCGCATGCTGTTGCTCGGCTTTGCGCTTCGCGAGGAAGTTCGGGCAGCCCTTTTCGTTCTCTTCGATCCACTTTTTCGCAAAGCTGCCGTCGCGGATTTCCGCCAGCAGCTTCTTCATTTCGTCACGCGTTTGTTGCGTGACGATGCGCGGCCCGGCGGTGTAGTCACCGTGCTCGGCGGTGTCGCTGATCGAATAGCGCATATAACTCAGCCCGCCGCGGTAAATCAGGTCCACGATGAGTTTCAACTCGTGCAGACATTCAAAATACGCTACTTCGGGCTGGTATCCCGCAGCGGTCAAAGTTTCAAATCCGGCTTTGATCAATTCACTCACGCCACCGCAAAGAACAGCCTGCTCGCCGAAGAGATCGGTTTCCGTTTCCTCGGTGAAAGTGGTTTCCAAGACTCCAGCGCGAGTACAGCCAATGCCGCGCGCGTAGGAAAGCGCGAGTTCCTTGGCCTTGCCGGAAGCATTTTGCTCGATCGCCAGAAGACCTGGGGTTCCGCCGCCTTCCGTGAAGACTTCTCGCACGCGATGGCCAGGAGCTTTTGGCGCGACCATGGAGACATCCACATCCACAGGCGGTTTGATGGCGCCGAAGCGAATGTTGAACCCGTGCGCGAACATCAGCGTCTTACCGGCTTTCAAATTCGGCGCGATGGCTTCTTCGTAGAGTTTCTTTTGTTTCGTGTCCGGCACAAGAATCATGATGACGTCCGCCCACGCCGCAGCTTCCGAAGGCGCATTGACGATGAGTCCGTCTTTTTCCGCCTTGGAGCGGGAAGCGCTGCTTTGCGGCAAACCAACGCGAACATTGCCGCCGCTATCGCGCAGGTTCAGAGCGTGCGCGTGCCCCTGCGAGCCGTAACCGATAATTGCCACCTTTTTGGATTGGATAAGGGACAGGTCAGCGTCCTTATCGTAGTAGAGCTTTGCCATTCTTGTTCTCCTATGAATTCTCAATCTTTTGTTGCGGCTGTAGGCTCGGCCGTACCGTTAGGTGGCTGAAGCAGGTCTCCGCCTCGCGTCATCGCAATGCGGCCCGTACGCGCCATTTCCAGAACGCCGTAAGGACGAAGCACTTCGAGCAGGCCGTCAATTTTGTCCACCGTGCCGGAAACTTCGACGATTAGGCAATCCGGTGCAACGTCAACCACTCGTCCGCGGAACACCTTGAGCAAATCCATCAAGTGCGGCCGCGATTGCTGATCCGCAGCCACTTTAATTAGCGCCAAATCGCGCTCGAGCAGGGAACGCTCCGAAATATTCTCCGCGAGGAGCACGTCCACCAATTTTTCGAGACTCGCCTCCAGCCGGTGCGCGCCCTTCGCGTCCGTGTGTGCGACGATGGTCATGCGCGCAACTTCTTCGTTTTCCGTCGGCCCGACGGTCAGCGAATCAATGTTGATGGCTAGGCGTCGCGCGAGAGAAGAGACGCGATTCAATACGCCCGGTTTGTTTTCCACATAAGCGATTAGTGTTTGCATTGTTTTTTCTCCGTCGTATTCGCTTTATGGCTCCGTAGAAGTCTCGACGAGCGGGTTATTCGGGCGGCGAATCATTTCGTGCAGCGACGCGCCCGCGGGAACCATCGGGTAAACGGAATCTTCCTGCTCGACGCGGAAATCAATTAGCACGGATTCTTTGTACTCCCGCGCGGAGCGAATCGTTGGCAACACGTCGGCACGCGCTGTAATGCGCTCGCCGCGAATGCCGAACGAATTGGCCAGCGCGGCAAAATCCGGCGCCACCAGCGGCGTGGCCACGTAACGCTTGTCGTAGAAAAATTCCTGCCACTGGCGAACCATGCCAAGATATCCGTTGTTGATGATGGCGATGTTTATTTTTATTTTTTCCTGAACGATTGTCGCGAGCTCACACATCGTCATCTGGAAGCCGCCGTCGCCGACAACGACCCAAACGTCCGCGTTTGGTTTTGCGAACTTGGCGCCAATCGCGGCAGGCAGCGCGAAGCCCATTGTGCCAAGCCCGCCGGATGTAATCAGTGTGCGTGGTTTGTTGTGATGGTAATACTGCGCTTCCCACATCTGGTGCTGGCCAACGTCCGTGACCACAATGGCTTCGCCGTTCGTTTCTTTCCACAAATCGTTAATGACATGCGCCGCGTAGAGATGACCCGAATCGGGCAGGCTTTGTATGTCACGCACCGCCGAGTCACCCTGCATTTCCCTGATGCGGGCGTGCCAATCGGGGCGCTCTTTTTTCTCCATGTGCGGATGTAATTGTTCTAGTACTTCGCGCGCATCGCCAACGAGCGCCGCGTCCACTTTCACGTTCTTGTTGATCTCCGCGCGGTCAATTTCAATGTGAATTTTTTTCGCGCTCTTCGCATACGTGCGCAGGTCGCCGGTCACGCGATCATCAAAGCGCATACCCACGGCGATGAGCAAATCCGCTTCCTGAATCGCGTGATTCACCCATGCTTCTCCGTGCATGCCCATCATGCCGAGGTTCAGGGGATCGTTCGCGGGGAACGCGCCAATCCCGAGCAGCGTCATCGCAACAGGGAAGTGGCCCGCGTGAACGAATTCCGAAAAGGCTTTCATTGCGCCGGAAATCATGATGCCATGCCCCGCAAGAATCAGCGGCCGCTTCGCGCTGTTCAGCAATTCCACGGCGCGGTCGAATTCCGCCTGGTCATAGCTGGTGCGTTTACGCTTCGCCGGAAGTTTCGGCGCGCACTTGTCCCAATCAAATTCCGCGGAAGCCTGCTGCGCGTCCTTCGTAATGTCCACGAGCACAGGTCCCGGTCGGCCGGACTTCGAGATCTGAAATGCTTCGCGCACTGTTTTCGCGATATCCTCCGCGCGAGATACAACAACGTTGTGCTTAGTAATCGGCATGGTGATGCCGGTGATGTCAATTTCCTGGAACGCGTCGGAACCCAGCAACTTGCTGCCAACCTGCCCCGTAATGCAAACCACCGGCGAAGAATCGAGCATCGCCGTCGCGATTCCCGTAACCATATTCGTTGCGCCCGGACCGGAAGTTGCCATCGCAACGCCCACGCCGCCGCTCGCGCGAGCGTACCCATCTGCCATATGAGTTGCGCCTTGCTCGTGGCGCACCAGGACGTGATGTAGCTTCGATTTTCCAAGAGCGTCATAGACCGGCAGAATCGCGCCGCCCGGATAGCCAAAGAGGTCCGTTACGCCGAGGCGCTCCAGCGTTTCGCAAAGAATTTCCGCACCAGTGAGCTTCATAGTGTCCTTCCTGACTGAACTGTTAGCGGCGCGCCCGTGGGCACCGCGGTAACGGCTCCGAGCGATGACGAAGAGACGAGCAGCGCATATTTCGCCATCACGCCGCTCGTGAAGCGCGGTACAGGCGGCTTCCAAGTTGCCAGCCGCCGTTGCATTTCTTCCGGGCTAATTTCCACGTTGAGCTCGCGCTTGGGAATATCGAACACGATCGTGTCGCCGTCATTCACCGCAGCGATGGGTCCGCGATGCGCTGCTTCGGGAGCAACGTGACCGGCCATTAGTCCGTGTGTTGCGCCGGAAAATCTTCCGTCGGTCAGAAGCGCAACGGAATCGCCAAGCCCCGCGCCGACGAGCGCAGCGGTCACGGCAAGCATTTCGCGCATGCCTGGCCCGCCTTTCGGCCCTTCATAACGAATCACGATCACATTGCCCGCCTTGATTTCGTTTCTTTCAATCGCGGCAAATGCGGCTTCTTCGCTATCGAACACACGGGCCGGTCCGCGAAAATTCTCCACGTTGTGCCCGGCAAGCTTTACGACGCAACCTTCCGGTGAAAGATTGCCTTTCAAAATTGCCAGGCCGCCAGTCGGTTTCAGCGGGTTTTCTTTTTTGCGGACAACTTCCTGCCCGGAAGTTTCTTTCGCCGCCGCCGCTTCTTCCCCGAGCGTTTTTCCCGTGACGGTGATGGCGTCGCCTTTCAGCAAGCCCGCCTCTAGCATACGCTTCGCAATTAGCGCCGTTCCGCCCGCCGCATACAAATCCGTCGCCACAAATCGCCCGCCCGGTTTCAAATCCGCGAGAATCGGCGTCTTCGCACTGATGCGATCGAAATCGTCAATGGACAGAGGAACTTTGGCCTCGTTCGCGATCGCAAGCAAATGCAGGACGGCATTTGTCGAACCGCCGGTTGCGGCAACTCCCGCAATTGCATTTTCTATCGCAGTCTTGGTAAGGATTTTCGACGGCGTTACGTCGCGGCGAAGCAGATCCATCAGAAGTTCGCCTGCGCGTTCGCCCGCCGCGGCTTTTCCCCTGTTCGTTGCGGGCACACTGGAGAGGCCCATCGGCGCGATGCCAAGAAACTCGCAAACAAGTGCCATCGTATTTGCTGTGAATTGCCCGCCGCATGCCCCCGCGCCCGGGCATGCCGATTTTTCAAGTAAGTCGAGCCGCGCATCATTCATCGAGCCGCGCGCATGCGCTCCAATCGCTTCGTAAACATCCTGAATCGTCACCGCATGGCCCTCAAACTGCCCGGGAGCAATCGAGCCGCCGTAAAGAACAAGACCGGGAATATTCAAGCGCGCCAGCGACATCACTCCGCCGGGAATCGTTTTGTCGCAGCCGACCAAAACCACCAGCGCGTCAAAAAGATTTCCTCGCGCGACGAGCTCAATGGAATCCGTAATCACTTCACGGCTAATCAAGGAAGTACGCATGCCTTCCGTGCCCATCGTGATGCCATCGGAAATCGAAATCGTGTTGAATTCAAGCGGCGTGCCGCCGGCTTTGCGAATGCCGTCCTTCACGTTCTGCGCAAGCTCGCGCAAGTGATAGTTGCACGGACCGATTTCGATCCACGTATTCGCAACGCCAATCAGTGGCTTCTTGAAGTCTTCGTCGCGCAGTCCGCAAGCGCGCAGCATGGCGCGCGCGCCAGCTCGGCTCGCGCCGTCAACCAACGCACTACTACGTGGCTTGGGTAGTGGATCGCTCACTTGCTTCCCCCGGTTCGGCTCCTATCCCCATGAAAACACTAGAATGGGGGGCAAGAGCTGAATGAGTCCAATTAATAGTTATGCATAATAAAATAAGAATAGCTTATTCACAAAGTTCCGGGCGGTGTTTGTTTCCGCGGGTTCCACCGCAGCGGGAAGCCCCGCCGATTTGACGGCGCGCCGCACGTCGTCTATAGTGGTTGTGCGGGGTGGAGCAGCCTGGTAGCTCGTCGGGCTCATAACCCGAAGGTCGTCAGTTCAAATCTGACCCCCGCAACCAATTAATTCGTTAATTCACAAAGGGTTGTCCACCAGGGGCAACCCTTTCTTCTTTTGATTTGGGTGCATTTGGGTGCAGAATTCCGTCCAATTGCGCCGCAAGCCGCACATCAATAGCCCTTGAGTCTCTCCGGTCTTGACAGATATACAGATATACGTATAATAGTATAATGGACAGTGAGCAGTTGAAACCTGTCAGGTGGATCGGTTCGTCGTTGAAAGATCTCAAATCCTTCCCACCTGAGGTCAAAGCCGAGGTCGGACACGCGCTCTATGCGGCGCAACAAGGCGCCACAGACCCCGCGGCCAAGCCACTGAAGGGTTTCGGCGGCGTCAGCGTAATGGAGATCGTCGCGCCATTCGACGGCAATACATGGCGCGCGGTGTATACCGTCCGATTTAGAGGGTCTGTTTACGTACTACACGCTTTCCAGAAAAAATCCAAGTCGGGCATCGCCACCCCGAAGAGGGACATCGGCCTGATTCAACAACGGCTGGCAGCCGCAGAACGTGACTACAGAGAAAGGCAGAACGAACATGAAGACCAAAAGAAAACCCGCTAGAAGCGCGCACGTGACCGAAGGCAGCGGTAACGTCTTTGCCGACCTCGGCCTGCCCAACGCTGACCAGGAACTTATGAAGGCGCGCTTGACGCTACAAATCTACCGCATCATCAAGGAGCGCGGTATCACCCAGGCCGAAGCTGGGAAAATCCTCGGCATTCCGCAGCCCCATGTCTCGGCGTTGGCCCGCAATCGCGCGGGCAACTTCTCGGTAGGCCGCCTTATTGACTTCCTCACTGCTCTCGGCCAGGACGTTGAAATAACCGTACGGCCGACTCGCAAAGACCACGGTCAAATGTCCGTCGTAGTGGCCTGAACCCAGATAAGACAATCGTTCCCGCCTCACACATTGGAATGCACAATTGGAGTGAACCCTTGAACTGGCACACAAAAATAGGGCACAGTTTCCGGGAAAGGAACCACAGTGGAGAGAAAGAGATACTCCCGGAAATTTCAGCGAATGGCTGTCGCACGGATGGAGACTTGCGAAGATGTCGGTGAGCT
>DATMPA010000032.1:0-11028 GCA_035567915.1 Candidatus Sulfotelmatobacter sp. | reverse complement strand
GCATCGCTGGCTGGCCTACCCGCGGAACTTAAAAAGATCGCCGATGAGAATCATCTCTCGCTGACAACAACTTCTGCGGCGTCTCCGCGAGTTGCCAGCCACATCAAACCAATTTCATTCCCGCAGCGATTCGCGCACCTTGGCGTGACCACGCTTTTTCCAGTGACCCCTGCAGAGGCACTCAGTATTGAGGACGTAGATTCCATTACGGATTTACTCTATCGATATGCAGCCGGAGGTGACCCGGCGGGAGGTTTTGCTGGCGGAAGGGGATGGGGCTGTAGTGATTGCGTGCCCCTCTTTCTTGGGGCTCTTGTGGAAACTTACGGTGCAAGCGGGCATGAAGAACGTGTGCGAAGAAAAGTTGCGGAGTTACTGCCAGAATGGGCAAGAAAGAAAATGGAGACGGATGCAGCCGGAAACTTAATTCTGCACGTCAGTGATACCAAGTCAGATGCGAAAACTACTCGCATTGTCTTTGTCGCGCACATGGACGAGATCGGATATCAGGTCCGCTCGATCGAGGCTGATGGCCGCCTTGCCGTTGATGTGCTTGGCGGGGGTTACACGGAATATTTCCTCGGCCATCCGGTGCTATTCCACCAAGCGGATGGGAAAACGATCGGTGGCGTGCTGGAACTGCCAGCGGGTTGGGACAAACCGGGATTCGAATGGACGCATGGACCGAGGGGAATCGAAGAACCTGCGCACGTCTACGTCGGAACACATTCCTCGGAGGAGACACAAAAGCTGGGGATAAAAGTAGGCGACTGGCTGACGATTCCGAAAGATTACCGCCCGTTGCTGGGAACGCGTGCCAACGGCCGCAGCTTTGATGATCGTGTCGGTTGCGCTGCCCTCATTGAAGCAGTGCGTGCGCTAGGGCCAAACTTGCCGGGGCGCGACGTCACTTTTGTATGGTCGACTGAGGAGGAGGTCGGTTTGAAGGGGGCGGCAGCCTATGCCGAACGCGCGGCGAAGGAGGGCAAGACGCCGGATATTGTTTTTGCCATCGACACGTTTGTCAGCTCCGATTCGCCGCTCGAATCCAAGCGCTTTGCCGATGCCGAGCTCGGCAAAGGTTTTGTGATCCGTGCGGTGGACAATTCGAACATTACGCCACGCGAGTACGTCGACCGCGTCGTGAAGCTTGCTCGTGAAAACAGTATCCCTGTCCAATATGGCGTGACTGGCGGCGGGAATGACGGTTCCGTTTTTACGCGCTACGGCTCAGTGGACATTCCTCTCGGCTGGCCGCTCCGCTATTCCCATTCTCCCGGCGAAGTGATTGACACCCGCGACCTCGACGCTCTCGCAAAGATCGTGGCGGTGCTAGCGAAGAGCTGGTAAACGGAATCGTCTGGGCCTGATCGCAAGAATGCGCACAGCAGTTTATTGCGGTTTTCGCAGGAGTTCCACATAAAGCGCAGCAATTGCGCGCCAGGAAAAATACTGTGCCTGGGCCCGCCAGCTGCGCTGCGCCAGCGTCGTACGATAGTGTTCATCTTCAAGCACGCGAACCAGCGCATCGCCCAGGTCGCCCTTTCGCTGCGGCGAGTACAACGCTAATCCTGCTTCGGTAATCGGAGGCGCCGTTTCCGGCCCTTCGAACGCGACTACCGGCAAGCCGCAGGCAATCCCAGCAATGGCGCTCCCTCGCCGCGAGGAAATCGGCGCACGCACAAAGAGCAGGACATCGGCAAGAGAAAGTGTTCGCGCAACATCCTCGGCGGGTAATACACCGAACACTTGAAGATCGATCGCCGTCTCTTTCAATGATTTCCTCAGCCCGGCCTCGGCATCTTGCGCGTGACGGCCCAGAACGACCAGACGAAGATTCTTCACTCGTGAAGCTGCGAATCGCACGGCCTCTGCGATATTTTCGATTTCCTTCTTGCCTGCATTCCCTCCTGTGACTCCAAAGACCGCGATCGTCAATTTGTCATCCGTGGAATTGCGCTGTTTTGGCGAAGCCGCCTGTCCCGAAACTGGAAGGTTTGCTCCCACAGGGATGAAAAATGGGTTCCCTCGCCCGCGTTCGAACCAGGAAAGTTTTTCCATCGGAACAGTAAAGATCGCCGCGTTCGAAACGCGGAGTGCCCCGCGCATCGTGCGCAATTGCGCGCGGCGCCGCAACCGGTCAATCACACGAGTGCCCTCATACGGTTCGACGTCGTGATACACCACGCCCACACGAACACCGGCGGCACGGAGTGTTTTCAAGACGCGGAGAAAACGCAGCGGGAAACCACGCGCGGACCATGCCAGTGCGGTGTATTGCACCAGCACCCATGTGCCGTTCCATCCTCTGGCGTGGCGCCGAAGTTGCCGCAGTGCGGCGGACCAGCCGTTCTCGTCCCAGGCCACGCGTTCAATTTTCGGATCGTAGCCGTGCTCCTGAAGGGCTTCGCCAAGATACCGGCAGTACTCTTCCAGTGCATCCGTTGGCGCGTCGCGCTGTCCGAGGAGCGCGATAATCCTCTGCCCGCTCACTTAGGGAGGCTCATTTCTCAACGAGGAAGCTGCCGAGTATCAGCGCATCCATGCCGGAGCTGAAGAAAGTGCGAATCGCATCCGTGGGCGTGTTCACAATCGCCTCGCCGCGCAAATTGAACGACGTGTTCATGATCACGGGCACGCCGGTGCGTTTTCCAAATTCATCGATTAGGCGCCAGTACAGCGGATTGACCTCTTTTTCGACCGTCTGCGGGCGTGCGCTGCCGTCCACGTGTGTGACCGAAGGAATGACGCTGCGTTTCTCCGGCCGCACTTGCGCGGTCACAATCATGAATGGCGAATCCGTCGCGCTCTCCAGGTAATCGCCCGCCGCCTCTTTTTTGAACGAAGGCGCGAAGGGCCGCCACCACTCGCGGAATTTCACCGCGTTGTTCACTTTGACGTTCATCTCCGGGTCGCGCGGATCCGCTAGGATGGACCGGTTCCCCAGCGCGCGCGGGCCAAACTCCATCCGCCCTTGATACCATCCGAGAATTTTTCCCTGCGAAAGGAGTTCTGCGGCAGTGGCGGCGGGATCGGTCAGCCGCGTGTGCCGCACCTTGTAAGTACGCAAATTGTTTTCGATGGCCGCGTCGTCAAAGGTGGGTCCCCAGTAGCCGTGCCGCATCGCTTTGATGGGCACCTTTCCGTTGTTATCGAGGTAAGGCACGAGCGCCGCACCCAGCGCCACTCCGTCGTCCGAAGCTGCCGGTTGCACAAAGAATTTATCTACCAGGCCGGACGCGAGAATCTTTCCATTCGCTTTCGAATTCAGTGCCACGCCCCCCGCAAGGCAAACGTTGCGGCAGCGCGTCTTCTCGATCGCCATGCGCACCACGCTCATCATCGCGGTCTCGCACATGTCTTGCACTGCAAAAGCAATGTTCTTGTGCCGGTCGTCGATTTCGCTTTCGGCGGCGCGTGGAAGCCCGAGCAGCGGCGTCATCCCGGAAAATGGATCCGATCCATTTCCGATTACGCGTCTGGTGTCAACGCGGTAAGGCCCAGCCTCTGGGTCGATGAACGGACGCAGATCAATTCCGGGCTTGCCGTAAGGCGCAAGGCCCATGACTTTCCACTCATCGCTGTTGCGATGGAAGCCCAGGAACTCCGTGAATTCCCCGTAGAACAATCCGAGGGAGTCCGGATACTGGATCGTCAGAATGTGATCCAGGCGTCCGCCATGTCCATGCCAGATGGACGTGGCTTCGGTCGCGCCATGTCCATCCATGATCACCACCGTGGCCTCGTCAAATCCGGAATAGGCGTAAGCGCTGAGCGCATGGGCGACATGATGCTGAACGAAGCGCATGCGCGCCCGCACCGGTCCAAACTGCTGTTGGAGCGGATTTGCGCCGACTTTCTGATGCCACATGCTTAGGAAATGCCGCGTCGAATTGAGTACGTCCAAATACGTAATGGGCCGCTGTCCGGTTGCGAATAATTTCAAGTCGTGGCGGTATTCATACCCCGGGGTCGGCCAGCCAAAACACACCTCGTCCAGTTGCTCGGCGCGAATACCTGTAAAGTCCAGGCACGCCCGGATGGCATTCGATGGAAATCGCGCGTCGTGTTTCAAGCGGCTGATGCGCTCCTCCGCGACGGCGAAGAGCAACTCTCCGTCGCGCACAATACAAGCCGAAGAGTCGTGTAGCTGCGAATAGTTAATCCCAAGAGTCAGCATTCTTCGTCAGTCTCTTCTGCGTATTCCCCGCACACCCGTGTCGTTTACAAAGCGATTTTTTTCGACTGCTCCCGGGGAATTCTATAGTAGCTTGCACAGACTGCAGGAGTCGAATTCTTGAAAAATCGCGCAAGATAATACTCGGACGCAAGAGTACAATATCTTGCGTTGAGCAATCAGGAATACACAATGATGGCACGCCCGGATTCGATGGCTCAAAGGAACGAGAATATTAGGCAAGAGCCGTCCAGCCCGCAATCTCTTCTTTGGCCTATCTTGATCGAGCTCTGGCTTAGTTCCATTCTGATTGGTTTTTTCGTTGTCCGTATCCTTGGCTCCCAGACAGCACACCGCATCCTCGGACACTTTGGCTATCGTCCTCTCCGATGAAATTCCTTCCGGCTGCGCTCGCGAATTTGGCCGCGTTGTGCTCAGCCTTGGGTTTTGGCAGTTTGATCCGAAACAAGGTCCCGGATTCCTTTTCGGGGATTGATCGTCTCGCGCTCATTCTATTAGCCGGCATCGGCTCACTGGGAACATTATTGTTCTGTGTGGGGCAAGTGTGGTTTTCACGAACATCGATTCTGCTGATTCTGCTCCTGGGCATATCCTTCGGACTGAAGTCTCTAATTTCTGTAGCGTCGCAGATTCGCATGAAGCCTCCTGAATTGGCCCAATCAGTTTTGCCCGCCGTCATCATCGGCGCTGTGCTACTCGTTACGATTGTCGGCGGGTTTGCGGAGCCAACTGGCGACATTAGGATGGACGCAATTGCTTACCACCTCCTCGGGCCAAAGGTCTGGCTCCAGGCTGGATTGATTCGCCCAGTCACGGATGAGTGTATGACGGCCTTTCCCGCTGCGGTCGAAACTCAATTCGCCGCGGTTATGGCCCTGGGTGGACAGCGGGCCCCCCAGCTTTTTTCGGTTATCGCCCTGTGTTCACTACTTTTTATGTCAGCCAGTTTGGCATTGCGTATGGGACTGAGTTCTTCCGGAGCCTGGTGGGTCTCTGCATTGGTCGCCAGTATGCCCGTGGTCTATAGAGGAGCATACGGAGGTTTCATCGACGTGATTTACTCCGGTTTGGCGCTCGCTGCGATTCGAATAGCATTCGACGCTAGTAAGCCAAGGCACTATTTTCTGGCCGGCGCCTTTTGCGGCTTCGCTGTGGGAACAAAATACTTCGGAATCTTCGTCTGGGCACTACTAATCATCTGTGTGTATGTGCTCGCAGCCCGCCACAAGAAGCGAGAGGCAAAAGGCCTTCTTAGGAATCTGGGCATAACCTCCGCGGCCGCTCTAATAATTGGCGCGCCTTGGTATTTACGCAATTGGATTGAACTCGGAAGTCCGATTTATCCCCCCACGCCCTTCTTGGCTCATTTTTTCCATGCAAGGTATCTTTCTCCACTCGCGATTCAGAATTTCAATGATTTCTTCGCCAAAGTCAGGGATGGGATGGGGCGCGGGCCCTTGGCATTTCTCCTCTTACCTTTCAACCTCACCTTCCACCCTGCCAATTTTATGAATGGTATCGGGGGAATAGGGCTTACGCCTCTAGCATTTGCCCCTTTTGGGCTCTTCCAGCGTCGGCAAGACGAATTTGCCCAAGGACTTGCCCTGTTCGCCTTGCTGCAGACTGCTGCTTGGTTTGCTATCGGTCAGGACCCGAGGTATATCATCCATGTCTTTATAATTGGCGCCATTTTTGCCGTGTATGGTTGGAAGTATGTCGTGCACGTAGCCCCCACAAGGGGTCCTATACTTTGTGCCATGATAGTCCTCTTTTCAGTCGCATATGGATTTTGCACGATCGTTTTAGCAAGAGTTAACGACTTGCATGCCGTCATATCGGCTTCCTACGCGGAAAAGCGCAGGGTCGAGGAGATCCCTTTTGTAGAGAGTTTTGACTTCTTAAACCGCGAACCCTCAGCGACAAAAATTCTTGTCCTAGAACCCCTTGTACCTGTTTTTTACCTCGACAAAGAATACCTTAGGCCAATTGGCAGGTTTGGCGAGCAGTCACTTCCAGAAGCGGCGAACCTGCCATTCTTGATGTCCGAACTACCGCGGTTGCACATTTCCCATGTTCTTGATGTGAAATTTCCGGACAAGACTTTTCGTCTGCCTGATAATTCCCGAGGATTGACTCTCGTGCGCCAATACGAGAATCAAAGAATCTACCGTGTCAATTCGTTATCCGGAGAAGTTTATCTCCATTAGACATTCCACTTACCGGTCGGTTTCGGCAGCCAGCACCCTTCTATAAAGCGCCTCAAGCCTACGCGCAGCACGCTCCCAGCTATATCGCCTCATTGTTTCGCACGACGCCTCTCCCAATTTCTGGCGCAATTCCACGGAGCGTGCAAGACGCAAGATCGCGACTTCCATCGCTGCCGCGTCCGCGGGCGGGATCAACAAGCCGTTGTATTCGTCCTCCACCACATCCGTCATCCCACAGGTTTCCGTGGTAATCACCGGCATGCCCGTCGCCATCGCTTCCAGCAGCACGGACGGCAAGCCCTCCACAATCGAAGGAAACAGAAAAATATCGTGCTCAGCGTAAAGCCCCTGCATACTCTCCGCCGCGACAAGGGGTTGCACAACGATTGCGGATGCCAGTTCTGCTCCAAAAAATCGCTGAATTTCTTCAGGCGGCACGCCACAACCGGCAAACGTCATCGTGAGCCCGGGAATCTGTGGCGTCACTTTCCGCAGCACCTCACGGATATAAAAGATTCCTCGCTGGTCGAGCCAGGTACCCGCATAGAGCAGCCTCACACTTCCAGTGGAGTGATATTCCCTCGGAATAAAAAACCTCGGCTCGACCCCGTTGGGGATGTAGGCAACGCGGTCCGCATCCAGATTGTATTTGAGTTGTAGAATGGCCCAAACCTCACGACTGTAGGTATGTGCTCCATCCGCGGTACGAATCGACCAACTGAAACGCGGTTGATGGTAGAAGCGGTGCCACAAGCGATTCTTCAATGAAAAATTCCACGCGCGTCCCTTTTTCGCTTCTCGGCTCATCGCATAAACCCGCCGCTCTTCGAGCCCGTGGAGGGTCATCACGTATGGAGGAAAACCCCGTGAACGAAGCCAGCGGCGGCGCAAACCATAGGGGAAACCGGTGGGAGCGTGCAGATTCACGATCGAAAACTTGTCGCGAAGATCTGCAATGTATCGTCCGAGCCGCAGCGAAAAAACAAGTTCGTTGAATCGCGGTGAAATGCTGCCCGCGTCCACGAGATCTTCCTGGAAGACATACGTTACGCTATGACCGAGCCTTACCAATTCGCGTCCGAGGTTGTAGATGATTGCAGCCACGCCGCCCTCGCGGCGTTTGGTAACCCCCGAGCCCATCAGGACGCTTAACGGTTGTTGTCGCGAAGCGGCGGGCTTCATTCCTCAGGGCCTCGTGGTCCGGTAACGGTCTACGTGGGCCGGTTGCAGGAACGGCAGCCACTTCGCCCTAGCCTTTTGGTAAGCGCCGTTTTGCGCAAAACGCTGCCGCAGCGAATAATAGCTCCGCGAACTCATGAAGCAAGCAGGCAGCAGCGTGGCGCACTTGAACAGCCAGTGCGCTGCCGATGCATTCCCGAACATGACTGCATAATTTTTCAATTCAACCTTGAGCGTTTCCCATGGAAATCCGGGATCCAGCGATAATCGAAGAGATTGCGCTTCTGTTTCAATCCACTCAACGACGATGTCTGTGAGTCTTTCGGGTGTCTGCTGCTCTGCAAGTTTCGCACGCAACGAATTCGCGAGCGCTTCGAGCACCCGCTGCTTCCGCCGAATTGCCTCCTTGTTTCCATCCGCGATTTGAAACGCGTTCGAATCGTGCAAGCGATAGAATGTGAGCGATTCCCGCAATATCAGGACATCTGAAAAAAATCCCGCCAGGGTGAAGAGATACTCATCTGCCTCAAATCGGAGCGCCTCCGGGACTTTTCCAATTCTCCGTAGCAAATCAGCACGGAGAGCCATGCGGCTCGTGCCCAAAAAACTCTTTCTCAGGCGGAACGATTTCGCACCCGCTTCAGAATCGATTCGAAACCGCGGAACCTCGCGCAAGAGTTCCGCGTGTTGCCGTCCATCCAAAAAAACTTCCGTTATGCCATGGCCCACTAAGCCCACGGAGGCATCTCCTGCCAGCACGCTAGCTACGGCTTGTAGTTTCCCAGGCGCCCACCAATCATCGCCGTCCAGGAACGCGACGATTTCTCCTTGGCATTCCGGAATGCCGGCATTAAAAGCCGAGGCTTGCCCGCCATTTTCCTTGCGCAACAATCGCACGCGCGGCGCAAATTTTTTAACGATCTCCGGCGTGCGATCCGTCGAGCCGTCGTCCACCACGATGATTTCCCGTTCGCTGACCGGGAAATTCTGCTCCAGCACGCTCACGATCGCCTGCTCGATGAAGCGCTCGTGGTTGTACGTGTCAATCAGTACGCTGGCAAAAAATTTTGCCACTCTACAGCTCCCTAAGAACCTTCAATCGCGCTTCTTCGCCAGACAATACATGTACGTCCCTTTGTAGCCCCGCATTCGAACATACGGCAACGCCGCCACCGCCAGGGGAAAACAGGCCGCATACTTGATTCGCCCAAGAACGCCTAGCATCCGTTCCCGCATCGTCGGCGTCGCCCGCAGCGCGGCTTCAGCTTCCTCTCGCTTCATTTGCATCACGTCGCGAAAGCTCCGCGACGGCTCCCCTGCCTTTGGACGCGTCAGCCCCGTCCGCAGCGCCATGTTAATCATCTGCGCCGTGTGCGTAATGCCCGGGGGCTGCTCGCGAAGGGACAGAATCTCAAACCCTTGCGCACTCAGAAACTTCGTAAGCGCCGCCGCGCTCCATCGCAGAAAATGATTCGGCGGATAATCCAAAACGTCCGGCCCGGTCAGCCATCTGTAACGGTTCGGCACGCTCAAGGCAATTAATCCGCCTGACCGCAAGCACGCTCGTACCCTGTCCAAGAATTCCCTCGGCGCTGCTTGATGCTCCAGAACTTCAAAAAATGTGACTACGTCAAACTTTGCTTCCGGGTGTCGTTCCACAAATCCTGTAATGGTAAGCGGTAGAACTGTGTCTACATCTAGCAACTGTTCCGCAAAGCTCGCGGCGTTGCGGTCCAGTTCAAGCCCCGTCACCCGGTAGCCCGCATGGTGCGACGCCGCCAGGAAATTTCCAGTGCCGCAGCCGATGTCCAGAAGCGCGCCGCTGCCAGGAGCATGGGGATCCGCAAGAAAATACTTATGCCCCGGCTCCAGCGGCAGCAATTGCTGATCTCGTCCGCGATACATCTGCTCGTACCAGCCCGCATCTGGCATTTCGCGCGGCTCCCAGAATTCCAGCTCGCAGGCCGAGCAAGCAAATCGCTCGTATTTCCCATACCTCTCGACAGCGGCGCTGCGCATGGGCTCATCGCAAGCAGGACATCGAACTGCAGCGGAAGCGACCCGTCCTCCGCTGCTGACCCCACCCGGAATCATTCCTAAGTTCATCGCGCTTTGGGAAGCCATCGTTTCGCTCAGCTCTTCGCCGCCAATACTTTTTCTTTTTCCGCCGCCTCGCTCTTCTCCGCGGAGGAACTCAACAACCGCTTGCGCCTCACTCGAACGTAATCCAACAGATGCAGATGATGATAGCCCAGGAAAAGCGCAGCAAACGCCCTCACGTAGCTGTTCACCCGATGCCGTCCCGTCATGATCTCCCCGTAGATCTGCGGAAATTCAATTAAGTGCTCGAAGTACTTCCAGCGGCTCGGCGCATTTAGCGCAAACCCATCCCGTTCCTGTGCCTTGGTCCATTGTTTCAGGTAGGCGCGCAGATCACGCGAGCCCGTTGCCTGCCCGTGTTTCGCGAGCCAATCCTGAATACACGTGAGAAGCCCCGCGCGCATCGCCATCCGGTGTTCCACCTGGCTGCGCGAAATCCGCCCCTCGCTTACCTGGAACAGATTCGCCCCGTGCAGCCGGTACTTCCCCAGAAATTCCGGCAACGCGGCGACCGGTGCAACGAAAATGATCAACGCCGTCAGATACGCATCCGCCTGCGAACGCAACACCTCTGGAACAGGCAGCAACTCCTTCAGCGCGTTTCGCCGGAATGCCAGGCAGGACGTGCCCACCATTGGATACCGCAGCAAAGCGCGCCGGTTCTCTGGAACGTTCCCGGAAACCGGAATGAAATAATTGTCCTCGGAAGTTTCTTCCGCGCCCTTCCACAAATACGTCCGGTGGTAGACCATTCCTGCGGCTGGATGGCGTTCGAACGCTTCATACACGCGCCCCAGTTTCTCCGGGAGCCAGAGGTCATCCGCATCCAGCAATGCGATGACTTCGCCACGAGCGTGTTCGAACCCAAAATTAAAAGCCGATGCCTGCCCGCCGTTGGCCTTGCGGACATACCGAATCGCCTCCCCAAATTTCTGCACGCGCTCCGGCGTGTCATCCGTCGATCCATCGTCGACGACTAGAATCTCGCGCTCCTCCGCGGGAAAATCCTGCGCCAAAACGCTGGCGATGGCTTCCTCAATGTATTGCCCGTAATTGAAAGTATCGATCAGGATGGTAAAGAAAGGGGCTTTCATCCTTGCATTCCCACGCGCGGCTAGACCTTCTCGCGCGAGCGCGGCAGCGTCCCAGTGCGCAGTCCGAGCGCCCGGCGCACTGGCCGCGTAATGCCCAGCACGAAAAACCATAACGGCTGGATCAGGTCATAAAACAAAACACGCCACGCTTGCCGCACGTACCGCTTGGCTACCGCCCATCGTCGCAACCGGTTGGGCTTCAAACCCTCCTCGCGCAAAACTTCCGTGGCGTCCGCAATCGTTCTTAAAT
>DATMPA010000031.1:0-73453 GCA_035567915.1 Candidatus Sulfotelmatobacter sp. | reverse complement strand
ACGGTCAAGTTCCACATCAGCTCGATTCTCGACAAGCTAGGCGCTTCCACCCGCACCGAAGCGGTTACATTGGGAATCCGGCGTGGGCTAATTCCAATCTGAACTCTTTGGCCTTCAGGTGTGCTCCCCATCCAATAACTTTCGGGTTGCCCGTCATCCGCCCGCAACCGGCGCCGCGTGAGTTCGCCTTTTCAGACGTGCGGCCAGTGTCTTTAGTATCTCGCGCGAAAGCTGCTCATCTGATACGGCGCGCGCCACGCCGATGGCGCCTACGAGTGCGCAATATGTCAAGATTGCTTGCGACCTTGCGGCGCCCTTGTCCGCCTCGTTCGCGCCGCGAATCCGATTCCGGCAAGCCCCTTTTCCCGGAACCTCTTGGAGGCGATAGCAACGATATGCTTATGAGTTCTCGCTTTTCAGCCTTGGAATGGCGCATCGGTCCTCCAAAAAAACACTGCATCCAAATCCCCATTGAGGGAATCGAAACCTGCAGAATGGATTATAACAATAATCCAAAGCACATGCAGCGTGACACGACTTGAGATTGGAGGAAAGGAACATGCCTATGATGCTGGGGCTTTATCCGCATCGGGTTAATCCGGGCGCCCTCTGGATTTCGGCACGCGCGGTCAAACCGTAAAACTGTTTCGAACGAGAGGAGTTTTTTTATGCGGCAATTGCAACTCATAGCTCACGGCGAACCTTCAGATGTCATCGAACTCAGGACGGTCTCCGAACCGCCTCTTGGCCAGGACGATGTTCTCATTTCAATGGAAGCGGCCCCGCTCAATCCATCGGACTTTCTGTTTGTCCGCGGCATGTACGGCGTCCGGCCGACCTTCCCATCCTCGGTAGGCGCGGAGGGTGTTGGCCGAGTCGCAAAGATCGGATCGAAGGTTGATGTTGCTCTGCAGAGTAAGCGAGTCCTGATTATCCCGACCTACGAGCAGGGCACCTGGGCAGACCAAGTTGTCGCGCCAATGCGCAACCTCGTGCAGCTGAGCGACGAAGCGGATCCCCTGCAACTTGCGATGATAGGGATTAACCCTGCTACTGCCTATCTCTTGCTGAACCGATACGTTTCACTGATGCCTGGTGACTGGATCGGCCAAACCGCAGCCAACGCAGCCATGGGGCAATACATCATTGCACTCGCAAAGCTTGCGGGAGTCAAGACGCTGAATGTCGTCCGGCGGGAAGAAGCTGCCGAACAGGTGCGGCAGTGGGGAGGTGACCTCATAGTCCTCCAAGGCGACAACCTACACAAGGATATTGAGGATGCTCTCGACGGGAAGAAACTGAGTCTCGTCCTCGATACGGTGGGTGGAACTCCCGTGGGCGAGTTGGCCAAATCGCTTAAACCCGGCGGCTCGATCGTCGTCTACGGCCTTCAAAGTGGGCAGTTCCCAGCTATCCCGCCCAGAGAGCTCATCTACCGTGGTCTTGGCCTCCACGGATTTTGGCTGATCAATTGGATACGCAACGCGCCGCGCACAGAGATCGAAGAGATTTACCAAAAGCTGGGAGACTTCGTAGCTGATGGATCGCTCTCCGCCGCAGTGGAGCATGTGTACCCGCTCGACCAGTTCAAGGAAGCATTCAAGCAATCCTTGAAATCGAATCGCAGCGGTAAGATCCTGTTCCAGTTTGGGGCTACTGATGCGGCCCGGATTTCGAAGTAACCAAAGAGAACAACAACGAAGCCGTAGAAGCCGCAAGTTTGAAGCGGCCAGGCATTTCAAGCGTTCCAAGAAGCGGTTTCCCGCCAGCAAATCCGGCTGATTGCAGGACCCCGCTTAGGCGATTTTGGTGAGGGGCATAACGGCGCGCCGGCGACGGCCTTTGGACGGCGAGGACGGGGGGCTTGGCTTAAATTCCTTGATGGATTGGTCCCACCAGGCCAGCAGAACGAAGAGAACGACTCCGCTTACCGCTACCAAGAGAGCAAAGGCGAAGAATTCGAACAGGGTTGTGAGAATTGCGAATTGGTCTCCCATGGCTACAACTCCTAGAAGACCGGGCGGGAGCGATTGTGGCGGTGAGCATAGACTGGGGCAAATCCGACGACAACCAGGTAAATGCTGTAGGGGGCGGCAATCGTCTCTGGAGCCAAGGGAACAGGATTGTCCTACCGCTTGGCCTCTTGGCTTGCCCCGATATGAAATGAGGTCGGATGTCACTACTCGTCGAGACGGAGTTCGTGCGCGACGCGAGGAGACGCTATGGCTGCGGAATTTACTGGAGTTGGGCTGCCGTTAACGACAGAGGGGCTTGGTCACGGCTGTGACAAACTGGGCGTCAAGGCCGCTGAAATATGGGCAGTTCTGACCGTTGAGACGCTGGGTTGCGGATACCTGCCGGACCGGAGGCCGCAGATCTTATTCGAACGGCACATTTTCCACAAAGAGACGGGCGGTGCGTTTGACGTAGCAAATCCGGACATCAGCAACTCCTTGCCGGGCGGATATGGAAGCCGCGGGGCATTTCAGTACACGCGATTGGCGAGAGCGATTCAGCTAAATCGCGAGGCGGCTTTACGCAGCGCCTCGTGGGGAATTGGGCAGATTATGGGGCTCAACGCGGTAGTGGCGGGGTTTGCCGACGTGGAAACCATGGTATCGGCGATGGTGCAGTCCGAAGATCAGCAGATGGAGGGAGTGTGCGGGTTTCTGCTGAGCAACCATCTGGACCGGCCGCTGCGAAATCACGACTGGCCGAGCTTTGCGCGCGGCTATAACGGGCCGAATTTTGCGGAGAACCAATATGATGTGCGGCTCGCTGCGGCGTTTCAGAGGTTTTCAACGGGATTGCTTCCCGACCTTGCGGTGAGAGCGGCACAGATTTATCTGACATATCTGGGATTCCAGCCTGGGCCGGTGGACGGAGTTTCTGGCCGAATGACACGTTCCGCGCTTGCGCAATTCCAAGGGCAAGAGGGATTGCCACCGAACGGTATTTTGGATGATGTGACCCTGCAGAAGCTGCAACAAGAGTCTGCCACGTCGACGTCGACAGCAAATGCGGCAACAGCCGGCGGAGGAAACTGAGCGAAACCGGATGGTCAGATTCTTTGGCGTTTCCAGTAGCCGCGCTTGAAGAGGACGATGCTGATGGCGGCCATGGAGGCTTCGGCGACTACGACCGACCAATAGACGCCGTGGGCCTTCATAGACGTGTGGATGGCGAGGAAATAAGCGAGCGGAATTTCCAGCATCCAGAAGGCGAAGAAATTGACGATGGTGGGCGTGATGGTGTCGCCCGCACCGTTGAAGGCTTGCAGCATGACCATCGCGTAGGCGTAACCGATGTTGCCGTAGCTGAAAATGCGCAGTGCGGAGACGGCCAGGGGAACGACTTCCGGGTCGTGTGTGAAGAGCCGGATTACCGGCTCGGCGAAGAGAATGAAGAAGACGCCGACGACTCCCAGGAAAATCATGTTGTAGAGGCCAGTGCGCCAGACGGATTTTTCAGCGCGCTCGGGTTGCTTTGCGCCGAGGTTTTGGCCGACTAGGGTTGCGGCCGCGTTGCTGAGTCCCCACGAGGGAAGAATGATGAAGATGAGAATGCGGATGGCGATGGTGTAGCCAGCGAGTGCGGCGGAGCCGAAGACGCTGACGATGCGGACGAGGCCAATCCAACTGGTGTGCGCGATAGCGAATTGGAGAATGCCGGTGAGCGAAACGCGCACAAGTCGAAAGAGAACTTCGAAATTGAGATGAATTTGTTCGCGGAGAATGCGAATGCGTTCGGAGCCGCGCAGCAAGCGATAGAACTGGTAGAGAACGCCGATGCTGCGGCCGGTGAAGGTGGCTAGAGCCGCTCCGGTGACGCCGAATTTGTGAAACGGTCCGAGGCCAAAGATGAGGCACGGGTCGAGGATGAGATTGATGATGTTGGAGACCCAGAGGAGACGCATGGCGATGGCGGCGTCACCCGCTCCACGGAAGATTGCGTTGTTCAGAAAGAGAAGAAGAATGGCGCCGCTGCCTCCGAGCATGATACGCGCATAACCGGAACCGACTTGCACGATTTGCGGCGATGCGCCCATGAGGCGAAGAAGATTCGGCGCGAAGAAAAAGCAGGGAATGCCGACGAGAAGGGAGACGGCGAGTCCCAGGGCGATGGCTTGCACTCCGGCCACTGCGGCGGCTTTGGGATCTTTTTCTCCGATGCGACGCGCGACCATGGCCGTGGTGGAGAGACTAAGACCGAGGCCGACAGCGAAAACCAAACTGAGGAGCGATTCTGTAAGCCCCACCGTGGCGACGGCGTCGGCTCCGAGTCGGCCGACCCAGAAAACGTCCACGACGGCGAAGAGGGATTCGAGCACCATTTCGAGAACCATCGGAATGGCGAGGAGAATGATGGCGCGGTTCAAGTTGCCAGTGGTGAAATCCTGATGCGAGCCGCGCAGGGATTCGCGAACGGAGCTCCAGAAGGAGGGCGCAGCTACGGTTGCGGACTGAGATTGCATAGACATGTCACGATGCATGCTTTCTGCGCAGCGCGAAATAAATCGGAACGCTCGGCGCGGTTCGGAAGCCTTAGGGTAGAGTACGGTAAAAAGGGAATTCGCCGGGAGGCGATTAAACCGAGACAGAGATGAGAGCGAGGAACATATTTCACCGTCGGCGTGTATTTGCGTAACTGCCGATAGAAGGATTCTATACGGCCTGGGCCAGGTGATGCCAGAGAAAGTTTTTGGCCCGATTATTTGACGAATTCAGGCTCTTTGCCCTGCGACCATGGATCGTAGTGCAGGCTGAATTTAACGCGATCTGGAATGGCGGGGTGATCATAGAAAAGAAAAACGCGAATTGGGTTTGGATTCGGGTCGTCGTAGCTGACTTCGCCTAGAATTTGAAAGGCCTGCGCGGCTACTTGGCCTGAATCTGGTGTTAGCGCGTGGGTGAGTTCGAGGCCGTATTGATCGGCTTGATGCTCGTAGTGGCGGCTGTATGTGGCGGCGATTGGACCTGTGACAAAAAAGAAGAGAGTGAGAATCAGGATGAGGCACGGAGTAGAAGCGTAGTCATCTACGCCGCGAATGCCCCAGGCGAGACCCCACTTTGCGAGTGCCCAATTGATGGAGCGATAACCGACATAAAACGAAACGAACAGAAGCGCGGCAAAGAAACCGAGCAATTTGGGAATGTGATGAAGGACGTAATGGCCCATTTCGTGGCCGACGACGAAAGTGATTTGCGGCGTATTCATCTTGGCGATGGTGGTGTCCCAGATGACGATGCGTTTGGACGCGCCGAAGCCGGTGACGTAGGCGTTGAGATCGGTGGCTTTTTCGGACGCGCCCATCCAGAACATACGTTCGCGCGGGATATTTTCTCCGGAACGTTGGACAAGTTTTTCAAGAGATGTGGTCAGCGCAGGGTTTTTGGTGGCGAGCGGTTCAAACTTGTGGAACAACGGATCTATGATTAGAGGTTGAAGGAAGAAGAGCAAAAGCAGAATGGGCAGCGAAAGCATCCAAAAGTAGAACCACCAACGGCGGGCGCTCGATCGAATCACGAGAAACAGCAAGTAGAGAAGAATTATGGCAAGGATAGCCTCGATGATTTCGCCTTTGCCCCAGTCCGAAAGCCACGAAGCCCAACCTTGGACGGAGATGCCGTATTTGCGGAGAACCCAATTGCTGTAGATGCCGAAGGGGAGTTGGAGAATGTCGAAGGAGACGAAAAATAATGGCGCGAAAATGACTGCTTGCAGGAAACGGTTGGAGGAGACGCGCTCGGCGACGTCGCGGAATTTTGCGGCGAATCTAGAACGAAGAATCAGCCAGAGAACAAAAATAGAGTAGACGAAGCTGATAAGACGAAAGCGGAGATAGATGCGGCTTAGGTCCTGTGCTTTCTTGTAACTGTCCGGCGGAAGAGTATAGGCGGTGATGATGCGCTGGGGAGTTTGGTCGGCCGTTGAAGCGGCGGCTGGCTGAGTCGCGAGAGGAGACGCTTGTTGTGATGTTGGGGCCGAGGGAGCGGCTTGCGGTTTGGCGCCGGCAAATTGAGCCGCTGTGAAAATTAGGGCGAGTGCAAAGCCAAGGTGGACGAGTCTTTTCACATTCCCTCCGTGAGAGAAGCAAAAGTTGTTGTAAGTTGCGATTGTGCGCGGGATTATGACTTTTAAATCCAGGCGCGGCAATACCGGAATTTTGCTTGAGCATATAGGAGACGGGGAGAGCGATGGGGAGAATTTACTACGCCACGATGGAGAGTCCTGTGGGATCGCTGCGACTGGTGGCCGAGGAGATGGGGCTGCGTATGGTGTGGTTTTTGCGCGGAGGCGCGAAACAGAAGCCGCACGAGGATTGGAAAGAGGACGAGGCATTCTTCATTGACGTGCGGCGCCAGTTGCAGGAGTACTTCGCGGGCGAGTTGCGGGAATTCGATATTCCGTTGTTGATGGAGGGAACGGAATTTCAGAAGCGTGTATGGAAGACGCTGCAGACGATTCCTTATGGAGAGACGATTTCTTACGGTGAGCTGGCGAAAAAGATTGGAGATTCCAAGGCAGTGCGTGCGGTGGGTGCCGCGAATGGGCAGAATCCGATACCGATTATTGTGCCGTGCCATCGCGTGATTGGGAGCGATGGGAGTTTGACGGGATTTGGTGGCGGGATAGAAAACAAGAGGAAGTTGCTGGAATTGGAGAGGGGGCAGGGGACGCTTTTGTAGTCAGGAAAGATCGAGAGCCATTTTTAGGGCGCGATTAAGTTCGGTGAGTTTTGCGGGAGACAGACTGCCAATGTAGTTCGTCAGGTCGGATTTGCGAATGCTGACGAGATTGTCGCAAGTGATCCAACTGTGATGTTTTAACCCCTCGTCCGGACCGACGGGGACTTGGGTGGTCAGACCTTCCCCTGTGGAAAACACAGGGGCGCAGATAGCCGTGGAGAAACGTGAGTCCAGGAGGATTTGGCGGCTCACGACGACAAACGCGCGGTAGGCTTTGGGATCTCCGCCCGGCTTGTGAACGCGATAGAGTTGGCCTCGGTTCATGTTTGCTCTCGCAGGAGAAGATTAGTCCGCCGGAGATTGGTAATCGAGGGCATCTTCCGCTTCGCGATTGAGGCGATCGGCAGCGGCATTGATGCGAAGCAGATCTCGAGCATGAAGCGATTTGCGGGTGCGCTCCCGAAGATAGCGACGAAGAATGCGCTCGATAAAAGATGAGCGTGACAGGCGCGAACCGGCGATCCGGTCTATTTGCGTCAGGACTTCTTTAGATAGTGTGACAGAAGTCTTCTCTTTCATACTACCAATATACTACCACCAATAAGGGGCGACGAGACGGGGAGTTATGGCGCAGCGAACGAGAAGGCCGCAGGGCTCGCGGGCTCGCCCTGCGCTGCAGGATAGAAAGAATCGGCTCAATAGGCAGCGAGCTAATAGCGCCAGGAAGTCAAATCGGCTCCTGGGGGCGCAGTTTTGGCCATGCGGTCGAGGATTTTGGGCAAGTATTGCGTGTTGTAGTGAAGGCGCGAGAGATAGTTTGGCAAATCCGGATCGCCGTTCCAGCAATGCTCGGCTTTGTCTCCGTATTTCACTTCGGCGTCGGAGTGCGGATTTGTGGTCACTTTTAGAAAATCCTCAAGCAGATAGACGGCGTCGTTGAGCATGTAATTGTCCGCGCTGCCAACATAGATGTGCAGCTTGCCCTGGAGCTTAGGGCCGAGCTTGGACCAATCGCGTTCGAGAATTGCGCCTAAGTCGTAGTTCACCTTCCAATATGCGGCAACTTGGCGGTCAATCTCGCCCGTCTCTTTGTTGAAAATTGCCTGGGGATAGCCGTCTGCGCCGACAGGGCTATAAACGGCTTGCCAAATATCGAATTGTTCGCCGGAACGCCCGTGCGAGCCGAGCGCGAGTTCATATTGATTGACTGACTGCGTGGTGGCGAGCGTTTGGCCGAGATAGTTGCGATAGGAAGGCTGCGCCATTTGCGTGTGCGGGCCTTGGAGGAAGAAAGCGTTTTTGTCGGAGTAAAGATTGATGTTGGTGTAGGCGCGGAAGTCCACGGGATCGGGACAGGCTACGAACGCGCCATTGTAATGATCGGGATAAAACATTTGGACGGCGAGAGAAATCCAGCCGCCAGTGGAACCGCCATAGACGAAACGCGCCCAACCTTGACCGATGGCGTGGAACTGTTTTTCGATGGCGGGGATTAATTCCGTTTCGATGGCTTCTCCGTAGGGACCGAGGTTGGCGGAATCGACTGCGTAGGAATCGTCGTAGTACGGATTTGCGTGATTGATTTGCGCTACGAGGTAGCGCGGGAAGTCTTTCGAAATCCATGTTTGATAGAACTTGTATTCCTCTTGCAGCTGGATGCGGTTGTAGCCGGAGATGTGGAAGCGTTCGGAATAGTCGGGCTTGAGATTGGGGTCAGGAGGCTCGGTGCGGAGTCCTTCGAAATCGTGATTGAAGTGGTCTTCGGAAATCATGAGGGGGAAATGCGCGTTGGGATGCTCGTCAAAACCCTCGGGGACGAGGACGTTGGCGCTGAGGAACATTGGGCGGCCCCAGAATTTGGTGAGGAGCTGCGATTGGATGCGAAGATGGCGGATATATTTTGTGTCTTTGGGATCGGGGATGGTAGGAATTTCCTGATCGAGAGCGATGGAGAGCTTGGTGGACGAGTTGACAGTGATTTTTTGTGGCTTGCTGTAGAGATTGCCCGGAGCGGTGTTCCAGTGCTGGCCTTCGCCGCGGTCCATAGGGAGTTTTACCGTATGGCCGTCGGCGCGATGGAAGGTTTCGTAGCGGTGGAGAAGGGCCTGAACATAATATTCGCCGGGCTTGATGTCGTGGAGGAAACGGACTGGATAACCGAAGGCGTTGGCGTCGGTGACGACGATGGGCTGATCTGGTTGCAATTGATCCACATCCACGCCGAAGACGATTTGGGTTTTGTAGGAGATGCTGATCTGGTTGCGAGGTTCGGCTGAGGGATCGGCGGAGAGTAAGAGGAAAACGCGGCCATCGAGCGGAGCTGCGCTGCGTTCTTTGGGAAAGGAAATGGAGAATTGCGGCGATTGAGCGAATGCGAGATGCACCGTCAAGAAAAGCAATGAGAAAACATAGAGCGAGAATCGGGAAAGAACGAGAATCGAGCGGCGCATGAAGAACTCTCCGGAATCTGAAGTTGCAGCGAGCGCACGAATGATACTGCTAGATGTGAGATAGTGTCCGGGAAAATTTGCCGCGACGGCGAGAGGCGAAGGACGGACGATGGGAAACGTGAACAAAGTGAAGTGGGGCGTGTTGGGAGTGGCGTCCATCGCGACTCGCAAAGTGATTCCTGGGATGCAGAAGGGCCATTGGGGTGAAATCAGCGCCATTGCTTCGCGGGATTTGAAAAAAGCGGAAACTGCTGCGAAAGAAATGGGGATTGCAAAGGCATACGGGTCCTACGAGGAATTGCTCGCGGATGAGGAGATTGAAGCGATTTACAATCCGCTGCCGAATCATTTGCATGTGCCGTGGACGGCGAAGGCAGCAGAGGCGGGGAAGCATGTGCTTTGCGAAAAGCCGATCGCGTTGAATGCGGCGGAAGCGGAGAGACTACTTGCGGTGCGCGAGCGGACCGGCATGAAGATCGGCGAAGCGTTCATGGTGAAGACGTACCCGCAGTGGTTGCGCGCCCGCGATTTGGTTCGACAGGGGAGTATCGGTGAACTGAATACGATTGTGACGGTGTTCAGCTATTTCAATCGCGACATGCACAACGTGCGGCACAAAGTGGAGTGGGGCGGAGGCGGGCTGCTGGATATCGGATGCTATCCGATTACACTGTCTCGCTGGTTTTATGGCGAGGAGCCGAGGCGCGTGGCGGGGACGATCGAGAACGATCCGGAATTTGGCACGGACCGGCTGGCGTCCGCGGTGATGGAGTTCTCGAAAGGGCAAGCCGTTTTTAGCGTCGGGACGCAAACGAATTATTTTCAACACATGACGCTGCTCGGAACGACGGGCCGGATTGACGTGGAGATTCCGTTTAATGCGCCGACGAACAAGCCATTGCCGCTAACGATTTCAAATGGGATGGAGTTCATTGGGGGAACGAGCGTCGTGGAGATGATTCCCGCGGCAGATCAATACACGATTCAGGGCGATGCGTTTTCAAAGGCGATCCGGGATAACACTGAGGTGCCCGTACCGCTTGAAGACGCCATTGCGAACATGAAAGTGATTGACGCTATTTTTCGTTCGGCTGAAAGCGGAAAATGGGAAAAACCCTGAAGCGGAACTAAGAGTTATGTGGCCAGCGAAATTTCGTAGTGGCGAACGCGGCGGTCGTAATCGGTGAGAAGCGCGGCTGCTTCGGGAGCAACAACCGCAGCTTCGCGGTCAGGATGGGCGAAGGCGTCAATGGCGGTTAATCCGGTCCAAACAGTAGTGACGACAATTTCAAATTCACTTCCGGTTGTGCGTGTGAAGAACTCGGCGCGCACGAATCCCGAGATCGAGTGAAGTTCTGGAAAAACATTGCGTGAGAGATGCGTTTTATAGGCATCGAGATTTTGCGCGGACGCGCGAGCAGACCAGACGCGGGCGATCATGGAGCACCTGCTTTCCAGCCATAGTGTAACGGCTCAGTGCCCGGGCAACGCCCGGAGAGACTGGCTTTCAAAAATCTCCAGATTTCTCGGGAGCCGTCAAGTTGTTGGCTAGCCTTGCCGACAAACATCTTCGGCAAGTATTGCGATCCACCGGGCCATGTGTACACTCCGCCTTCTACGCGATGAAGTCACGGTATGGCATATTCCGGACAAAATTCTACAACGAGCCGCCGGCGATGGAAGGGACTAGCAACACGCGGTCACCGTCTTTGAGTTCGCAGGCTTCGCCGCCGAGGAAGCGGATGTCTTCTTCATTGAGATAGACGTTCAGGAACTGGCGGATTTGTCCCTGGTCGTCGCGGACGTGCTTGCCTAGCCCGGGGAACTGATTCGTAAGCACGTTCAAGGCTTCGGCAACGGTTGTGGCGCTACAGGAATACTTCGGCGTGCCTTCGGTGAAGCGTTGGAACGCCGTGGGGATTTCAATCGTTACGGACATAGCTCTCATTCTCCTTGGATCAAATCAAACTTTTGCGACGGCAGCAGTAGCGAGTTGCGAATCCAGATATGCCTCGAACGCTTCGAGGCGCGGGGCGATGGCTTCTGTCAACGGATATTCCGCTGCAATAGCATCGGTGGTTTTTAAGCCGTTGCCGGTTACGCAGACGACGGTAGTTTCGTTGGCGCCTATGCGTCCTGCTTGAATCAATTTTTGCGTTACGCCGACGGTGACGCCTGCCGCGGTTTCACCGAAGATGCCCTCGGTTTCGGCGAGCAATTGAATCGCTTCGACGATTTCGGGGTCGGAGACATCTTCTGCCCAGCCGCCGGATTCGCGAATCTCCTTCATCGCGAATGGGCCGTCCGCTGGATTGCCGATGGCCAGCGAGCGGGCGATGGTTTGCGGCTTCTGCGGCTCAAATCGGGCAAGGTTGCGTTTTACTCCGTCGGAAATCGGCGAGCAGCCGGTGGCTTGCGCGCCAAAGAATTTCACGGGCTTCTCCTTTACCCAACCGAGGAGCACAAGTTCACGAAACGCTTTCGCAATTTTCGTAATCAACGAGCCGCCCGCCATCGGCACCACAACGTTATCCGGCAGGGTCCAACCAAGCTGTTCTGCGATTTCAAAGCCATGGGTCTTTGAACCCTCGCCGTAGTATGGACGAAGATTGACGTTTACCAAACCCCATTGAAAGCGGTCGGCAACTTGCGCGCACAGGCGGTTTACGTGATCGTAGTTGCCGTTGATGCGCACGATTCGTGCGCCGTACACGGCTGTGTTCAAGATCTTTGCTGGCTCAAGATCAGCAGGGATGAAAACACAGGCATCGAATCCTTGTTGGGCAGATTGCGCAGCGACGGCGTTTGCGAGGTTGCCGGTCGAAGAACAGCCAACCGTTTTGAAATTAAATCTTCGCGCTGCAACAAGCGCTGTCGCGACGACGCGGTCCTTGAACGAGAGCGATGGATAGTTGACGGCGTCATTCTTCACATAGAGATTCTGCAGTCCCCACTTCTTGCCAAGATGCCGCGCAGCTACCAGCGGCGTTCCGCCAACCGCACTCGGAGGCACAAAGCCTTCAGGCAAGGGAAGAAATTCCGAGTAGCGCCACATGTTGAAAGAGCGAGAAGCGAGGTTTTCCTTATGGGCAATCTTCTTGAGGGCATCGTAGTCGTACGCGACTTCGAGCGGTGAGAAACATTCTTCGCAGAAGGATTTGGGAGCGTTTCCCCAGAGCTTTCCACATTCGCGACAACGAAGTTGGTATGGTTCGGTCATAAGATCCTCAGTAGTTCGGCGGTTGAGATCCTTCGGCGAACCTCTTGGTTCGCCGAAGGATGACAAGCGTTTGAATCGTGCAGGGCCGGGGCGGACTAAAGTCCCGCCCCTCCACAGGCGTTGCGCGCTCCATACAAAGGTGCGGCGCGAGGCAAAGCCTAGCCACAAGAGATGCGGTAGCACGTGTAACTGAATATGCGAAAAGGGCAGCGCGGAGGGGTGAAAATGAAAATCCCTCCGTGCCAAAGAGTGCAAGGAGGGTCTCAGAAAGCTTCTGGGAAACTCGTCAAGCTCTTTAGCAGTTTTTTACGTGGAGCAAGTTGCCCTAAATCGCCACGTGCGCCGCAACCGCGGCTCCTTTATTTATGGAGCAAACGCCGGAAATTGTCAATACTATTTCAAAATGCCCAAAGTGCCTGACAACAATTCCATGGGGTCATGCGTCATACTAGTGGTGAGATAGCAGATCTCCAGAGCCGAACCCGGCCATAGGGCCAGTGTGTTTTGAGGCGCAACAGGCGGGTTGCGCCGAACAACTCCGGGCAAGACGGAGTGTTATAGTAGGGGAAGCATGCGTGTGCTCCCAAAGGGAAGCGGCCGCGGACAAAGAGGAGCAAGGGAACAATGAGTGAGCAAGTTCAAGCTGTAACAGGAATGTCTCGGCAAAAGAAGTGGATTGCAGGGCTTTCCATCGCATTGACGCTGACGATCGGAATTCTGATCGGAACGGTAATCTCCGGCAAAACGTCGGCGATGAAGAACTTTACGTTTGCCGGGAAGGGCGCGGCGACATTGCCTGTACCGGACGCGATTCCTTCGTCAAATTCGTTTGCGGGAATCGTGAATCGCGTCGAACCGGCGGTCGTGAACATTTCCACCACGCAAGTGATGGAAAAGAAGCCTTCGGCCAAGAGGCGCCACACTCCACAGCAGGACGATCAACAAGATGACCCCATGCAGGATTTCTTTGACCGGTTCTTCGACGGCAAAGGCGGCGAAGCGCCTCCCACGGCCGAACGCAGCCTTGGTTCCGGCGTGATCGTGGACAAGCGCGGATTCATTCTAACGAATAATCACGTCGTGGATCAGGCGACAAAGATTCAAGTTCAATTGAATGGCGAGACCACCAAGTACACGGCGAAGGTTGTCGGCGTGGATGAAGAGACCGACCTTGCCGTCATTAAGGTGGACGCGGGTAAAGACCTGCCGACTGCAAAGCTTGGCAATTCCGAAGGCGTGCAGGTGGGCGATTGGGTACTGGCGATTGGCAGTCCATTTGGATTGCAAGCAACGGTGACCGCGGGAATCGTCAGCGCGAAGGATCGCGCTGGCGTTGGGCGGCAGTTCCAGAAATTCCTGCAGACAGACGCGGCGATTAATCCGGGAAATTCCGGCGGACCGCTCGTGGACATGGCCGGTGAGGTGATTGGCATAAACACGGCGATCATCACGGGCAGCCGCGGGTATGAAGGTGTTGGATTTGCGCTGCCTTCTACGGTCGCAATCAATGTTTATAACCAGATCGTGTCCAACGGCCGCGTGACGCGCGGTTCGATTGGAGTGAGCTTCCAGGAAGACTTGGGCACGAACGCAATTACGCTGAAGGAATTGGGCGCGCCGCATGGCGTGGTTATCATGAGCGTTGAGCCCGGCAGCCCGGCGGAAAAGGCCGGACTGAAGGGAGGCGACGTCATCACCAGTGTAAATGGCACGCCTGTGAAGAGCGGCAACGATTTGGTGAATCCGATTGCACAAGCCCCGATTGGCAGCAAGGTGAAGCTGAACTACGTGCACGACGGTCAAGCGAAGGAAACCACCGCCATGGTTGAAGACCGCACGCGCGTTTTCCCCAACTCTGCCGGACGCATGAGTCTTCAGCCGGACGATTCCACGCCGGCCGAATTCGGACTGCGCGTGGATAGCCTCACTCCGGAACGCGCGAACCGAGTCGGTATGGAAGGGCAGAAGGGCGTGCTGGTGACGGACGTCGAGCCGGCCAGCTTTGCCGATGACCTCGGTTTCGCTCGCGGCGACGTGATTGCCGAAGTGAACCGCCAGCCTGTTGGCTCCATCGCTGAATATAAGTCCACCATTGGCAAATTGAAGCCGGGACAGAACGTTGTTTTCAAAGTTCTGCGGCGGCAAGACAACGATCGAATCCTGACGGTGTTTTTGCCCGGAGTGGTTCCGGCGGATAACGCCCACTAAATAGAGACAAACGACAATGATCAGCCGAAAGGTAGTCCTCCCAGCCCTGCTGCTGTCTTTGGTAGCCGGGTTGGGGGTGTCTGCTGACGCGGCGCAGGCGCAAACTGCCAAGAAGAAACCCACAGCGAGTAGTTCCGGCGCGCATCGCGGCACAAATAAGAGTAAGAAATCGAGCAAGCAACGCGGGCAAAAAGCTCCGACGGCGGACCGTATTTCTGAAATCCAAAGCGCGCTGGCAAAAGACGGTTCGTACAGCGGTGAACCTAACGGCAAGTGGGACGATTCAACCGTGGCTGCGATGAAAAAGTATCAGGCGGCGCACGGATTGAATCCTTCCGGGAAATTGGACGCGCGGACTCTGCAAAAACTGGGTCTCGGATCGCAAACCGCCGGCGTTGCAGCCCCTCTTCCACCAATGAGTTCCTCTTCGGACAGCGCACCAACCGTCAGGGCCACCGCAAACCGCCGGCAGTAGCGTTTTCCCCCGCAATTTGACGCGATTACGAAGCCTCTGCTACATTGAGGTTTCTGCGCAGTCGCCTTCGCACGAGTACCCGCAACGGACAAACCGAAGGTCAGGCACGAGTCAGGAGGAAGTATGGCTACGTCAGTCGCTCCGCGCGTTTACAAGAATTTTATTGGCGGGGAATGGGTGGATTCGAAGAGCGGAAAGACCTATGAGAATCGCAATCCGGCGAATACGGATGAATTGGTGGGGAGTTTCGTCGCTTCGAACGAAACGGATGTGAACGCGGCCGTGGATGCCGCGAAGGAAGCCTACAAAACGTGGCGGTTGGTGCCTGCGCCGAAGCGCGCGGAGATTTTGTATCGCGCCGCTGAGTTGCTGGTACAGCGCAAGGAAGAATATTCCAAGGACATGACGCGCGAGATGGGCAAAGTGCTCGCGGAGACGCGCGGCGACGTGCAAGAAGCCATTGATATGACGTATTACATGGCGGGCGAAGGGCGGCGGCTGTTTGGACAGACGACGCCGTCGGAATTGCCGAACAAATTTGCTATGAGCGTGCGGCAATCCATCGGCGTGTGCGGTCTGATTACACCGTGGAATTTTCCGATGGCGATTCCGTCGTGGAAAATGGCGCCGGCGTTGGTTGCGGGCAATACGGTGGTGCTGAAGCCTGCCGAGGATACGCCGCTTTCTTCGTATCACTATGTGCAGGCACTTACGGAGGCTGGGTTGCCGAAGGGCGTTGTGAATTTGGTAAGCGGCGATGGGCCGGACGCGGGCGCGCCGCTTTCGAAACACAAAGAAGTTCCAGTGATGAGTTTTACGGGTTCGACCGCTGTCGGAAAAATCATCGCGCAGGCAAGCGCACCGGATTTCAAACACGTCAGCCTGGAGATGGGCGGGAAGAACATCATCGTGGTGATGGACGATGCGAATTTGGATTTGGCCGTGGATGGCGCGGTCTGGGGCGGATTCGGCACGACCGGTCAACGTTGCACGGCGGCGAGCCGCGTGGCGGTGCATAAGAAGGTGTACGGCGAATTCGTGAAGCGGTTTGTGGACCGAGTGAAAATTCTGAGGGTTGGTAACGGTCTGGACGCGAACGTGGAAATGGGACCCTGCATCAACGAGCAGCAACTCGAAACGGTGATGAGCTACGTCGAAATTGGGAAGAAGGAAGGCGCGAAGCTTCTTACGGGAGGAAATCGGCTCAATAGAGGCGCACACGCCAAAGGCTGGTTCCACGAGCCGACCGTGTTTGGCGACGTGAACGCGAAGATGCGAATCGCGCAGGAAGAAATTTTTGGGCCGGTCGTATCCGTGATTCCTTTTGATGGGTTTGAAGAGGCCGTCCAGATTGCGAACGGCGTGCCGTACGGTCTATCCGCTTCGATCTACACGCGCAACGTGAACCAGGCGTTTGCGGCTATGCGGGATCTCTTTACCGGAATCGTTTACGTCAATGCACCGACGATTGGAGCAGAAACGCATTTGCCTTTTGGCGGAACGAAACAGACCGGAAACGGACACCGCGAAGCGGCGATTGCAGCAATTGACTTCTACACGGAGTGGAAGACGCTCTACATAGACTATTCAGACAAGCTGCAACGCGCGCAGATTGATAACAACTAGTAGGAGTTTTTGCGCGTCACGCTGCGTTCAAAAGCTGTTTTCAGGAACCGCTCAGCACGCTTGCATTGACCTGACTTGACAGCCTTCCTAAAATAGTAGTTAGCACTGTAGTGTGTAGAGTGCTAACTATGAAGAACGCGGCCATCCAAGAACGGCGCAACCGGCAGATTCTGGCGGATCTGGTACGGATGTATATCGAGACGGGCGAACCCGTTTCTTCGCGGGCGATATCCAAGCGATTTGAGGAAACGCTGAGCCCGGCGACGATCCGCAACGTGATGGCGGATTTGGAAGACGGCGGCTTTCTCTACCAGCCGCATACGTCTGCGGGGAGGGTGCCTACCGCGGCGGCGTACCGCTTCTTTGCCCAGGAAATCGCAGCGCAGGCCACGTTGAGCGTGCGGGATCGCGATTGGATCCGTGGCGAGATGTCTTCGGCCAAAACCACGGAAGAGATTACCGAGCGCGCGGGACATGTGCTGGCGGAAGTTTCCAACGGCCTTGGTATCATTGTTGCGCCACCTATGCGGCGAACCATTCTGGAGCATGCGCGGATGTGGCTGCTTCCGGACGGGCGCGTGGTCGTGGTGCTCAGTTCTCCCGGTGGGATTTCGCGCGACAAAATCGTTAAGCCGAATCGCTCATTTACGCAGGGCGAACTGGACGCGACGGCGGAGTTTTTGAACCGGCAATATTCCGGGTGGACGCTGGAAGCGATTCGAGAAGATTTACTGCTCAAGTTGGCGACGGAACGCGAGCGATATGAGGGGTTGATTCAGAGTGCGCTTACGCTGTGCGACCCAGTGACGCTGGAAGAGGGGCCCGCGCGGCAGGTGTACGTGGAAGGAACGGCGCAAATTGTGGGTGCGCCGGAGTTTTCGAACCAGGCGCAGTTGAAGCAACTGCTGGAAGCGATCGAAGAAAAGCACCGCCTGGTGAGCGTGCTCAATGCTTGTATTGACGCGCCGGAGCCGGTGCTGGTGCAAATCGGCATCAAGGAGATTTCGCAAGCCGGTGACAATCTCGCGATGATTAGTGCAGCTTATACGCGCGGCGATCTCGCACAAGGTTCGCTGGGAATTCTTGGCCCGACGCGCATGCAGTACGAGCGGGCCATCAGCGCGGTTGCGTATGTTGCGGAGTTATTTGGCGAAGCGTTGGGCAAACTTTAGGTTACAAAGTTCATTCTAAGGTACAGAAGGGAACGAAGTTATGGCAGCAGAACGGGACAAACTGGACGAAAGACAACGGGACGCGGCGGAATCCGACGCGATGTCCGCGGATAATGCACGCGCGGAGGCTGACGTTGCGAAGCTGGCGGCGGACCTGGACGATTTGCGACAAACGTTGCTGCGGCGGCAAGCCGATTTTGACAATTACCGCAAGCGGATTGAAAAGGAACGGCTCGAAGACAGCAAGCGTGCCACGGCGCGTGTCGTGGAAGCTCTAATTCCGATTGTGGATGGCTTTGAACACGCGTTGGCGGCGCACCGTGAAGCGGAATATGAAAACTACCGCAAAGGATTCGAGTTGATCTACAAGCAGATGCTGGACAACCTGGCGAAATTGGGCGTCGAGAGAATCGAGCCAGTCGGCCAGCCGTTTGATCCGCATCAACATCAGGCAGTGGATCGCGCAGAAACGGCGGACCACGCCGATGGCACGGTGTTGCAGGTATTTCAGCCCGGATATGTGTTTAACGGGCGCGTATTGCGGCCCGCGATGGTGCGTGTAGCCGTGCATCCGGCTCAGGCATCGAAGTGGTCAGCCAATTAAATTCATTTTTTGAGGACACAGGAACACGCATGGCGAAGGGACATCAGAGAGATTTTTACGAAGTACTCGGCGTTTCGAAGGGCGCCACGGTCGAAGAGATCAAGGGTGCATACCGCAAGGCCGCGCTGAAGTGGCACCCGGACCGCAATCCCGAGAACAAGGAAGTGGCTGAAGTAAACTTTCGTGAGTGCACGGAAGCGTACAGCATTCTGAGCGATACCGAAAAGCGCCAAGTGTACGACACCTACGGCCACGCGGGACTTAGCTCTGCGGGCGGCGGCGTGGATTTCAACGGCACGATTTTTCAGGACTTCCACGACATCTTTGGCGATTTCTTCGGTTTCGAGGACATGCTTGGCGGCGGCCGGCGGGGGAGAACGCGGAGCCAGCGTGGTTCGGACCTGCGCTATGACATGACGCTGACGTTTGAAGAAGGTGCGGCGGGCGTAACTACAAAAGTCAAAGTGCCGCGCCAGGAATTCTGCGGAGCTTGCAAGGGCACAGGCGCGAAAGCCGGCACAGGAGTGACTTCGTGCCAGACTTGCGCCGGCCGCGGGCAGCTTGCGTATCAGCAGGGATTTTTCACGATCACGCGAACGTGCCCGGCATGCCAGGGCGCGGGGCAAATTATTCGCGAGCGCTGCGTCGAATGCCACGGGCAGGGGCGCATCGAAAAAGAAAAGACAATTGACTTGCGAATTCCGCCCGGCGTGGATACCGGCACGCGTTTGCGTGTGCCTGGCGAGGGCGAAGCCGGAGTCAATGGCGGTTCCCCGGGCGATTTGTACGTTGTGCTCGAAGTAAAGGAGCATCCGTTTTTCGAACGGCGCAACGCCGATCTCTACTGCACGATTCCTTTGAGCGTGGTGCAGGCGGCGCTAGGGACGGAACTGCAGGTACCGGGGTTGAACGGAGAAGAAAAACTCAAAATCTCAGAGGGCACGCAAAGCGGCGCGGTTTTCCGCATTAAGGGCAAAGGATTGCCCGATCCGCGCGGCGGCGGGCGCGGCGACTTGTACTATCACGTGCAAGTATTGACGCCCACGAAGTTGACGCGCGACCAACGCAAATTGATGGAGCAACTAGCCACAACGCTTAAAGTCGAAAACAAACCGGCCGAGCGAGGCTCTTCGTTCTTCGAAAAAGTAAAAGACATCTTCGGTTAAAAGCGGAACGGAATAAAACGCGGTCGAAGGCCCAGGCTTGCGCAGAAGATTTTTCGTCGAACAATTCGAAGGAAATTCCGCGGCCATGACCGGCGACGCCGCGCATCATCTGGGCAGGGTTCTGCGCGCAGAACCTGGGCAGCTCTATGAGTTAAGCGATGGCGAACGCGTTTGGCTTGGCCGCATCGAAACAGTTGGACGAGACCGCGTTGAATTTGCGCTGGTCGAGCCAATAGCCAGCAGGGAATCGGCTCTTGAAACGACGCTCCTTCTTTCCATCGTAAAATTTGACTCCTTTGAGTGGGCGCTGGAGAAAGCGACCGAGTTGGGCGTTCGGGAGATTGTTCCTCTCGCCGCTGCGCGTAGCGAAAAGGCTTTGCTGGTTGCCGCAGAGAAGCGGTCGGAGCGCTGGAAAAAGATTCTGATGGAAGCTGCACAGCAATCCCGACGAGTGAAAGTTCCAGAGTTGAAGCCTGTCCAAAAACCCTCCGAAGCGTACCGCCAAACGGCGAAAGTGAAAGTGATTTTGTCCGAAAGAGCAGAAGCGAAGCCGCTGAAGGAAGTGTTGGATGGAGCCCAAGCGAAACAGGTCATTCTGGCCATCGGCCCGGAGGGCGGCTGGACCGACGACGAGTTTTCAGCGGCGGAATCGGCTGGCTTCCATCAGGCTTCTCTGGGAAGTCTAATTCTCAGAACCGAAACCGCCGTAGTCGCCGCGCTTTCGAATCTTAATTATGCGCTTGGCTAGCAGCGGGACTTTGCTTACGATACGGGACATGCGCAAGATGCTCCTGGCCGCCGTTGTAACCTGCCTTTTCGCATTTGCCACGCATGCGCAAGACCGTCCTCTCCGCACAACCGACGTGGAAACCGTTCCGGCGGGTGATCTGCGTGTGGAAGTTGGCTTCGATTTCCTGCAGGACGTAGGATTCCCGCTTTCCGGCCTGCGTGGCGATGAAACCTCCGTCGGCGTAATCAATTTGCGGATGGGCATCAGCAAGATTGCCGAAATCCAAGTCGAAGGCGCGATTCAGAATTTTCTCGACGTAAAATCGCGGGGCGCGTCCTTCGTTCCGGACTTGTCTCTTACCGGTGTCAACTCCACGCACGACACGGGCGACTTTGCTCTCTCTACAAAAATTCGCATCATAAAGCCGTCCGACAAGAAACCCGGCTTGGCGTTTCGCTTCGGTTTCATCATGCCCAACTCGGATCAAGCGCGAGGCATCGGCACAAACACCACCAATGTTTTCGCCATGATCGCCCTCGAAGAGCAGCTGCAAAAACTAACGCTCATGGGCGATGTGGGCATCGAGATTCTCCAGGCGCCCAACGCCCTGTTTACCCAGAACGACGTCCTGATGTACGGCGCGGGCTTCAGCTATCCCATCCACAAACGCGTGAACGTCGTAGGCGAAGTGAACGGCCTCTACTCCAGCCGCAACATCAACACCTCGCTCATCGGCACGCAAAGCACGGGCCAGGCGCGTCTCGGTCTTCAAATCAATGCCGGCGGGTTTACCTGGGACCTCGCGGGAATTCGCGGCCTGAACAAGTACGACGCGCGCTCCGGCTTCACCTTCGGCGTCACGAAGGAGTTTCATCTCTTCGACTACAACCGCCTGCAGTAGCGCAGCATCAAAATCTCAATACAGCCGAAGTGGAATCTGGCGCAGCACACGGCTCGCGTGCTATAACTGTTAGGCAACAAAAATGCTGAGTCCGGACGAGAAACTGCAGTCTTCCCCCTCCGAGGCAGCCGCTCCGATCTCGGAACAACCCTCAATTGGCGCGGACGCCAAGCCAGCCTCGACGCATTCCTTGAAACGCGAAATCCGGGTTTGGACGCGCGATCTCCTCATCGCCATCGGCCTCGCGCTCGTCATCATCGTTTTCCTTTATCAGCCGGTGAAAGTCGAAGGCACCAGCATGGCGCCGCTCCTCACCGACCAGGAACGCATCTTCATCAACAAGTTTGTCTATCGTTTCGAGCCGATTAGCCGCGGCGACGTAGTTGTCTTCTGGTATCCACTCGACCGCAGCAAATCATTTATCAAACGCATCATCGCGCTGCCGGACGAAGTCCTGCAGATTCGCGGCGGGGTAGTTTACGTGGACGGCCGGGCACTTGCCGAGCCGTACGTGCCGCCGCAATACGAAGATTTGAGCGATTACGGTCCGGTGCGCGTTCCGCGGGAAATGTATTTCGTGATGGGCGATCACCGTATCAGCTCGAACGATTCCCGCGTGTTTGGACCGGTGCCCAGCCGGTTTATTTACGGACGAGCGGTTTTTGCCTACTGGCCCGTGGACCATTTCGGTTCGCTCTCGTCGTCGGCCGAGGCCAAAGAAAAATAATCATGAATCACGGAGGCTCCACTGACGGAAGTTCAACACCGACCTGCAATTCTCGCGCTGGAAGACGGGCGCGTATTTAACGGGAGAGCTGCGGGCGCGATCACGCGCCGCGGCGGCGAAGTCGTTTTCAACACAAGTCTGACGGGCTATCAGGAAGTCTTCACCGACCCAAGTTACGCGGGGCAAATCGTTTGTCTTACGTATCCGCACATCGGAAACGTTGGCGCGAACGCGGACGACGAGGAATCGGCTCGGCCGTACATCGAATCGCTCATCGTGCGCGAGTTCTCGCAAGTCTCTTCGAACTGGCGCTCGTCGGAAACCGCGCAGCTTTATCTGAATCGCCACAAGATTCCCGTCATTTGGGACATTGATACCCGCGCGCTTGTCCGGCACCTTCGAAAAGTGGGTGCGTTGCGCGGCGTCGTTTCCACGGATGGCACGCCGGCCGACCAGTTGATTCATGAAGCGAAACAATTGCCCACGATGGCCGGGCAGGAGCTCGCGAGCCGCGTGACTTGTGCGAAGTCGTACGACTGGTCGCAAGGCTCAATCGATCTGGCTACGTCGCCCTGGACCGAACAAATGGGCGAAGCGGGACCCCATGGTGACAGCAAAAAATTCCGCGTCGTCGCCTTCGACTTCGGCATAAAACAAAACATTTTGCGCCTGCTCTCCGATCATCACTGCGAAGTCAGCGTCGTCCCCGCAAAAACTTCAGCGGAAGACATCCTCGGTATGCATCCCGATGGCGTTTTTCTTTCAAACGGTCCCGGCGATCCCGAGCCGATGGAATACGCTGTCGAAAATGTCCGTAAGCTGCTTGGGCGGGTTCCCGTTTTCGGCATTTGCCTCGGCCACCAAGTGTGCGGCCTCGCGCTTGGCGGAAAAACCTATAAGCTAAAATTCGGCCATCACGGCTCGAATCATCCAGTGAAGAATTTGCTTACGAATCAGGTGGAAATCACCGCACAGAACCACGGCTTCTGCGTTGATCCCGATTCGCTGCCGTCGAGCGAAGTCGAAGCGACGCACATCAATCTGAACGACCAGACGAATGAAGGCATTCGGCACAAATCGCTGCCGCTTTTCAGCGTGCAATATCATCCGGAAGCCTCGCCCGGTCCGCATGATTCGCATTACCTGTTCTCGCAGTTCACGGACATGATGAAAGAGTGGCATCAGCCAGGAAGTTCGCGGAGATAACGGGACAGATGCCGAAAAGAAAAGACATCAAGAAGATTCTGATCATTGGGTCGGGCCCGATCATCATCGGGCAGGCTTGCGAATTTGATTATTCTGGTGCGCAGGCGTGCAAAGCGCTTCGCGCTGAGGGTTACGAAGTTGTCCTTGTGAATTCGAATCCGGCTACGATCATGACTGACCCAGAGCTCGCGCACCGCACATACATCGAGCCACTTTCGAAGGAATACCTCGAAGAAATCATCTCCAAGGAAAGACCCGACGCCCTTCTCCCCACGGTTGGCGGCCAAACAGCGCTCAATCTCGCCGTTGCTCTTGCGGAAGAGGGCATTCTCGAAAAATACAAAGTGGAAATGATTGGCGCGTCACTCCGTGCGATCAAGGTCGCCGAAGACCGCCTGTGGTTCAAGGACGCGTGTCGCAAGATCGGGCTGGAGGTCCCTGCGTCCGCGCTGGTCAATAACGCGCAGGACGCCATGCGCCTTTGCGAACAGCTAGGCTTCCCACTGGTTATTCGTCCGTCGTTCACGCTCGGCGGCACCGGCGGCTCCATCGCCTACAACCGCGAAGAATTCGCCGATTCGATTTCACACGCCCTGGACATGAGCCCCGTCCATGAGGCGCTCGTCGAAGAATCTGTCCTCGGCTGGAAAGAATACGAACTCGAAGTGATGCGTGATTTTCGCGACAACTTCGTAGTCATCTGCACCATCGAAAATTTCGACCCGATGGGCGTTCACACGGGCGATTCCATTACTGTCGCCCCCGCGCAAACACTGACGGACAAGGAATATCAGCGCATGCGTGACGCCGCAGCGGCCATTCTGCGCGAAGTTGGCGTGGAAACGGGCGGTTCGAACGTGCAGTTCGCTGTGAATCCGGACACCGGCCGCATGACCGTCATCGAAATGAATCCACGCGTCTCGCGCAGTTCTGCTCTGGCGAGCAAAGCGACTGGCTTCCCCATCGCGAAAATCGCGGCCCGCCTCGCCGTCGGCATGGCCCTGGACGAAATCCCTAACGACATTACGAAGAAAACTCCCGCCAGCTTCGAACCGAGCATCGACTACGTCGTTACAAAAATTCCGAAATGGCAGTTTGAAAAATTTCCCGGTGCGGACAGCACGCTCGGCACGCAAATGAAGTCCGTCGGCGAAGTAATGGCGATTGGACGAACCTTCAAGGAGTCCCTGCAAAAAGCAATTCGTTCGCTCGAGCCGCATACCCCCTGGCGCGCTCCTGCGGAAACTCCCGATTCGCTCCTGCGTGAAAAACTTGCGACGCCGCGCCCTGACCGCATTCATTGGCTGCTCACTGCAGTCGACCGCGGCCTGCCCGCTGTCGAAATCTGCGACCTCACAAAAATCGACCCGTGGTTCATCCAGCAGATCCAAGAGCTGACGCTCGTGAATAAGCGCGCGGCCGGCGTGACCGTGGAAACGGCATCGAAGGACCTGCTGCGCGAAGTGAAGCGGCAGGGCACGAGCGACGAACAACTAGCGCAAATGTGGAAGACCACGCCCGCCGCAGTGCGCTTGCAGCGCGCACGGTACGGCGTCTCGCCCGTCTTCAAACGAGTGGACACCTGCGCCGCGGAGTTCGAATCGTTCACGCCGTACATGTACTCAACTTACGAAGACGAGGACGAATCAGACGCGCAACAGCGCCCGAAAATCATGATCCTGGGTAGCGGACCGAACCGCATCGGGCAGGGAATTGAGTTCGACTACTGCTGCTGCCATGCGTCGTTCGCGCTGCGCGAAGACGGCTACGAAACGATCATGGTGAATTGCAATCCGGAAACCGTTTCGACGGACTACGACACTTCGGATCGCCTCTATTTCGAACCACTGACGCTCGAAGACGTGCTTGCGATCGTCGAGCGCGAAAAGCCGCAAGGCGTCATCGTGCAATTCGGCGGGCAAACACCGCTCAATCTTGCGATGGAATTGAAACGGAACGGAGTGCCCATCATCGGTACAACGCCTGAGTCCATTGACCTGGCGGAAGACCGCCGGCGCTTTGGCCGCGTGCTGGAAGAGCAGAAAATTCCGCAGCCGCGCAACGGAACGGCTCTTGTGCCTGAAGAAGCCGCGCGCCTCGCGGGTGAAATTGGCTTGCCCGTGCTCGTCCGCCCAAGCTACGTCCTCGGCGGTCGCGCGATGGTGATTGCATACGACGCGAACACCGTGCAGGAATATGTCGCGCAAGCAGCGCTCATGGGTTCGGCCAAGCCCGTTCTCATTGATCAGTTCCTGGAAGAAGCTACTGAAGTGGACGTGGACGCGCTCGCGGATGGCACCGACGTCGTCATTGGCGGCATCATGGAGCACATCGAAGAAGCTGGCGTGCACTCTGGCGATTCTTCCTGCGTGCTTCCGCCTGTCAGTCTGACGCCGGCAGTTCTCGACACGATTCGCGATTACACTAAGCGCCTCGCTTTCGCGCTTAAAGTCGTTGGCCTCATGAACGTGCAGTACGCCATTCAGCGCGATACGGTTTACGTGCTCGAAGTGAATCCGCGCGCATCGCGCACGGTTCCATACGTGAGCAAAGCCACGGGTGTGCCACTCGCCAAAGTCGCCGCGCGCCTCATGGTCGGCAAGAAGCTGAAAGATATGAGGCTGCCGCTCGTGCATCACAACGGCGTCGCGGAGATTGCCGTGCACGACTTCTATTCCGTGAAGTCACCCGTCTTTCCGTTCAACAAATTCCGTGGGGTGGACACCATCCTCGGCCCGGAAATGCGCTCGACGGGCGAAGTCATGGGCATTTCCACTTCCTACGGCCAGGCATTTGCCAAAGCACAGCTCGCGGCCGGCCAACGCCTGCCGAGAAAAGGCACAGTCTTCCTCAGCGTAAATGATCGCGACAAGCGGCATCTCGTTTCGCTTGGTAAGGAGCTCGAATCGCTCGGCTTCAAGCTCGTCGCCACCCGCGGAACCGCAGCAACGCTTCTCGCCGCGGGCATTGAAGCTGAAGCTGTCTTCAAGGTAAATGAGGGCCGTCCAAACATCGTGGATCTTGTGAAGACTGGAAAAATCGATCTTGTTATCAACACGCCGCTCGGCCGCGAATCCTTCTACGATGAAAAATCCATTCGCCGCGCGGCCATTCGCTATAACATTCCGTGCATCACGACGCTTGCGGCGGGAAACGCCGCAGCGCGCGGTATTCGCGCGATACTCGAACAGGGCACTGAAGTTTCCGCCTTGCAGGATTTGCATCGCGGACAAGTAGCCGCTTCCGGCTCTGCCGTTCCAGGAGATTGACCGTGGATCTTTCCGGAGTTTATCCCGCGTTAACCACGCCGTTCGATGCGAACGGCAATGTTTCCATTGCTGACTTCAAGCACAACCTTCATCGCTACAATCAAACCGATCTTGCGGGGTATGTCGTTCTCGGTTCGACAGGCGAATCCGTGCTCATCTCTTCAAAAGAAGGTGAAGCGATCCTCGCGGCCGCCAAAGAAACTGCGGCGCCTGAGAAACGCTTGATCGCGGGAACGGGCGTGGAGTCTACGGCGGAAACCATCGCACGCACAAAACGGGCTGCGGACCTTGGCTACCAGCTAGCGCTTGTCAAAACGCCCTACTACTACAAGCCCGTATACAAACCCGACGTCTATCTAACCCATTATCGAGCCGTCGCCGACGCTTCGCCGATTCCGATTTTGCTCTATTCCGTGCCGCAGCTTACGGGCGTGACGCTGGAAACGCCGGAAATCGTCGCGCTGGCCGAGCACCCGAACATCATCGGGATGAAAGACAGCTCAGGCAGCGTGCAAAGAATTGTAGAAGTCGTGGCGGGCGCTTCCAGTAGTTTCCAAATGCTCACTGGGTCCGCGAGCGTCGTCATGCCATCGCTCAGCGCAGGAGCAGTAGGCGCGATTCTCGCGCTGGCCAGTGCCTTCCCCGAGAAATGCGTCGCCCTCTACCAGCTTTATCGTCAGAAAATGTATGACCAGGCCCGTGAACTACAGGGAAAGCTCGCTCTCGTCTCGAAGCGTGTTGTCTCTGAAGGTGGAATCGCCAGCATAAAGTTCGTCATGGACCTGCGCGGTTACCGCGGCGGCGTACCGCGGGCGCCCCTGCCGTCTCTGAACGAGCACGCCAAAGCCGCCATCACGAAAGTTGCCGCAAGCCTTGAGCCTACTGCAGTGGCCGTAAGGGGCTAGCAAGTATTAACTACCTGCCATTTTGGCGCCGCTCCGAATAATTTGCCCGGCTATCGTCCGCGCCGCTTGTCCGTCTATTTGCTGTGACCATTTGACGCGGGTATCATCTAAGAATCCATGCAATGTCGCGCCCTCCCGTTCCGCGAACTGCCGCATCAGCCACCGCTCCATATCGCGTTTCTTGACGACTTCCAGAAAGTAAAAGGCTTCTTTGGGCACGAGCCGACTCTTGAAAATGCGGCTCAGTTGGCAGCGCGCTCGCAATACCCTCAGTCGCGGAGAAGCGCCGTTGCGGCCGTCTTGCGCGAACAAAACGAACAGCTGGGCGCTAACCAGGCTGTGCTGGACAACATAGCCCGTTTTGAGCGCGGTGCAGTTGCCGTCGTGACCGGGCAGCAAGTTGGACTCTTCGGCGGTCCTGCTTATTCATTCTATAAGGCGCTTTCGGCCATCGAAGCCGCGCGGCTCCTCACGAAATCGGGCGTGGATACCGTCCCTGTTTTCTGGATGGCCACGGAAGACCACGACCTCGACGAAGTGCGCCACGCTACCTTTTTTCAAGACGGCAAACTCGTAAAGTTTGAATTGCCTGCACAATCCGGATCGCCGCTTCCTGTTGGGCCGCAAAAACTCGGGCCGCAAATTACGGAGTTCGTGCGCGCGGCTACGGTCATGCTCGGCGGACCGGCTGGTGGCGATCTCGCTGCGTTGCTTCGCCGCAGTTACGGGCCGGAAGAAACGTACACAAGTTCCTTTGGGAAATTGTTTGCCGGCCTTTTCGCCGCGCACGGATTGATCTTGCTAGATCCGCTCGATCCGCGTCTGCATCGGCTCGCCGAACCCATTTACCGCCAAGCAGCGGAGGATCGAAACGAATTGAACGATGCTCTGCTTGCACGCGGCAAAGAACTGGAGCGCGCCGGCTATGCAGCTCAGGTAAAGGTCACCGGCCGCAGCACGGCACTCTTCTTTATGGGGAACAAGGGCCGCGAAGCGGTTCGTTCCAACGGCACGCAGTTTCAGGCCGACTCCAAAACCTGGTCTCTGCAGGAGCTGGCAACCGCAATTTCACAATCACCGGAATCCTTTAGTCCGAACGCGTTGTTACGTCCCGTTGTGCAGGACTACCTTCTTCCTACGGTTGCCTACATCGGTGGCCCTTCCGAGATTTCCTATTTTGCGCAATCTGACGTCTTCTACAACAAGCTGCTTGGCCGTGAGCCGGTTTTTCTGCCGCGCGCAGGCTTCACCCTGGTGGACAGCAAAGCGCAGCGCCTGCTCGAACAATATGAAATTACGGTCGAGAATGTTTGGGCCGGCAGCCAGACGGTTCGCCGCAAATTGGGCTCCGCAAACCTGCAGGCGAATCTTGGCAACAAACTTGAGAGGGACGCAAAGCAGATCCACAAACTTTTGCAGAGCTGGAATGCTCCAATCGCAAAAATCGATCCTACGCTGAATGCGACAATAGAAAAGGCACAGCGTAAAATTTCCTATCAAACGGAAAAGCTCCGCCAAAAGGCGGGATGGGCGCGCGACAAGAAAACCAGCGTCCTTGCCGGTCACGCGGAATTTCTGAACAACTTGCTCTATCCAAACAAAGCGCTGCAATCGCGCGAACTCTGTCTTCTTCCGCTCCTAGCGCGCTGGGGAATGGAAGGCCTGGACGCTCTGCAGAAACACTCTTCCGGCAAATATCTTGGCAAGCATTTCCTCGTGCCGATTCCGTAGCCTGCCACCTTACAGCGCGTGCTACGATTTCCTCCGTTATGGCAAAAATTCAGAGCATTCGCGTCCGTACCGACCGTCGCACGCAATTCGTTGACGTGACAAACGAAGTGCAGTCCGTCGTCGCAAAATCCGGCGTGCAACAAGGAACGTGCTACGTCTACGTGCCGCATACAACCGCGGGAGTCACCATCAACGAGCATGCCGACCCCGACGTGGCCACCGATGTTGAAGGCATCCTCGACCGCCTCGTCCCCAACAAAGGACCGTACCGCCACGTCGAAGGCAATTCCGATTCCCACTCAAAAACAGTACTCACCGGGGCCAGCCAAATCGTCTTTGTCGAAAACGCCCGCCTGGTCTTGGGCCGTTGGCAAGGCATCTTCTTCTGCGAATATGACGGCCCACGCGAGCGCACGATGCAAATCAAGGTTGTCCCCGATCCCGAATAGCTCGCAACTGAGCCCGACTGCGCGTCCGCGAAGGCTGTGCTAAAGTCAACTCTGACGCAATGAATCTCGGAATCTACATTCAGGTGCCCTTCTGCCAGACGAAGTGCACCTACTGCAATTTCCACACCGGCGTAGTCTCCACGGAGAAATACGCGCCGTATGCCGAAGCCGTGCAGCGTGAAATCACGAACCATCGCCGCTTCCACGCTGACACAGGCATATCAACTGCCAATAATCTCGAACGCTTCGTTGTGGATACCATCTATCTGGGTGGCGGCACGCCGAGCCTGCTCGATCCGAATCACATTCAGAAAATTCTGGATTCCGTGCGCCATTCTTTTTCCTGCAATTTGGCAGAAGTCACGCTCGAAGCCGATCCCGAAACGATCACCCCACAAAAAGCTGTCGCCTGGGCCGACGCTGGCATTAGCCGCGTTAGCTTCGGCGTTCAATCTTTCTCGGATACCGAACTCAAAGCCTCGGGACGGTTGCACCGCCGCGAAGATATCTACCGCGCTGCCCCTATTCTCCGAGCCGCCGGGATCCAAAACCTCAGCTTCGACTTAATTGTCGGCCTCCCGCATCAAACGGAAACAAGTTGGCGACAATCTCTCGAAGAGCTGATCCACTCGCAGCCGGAACACGTCTCGATTTATATGCTAGAGGTGGACGAAGGCAGCCGCCTCGGAAGGGAACTAATCACCCTCGGCACAAAATACGGCGCACCTGCCGTTCCCACGGACGAACAAATGGCCGATTCCTATGAGCTCGCCCGCGAAAAGCTCGCAAGCGCAGGTTACGAGCACTACGAAATTTCCAATTGGGCCAAGCCAGGCCGCGCCTCTCGCCACAATCTAAAATATTGGCGCCGCGAACCGTATCTCGGCTTCGGCGCGGGCGCCCATTCTTTTGACGGAAGTACGCGCTGGGCAAACGCGCACGATTCCATGCAATATATCGGTTCAATCCAAAGCGACAAACTCCCCGCCGAACAGATTGAGACCGTAACACGCGAGCAAGCCCTCGATGAAGAAATGTTCCTCGGCCTTCGCCAGCTGAACGGAATTGACCTAGGCAAAATTGAATCCGCCTATGGCGTTTCGCTGGACACCAAACTATCCTCTCTCGAATCCGCTGGATTGATCGAAAGAGAAGGAAGTATTGTCCGCCTCGCGCCGAAAAAACTCAGCATTTCGAACGAAGTTTTTGTGGAACTGCTGGGATAATCTCATAGAGAGGTCAGCTTTCGAATGAGCACCAGCAAAACAAGCGCTACCGCCGACCCGGACCGCGTCACTCCGATAAGCAAGGTCGTTGACCTTCGCAGCGACACCGTCACGCGCCCGACACCCGCCATGCGCCGGGCCATGGCCGAAGCCGAAGTCGGCGACGACGTTTATCTCGAAGACCCCACCGTAAATCGTCTAGAAAAACGCGCCGCGGAAATCTTCGGCAAAGAGTCGGCCCTTTTCGTTCCCTCCGGCTGCATGGGCAATCTCATTTCCATCAAAGTTTGGACGAATCTCGGCGACGAAGTGGTTTGCGAAGAACGCAGCCACGTGAATTTGTACGAATTGGCTTCAATGTCCGCCATCGCCGGTTGCATGCCGCGCGTTGCCCGCGGCGACGACGGAATTCTGAATTGGAAACAAATCGAAGCCGTCATCCGCCCCAAAATCTATTACGATTCGCAAACCGCGCTAATCTGTCTCGAAAACACCCACAACATGGCTGGTGGCACGCTCTATCCGACGAAGCAAGTGGACGAAATCTGCGCTCACGCACACGATGCCGGCCTCAAAGTTCATCTCGATGGCGCGCGCATCTTCAACGCTTCTGTCGCGCTAGGCGAATCCGTCGCGCAGATAACACGCAATCTCGATTCCGTGATGTTCTGCTTGTCCAAAGGGCTCGGAGCGCCGGTCGGCTCCATGATCGTCGGCTCGCGCGAATTTATCGAAAAGGGCCGTATCTATCGCAAAATGTTTGGCGGAGGCATGCGCCAGGTCGGTGTCATTGCCGCAGCGGGGCTCCTCGCTCTCGAAGAATCTCCGAAGCGCCTGCACGAAGATCACGCCAACGCACAATTCCTCGCGCACGAAATCTCCGCGATTCCCAATCTGCGTATCGACCCGGCAACCGTGAAAACAAACATAATCATCTTTGACTGCGAAGCTACCGGCCTGAACGCAGTTCAACTCTGCGAAGCGCTGCAGCCTCACGGCATCTGGGCGCTCGACACCGCCCTTTATTCCGTTCGTTTCGTTACGCATTGCGACGTGGCCCGCGCCGGTGTCGAGTGTGCAGCCAAAATCCTGCGCGACGTGGTCGCAAAAACCAGCCGTGCAGGCGCGTAAGACGCGCCCTTCGAATTACCGTTTCGCGCAAGGCACATCGCCGCCATCTCGTCGCGTCCAACACCCGCCTCGTTATAAACTATAGTTTGTCTGGGTATAGAAAAAACTTAGTCCCTGGGGGCGGCGTGGATTTCTCCTTCACCGATGAACAACAGCAACTCCGTAAAAGCATTCGAGAATTTGCCGAAGGCGAAATCGCTCCGCACGTCATGGAATGGGACGAAGTCTCCCACTTTCCGCTCGAAATCATGCCGAAGCTCGCAGAAATGGGCCTCCTAGGCGTCATCTTTCCCGAACAATATGGCGGCGCAGGCCTCGGCTACGTCGAATACGTCATCGCCATTGAAGAACTTTCTCGAGTAGACGGCTCCATCGGCATCATCGTCGCCGCGCACAATTCTCTTTGCAGCAATCACATCTACAAATTCGGCACGGAGGCCCAAAAGCAAAAATATCTCGTGCCCCTCGCGCAAGGAAAAAAGATCGGCGCATGGTCCCTCACCGAGCCTGAAGCCGGCTCCGACGCGGGCGGCACGCGCACAACCGCCCACCGCGAGGGCGACCACTACATCCTCAACGGCTCAAAAACCTTCACGACCAACGGCCACTACGCGGACACCTGCGTAGCCATGGCGGTCACCGACAAGGCAAAAGCCTCGCACGGCATCAGCGCCTTCATTCTGGAAAAAGGCATGCCCGGTTTTCGCCCCGGCAAAAAAGAAAATAAGCTAGGCCTTCGAGCCAGCGACACTTCGGAAATCATTTTCACCGATTGCCGCGTCCCTGCTGCGAATCTTCTTGGCCCCGAAGGCGAAGGCTTTACCGGCAGTCTGGCCATTCTCGATGGTGGCCGCATCTCCATCGCCGCGCTAGCGCTCGGCATGGCACAAGGCGCGCTCGACGCCGCCACGAATTACGCCAAGCAACGGAAGCAATTCGGCAAGACCATCAGCGAATTCCAGGCAATTCAATTCAAGCTCGCGGACATGGCGACGGAAGTCGAAGCCGCACGCCTGCTTGTGTATCAGGCCGCATGGCTCGCCGATCAAAAAACCGGACGCTTCACCCGCGAATCTAGCATGGCCAAACTTTTTGCCAGCGAGGTTGCCGTGCGCGTTGCAAACGAATGCGTGCAAATTCACGGTGGCTACGGCTTCATCAAGGACTATCCCGCCGAAAAGTTTTACCGCGACGTCAAGCTCTGTACCATCGGCGAGGGCACCAGCGAAATTCAGAAACTTGTCATCGCGCGCCAGCTTCTCGGCAAAAAATCGTAGATAATAGAAGCATGCCTCTCGCGCCTGGCCGCTGCCTTCAGGAAAATCATGACCGCTACAGTTGAACACTGGGCGCAGCAGGTCCGTGCCGGCGAAGTTCTCGCCGTCTCCCGCGCTATCACTGCCATTGAAAATCACGCGCCCGAAGCCGAATTGCTTCTGAAAAATTTGTTTCCCTACACAGGCGGTGCTTATCTTTCCGGCATCACAGGAGCACCAGGCACTGGAAAAAGCACCTTGGTGGATCGTCTCGCGGCCCACTATCGCAAAGCCGATCAAAAAGTCGGCGTCATCGCTGTTGACCCTACGAGTCCATACACGGGCGGTGCGATCCTCGGTGACCGCATTCGCATGCAAAGCCACGCGGGCGACCGCGGAATTTTCATTCGCTCCATGGCAACGCGCGGTTTTCTTGGCGGCCTTTCGCGCGCCACTGCCGAAGTCGCGCTCGTCCTCGACGCTGCCGGCAAAAAACAAATCCTCATCGAAACCATTGGTGTTGGCCAGGACGAAGTGGATATCGTTCGCCTCGCCGACTGCGTTGTCGTCGTTATGGTTCCAGGCCTCGGTGACGACATTCAAAGCATGAAAGCCGGCCTTATGGAAATCGCGGACATCTTTGTGCTCAATAAAGCTGACCGCGAAGGAGCGGACCGCCTGGAAGAGCAGCTCCATTCCATGCTTTCCCTTGTCATGCCGCGTGATGGCTGGCATCCTCCCGTCGTGCGCACGGTTGCCACGGAGAATGCCGGCATAGATGTTCTCGCCGTTGCCATCGAAAAGTTTCGCGCGCATTTCGAATCCACCGGCCAACGCGAAAAGAAGCACAAGGAACATTGGAAGAACCGCCTCATCGGCCTCCTTGAATCTCGTTTGCTCGAACAAGTCCTCCGTGGCGAGGAAGGCGAGAAAAAGCTCGACCGTCTCGCCGCCGAAGTTTCGCAACGCAAAAAAGACCCGTTTACGGCTGTATCGGAATTGCTCGCCGGCGCGGATGTGCTTCACTAGGCGGAATCACACGTTTCGGCTTTTTGGGAGAGTGAAATGACAGCAAAGAAGTCGAAGGGCTTAAGGAAGTCAAGCGGCAAGCCGCAAGCAACGATTGGCGTCATCGGCGGCAGCGGTCTTTACTCCATGCAAGGCCTCACCAATGCGCGCGAAATCCGCATCAAAACGCCGTTTGGAGATCCTTCGGACGCTCTGATCTTGGGAACGATGGAAGGGAAGCAAGTCGCTTTTCTCGCTCGTCATGCCCGCGGCCACCGTATCCTGCCCGGCGAAATCAATTACCGCGCAAACATCTACGCGATGAAGCTCCTCGGCGTCGAGCGCATCATCTCTGTCAGCGCAGTCGGCTCCCTCAAAGAGGATCTGCGCCCGGGCGAATTTCTCGTCGCAGACCAATTCGTGGACCGCACCAAGGGCCGCATCTCTACTTTTTTCGGCAATGGCCTTGTCGCTCACGTTACGTTTGACAAGCCAACCTGTGGCCAGGTTTCGCGCGTCCTCGCCGACGCAAGCGTGCACTGCGCCGTCCCCGTCCATCGCAAGGGAATCTACATCTGCATGGAAGGCCCGCAATTTTCCACTCTCGCCGAAGCCCATATGCATCGCAAGCTGGAGTTCGACGTCATCGGCATGACCAACGTCACCGAAGCCAAGCTCGCCCGCGAAGCTGAACTCTGTTACGGAACCATCGCCATGATTACGGACTACGATTGCTGGCATCCCGATCATGAATCCGTTACCGGCGCGCAAATCATGGCTACGCTCCAGCAGAACGCAGATAACGCACAAAAAGTTCTGTGCGAAGCGATCAAATCCATGCCGGTCTCGCGGGAATGCAAGTGTGGCTCCGCGCTCGCGCACGCCCTGATCACTGATGCGAAACTCGTTCCACAATCCACAAAGAAGAATCTTTCGGCCATCATCGGAAAATACATTTCCTAAACTTGGGAAGAGGAGAACTCTGTGTCCTTGCTCGTCGTAGGTTCTGTTGCGTTTGACGCCATTGAAAGCCCTTACGGAAAAGAGGAGCGCATCATCGGCGGCGCCGCCACTTATTTTGCGGTCGCTGCAAGCTTCTTTTCACACGTAAATCTCGTCGGCATCGTAGGCGACGACTTTTCGAAAAAGGACGAGGCCATTTTTGGTGGTCGCCGTATTGACACCACTGGACTCGAGCGAGCTTCTGGCAAATGCTTTTTCTGGGCCGGTCGTTATCTGCAAAATCTCAATGAGCGCGTCACCATCACCACCGAGCTGAACGTTTTCGCCGATTTCGATCCGAAACTGCCGGAGAAGTACACGGACTCCAAATACGTATTCCTTGCAAACATTGCGCCAAATCTTCAGCGTAGCGTTTTGCAACAGGTCAAAAAGCGCCCCAAGCTGGTGGCGCTCGACACGATGAACTATTGGATTGAACGCACACCCGACGACCTCAAAGAAACCCTCAAGCACGTGGACATCCTCGTAATCAACGATTCCGAAACACGGCAACTCTCCAACGAGCACAATCTTCTGCGCGGAGCAAAGCACATCTTCAAAATGGGCCCGTCAGCACTGGTGGTAAAACGCGGCGAATACGGCGCAATGCTCGTGGATAAGAACGGCGTCTTCTGCGTTCCTGCATTTCCGCTCGAAGAACCGCACGACCCCACGGGAGCCGGAGACGCCTTCGCCGGAGGCTTCATGGGCTACCTCGCGGGCGCCGGACAAAAGACCGATGCCGCTTTGCGCCGCGCCATGGTTTACGGCACCGTGATGGGCAGCTTCACGGTCGAAGAGTTCGGGCCCAATCGCCTGACTCGCCTGAAGCCCAAAGAGATACACGCCAGGGCACGCCACATGTTGAAACTGAGTCAGTTCAAACTCTAACGTGTTAATTTTTCTTTAGCGCGCTAGGGCAGGCCGCGCTACGAAGAAATGCTTCCTCTCGACACAATGGTGTATCGTTTGCTTTGGGCCGCGCTGCTTGGTTCGCTCGTCGGTCTGGAGCGCATCCGCAGCAAACGGCCCGCTGGACTGCGAACAAGCCTCTTCGTCTGCATGGCCGCTGCCTTGTTCACGATTGTTTCCGTCGAATTCGCAAAACTTACTGGGGATGCAAGTACGACGAGAATTGCATCCAATGTTGTGCAGGGCATCGGCTTCCTTGGTGCAGGCGTCATCTTGCGTGAGAGGGGGACCGTTGTTGGCACAACGACCGCGGCAACAATTTTCCTGACCGCTGCCATGGGTATGACCGCAGGTGCGGGTCTTTACAAAGTTTCCGGATTCGTGTGCATCGTCATGCTCATTGCGCTGGCGGGGCTCATACAGGTGGAGAGGATTCTCAAATTGCGTTCCCGATATGTCCTCTTTCGAGTGACGGCTGAAAACGCATCGGGGCTCTTGCCCGAAATTCGTCAACTTCTCGGCGAGTTGAAACTCCCGCTCGATCACCTGAGCGTCTCTTTGGCCGAAGGAAAGCACATACTCCAATTTGACGCCGATCTCAGCGAATGGCAGGAAGAAAAGATCGTGACCAAACTTTGTTCTCTTGGACTCGGGTTTGAAGTCCTGCCGGGCGAAAGGCAGTCTGCTTGATGACCGCGTCCATGACACGAGCGGAACATAGGGATTCGTTCGCCGCAGTAAAGCCGCGAGCGCTTGCCAAAGGTGCCCGCGTCGCCGTCTTTGCGTCAGCCTCACCCGCGGAAGAAAATCGCATCGCACGTGGTCTCCATGAGTTGCGCTCCCTAGGTTTTTCGCCCGAAGCCAAGTTTGCTCGTGAATCTCAGGGTTATTTCGCTGCTTCAGCGGAATCGCGCTTCCAGGATTTTGTCTCAATGCTGAACGATTCGAATATCGCGGCCTTATTTGCCCTTCGCGGTGGTTACGGATCGAATTACCTGCTCGATGACCTCTGGAATCAGCCTCCGTCTTCGCCAAAATGCCTGGTTGGTTATAGCGACGTTACTTCGCTTCAGATTCTCTTGTGGCAAAAACTTCGCTGGGTCACTTTTTATGGACCGATGGCCGCCGCAGGTCTCGATGCCGGAGCGAACGCTGCGCGCGGATATGACAAACCATCTCTCGAGGCTGCGTTCCTTGGCTCGCCGTCCCCTTGGAATTTGGCTTTGAACGGCGAAGCCATGACTCTCGGCGTTACTGAAGGAGTCGTGTTAGGTGGTTGCCTCACTCTGATTGAAACAGCTCTCGCCACGCCTTGGGAGCTAGATACGGCTGGCAGCATCCTCCTTCTTGAAGATCGCGGCATGAAGCCTTGGCAAATCGATCGCGCGCTGATGCATCTAACGCAAGCGGGGAAGTTCCGCGGCGTGAAAGCAATCGTACTTGGCGAATTTCCGGACTGCGAACCGCCCGTTGCAGGCAGCCCGAGCGCAAAAGACGTTTGCGAGCGAATCCTAAAGCCGCTTGGCGTCCCCATCGTTTTTGGCGCAGCCGTTGGCCATACGCCGCGGCCCATGTTGACCATTCCGCTGGGCATCCGGGCAAGGCTCGTCGCCGAAGGATCAGGCACCTTGGAATTTTTGGAGAGCACCGTCATCCCGTGAGTCCGCAAAAACATATCCACATCATCGGAATTGCCGGCTCGGCCATGTCGCCGCTCGCTGGCATGTTGAAAGAAAGCGGCTACCGCATCACCGGTTCCGATTCCGGAGTCTATCCTCCTGCGTCGACGTTTTTGGACAAACTCGGCATTCCGTATTTCCACGATTTTGATGCGGCGCATTTACAACCGGCGCCGGACCTCGTCATTGTCGCGAATATTATCGCGCGCGGAAATCCGGAACTCGAAGAAGTCCTTGAAAAGAAAATTCCGTATCGCTCGCTTCCGGAAACCCTTGAAGAAATCTTTTTGCCTGGAAAGCATTCCATCGTAGTCAGCGGCACCCACGGCAAGACAACCACAACGGCGATGCTCGCTTGGATTTTTCACGTTGCGGGGAAACAGCCCACGTTTCTGATTGGCGGCGTCGCAGAAAACTTTGGCAAAAGCTACGGACTCGGCGACGGCAGCGAAATGATTCTCGAAGGCGACGAGTACGAAACCGCGTTCTGGGATCGCGGACCAAAATTCTTTCACTACCATCCTGACGATCTCATCATTACGTCGTTGGAATTTGACCATGCGGACATTTATCGCGATTTTGAAACCTACCAACTGGCTTTCAAGCGCCTCGTAAATCTCGTGCCGCGCAACGGCAGCGTCGTCATTTGGGGCGACACGCAGGATTCCGGCCCCGCGCTCCGCGCCGCGGCGGAAAAAGCGTTTTGCCCGGTTCACACATACGGATTCGCACAATACAACGACTGGACCGCGAGCGAACCCGTTGCGTCAGATGATGGGATGCATTTCAATGTATTTCGCAAAGGCAATTTCTTTGGCAAATTCCACCTCTCCGCTTCGGGCAAGCACAATGTCTTGAACGCGCTCGCCGCCATCATCGTGGCACACGGTCGCGGCATTTCCGTGAGCGCAATTCAAAACGCCCTGGGAACTTTCCGCAGCGTGAAGCGCCGCCTCGATGTGAAAGGCGAGTTCGGCGGCATCCTGGTCGTGGACGATTTCGCGCATCACCCCACTGCGGTTCGCGCGACGATTGCAGCCGCGCGCGGGCGCTGGCCCGACCGCCGCATTTGGGCCATTCTTGAACCGCGCTCAAATTCCATGCGCCGCAAAATCTTCCAGGAAGCCTTGCCGCAATCTCTTGCCACCGCGGACAAAGTTATTCTGGGCGGCGTATTTCGTTCTTCGCAGCTTGGCGATGAAAATCGCCTCGATCCGGAAAGCGTTGCAGCCGACGTCCGCAATCTGGGAATCGATGCCGAAGTTTTGTCGAACTCTGCTGCCATTTCAGAACATCTTGCGTCCAATGGAAAAAGTGGAGACCTTTTCCTGATCATGTCCAACGGCAGCTTCGATGGCCTCTGCCACAAACTTGTGGAGAAACTGTCCGCGGCCGAATTGACCCCTGAGGCCGCGCGAAAGTGAAATCGTTCCGGCCGTTTTCCCTTTTGCCATTTCGATTCTGTTTCTTACTCAGCTTCCTGCTAGTAGTGGCTTCTCCGTCTTTTGCGACGATTGAATATCAAATTTCTCTGGCCCATCCCGAACAGCATCTTTTTCACATCACCATGAAGATTCCGTCGGTTTCCGGTTCCCTGACCGTACAAATGCCGGCGTGGAACGCGCTCTACGAAATCCGCGACTTCGCAAACCACGTCCTCGAAGTGAAAGCTACAGACGAATCCGGCGCGCTGCCCATCAAAAAAATCGACAAGCAAACCTGGCTCGTTACTGGGCAGGGAACCATCACGATTCAGTACGACACCTTCTGGGACGAAATCGGCCCCTTCGCTTCCCAATTAAACCCCGAACACGCCTTCATCAATCCCGCGATGCTCCTCATGTACGTCCCCGACCGCCGACAAGAGAAAGTCGCTGCGACTATTGAGGATCTGCCTGCGGGCTGGATGCTTGCGACCCCCGAGCTCTGGATATCGCGGGGTCCAAGCCCTGAATGGTCCGGCCAGGCAGCGACCTACGATGCGCTCGTGGATTCGCCCATCGAATTGGGAAAGATCGAACAATTCGTCCTTGCCGGGTTGCCGAAAGTGTTCGTCGCGGTTCACGGAAAGCTCGAACATCCGGACACATTCAGAGAGAAGCTGGCGCGCATCTGCAAGTATGAACTTGCGTTGATGGGTGACGCTCCTTTTGAACGTTATCTGTTTATTCTTCATGTGGGGGACGACGTTGGCGGTGTCGGCATGGAGCACACCAACTCGACCGCGATTTCCGCTCGCAATGAAACCGTTCTCCTATCCGTGGCTGCTCATGAGTTTTTTCACCTGTGGAACGTAAAGCGCATTCGCCCCGCTTCGCTTGAGCCCGTGGACTACACCAAGGAGCAGTACACGCGGTCGCTTTGGTTTGCGGAGGGCGTGACGAGCACGTACGAACGTTATGCGCTGGTTCGCACGGGAACCTGGACGAAGAGCGCGTTTTACGGCGACCTCGGCCGCCAAATCTCGGGCCTCGAATCGCATCCGGCGAATCGCTGGCAGAGCGCGGAACAATCGAGCTTTGATACATGGTTCGAGAAATATCCGGTTTACAACCGGCCGGAGAACAGCGTTTCGTATTATGCGAAAGGCGAAATTCTCGGAGTGCTGCTCGATCTCTGGATTCGCGAGCGAACGAACAATGCGCGCAGCCTGGACGACATGGTGCGCGCGATGAATGAACAGTTCGGCCAAACCGGAAAACCGTATCGAGACCGCGAAGATTTAGAAAACGTTTGCACGCAAACTACGAAGACTTCGTGCAAGGAGTTCTTCGACGATTACGTGAGTGGAACAAAACCGTTTCCGTACGAAACGTTTCTGGCGTTTGCCGGTTTGAAAATTCGCAAAGTGATTCATTCCTCGCCGCAGATGGGAACGCAGACCGCGTACGAAATTTCCGAAGACGACTCCGCCGGAGAAAAGCAAAAGCGGATACGCTCAGGAATCCTGAGCGGCACGACGGAAAAAGCGACCGCTGCGGCAAATTAACCGCGAAAGAAAAACTTGCCCCCTGCTTCGGGAGTGGGGCAGGGTAGAATTCCAGCCAAATGTTGCGCACGGTTTTCATCGCAGTTTTTCTCAGCCTCTACATCATCGTTGTGGGGATTCCTCTCCTCCTCTGGACGGTCATTTCACGCAATCCCAATGCGCTGTATTGGGGCGGCGTAAAAGGCGTGATGTTTTTTGTGCGCTGCGTCGGAGTGAAAGTAAAAGCTTCCGGCACGGAGCGGATTCCGGCGGGGGCGTGCTTGTTTGTGGCGAACCACACGAGTTCGGCGGATGCCCCCGCAGTGGTCGGAGCAATTCCGCGGCGCATTGCCATTCTCTTGAAGAAATCATTGTTTGCATACCCAATCGTAGGGCAGGCATTTACGCTGGCGCATTTCATTCCGGTGGAGCGGGGAAACCACGAGTCTGCGATTGCGAGCCTGGAAAAAGCGACGGAAGCGATTCGAGGCGGTCAATCGTTTTTAGTATATCCGGAAGGGACGCGGAGCCCAGACGGACGATTGCAGGAGTTCAAGCGCGGCGCTGTGGTGATGGCGATCAAGGCGGGCGTGCCGATTGTGCCGATGGTTTGCGCGGGCGCGCACAAGATAATGGAAAAGCGATCGCTGGTGATCCATCCGGGAGTGATCACGGTTGAATTCCTTGGGCCGATCGATGCGTCGGCGTATACGTTCGAGCAGCGGGACGAATTGAACCGGCTCGTGCATTCGGCGATGGCGGAAGCTTTGCCGGAAGAGCAAAAACCTTTGGCGTGAATTTAGTTATGCAATTCATCTTTGTTTTAGTGCGCTAATTTCTGTTTCTAGTTCGCGAACGCGCTTTACTAAATCTGGCAGGCGAGTCATCGCTGCCGTAACTTTCAACCACAATTTGTTATCCACCGCGGGTGAGCCTGACTGGATGGTGTTGGGTGCGGTATCGCCGGGGAGACCGCTTTGCGCGGTGACGATAGTGCCGTCACCGACGTGCAGATGGCCGGAGCTGGCGGCTTGGCCGGCGAAAATTACGCCGCGGCCGGTGGTGGTGGACCCAGCGAGGCCGGTTTGACCGCAGAGCATCGAGTCTGGCCCTACCTGGCAGGCGTGGCCGACGAGAACGAGATCGTCAAGCTTGGTACCTTTGCCGATGCGGGTTTCACCTACGGTGGCGCGGTCCACGCAGGCGTTGGCTTGGATTTCTACGTCATCTTCGAGAACGGCGGGACCGGATTGGACGATTTTGTGCCAGGTGCCGTCCTTGCGTTTGGCGAAGCCGAGACCATCGGCTCCGACGACGGCGCCGTTCTGGAGAATGACGCGATCGCCTACGCGGCAGAATTCGCGGACGACGGCGTGGGAGTGAGCGAAGAAGTCGTCGCCGATTTGCGCGCCGCGATAGATGGAAACAGAGCTGTGGAGGACGGCGTTTTTGCCGATGACGACGTTTTCATCCACGAAACAATGAGGACCGATGTGAGCGTTTGCGCCGATTTTTGCGTTCGTGGAGATTACGGCCGTCGAGTGGATGCCGGGCGCATAAGAGGGTGGTTTGTAGAAGAATTCGATAGCTTTGGCGAAGGCGAGATAGGGATTGCTGCTGCGGACGAGGGCGAGAAGCGCCTGGCCGGGGTCGCGAGCGACGGAGACACTGTCGTCCACGAAGATGGCGGATGCGCGGGTGGTTTTAAGGAGCGGTGTGTAACGTTTGTTGGCGAGGAAGGTGACTTGGCCGGGCTGAGCCTCTTCGAGGCCGGCGACGCCGGTGATTTCAACGTCGTTGGGGGATTCGAGGCGGCAGTCGAGTTTTTGGGCGAGGTCAGACAGCTTCATTTGCGCTCTCCTTGGAATGGAAAAGGGAGAATAGCATGTAGGGCAGGGGCCCCGACTGTGGGCAAACGAGTGGCGAGTGACAGGATATAGCGCGCACCCCACAAAATGGGAATAATTTGGGTACACCCCGGTTGTTTTTGTAAGAGTGACAAATACAGGACTTAGAGGCGCAGACTTCGGGTGATTCGCGCTTTATTTGGTTGGGAACTGGCGACAAGATACCCCCTCCCCGGGAGGTTTTGCATGGTTATCAAAACAAAAGAGATGCGGGAGGAGGGTTTTGCATGAATAGCAAAACAAACGGGATTGAGAAGCGTGTTTGCGGCGATTCGTTCGAAAATGGAATGGGCTGCACACTGCGAACGCTAACAGACATAATTTACTTTATAAATATGGGTACTATATTGAACTGATACTACCGCGGAAAAGGGAACGCTTGATTCTGAAAAGTGAACGGTGCCAATCGTGCGCCAATAGGGGGACCGCTTTCTGCCTGCTAGTCATGGCAGGAAGCGGTCCCGGAGGAATGAAGAGGACCGAGTGGGAATTAATGATCTTCGGGGTCCGCGAAGCAGACTTGGCCGGAATAGCGAAAAACCGTTCCTTTCACAAGATCGGCTTCGCCGATGTTGGTGAGGTTACCTGTGGCACCGGCGAATTTTCCGGTACCGCCGGTGATGCGAATGGGATAGGTGACCACGGCAAAGAGAGTGCTGGAGTTAGGGATTGGCACGGTCGTTGCGATGGCAGGATCAACGTTGATGGCATCTCCCGATTCCGTTACCCAGTGATGCTGAACGCGGAAAATGAAGGTCCCACCAGGGCCGGGCTGAGGATTGCCCAATAATGTGGCACCGACGGCTCCCTTCAGGTCGCCCGTCGCGTATCCGAGCGTAGTGGCTTGGTCAATGGCGCCGAAATTGGTCATGACCATGCCGCCGACGGGAACGCAGTGGCGATCATCACCGGACGAGCTGGCTGGGGGAGCGGCCTTGGGATTTCCCTTTGCAGGTACGAACGCGAGAAGTAAAAAAGACGACGATAGAACCAGAGCAGTGCTCAAGAGTTTGCCGAGAGTCATAGAAGCCTCCGTAAAGGTCGGGCCAAAATTTGCGGGCCCTGTTGGGATTTGGGAAGCCAGGGCTTCCGCTACTCTCTAAAGCGGAAACCAGAGGGAAAAGCTGTAAGGCTTTTTTGAGGGGGCGGGGTTCCGCCGGTTCCTTTCTATAGGTAAGCGTTAAGTTATGGTAGGGTTAAGCAAATCGTGCAGATTTCCTTACCCAGCGGGGCCCATGTCTGAGACCTCATCCCACGAAGTCACGCGATTGCTAGAGGATTGGTGCGGCGGCCGATCCGGGGCACTGGACCAATTGATGCCGATCGTCTATCGCGAACTGTGCCGAATCGCACGCGGCTGCATGAATGGCGAGAATCCAGGCAACACGCTGCAAACGACTGCGCTCGTGAATGAAGCCTACCTTCGGTTGGTAGAGTTCTCTGGAATGGATTTGCAAAGCCGCGCACATTTTTACGCTGTATGCGCAAAGGTGATGCGCAGAATTCTAATTGATGCAGCACGAGCACGGCGAGCGCTGAAACGCGGAGGCGGAGCGGAGGAGCTTGCGATTAAGGAAGATTTGATAGCAGCGGACGGGCAATCCATTGACGTGGTGGCGCTGGATCAGGCGTTGAACCGGCTGGCCGTGCTGGATGAGAGAAAAAGTCATGTGGTGGAATACCGTTTTTTTGGCGGGATGAGTGTGGAAGAAACGGCGGCGGTGCTGAGAGTTTCGCAAGAAACGGTGCTGCGGGACTGGCGGCTTGCAAGAGTTTGGCTGTTTCGCGCCTTGGGAGAGGAGGGACGCCATGCAAGCTGAACGCTGGCTGCGCGCCGAACAGCTCTATCACGCTGCACTGGAACTTCCCGAGAACCGAAGGGCGGGTTTCCTGGAGGAATCGTGTTCGGCGGATGAAAGCCTGCGGCGAGAAGTGGAATCGCTGCTGGCACATGAAAAGCTGGCTGGAGACTTTCTGGAAACACCCGCAATGCAGAATGTAGGACGGATGATTGCCAGGGAGAATCCGGAGCCAGTTGGGGCCGATTCGCTTGGCATTGTCGGGACCAATATCTCGCACTACCGGGTCGTGGAGAAGCTCGGGGGCGGAGGAATGGGCGTTGTTTATAAAGGCGAAGACACGCGATTGGGACGGTTTGTGGCGCTGAAGTTTCTGCCACAAGCCGGGCCTCCAGACGCGGCCGCCGTCGAACGATTTCGGAGAGAGGCGCGATCCGCTTCCGCGCTGAACCATCCACACATTTGCACGATACATGACATCGGTGAGCACGAGGGGCGGCAGTTCATTGTGATGGAATTGTTGGAAGGCCAGACGCTCAAGCGCCGCATCAACGCCGGCCCGTTTGAGACATCGGAAATCAGAAAACTTGGGTTGGAGATCGCAGACGCGTTGCAAGCCGCTCACAGCAAGGGGATCGCGCACAGAGATATTAAGCCGGCTAACATATTCGTGACGGCCCGGGGAGAGGCAAAGGTTCTGGATTTCGGCTTGGCGAAGCTATTGGGTCCAGGCAGCGAAGAAACAGCTATCCACAGCAAGAACGAAGAAGCGATGTTGACGCGTGGGCCGGTGGGCACGCTGCCTTATATGGCGCCTGAGCAAGCGCTGGGCAGAGAAGTGGATGCGAGGACGGATATATACGCGCTCGGCATGGTGCTTTACGAAATGACTTCGGGAAACCGGCCATTTCGAGAGGATATACCGACACATCTGATTGATGACATTTTGCATAAGGTTCCAGCGCCGCCGAAGAGGAGCCCCGGAGAGAAGAGCGTTTTCGAAGCAGTAATATTGAAATGCCTGGAGAAGGATGCGGGTAACCGGTACCAGTCGGCAAAGGAAGTGATGGCTGAGCTGGAAGGATTGGTTGGGGACACGGAAGGCAAAGAAAGACAGCGCAGAGGCGGATGGTGGAAGAGTGCGATTGGAGCCGCCGGGATAGGGGCGTTGGCTCTGGTTGGATTTGCGTATCGATCGAATGTGCATGAGTTGTGGGTGCGACTTGCAGCGGCCGGAGGTCCTGCAGGAATTGGGTCCGTGGCCGTGCTGCCGTTTACGAATGTCTCGGGCGACGCCCAGCAAGAATATTTTGTGGATGGAATGACCGACGAACTGACTACCGATCTGGCACAGATATCCGGACTGCGAGTGACTTCAAGGACTTCCGCGATGCAGTTCAAGGATACCAAGAAGCCCGTGGCCGAAGTTGCGAACACCCTTAACGTGGAAGCAGTCGTAGCGGGAACAATCATGCGGTCCGGAGACCGAGTCCGGATCACCGCACAACTCATTGACGCGAAGACGGACCGGCATCTTTGGGCAAAGAAGTATGAAAGAGATTCGCGGGACGCGATGAGCCTGCAGGATGAATTGGCGCGGGATATTGCAGAGGAAGTTCGTGTAACGCTGACGCCGGAAGCCCTTCGACATCTTGCGTCGGGACGCGCCGCCAATCCGCAGGCCTATGATTCCTACTTGCGAGGCCGCTATTTTTGGAATCGCCGTACCGAACCGGAGTTACAGAAGGCGAAAGAAAATTTCGAGCAAGCGATTGCGAGTGATCCGAGTTACGCCCCAGCGTATTCGGGGCTAGCGGATACGTATTTCTATTTGTCCTACGCGTGGGGGCACATACCACCACTCGAAGGGATGCCGCTGGCCAAGGCGTCGGCGCAAAAGGCAATTACTTTGGACGACTCTTCCGCGGAGGGACACACTTCCCTGGGACTGGTAAAAATGAGCTTTGATTGGGACTTTCCAGGCGCGGAACAGGAGTTTAGGCGAGCGACGGCGCTTAATCCCAATTATGCGACCGCGCATCACGCGTACTCAATCTTGCTGGGCCTTCTCGGACGCCAAGAGGAATCTTTGGCGGAGATCCGGAAGGCGGTTGAAGTGGACCCGCTTTCCGTGCCGGTGAGAAACATGCTTGCGGCGAAGCTGGCGTCCTACGGTCATTGTGATGAATCCTTGAAAGAGGACCGCAAAACCATGGAGCTCGATCCCAATGCGACGCATTTAGGGATGATTCACGACCGAATGGCGGGGTGCTACGAAACCAAGGGCCTTCCAAAAGACGCTTTAGACGAGCGGGTACAATCGAAGATCGCGAACGGCGCGACGCCAAAGGAGATTGAAGAGTTCAAGAAAACATCATCCGGCGCGGACCGAAAAACGGTGATGCGCAAGGAGTTGCAAGGGCTGCTCGCCCGCTGGGAGAAAGAGCACTGGCATACGGACGGGTTCAATATCGCGACGACATATGCAGGTCTAGGCGATTACGACCAGGCGTTTGCGTGGATTGACAAGCTGATTGAGTTGCGTTCTACGATGTTGTTCTGGCTCTACGATAGGGAAGCGGACGATCCGCTCCGCAAAGACCCGCGATTTGCTGAAATGAAACGGAAGATGGGAGTTAGAAACTGAGCCACAGGCGTAAAGCGGACGCTACTCAGAAAACAGTTTGGGCTGGGCGGGGAGGGCAACGGCGGGTTTGCGGCGGGCTATGCCGACTACGCCCAGGACGGTGAGCTGGGTGATGGCGGAGCGGGGGACGAAGATGCGGTCTGTGTTGGAGTTTAGGTCGGGCGGAGTGAACTGGACACCGTTGTCGAGAAGGGAAAGCAGATCATTCGGCACGACGCCTTCCAGGGTTTCGCCGTCAGTGTAACGGAGGCGGATCCAGAGGCCGTCTAACTTGGGGCGGCTGAGGAAGGATTTGCGTTCGGGTTCGAAATCACCGCTGAATTCACGGACGAAATAGAGCGAACGGATGCGTTCGAGGGGGATTTGCTCGTGCTCGCCATCGGGAGTGAGGAGATCGAGCGGGTTGATTTGGCCCAGACGGGTAGGATTGAGGTAGCCCCTCATGGATTTGCGGTCCATGAGAGAGACGACCACTTTCTTATGCGTAGAGGCTGGGGCGCGAAGCTTCAAGGTAACCGTTTCCTATGCAATTCGGGGCAGTCTGGGCGCTAACACAACGTTCTGGGCCGTTTGAATTTCAGCCTATTGTGTCACGAACAAGAAATGGAAACGGCCCAGAACTGAATCCTCCTTGAATTCTAGCGCGCCAAAACCACGAGCAACCGCACTCCAATGTTCGACTTACGATGTCACGGTCAAGAAATCCAATTGGGCCAGAACGCAATCTTCCAATAAGTTCAGGCAGAAATCCCGAATTTGGCGCAACCACCAGAAAAGCAAGTCCGATTTGCGCTTTGTGAAAACGTATGTTATGTTAAGCGCGAAATACCTGTCAACCTATTGTTTTCATTGGGGTTAGGCCTTGGAGGGCCACCCGTTGACTGACAAGAAGCAAATCCTCAAATCCGCTTCGATTATAACCCTGGTCACCATCGTAAGCCGAGTGTTGGGCTACGTAAGGGACCAGCGCATTGTACTTCTACTGGGCACGTCGCTGGCGGCGGATTCTTTCGTTTTGGCGTACCGGATTCCGAACCTGTTCCGGAGGTTGGTGGGCGAAGGGTCTATGACGGCGTCGTTTATTCCTGTCTTTACGACCTGGATGCGGGAAAAACCAAAGAAAGACGTTTGGGAATTTGCGAACAAGTTGTTTTGGACGTTGGCACTGGTGGCGGCGGGGATTACCGTGCTCGGAATCGTGTTTTCTCCGTTTGTAGTGAAAGCATTTACGTTCAGTTCGGGCAATACAAATTGGGCGCAGGCGATTGAGCTGAACCGGATTATTTTTCCGTACATATTTTTTATTTCGCTGGCTGCACTGGCGATGGGCATCCTGAATTGCTTTCATATTTTTGGATTACCCGCAGCGACGCCGGTCTTTTTGAACTTGACGATCATCGTGTTTTCCGTGGGCGTTGTGTGGAAGTACTTTGACAGGCCGGCGATAGGGCTTGCGGTGGGCGTGCTGGTCGGAGGAGCGCTGCAGTTTTTGGTGCAGGTACCATCGCTGGTGCAGAAGGGGATGAAGTTTGATTTTGGGATTTCGTTTTCGCATCCCGGGATTCGAAGCGTGGCGAGCTTGATGGTGCCGCGATTTTTTGGGATTGGAATCGGGCAGATCAACTTTTTTGTGGATACCTATTTTGCGAACGCTTCGATTATGCCGCGCGGAAGTTTGACGGCGCTGTACGTGGCGGACCGCGTGATGGAATTGGTGCTCGGCGGATATGCGATTGCGGTGGCGACGGCGATTCTGCCGATGATGTCGCATCAGGCGGCGGCGAATGACTACAGCGCTCTGAAGAAAACGCTGACGTTTTCCGTAAGGATCGTGGCGTTTATTACGATTCCCGCGGCGCTGGGGCTTATGATTCTGCGCGAGCCGATCATACGCGTGTTGTTCCAGCACGGACTCTTTGTGGCAGAGTCCACGCGACTGACGGCGAGGGCGCTGCTTTATTACGCAGTGGGATTGCCGGCACTGGCTACGGTGAAACTGATTGTGCCAGCGTTTTACTCGACGAAGGATACGAAGACGCCGGTGATTGTGGCGTCCATCTCGCTGGTGTTAAACATTGTGCTCAATATTGTGTTTTTGGAATTTTTCTTCAAGCGGGTGCAGAACGGTGGCCCGGCGCTGGCGACGGCGCTGGCGTGCTATTTCGACTTCTTCGCGCTGTTCATCATTTTCCGGTTGCGGTACGGAGCTTTGGGAACGACAGAGATTCTGAAGTCATTTGGAAAGATTTCGCTGTGCGCGGCAATTATGGGCGTAGCGTGCTGGTTCGGCGGGCATTATACGCAGTTCACGATGCATTCGAGGTTCATCGTACAACTGCTGGTCTTCACGGGTTTGATTGCGGGAGCGACGGCACTTTACCTGGGACTTGCCTGGATTTTCCGTTGTCATGAGATTGAAGAGATTTATGGGATCGCTACGCGACGGAAGCGCGGCGGGGAAGCGTACGTGGAAACGTGATGGAACTTTCGAATGCCATAGCGGCATTTCTGACGCACGTGAAGGTCGAGAAAGGCCTTTCCGCAAACACGTCCTCGGCATACAAGCATGACCTGTCGAAATTCGAGGAGTTCGCGAAGAAGAGGAAGCTCGAACTGAAAGCGATCTCGCGAGATGATTTGGTGGATTTTCTGGCATCGCTGTACCGGGAGAAGCTGGAGAGCAAGACGGTGGCGCGGCATTTGGTGACGCTGCGGAATTTTTTTCGTTACGCGATGGTCCAGGAAACCATTGTGGACGATCCTGCGGCGAATCTGGAGTCACCGAAAATACGGAGATCGTTGCCGGGATATTTGCGCCTTGAAGAGGTGGAGCGCTTGCTGGAGCAGCCGGATGGAGGGACCGCGGCAGGGTTGCGGGATCGCGCGATGCTGGAAGTATTGTATTCGACCGGGTTGCGCGTATCGGAGCTGACCGGCCTGAAGGTAAGCGATCTTGATGCGAAGGTCGGCTGCGTGCGGTGTATCGGAAAGGGCGACAAGGAGCGTGTCGTTCCGGTGGGGCGCAAGGCGTTGGGAATTGTCGAACGCTATCTGCGCGAAGGAAGACCGGAATTGGTGCGCAGCGCGAAAGGCGTGACGAGTTCGTGGCTTTTCGTGAATCGGCGTGGCGGCAAGATCAGCCGAGTCGGCGTTTGGAAAATTCTTTCCACTTATGGGCGGCGCGCCGGATTGCGAACGGCACTTACGCCGCACATGTTGCGACACAGTTTTGCCACGCATTTGCTGGAGCGTGGCGCGGACCTGCGTTCGGTGCAGTTGATGCTGGGTCATGCCGACATCTCAACGACGCAGATCTATACCCATGTGGTTGAGGAACGATTGAAGCAGGTTTACAAAGCGCATCATCCACGCGCATAGCGTGGGGGCCCGAAGTGATCGCGGGTGCCGCCGAAGCAGTTGCGGCCGCATCCTTACGCTGAAGGAGTGCAATGCCTGATTATATGTTTTTGCTGGAGAGCCGGCTGTTGCCGGAGCAGAGAGCCGCGCTGCTGCGCGTACAGGAACTTTCTGCTGCGCTCGGATATAACGTGTATCTCACGGGAGGGACGGTGCGCGACCTGATTACGGGCGCGTCGTTGCGCGACCTCGACTTCACGGTGGAAGGGAACCCCTCGAAAATCGCGCGCGAATTAGAGAAAGGCGGCGCGAAAGTGTTAGCGGAAGATGAAAAGCTGCGGCATGTAGAGATTCTCTTTTCGGGTGACTGCGAGGGAAGTATCGCCGCGGCGCGGGATGACCATTATGTGCGGCCAGGGACGCGGCCGGAGATTCGTTGGTCCACGATCATGGAGGATTTGCGGCGGCGGGATTTTTCGCTGAACGCGATTGCGATTTCGCTGAATCCGGCGTCACGCGGATTGTTGCTTGACCCGACGAACGGACTTTCGGATGTCGAGCGGGCGGAAGTGCGGGCGCTGATCATTCATAGCTTTACGAATCAGCCAGTGCGACTGCTGCGAGTGCTGCGGTTTGCGGCGCGGATGGGATTCAAACTGGAGCAGCGCACGCAAGAATGGTTTGACCTGGCGATTGAACGCGATTTGCAGCACACGATTTCCCCGGATGATGCGGGAACAGAACTGCGCGCGCTGGCTAGGGAAGAGAATCCGACAGCGATTTTGAAGTCGTGGGAGGACCACGACCTGCTTGAGACTGTTCATCCGGTGCTGGCAAAAAAACATCCGGACTATGATTCGATCAACCGGTTGAGCAAAGTTCGTGACGACCTGTTTATGGCGGGGCTACGGCCACGGCTGGCAACGCCGATGATGCTGGCGATTCTTGGGCGGCTAAAGGACAGGGAGCAGGGAAGTTTGTTGAACAAGCTGGGCTTCCGGTCGGCGGAAGTTGAGCTGATACTCGGATTCGAAGAGGAGGCGCTGGCTGCGCAGAAGGAACTGATTGGCAAGAAGATGGCGGCTCCGATTGATGCGTACCGGTTTCTAGAGAGAATGCCGGTGGACCGGCTGGCGCATTTGTTGGCGTTTTCCTCGAATTCGACGGCTGTATCGAAGATTCGGGCGTACTTGAATAAATGGCGGCCGCTGCGCTTGGGAATACCGACGGTAGCGAATGAATTGACGGCAATTGGAATGCCTGCGGGACCGAAGTTCGACGCTGTGGTTAATCAGGTTTTCGCGATGCAGTTGACGGGCAGAGGGAAGACGCCGGAGGAACGCATAAAGATTTTGAGAAAACTTTCTGGAATTAAGGAACAGCCGAAGCCGAAAGAATCGAAGGGAAAAGAGAAGAAACCCGGGAAAGGGGTTTCGAAGGCGCAATTGAGTGCGTCGCTCGGCAGCAAAGCTGCGCCGCCAGCGGCGAAACCCGCGGCTGCTCCCGCAAAAGGGCAGAAGCCTGTGGCTGCGAAAAAACCTGAGAAGAAAAAGAAGAAATAATCATGGCGGGAGCATTTTGTGCCTGTTGAAAACGCCAGATTGCGTCGTGCATTTCACGCACAGGCGATTTAGAATCGGAATTCATGGGACGCCCTGAGTTCGTTCACCTGCACGTACATACCGACTACAGTTTGCTCGATGGGGCTTGCGAGACTACAGAGCTTCTGGACGAGGCGTCGCGCCAGAAGATGCCTGCCGTGGCGATTACGGATCACGGAAATCTTTTTGCAGCGGCGAATTTTTTCAATGAAGCGAGCAAGCGCGACGTAAAGCCTATTATTGGATGTGAAGTGTATGTGGCGAAGGGCAGCCGGCATGACCGCGGGGAGAAAACGCCTGTCAACGGAAGCGATCGGGACGACATGGAACCCGGGACGCGCGGCAGCAATCACCTGGTGCTGCTTTGCGAGAACCTTGAGGGCTATTACAATTTAATCAAGCTGGTTTCCGCCGGATTCCTGGAAGGTTTCTATTACAAGCCACGGATTGATTACGACCTGCTTGCAAAACATAGCAAAGGACTGATTGCACTATCGGCTTGTCTGCGCGGCGCCGTGACGGAAGCTGTGGCGGACGAGCGCTACGACCAGGCGCGGGAGAATGCGTACCGGTTGCGCGACGTTTTCGGAAAACAGAATTTCTTTTTGGAGATTCAGGATCAGGGACTGGAGATTGAAAAGAGCGTGAATCCGCACCTGGTGCGGCTTTCGAAGGAGACAGGAATTCCGCTGGTGGCGACGAATGATTGCCACTATTTGCATCACGAAGATGCGCATGCGCAGGAAGTGTTGCTCTGCATTCAAACTGGCAAGACCATGGGCGACGAGCGGCGAATGAAGTTTCCGACGGATCAGTTCTATTTTAAGAGCGCGGCAGAGATGGCGCAGGTGTTTGGCGAATTACCGGAAGCGCTGCAGCGGACCGTAGATATTGCTGCGCGTTGCAATGTGAAGATTGAGCGGATTGCGAACCCGTTTCCGGAATTCAAGGTGCCGGAAGGGCATACGGCCGGGAGTTATTTTGAAATGGTTGTGCGTGAAGGATTTACGACTCGTCTGCCGCATTTGGAGAGGTTGGCCAAATCCGGTGCACTTAGCAATCCGCTGGCAGAGTATGAGCGGCGTCTGACCAGCGAAATCCAGATGATTCAGAAGATGCGGTACGAGGGTTATTTTCTGATCGTTTGGGATTTCATTCATTACGCGCGGAGTCAAGGAGTGCCGGTAGGGCCAGGGCGCGGATCGGCGGCGGGAAGTCTGGTGAGTTATGCGCTGCGGATTACGGACGTGGATCCGTTGCAATACAATTTGCTGTTTGAACGTTTCCTGAATCCAGAACGCGTTTCAATGCCGGATATTGACATTGATTTTTGCATGCGTCGGCGCGGCGAGTTGATTGAGTACGTTACGCAGAAATACGGGCGCGAGAACGTGGCTCAAATCATCACGTTTGGAACGATGGCAGCGAAGGCGGCGATTAAGGATGTTGGCCGCGCGATGGATATTCCTTACAGCGAAGTGGACCGAATTGCAAAAATGGTCCCAACGACGCTCGGTATTGAGTTGGATGACGCGCTGAAAGAAGCGCCGCAACTGAAGTCGGCGATCAATGCGGATGAAAAGCTCAAGGATTTAATGGCTGTGGCGTTGCGGCTGGAGGGATTAGCGCGGCACGCGTCCACGCACGCGGCTGGAGTAGTGATTTCGCCGGTGCCGCTCACAGATCTCGTCCCGATTTACAAGACGAATCGCGATGAGGTTACGACGCAATACGACATGAATGCGTTGGAGCGGATCGGTCTACTCAAGATGGATTTTCTTGGGCTGACGACGCTTACCGTTTTGCAAGATGCGGTGCGTATGGTGGAGCAAAACCGCGGGATTCAGGTGGACCTGGAGAATCTGGCCCTGGACGATGAGGCGACGTACAAGCTTTTTTCTCGCGGAGATACGACCGCGATATTTCAGTTTGAATCGCACGGCATGCGCGACATCTTGCGGCGCTATCAGCCAACACGCATCGAGGACTTAACAGCGCTGAACGCGCTTTACCGCCCCGGGCCGATTCAGGGCGGGATGATTGATGACTTCATTAACCGGAAGCACGGAAAGACAAAAGTTGCTTATGAACTTCCGCAATTGCAGGAGATTCTACAGGAAACGTACGGCGTGATTTTGTATCAGGAACAGGTGATGCAGATTGCCAACGCTCTGGCGAGTTTTTCGCTCGGCGAAGCGGACATTTTGCGCCGCGCCATGGGTAAGAAGAAAAAAGAGGAGATGGCGGCGCAGAGAGCGAAATTCCTGGACGGCTGCGCGAAGAATAAGATTCCGGAGAAGAAGGCCGAGCGCATCTTTAATCTGATGGAAGAATTCGCGGGATACGGCTTTAACAAGTCACATTCGTGCGCGTATGCACTGTTGGCGTACCAGACGGCTTATATGAAGGCGCACTATCCGGTGGAATTTATGGCGGCGCTGCTGACTTCCGAAACAGGCAACGCAGATAAAGCGGTGAAGTACATCAACGAGGCGCGCGGAATGAGCATTTCGATTTTGCCGCCGGACGTGAATGAGTCGGATTTGTATTTCACTCCTGTAGGGGAATGTATCCGGTTCGGGCTTGCGGCGATTAAGAACGTGGGCGAGAACACGGCGAAGGCGATTCGCGATTCACGAAACGAGCAGGGACCATTTAGGGCGCTCTATGATTTTTGCGAGCGAATCGAACCGCGGTTCTTGAACAAGCGCGTGTTTGAGAGCTTGATTAAGTCCGGGGCAATGGATTCGGTCGGACCGAGAGAGGCGATGCTGGCGAGCGTGGACGATGCAGTGAACGCACTGCAGCGAGCGTCGCGGATTCGAGAATCGGGACAACACGGCCTGTTTGGCGGGACCGCAGCGGCTCCGGCGGCGGCTCCGTTCGAATTGCGCGAGGTCGCACCGTGGAGCGAGGAGGAGCGGCTGGCGAGCGAGTATGCGATGCTGGGATTCTACGTTTCGGGGCATCCTCTGGATAAATACGCCTCACGGCTCGAGGAATGGAAAGTTGCGAGTCTCAGCCAAGTGGAAGGCGAGCGAAACGGCAAGGAGATCGCCGTTGCAGTATTGATTGTGGGAACGCGGCCGATGCGTTCGAAAAAAGGCGCGCGGTGGGCGATTTTCACGATTCAGGACATGACGGGCATTCAGGAGTTGCTTGCGTTTCCGGAGAGCTTTGCGAGGTTTGAAAATACTCTGAAGCCGGGAACGCCGTTGTTGCTGAAGGTTCGCGTGCAGGTGGAGGAAGCGGGGACACGGCTTTCGTTACAGGAAGCGCGTCGGATTGAGGATATCGTCGAACGCACGACGAATCAGGAATTTCGCGTACGTCTTGAAGTGCAGGCGCTGACCGAGGATACGCTGGATGAACTGGAGAAGTTATTCGCAGGAGCCCCTGGCATGAGCCAGGTAATTTTTGAACTGGTCTCGCCGGATGGAACCGTTGCGACAGTTGCGTCCCAACAGAGGGTGCGAATTACACCGGAATTGATCGAGGCGGTTCGAGGGGTCAAGGGAGAACAGGCGGCAGCTTAGAAAACGCATGAGTGCAAAAGACAAAGTTCGCTCCGTCCCAGGTGAAAAGCGCCAGCTCGAGATTGAGCGGCTGGAGAAGGATGTCGAAGATTTGAAACGACTGGCGGGAACTGAAGAAGCTGATGCGGAGCTTGAGCGCGTGCGCCAGCAAGTGGCGGAATTGCGGCGCGAGTTCTACGCGCATTTGGGACCGTGGCAACGCGCGCAGATCGCGCGGCACCAGCAGCGCCCTTATCTCCTGGATTTTGTGCAGTACCTCTTCACAGATTTCATTGAACTGCATGGCGATCGCGCGTTCGGGGATGACAAGGCGATTATCGCGGGACTGGCGAAATTCCACGGGAGGCCAGTCGCGGTGATTGGCCATCAAAAGGGGCGCGATACAAAGCAGCGCGTGATCCGTAATTTTGGCCAACCGAAGCCGGAAGGTTATCGGAAGGCGCTTCGTGTGATGCAACTTGCGGCAAAGTTTTCGCGACCTGTGCTGACGTTCATTGACACGCCGGGAGCCTATCCGGGCATTGACGCCGAAGAGCGCGGTCAAGGGGAAGCGATTGCACGGAATCTACGGGAGATGGCGCGGCTGCCTGTGCCGGTGATCGTGACCGTGACGGGAGAGGGTGGCTCGGGCGGTGCACTTGCTGTTGCTGTTGGTGACCGGGTGAACATTCTGGAGAACAGTTTTTACTCCGTGATTTCGCCGGAGGGGTGCGCGGCGATCATGTGGCGCGATGCGGCGAAGGCGGAAGCTGCAGCTGAAGCGATGAAGATTACGGCGAAGGACTTGAAAGATTTTGGCATTGTGGACGAAATTGTGTGCGAGCCGGAGGGAGGCGCGCATTCTGATCATGAGGCGGCGGCGCGATTCCTCGGAGATGTGCTGGAACGACAGCTGGCAGAGCTTTCACTCGAGCGGGCACAAGACTTGATTGAGGCGCGGTACGAGAAATTCCGCAAGATGGGGCAATTCTTCGACGTCTAGAGATAATCGGATGGGAAATTTCTTGGATACGGACTAACCCATGATTCCCCTTTGTTTCGCTCCATTTTCCATAAACCCTTATAGCTCAAAGATATGGAATGGTACTAGACTTGCTCTTAGGAGGTGAGCCTGTGGGTCGTCCCGACCCTGCCGCATCAGGCAGACACAACTTCGCAGCGGAGGCAGAATGCGTTATTTTGTCGTCAGTTTGGGAATAGTTCTTCTTGCCGCGAGCTTTTTCACCTCGCCCTTGCTGGCCGATCCGATCTCTTACGCGGTGACAGGTGCATTTAGCTCCAGCACGGGCAGTGCGCCACTCGCCGGGCCGGATGGTAGTTTTTCCGTCTCATTCTCGATTGCCCAGAATCCGACGCCGGACTTCTTTGACGCTACGGCCGGGGATTTTGCGGTGTTTGGCGTGCCGATAACGTATTCGTTTCAATGCAGCACCTGCTCCACGCCGACGATCTTGAGCACAGTGGAAGACGACGTGGATTTTGCGACGGCGGCACTAGGCGGAATGTTCGTGGTGGAGTTCTTGGCGGATGGTCACGATTATTATTTCGAGTTTTTAGGTGACCAGCTGTTCTCTGGTTCAGTGGAGCATCCAACGCTTTTGCCTTTGTCGGGTGATTTGCAGGCTAGGGGAAGGTTTGGGCTCGATGACAATGAGTTCGTCGATCTTGCCACGCCGACGGTCACGGTAAGTACCCCTGAGCCTTCGACTCTGGTGCTTATGCTTACGGCGCTGGCTTCGCTTGGATTGTTTGCTTGGTTTAAAGCGCAGCGCGCGTAGAGTAACTACAGGTTTCCCCCGTAGCTGATAAGAAACTCAACCTTGAGGATTGTGTGGGCGCGGTGTCCGACCGGAGCTAGTCTGAAGGTGTCTTCGGAAAGCGGATTGGTTCAGGGGGCCGACGTTTGGCGCAGCCGATCCGCGGAAAATGGAAACCGTTATGTCCGAACCCTTCCGTCCTTACGAAAAGCTTGTGGAAATCTCCGTCTTGGGAAAGAAGTTTAGCGTTCCGGAGCGCAATTCTCTCTTGCGCTGCTTTCAGTTCATCAGTCCGGAAACCATTCCGTACGGGCGATTTTGCTGGAATCAGGATTGCCAATACTGCCGCGTGACGTGTCAATTGCCGGACGATGATGAATCGCGGGAGATGCTTGCCTGCAAATTCATCGTGATGCAAGGCATGGAGATTTCCGAGCTGAGCCAGGAGTTGAAGTGGTGTTTGCGCTCTAAGTTGCCACAGGATGCCACGGTAACGCCATAGCAAGGCCGGATTCTGATAGCCCCTCAGTCCTCTAATACGACAGTCAATACTCTTTTGTGGGACAGCCCGAACTTTCGGAAGGCAGTTTGCTCTCCGAGAAGCGCTGCACTACCATGGACAGTGTCCAATGACTATTGCTCAAGCGGCTATCCAACCTCTGCCGTGTGACGGCTGTGGGCAACTCGCGTCCTCAGAACACATTGCCCGCCGCCTGCGGCGGCTGGAACAGACCACTCGTTATCGTCCTATTCATTTGCAAGCCGTTTTCCTCGGCGCCCAATCGCCAGAGCGCGGGGGGGAATTTCTATATGGGGATGGGGCCGACGGTGGATTTAAGGGAGAGGCTGCTGACTTGCTGTGCGCGTTGAACATTGAGCATGCGGGACGTTCGGCGGATGCGGTTTTGGTGGAATTTCAGAAGAAGGGGTACCTGCTGACGCATGTTCTGGAATGCGTAGGTGAGCAGGGAAGTGCGGTGGCGGAATCGCTGAGGAGAAAGTTGCCCAGCGTGCTGAGGCGGCTGCGGACATCGTTGCGACCGAAGCGCGTGGTGGTGTTTTCCGCTGCGATGGCGCCGCTTGCGGAGGAGCTGAAATCGGCACAAATCGGCGGAGATCTCTTTCTGGATGGCGGAGCGCCGTTCGATTTGAGTAACCCAGCGAGTGTGACACGGCTTCGTTCGATGCTTTAGGGCTTGTGATAAGATTGCGGAAGAAACAAGGCTTACGGGCGTTCGTTATGAAAAAACAATACAAATTCGGGATTGGAATCGGAATCATCCTTCTGTCCATGGGTTTTCTTGCGTGGCTTGGCTATGGGGAAAGCAAGACCTACTACCACACGATTGCGGAGCTCGAGACGCTGAAAGGTTCGGCGGCGGCGCACCGGATGCGCATTGGCGGCACGGTTCAGCCGGGCAGCATTCACCGGGTGACAGGACATACCGATTTTGTGCTGTTGGGAGAAGGAAAATCACTCTCGGTGAGCTACACGGGAAGCGACCCTCTGCCCGATTCGTTTGTGGACAATTCGCAGGCGCTGATTGAAGGTACTTTGAGCCGAGACGGACGTTTTGTGGCTGAACATGTTCAGGCGAAGTGCGCCTCGAAGTATGAAGCTGCGCCAGGCGAAGTGGCGCGCCCCGAAAAGACGAAGAGTTAAGCGCGCCCGGCCGCTTGTGAAGATTAACATTCTCCCAGCAAGCCTTGACCTGCTAACGGAGGCAGCGTGGACGTTTTTGGATCGTTTGCACTGTTACTCGCGTTCGTCTGCGCGCTCTATGCTCTGCTCGGCGGCGTTGCGGCGATTTTTACCCGGCACCCCCTTTTAATCAAAAGTGCACGGCAAGCCGGAATCGCGGCTTGTTCCCTGATTTTTTTAGCGACGTTGAGCGTTGTGTATCTGTTCGTCACCGATAATTTTTCGATGGCGTATGTGGTTTCGCATAGCAACCGGGACCTGGCGACGTTTTTTAAGGTGGTGGCGCTGTGGTCGGGGCAGGAAGGCTCGCTGCTTTTCTGGTGCTTTCTGCTGTCGGTTTACATTTTTTCGGTGTTGGTAGCTTATCGGAACAAGCACGGCGAATTGATGCCGTATGTGGGAACGATACTTGCCGGAGTGCAGCTTTTCTTTTTGACGATTAGCAATTTCGTGGCGAGTCCGTTCAAGTCGCTTGCGGTGGCCGGAGCATCGGGCGGACTCGAGTACCTAAGCCGCCCGGATGGGAATGGGCTGAACCCGGTGCTGCAATATCCGGAGATGGTCATTCATCCGCCGAATCTTTATTCGGGTTACACGGGATTTACGATTCCGTTTGCATTTGCTCTGGCGGCGTTGTTGGCGCGGTATCCCGGCGAGAAGTGGATCCACCTGACGCGCAAGTGGACGATGATTGCGTGGTGTTTTCAGACGGTTGGGATTTTGCTCGGAGCGCATTGGGCTTACGCGGTGCTGGGTTGGGGCGGCTACTGGGGTTGGGACCCAGTGGAGAACGCTTCGCTGCTGCCATGGCTGACCGGAACTGCATTTCTGCATTCGGTGATGATGCAGGAAAAGCGCGGCATGATGAAGGTGTGGAACGTGTGGCTGGTGTTCACCACGTTCATGCTGTGTATTTTGGGGACGCTGCTGACGCGCAGCGGCGTGGTGAGTTCGGTGCACGCGTTCGCGCAATCGAATATCGGGAATTGGTTTGTGGGATTCCTGATTGCCGTGATGGCAGTTTGCCTGGCGGCTTACTTCAAGAATCGTGATTACCTGAAGAGCGAAAACCAGCTCGATTCGATGGTCTCGAGGGAATCGAGTTTCCTTTTCAACAACCTTGTACTGCTAGTGGCGTGCGTCGCAGTTTTATCAGGCACGTTGTTTCCGGTTTTTTCGGAGTGGTTCACCGGTTCGCGGATCAGCGTTGGGGCGCCGTTCTTCAACAAGGTGAACATTCCGCTGGGGCTGCTGCTGCTGTTTCTGACCGGCGTCGGACCGCTGCTGGCGTGGAGGAAGACTTCTGGGGAAAGCTTACGACGCAATTTCTTGTGGCCGACGGTTATTGGGCTTGTGGGCGGTGTGCTTGCGTTTGTTTTTGGGGCGCGCGATTTTTATGCGCTGGTTTGTTTTCTGTTGTGCACATTCGTAACGGCGACGATTGCGACAGAGTATTACCGGGGCGCGAGGGTGATTCGCGTGCGGAGCGGGATGAGTTGGCTTTCTTCGGCAGTCGAGTTGACGCTGCGCAATACGCGGAGGTATGGCGGATATATCGTGCACTTTGGCATGGTGATGATTTTCATTGGACTGGCCGGGCAGGCATTCACCAGGGAGGTGCAAAAAGAGATTCCGGTGGGCGGAACGGTGAAGATTGGACCGTACGAACTGCTCTTGCAGGCAATGGACCAAAAGCAGGAAAAGAATTTTGTGGCGGAGCGGATGATTGTGGAAGTCATGCGCGACAACAAGCCGGTGATGATTCTTTTCCCGGAACGGCGAAATTTTCCGGCAAATCAGGAGTCGGGAACGATGGTAGCGATTTATTCGACGCTGCGCGAGGACCTCTATGTGGTGTATGCGGGCGTGAATCAGGGCAGTGATGCGCCAACGATTCACGTTTTCCTGAATCCGTTGGTGAAATGGGTCTGGTTTGGGGGAGTGGTAGTGGTGATGGGCACGATTGTCGCGCTGCTTCCGTCGCGACATGCAGTGCTGGTGTTGGCTGGAACGAAAGCACCCGGAGCGGCGAGAGAATTTGCGGGTGCGGTGCCGAGTTCGGTGACGCTGAAGGAAGGACATGACTAGAGCGCCGAGGATTTCCACACTCTTGCTGGTAATAATGGTGGCTGCTGCGCCGGTCGCTGTGGTGCGTGTGTGCGCGGCGTTGGATCATGCGCACGAGTTGGGCAAGCTGGTCAAATGCTCCTGCGGAGGGTGCGAACAGTCGGCGGGGACCTGCTACCACGTCGGCGGAGCGTTCTCCGGTCCATGCGACCTGGCGAAGACGATGATCAAGGAGATTCAGGGCCACCTGGATAAGGGATTGACTGACGAGCAAGTGATTAAAGCAATGATTGTGGAGTATGGCCCTGGCGCATACGTCGAGCCACCGAAGACCGGATTTGGCTTGGTGGCGTGGGTCATGCCGAGTTTGTATTTATTTGCCGGTGCGTTGCTGGTTGTATTCGTGATTGGCCGCTGGAGGAAGCGGGGCGTGGCCGCAGAAGCAGCGGCGCAAGACGCCCCCGCCCTTTCTCCAGAACTACTGGAACGCGCTCGATTGGCTGCGCGGAAGGCGACGGAAGAGTGAGTTTGCTGACTTTAGTTGTTTTTGCTGCGACCGGAGCAGCGCCGAACGATTGGGCCGTGCTAGGCGCGTGTTTCGCGCTGGGCCTTGCGGCGGTGCTGTTCATTTTTTTCATCCAGCCGGATGCTTCAGATTTGGCACCGCACCGCTCGAAACTGGATCAACTACTCGAGCGGCGCGACACGATTTACGAAAACATGCGCGATCTGCGATTTGAATATCGCGCGGGGAAATATTCGGAAGGCGACTACGAGGCGATGAAGAATTCTCTGGAGCTGGAAGCGGCGCAGGTGCTGGTGGAAGTCGATCAGGTGACCGAATCGCAGACAAAACGGCCACGCGGGCCGAAAGTAGCGGCTCCTTCCGAGGGCAGCCGATGAAGTTGGGGCTAGGGCGGATTTTCACTCTGGCATTGGCGATGAGTGCGGCTTCGTGCGTGGCCGATGCGGGAACGGTGCAGGGGAAAGTTATCAACGGGACGACAGGGAAGCCGGCAGTGTCGGTGGAAGTGATCCTGATTCAACTGCAGGGCGGGATGCAACCCGTTTCCAACACAAAGACGGACGCACAAGGACAGTTTACGTTTGACAATCCGGGAATCGGCGCTCAGCCGATGCTGGTGCGTGCGGTGTATCGTGGCGTGAATTTTCATCAACCGCTGCCCCCGGGAAAGACTTCGGTCGAGGTGCAGGTTTACGATTTGTCGCAGGATTTGAAGACGATCAATGTTCCCTCTCATCTGGTCATTTTTCAGCCGAATGGTTCGACGCTGACGGTGGCGGAGCAATTTTTGGTCCGGAATGAATCGAAGCCGCCGCTGGCGTATTTCCGGGCGGACGGGAATTTTCAGGTGACGCTGCCGGACAATGCGCAGCTGCGGCAGATTGCAGCGTCGGGACCATCGGGAATGCCAGTGGTGCAGGCGCCGATTGAGCTGGGCAAAAACAAATATGCGATTGCATTTGCATTTCGGCCGGGAGACAACGAAGTGCGGCTTGCATATGAGTTGCCCTATGCGGGGAATGCGGCGACGGTAAAACTATTTCCATCGTACGGCGAAGGGCGAGTGATTTTGGTGGTGCCGCCAACCGTGACGCTTGGCGGCGACAATTTGCAGCCGGCCGGACAAGAGCAGGGAATGAACCTTTTCGAGCACGCATTCACCGGAGGGCCTGCGCCTTTTACGGTGAGTCTTTCGGGGACGGCGCCTCCGCTGGATGCGGGAGGCGGTTCAGAAACGCAAGGAGCGAATGGGCGGCAGGGGAGGGAAGAAACGGGAACGCCCATTCAAGTGGTTCCTGGCCGACTGGATGCTCTGAAATGGCCGGTACTGGGAATTTTGGTGATTGGTTTTGCCGCGGGCGGATATTTATTGTCGCGAAAGTCAGTGATGGTCAGCGCGAGTGGAGAGGCGGCGCTACAAGCGAGTGCCCCTGCAAAGAGTGCCACAGCTGCGAAGCCTGAAGCACAATCACTGGCTGCGCTGGACAAAGAAACTGCGATGAGTCTCGATGGGCTGAAAGATTTGATTTTCAAATTGGAACTGCGGCGGCAGGCGGGAACGATCTCCGAAGCCGAGTACGCGGCGGAACGGGCACGGGCTGAAAAGATTTTGCGAGACCTGGTGCGAGGCTGAGCCGGTGAGCCAGCGGATCGGGCGTCCTGCAGGCTTCAAGTTCAACAACATTGAGAAGCGGTTCGGCACGCTGTACGCGCTGCGGCGCGTGAGTCTGGAAATTGCCCCGGGCGAATGCGTCGCTGTGACGGGACGCAACGGTTCCGGCAAGACAACGCTTTTGCGCATAGCGTCACAATTGACCCGCCCCACGCGCGGTGATCTGAACTTTTCAGGTCTTTCTGATGGTGACGTTCCTTCGATTGGCTATGTGTCGCATGCAGTGATGCTCTATGACGAGCTAACTGCAGAAGAAAATCTGCTGATGTTTGCGCGCCTGATGGGAATTCCGAAGCCAGAAAAACGAGCTGTCACTCTGCTCGAAGCGACGGACCTGGCCTCACGCGCAAAATCCCTTGTCCGAACATTTTCGCGAGGGATGAAGCAGCGGCTGGCGATTGCCCGCGCATTGCTGCAAGAGCCCGGCTTGTTGTTGCTGGACGAGCCCGGGACAGGACTCGATACGGAAAGCATGGCCTGGCTTGTGAACACCGTGCGTGGTTTGCGCGACGAAGGCCGCACGATTGTAATGAGCGTCCACGGAGAATCGGCGCTCTCCCAATTGGCAACGCGCGCCATGCGGCTGGATGCAGGGGTGGTGTTCGCGGACACTCGATCAGGTGCGACGTTTCAGGCCGTGTTTGCGGGGACCGAGGCGTAATTGCCACTTCTCTCTAACACGGCCGTGCTGCTGCGGAAGGAGCTTCAGTCCGAATACCGCTCGCACGAACTGCTGACCACGGCTAGCGTTTTTATCCTGATCGTCATTGTTTTGTTCAGCTTTACTTTTGATCCGACGAGCGCGGAATCACGGCAATTTGGTCCCGGGCTGCTTTGGCTTGCATTTCTTTTCTCCGCTTCCCTCATGTTGCAACCCTGCTTCTTAAAGGAGCGGACCAACGACACGCTGAGCGCACTGCGGCTAGCGGTGAGCGATCCCTTCGCGATTTTTCTGGCAAAGCTCTGCGCGAACACGATTTTTCTGCTTGTGACGGAATTATTGCTGCTTTTCGTGTTTGCAGTTTTTTACAACGTCGCCGTCTTGTCTGTGTTTCCCAAACTTGCTCTCGTTTTCTTTCTCGGAAGCCTGGGAATTGCCACGACGGGAACGGCGCTGTCGGCCATCTCCTCGCAGGCACGAATGCGAGAAGTGTTGTTGCCCCTCCTTCTCATGCCTTTGCTGGTCCCCGTGTTGATACCAAGCACGGAGGCGACGAAGGCCCTTCTCGAAGCAGAGCCAACACTGCGCTGGGATTGGCTCGGGATTTTGATTGCGTTTGACGTGGTTTTTTTGACGGCACTATGGCTTTTCGGCGAATATCTTCTGGAAGAGTGACACGACATGGCCAAGACAGGTATTTATACATTCATCGTTTGCTTGCTGATAGGAGTGACGGCGTACGCGTCGTTCTACGTCGCGCCAACCGAGTCAACAATGGGGCTTGTGCAGAGAATTTTTTATTTGCATGCTCCAAGCGGGATGACATCGCTCGCGGCGTTCTTGGTGTCGTTCATTGGTTCCGTAGGGTACATTCTGACGCGCAAGCCGCGTTGGGATTGGTTGGCGGTTTCTGCGGCAGAAGTAGGTGTCGCGTTTTGCACGGTCGTGTTGCTGACGGGACCGATTTGGGCGCACCCGGCATGGGGCGTCTGGTGGGCATGGGACGCGCGGCTGACTTCGACGCTTGTGCTATGGCTACTCTACGTTGCATTTCTCATTTTACGCACGATGATTGAGGACGCGGACCGCCGGGCGCTGGTGAGCGCATTCTTCGGCGTGTTTACATTTTTGGATGTGCCGCTGGTTTATGGCTCAATTTGGTGGTGGCGGACGCAGCATCCGCAGCCGGTGGTTTTTACGAGCGCGGGACTCGACCCGACGATGCGTAAAGTGTTCTATCTCTCGTGGCTGAGTTTGACTTGCCTGATGGCGCTGCTGATTCGGCAGCGGTATGAACTCGAGCAATCGCGCGAGGAACTCCGAACACTGGAACAGGAATTGGAGGCCCATTGAAAAATCTGGACAGCGTGTTTGCAGCTTATTTGATTGGCTGGGCCGTGTTTTTTGTATTTTCGCTGACTGTGGCGAAGCGTGCCGCCAGCTTGAAGGAAGAATTGACGCGCCTGAAAGAACGTCTTAACGAATCCGGGCCGAAAGGGAAGTAACAGAGAGGGGAATTCGTTGAGCGGCAAAAAGAAAATAGGGATCGTTCTGTTTCAATTGGGCGGGCCGGATTCGCTCGATGCGGTTGAGCCGTTTCTGAGAAACCTTTTTCTGGACCCCGACATTATTCCGATGGGCCCGCTGGGATTTCTGCGGAAGCCTCTGGCGAATTACATTGCGAAGAAACGGTCCGTCCCCGTGCGAGGGCGATACGCGATGATTGGGCGGCGATCGCCAATCGGGATTTTGACGGAGCGGCAGCGGCGAGCATTGGTTGCGGCGGTTTCGCCGGACGTGGACGCGGTTGCGGTTACGGCGATGCGGTATTGGAAACCAAGGACAAGGGATGCTGTAGAAGCACTGCGCAACGCCGGAGTATTGGATGAAATTGTGCTACTTCCGCTGTATCCACATTTTTCTTACGCAACGACGTTGAGTAGCTTGAAAGAGTGGCGTCGCGTGTACGGCGAACCTGCCGGCGGACCGCCGCAGCGAACGATCGGACAGTTTTACAATCACCCTCTGTATATTCAGGCGCTTGTCGCAAAGATTGGGGTGTGCCTGCGGCAATTTCCGGATAGTTCGCGGATCCAACTGGTTTTTAGCGCGCATGGACTGCCGATGAGTTTGGTCGAGAAGGGTGATCCGTACCCGAAGCAGATTCAAGAAACGGTTCGACTGACTTGCGAACTGGGCGCGCAAAAATATGAGAATTGGCCGCGGGAACATTTGCTTTGCTATCAGAGCCGCGTCGGGCCGGCGAAATGGTTGGAGCCGCCGTTTGTGGGCACGCTCGAGCGGTTGGGGCGCGAAGGCGTAAAGGAAATGCTGGTGGTGCCGATTTCCTTTGTGACCGAGCACATCGAGACCCTGCACGAAATCAACATTGACGGTAGGTTGGATGCAAAAAAGTTCGGAATTGAACGATTTCGTATGATGCCAGCGGTTGGTGACTCGCGTCTATTTATTGATTGTCTAAAGGACCTGGTGTTAAACGCGACGCGGCTTGCTGAAAATGCCGAGGCGCTGAAAGCCGCCGGCTGATCTGCAGTTTTTCCGGGCATGCGTTATACTTCCGGGTTCACAGAGCGGAGCAATGACCTTAACTTACAATCCCCGGGTGCATAAATTCGCGGTGTTCGTTTTTCTTTGGACCATCCTTCTATTCGTTTTCGGAGCGCTGGTCACGTCCAACGGGGCGGCGCTGTCCGTGCCGGATTGGCCCAAGTCTTTCGGCACTTGGTTTCCTTCGCTGAGGCAGTTGATTCAGAATCCCGGATCGTTTTTTGAACATTCTCACCGAGTGATTGCGGGCGTGTTGGGCATCCTGCTGCTCATCGAGATGGTGGTGATCTGGCGATATGAGGCGCGTCGCTGGCTGCGATGGTTTGCGGTAATCGCCGTGGGCGGAGTGGTGGTCCAGGCGGTGCTGGGCGGGGAAGTCGTGCGGAAGTTGCTTCAGTACTGGCTGCCGGAACTCCACGCCTGCTTTGGGCAAATCATGTTCGCGGCAATTCTGAGCATGGCGGTATTTACGAGCAGGTGGTGGATGGAAGAACGGCCTAGGCTGGAGGACAGCGGATGGCCTTCGATTCATACGCTCGCGGTGGTGAACGCGGTTGTGACGTTCACTCAGGTTTTTCTTGGCGCTGGCTTTCGCCATCAGGACATGCCGATTTGGCCCCACATGGCGGGATCGTTGGTGGTGCTGGGCACAACGATCTGGACTGCGGCAGTTTTGAGGCGGCGTTTCGACGGGTCGAGCGCGATGACATTTGGCCGAGTACTTTTGCACTCCACGATTGGGACGCAAATCCTTTTGGGCGTCGCTGCGTATTGGTCACGCCTGACGACGGCAGATGCACCGCACCCGATGCCCTTGATGATTTGGTTGACGGTGATTCATACGGTCTTCGGAGCGCTGGTTTTTGGGAGTTCGATACTTGTTGTTCTTCTTTGCTACCGGCTGATACCGAAGCGAGGGGAAGCGGGCGTTGCTTCGCGGAGCGGGGCCACCATCGGATGAGCACAGCGCAAACAACCGAGATCACGCCGGCGTCGCGCGCGGGAGCGTACCTGACGCTGACCAAGCCAGACGTTTCGCTGCTTGTGCTAATGACGACCGCGGCTGGCTATTACATGGGCGCGCGAGGACCTGTGGATTGGCTGCGACTTGCGCACACGGTGTTTGGCACGATGCTGATTGCGGCGGGCACAGCGGCGCTGAATCATTACATCGAGCGGGAATCGGACCGATACATGCGGCGGACAGCTTCGCGGCCCTTGCCGAGCGGGCAGCTCCAGCCGTGGGAAGCTCTTTTGTTCGGAGTCGGATTGGCGGTTGCAGGCGCGGCGGATTTGTGGATTTCGAGCGGCTGGTTGGCGTCCACGCTTGGCGTCATCACTTGCTTGAGTTATTTGCTGGCGTATACGCCGCTCAAGAAGCGCACGGTTTGGGCCACGTTTGTTGGAGCGTTTCCGGGTGCCGTGCCACCGATGATTGGCTGGGCCGCGGCGACTGGCTCTCTGGATCGTGGCGCATGGCTGCTATTTGGAATTCTTTTCTTGTGGCAGTTTCCGCATTTCCACGCAATCGCATGGATGTATCGCGACGATTATTCACGCGCGGGGATTCTGATGCTTCCGGTCGTGGACCGCGACGGCACGCGCACGTTCCGGCAAATTATTTTGACGGCGGTCGCGCTCCTTGCCGTTAGCTTGTTGCCTTCCATGTTGGGACTCACGGGCGTTCTTTATTTCTTCGGCGCGCTTGTGGTGAGCACGGCCTTATTACAAGTTTGCCTTTGGGCGGCGAGTTCGAAGTCCAATGTGCGCGCCAAATGGTTGATGCACGCCACCGTTCTGCACATTCCTCTTCTTCTTGGTCTGATGATGTACGACAAGGTTGCGCGTTGATCTCCCAGGCGGCGCTGAATGCAATTCTGAACGGAACCAGCGCCGTTTTGCTTGTATGCGGCTATGCCGCCATTCGCGCCGGAAAAATGGCGGTTCACAAGCGGTTCATGATTTCCGCGTTCTGGGTTTCCACGGCTTTCCTGATTTCTTACCTGATTTACCATTACCGCGTGGGGCATGTTGCGTTTCAGGGGCAGGGATGGGTTCGGCCCTTTTATTTCGTGCTGCTGACTTCGCACACGATTCTTGCCATCGTCATCGTACCCATGGTGTTGGTTACGCTGCGTCGCGCGTGGATGGAAAAATTCGACAAGCACCGCTTGATCGCGCGCTGGACACTGCCTTTGTGGATCTACGTGAGCGTGACGGGCGTGATTGTCTATTGGATGCTGTACCAGTCCTATCCGCCGAGAGGCGGTTGAAAATCCACACTACGACAGTGAACTATGCTTTCGGCAGCGCTGCAATCAGCGCGTCGGTAAATTCCGCAGTGCCAGCTTTGCCGCCGACGTCTTGTGTTGTGTGTTTGGCTTCACGATAGACTTTATGCAGCGCGGTTTCGATTCGACGAGCAGCGGGGCGCTCTCCCAAATGGTCTAGCATCATGATGCTGCTCATGATGAGGGCGGTAGGATTCGCAAGGCCTCTACCTGCGATGTCCGGCGCTGTTCCGTGAACAGCTTCAAACATGGCGGCTTGATCGCCGATGTTTCCGCTGGGCACGACGCCCAGCCCGCCTACAAGGCCGGCGGCTAGATCGCTCATCACGTCGCCGTACAGATTCGGCAACAGAAGAACATCAAATTGCTCCGGCTTCAAAACCATCTGCATGCAGGCGTTGTCCACGATGAGTTCTTTGTACTCGATGTCAGGATATTCCGCCGCTACCAGGCGGATGGATTTGAGAAACAGGCCATCAGAAAGCTTCATGATGTTGGCTTTGTGGATGGCGTGGATTTTCTTGCGACCTGCGCGCTTGGCATATTCAAAAGCGAAGCGCGCGATGCGCGTTGATGCGCGCTCGGTGATGATTTTCAAACTTTCGACCACTCCGGGGACGACTTCATGCTCGAGGCCAGAGTACAAATCTTCTGTGTTTTCACGCACAAGAACGACATCCACGTTCTCAAACCGGGATTGAACTCCCGGGACATTCTTCACGGGGCGCAAGTTGGCATAGAGGTCCAGCTTTTTGCGAAGCGCGACGTTCACGCTGGGCGCGCCGCCGGCGACGGCCGTCGCCATCGGGCCTTTTAGAGCCACACGGTTCCGCCGCACGGCGTCAATCGCCGCCGTGTTGAGCAGTTGGCCTTTTTCGGCCGTTGCGTCGGCCCTGGCTTCAATCTCTTCCCAATCAATTTGGACTCCCGTGGCGTCCACAACCCGACGCGTGGCCGCAGCTACTTCCGGCCCAATCCCCTCGCCGGGGATCAATGTGACTTTATGTCTCATAAGTGCATCCTAGTTTACGGGAACCCCCGTGCCTTGTCGAAACGCCTTGGGAACAGGCGTTTCCGATAGACAACAGTCGCGCTGCAACGCTGAGCGGGTTTTGTTATACTAGAAGGGTAAGATTTCCCGCAGGCTCAACTGTGGGAGGAGGCTAAGGATTCCATGATTCGACTGACGTCGGTTGCAAGCTCAAAAGTGAAGGAAATCATGAGCATGCAGAGTCCCGTTCCAACGACGCTGCGTGTAGCCGTGGTTGGCGGGGGCTGCTCTGGCTTTCAATACCACATGGCGTTTGAAAACCAGACCTCTGAGAGCGACGAGGTGGTGGATTTTGATGGTCTGAAAGTGGCCGTGGACCAGATGAGCTCGATGTATCTGGAAGGCGTGGAAATTGACTACATTGAGACGCTGGAAGGCGCCGGGTTCAAGTTCAACAACCCGAATGTGAAGAGCACCTGCGGCTGCGGAAGCTCATTTAGCGTTTAAGATTTTCTGAGTTTTCTCAACTCCTGAGATAGCGGCGTCTGCCGGGCTCTCAGGAGTTTTTCTTTGCCCACTGGAAACTAGGGAAGTAGCGGATTTGCGTAGTAGCTGCACAGGCGTTATCCTCATTTCCGAGCATGAAAATAGCTCTCGCGCAGTTCAATCCCACCGTCGGCGATTTTGCAGGAAATTCCGCTCGCATCGTATCCCTTTCAGAAAGGGCAAAGCAGCGTGGAGCGGACCTGGCCGTCTTCTCCGAACTTTGCTTGTGCGGTTATCCGCCCCAGGATCTTCTTGAACGGCCTGCCTTTATTGAACGCAACCAGAAAGAATTGAAAGCTCTCGCCAAGCAACTGACGATTCCTTCAATCGTCGGTTACGTGGGACGCGTGAAGAACGGAACAGGGAAGTCCATCGCAAACAAGGCGGCGCTGCTTTGCGGGGGGAAAGTGACGTTCGAGCAAAGCAAGATGTTGTTGCCGACGTACGATGTTTTCGATGAGTCCCGCTATTTCCATCCCGCGGAGAAACAGCAAGTTTTGGAATTTCATGGCGAAGCGTTGGGTGTAACGATTTGCGAGGATGCGTGGAACGACGAGAATTTCTGGCCGAATCGCCGTTACGACCGTGATCCTGTAACGGAATTGATCGAGCAGGGAACTCAGGTTTTGCTGAACATCTCCGCCTCGCCGTACACGATAGACAAGCGTGCGCTGCGTGTGGACATGCTGCGATCCATCGCTGTACACAACCGGAAATCGGTTGTGTATGTGAATCAGGTGGGTGGAAACGACAGCCTGATCTTTGATGGCGCGAGCGTGGCGCTGACTCCGGACGGAAAGGTTGCCGCGCAAGCGCTGGCGTTTGAAGAAGACCTCGTTCTATTTGATACGGTGACCGGCGAAGGGGAGATTCACGAGCAGCCACGGCAGGAAATCGAATATGCGTTCCGCGCGCTGGTGATTGGCACGCGCGATTATGTTCACAAGTGCGGATTCAAGAAGGTGTTGGTTGGGCTGAGCGGAGGAATTGATTCCGCGGTTGTTGCTGCGACTGCTGTGGAGGCCTTGGGACCAGAGAATGTTTTGGGTGTGTCAATGCCCGGGCCATTTTCCTCTGAAGGAAGCAAGCAGGATGCGGCAACCCTTGCGAAGAATCTAGGAATCGAATTCATAAGCCTGCCGATTGAGGGTGTATTTGACGCGTATCGTAGCTCACTGAAACCTGTTTTCGGCCAGCGTAAGGAAGATGTGACCGAAGAAAATATTCAGGCACGGATCCGCGGCAATTATTTGATGGCGATCTCAAACAAATTCGGCTCGATGGTGTTGAGTACGGGAAACAAATCGGAGATCGCGGTAGGTTACTGCACGCTATACGGAGATATGGCGGGCGGGCTTGCGGTAATCTCTGACGTGCCGAAGCTGATGGTGTATGAGCTCGCGAAATGGATCAATCGCGAAAGGGAATTGATTCCCCACTCGACGATTGAAAAACCGCCTTCCGCTGAGCTTCGGCCCAATCAGAAGGACGAAGATAGTTTGCCGCCGTACGGTGTGCTGGATCGAATCCTTAGAGCCTATATTGAGGATTTGAAGAGTCCGCAGGAGATTGCGGATAAGTACGATTTCGACGTCAAACTGGTCCGCGATATTGCCGCGCTGGTGGACCGGAGCGAATACAAGCGCAAGCAGGCCGCGCCTGGGCTCAAGATTACGTCACGCGCGTTTGGATTTGGCAGGCCGTTCCCGATTGCTCAGAAATTCACTCCATAGACAGATGAGGCTTACGGTGAAACCGATCAAGTTCTTTTCTACTGGCGTTCTAGTCCTCTCGCTGCTGGCAATTGCACCAGCGATGACGGCTCAGTCCGCGCCGCAATCCGAATTGCAGAAGAAGATCGAGAAATACATCCGCCACATTTATGCCTTTGGTCCCGAAGTGAAGCTGACTATTCCGGAACCAAAGGACTCGGAAATTGCGGGACTCCTTGTGACCAACGTCGAGCTAACCTCCGGCGAAGGCCACGACAACGCGAGGATGTATGTCAGCAAAGACGGTACGTATCTGTTTCGAGGCGACGTCTCTGACATGTCCAAGGATCCTCTGTCCGAGACCAGGGCAAAACTCGACCTAAAGAATGCGCCGTCTGTGGGTAGTCCGACGGCACCTGTGACTGTCGTCGAGTTTGCCGACTTTGAATGCCCCGTCTGCCGTCAGCTTCATGAACAGTTGCGGACGCTCCTGCCGAACTACCCACAAGTGAAGTTTTACTTTAAGGACTTTCCTATCGAGCAGATTCATCCATGGGCGAAGACTGCTGCGTTGGCCGGCCGTTGTGCGTACATGCAGAATCCAAAATCCTTTTGGAAGCTCTACGACGGTTTTTATGACTCGCAAGACCTGGTCTCGGCGGCGAACGTTTGGGACAAGGCCGTGGATTTCGCAGGACAAGCCGGGTTGGATCAGGCCGCGTTCAAGTCGTGCCTAGCTTCGCCCGAAGCTGCCGCTGCGGTTGCCGCTAGCGTGGGTAACGCCAAGACAGTTGAGGTCACAAGCACCCCAACGGTATTTATCAATGGACGCCGAGTTGTGGGCGCTGACGCGGGAACGATTGAGCGGTTTATTCAGTTCGAGCTCGCCGACCAGAAAGCCGCAAGCGCAGCGGTTGCAAAGAAACCATAGCAAGGGAAGAGCCATCCTGGCCAGGAGTGATCCACTCCAACAAAGGCCGTATACATTTGCGCAGACCAACTTGTGGCATCCTCAAATTTCGCCTGCGGCGAAGCGGCGGGCCATACATTCCGATTAGCGACGATTCTCCGCTGCGCACTGTCACTATTGACAGGTATTGGAGCACTACGGTGCATATATAAATGCAGATCGAAGGAGCTCGGCTATGCAGCAGTCACAATTTAGCGGTGGAAGAGATCGATTTGACCGCCGGGCCTTTTGCAGGGCTGCTGGCGCCGCGACCGCTGTCGGTGTGGTAGAGGCGAGCCTGGGAAGCGCGTTGGCCCACGCGGACCTCACCAAGGAGCAGCGTGACAAGATGACCCCGGACGAAATCATCCAGCAGATGAAAGCTGGCAACGAACGGTTCCGCTCGGGCAAACCGCAGCATCGCGATCTCATGCGCGAAGCTAAGGCGACGGCG
>DATMPA010000030.1:0-3612 GCA_035567915.1 Candidatus Sulfotelmatobacter sp. | reverse complement strand
AACTGGAAGGGCGCCACGCGGCCGACCGTCGACGATCTCGTCTAACCCTTCCCGCGCGCTCACAATCGAAAAAAAGAGGGAGCCAACAACGCTCCCTCTTCTTAAGCCAATCGCCGCAATCAGCTATTTATGGCCGGAGTGGGTGATGCGCGCCAGGATGTCGCGCCGGCTGTCGAGCACCGAAGCCTTGGCGAACTCCTCGCGCTCCGCCGCACTCATCTTGCCCATCGTTGCGTTGATGGCCGCCGCCCACTTGTCGATCCCTTCGGCATTGGGATAGTTGATGACCAGGCACCGAGTCGAAGGCGCCGAGGTGTTTACGTACTGCTCGTCCAGTCCGTAGTACGTGGCCGCGCCCTTTTTGATCATGTCGTCAAACGTCGGCACAAGGTACTTCTTGAGCACCGCGGCGTACTCGCCCGGCTTCTCAGGCTTTGCACTCGCGCAGACCACACGCAAGTACGTCGGCGTTCCGGTGCCCGCGCGGTACATCGACGATTGCATCAAAAAGTCTTCATGCTTTGTAGCCGCGATTTGCCCTTGTCGTGGACCGGCTTTCCGGATTTCATCCAGCACCTTCATCAGTCCCGCAATTGATGTCGACGTCCACGCCGCTCCATGCGTATATCCGTCGGTTGTATGTATGACCTGCTCAAAGGTGGACCAGCCGAGAATCGTCCCCTCGGCCGTCATTTTCTCCAAGATGGGAATAGCTGACTTCTCGGTATCTTCCGAGTATGCCGCCCAACTTGCCCGCGGCACTTGGAACTGGCTCACGTACGTGTACACAATCGGGGCCGGCTCCATCTGCGAAAATGCGATCGGAGCGCTGACAACTGCCAGCGCCACCAACATCAGGCCCACTATCACACCAATCAATCTTCTATTCATGAATTTCTCCTTGGCTGGCCGTCAGCCTCGCAGGGCATCACGTCGGAAGGTCGTTCCTCGCCGCTCACTCGCACACGTGCGAATGGGCAGGGATACGGCGTTCTGTCGAATGACTAACCTGGAAAAGGAGGGCTCGCGCCCGGGGCACCGGCCAGTATGCAGTGACAGTATGCTGTCCACCCACCCCTGTCAACGCAATTCAAACTTTTTGTCGGTAGCGCTCGAAATTAAGACCTCGTCGGGGAGCACGTTGCGGCGAATCTGGCACTTGGCGTCTTCGTTCCTCTATGTTCTTCTATAGAAGAAGCCATGAAGCCGCATTTCCAAATTCGCGCCGCGTTTCTCTTTATCATTACTTCCGTACTTCTTTGCGGCTTTCCTTTGTCCTCCCACGCCCAGGACGAGCAGCCGACCATTCGCTTCGTTCGCAATCCCGACGCCGCGCCGGATTTCAAGCTCACCACTCTCGATGGCAAGCCAGTCACTCTCGCGGACTCGCATGGCAAAGTCATCCTTCTGAATTTTTGGGCCACCTGGTGCGGGCCATGCCGTGCCGAAATTCCCGACCTCATCGAGCTCCAGAATAAATACAAAGACCGGCTGCAGATTCTAGGACTCATTGTTGACGACGACGATCAGGATGCCATCAAGGAATTTGTTGAAAAATTCGGCATCAACTACCCGGTGGCCATCGCCAGCAACGATATCCGCTTCCAGTACGGCGGTATCGCCGCTCTTCCCACTTCGTTCGTGCTCGACTCCGAAGGCCGCATCGTTCAAAAACACGAAGGCCTGCGCGACCCGCTTCTCTACGAAACAGAGATCCGTTCGCTGCTTGGCCTCTCCATTGGAAATGTCAAAGTGGAAACGTTCGAGGATACCGGCCAGATTTTCCTGAAGAATGCGGAGCGCGCCAGCGAACTTCCCGGAGTCGATCTCACGAAACTTTCACCCGAACAAAAAACCGTCGCGCTCCACAAATTCAACGCGGAAACCTGCAACTGCGGCTGCACTTTCACGCTGGCGCAATGCCGCATCTACGATCGCAACTGCCAAACCAGCAAAGCCGCGACTACTAAAATCATCAGCGCGCTACTTCATCCCGCAGCGCCAAAATCCGCGCCCGCCGCTTCTCCATCTCCCGAAAAACCAAGAAAATAAAACCGACCACGCTGGCTCTCGGCGCCTTTTGCCTGATACTCTTTTCGCAGTAAATGCCGACGCTTGCAAAAATTATTTTTGTTTTTGCTTTTGCGCTTTCGTTCACGGGATTGCTTTCTCCGCCGATCGCGCTCACCGTAGGAATTCTCTTTGGCCTCAGTTTTCCGCATCCCTACATCAACGAAAGTCGCGGCATCGCCCGGACTCTCCTCCAAAGCTCCGTGGTGGCGTTGGGCTTCGGAATGAATCTGCACGAAGTTTTGAAAGCGGGCCGCGGCGGATTTATTTACACGGCGCTGGGAATTTCCTTCGCGCTTCTTGCAGGTCTGGCGCTCGGGAAACTCTTACAAGTGCGCGGAAATTCTTCTTTTCTGATTACTACCGGCACGGCAATTTGCGGGGGCAGCGCCATCGCGGCGATCGGCCCGATTCTGCAAGCCAATGAAGAGGAAATGGCCGTATCCCTGGGAACTATTTTTATTTTGAATTCCATAGCCCTACTGATTTTTCCGCCAATCGGAAACGCACTGCATCTTTCGCAGTCACAATTCGGATTGTGGGCCGCGCTGGCGATTCACGACACGAGTTCCGTCGTAGGCGCTGCCACGAAATTCGGGCCACAGGCCTTAGTCATCGGCACTACCGTAAAACTAGCACGTGCTCTGTGGATCGTTCCGCTGGCGCTTGCGACCGCGGCGATCATGCGAAGGCGCTCAAAGGAAGCCGGCGGCGGTCAAAGCAGCCTCCGCATTCAGTTTCCTTGGTTCATCGCGTTTTTTGTTTTCGCCGCGGTTCTCAATACGTATTTTCCGGCGTTCGAGCTGCCCGCAAAATGGCTCTACACTCTCGGGAGACTTGGCTTGACGTCTACACTTTTTCTCATTGGCAGCGGCATTTCGCGCGCGACGCTGAAAGAGGTGGGATGGCGGCCACTTCTTCTGGGAGTGCTGCTGTGGCTGGGGGTGGGGCTAACTTCGCTGTACTTCATTCGAACGGGGTTGATTGCGTTCTAACCCGAACGAGTTGCGGGAATCGATGGAGGTGAAAAATGGCCCAGGCGAGCGAAGTTTTTTGCGGGCGGCTTGCCGAAGGGGAGTTTGGGTATTACACTCGCGCATCTCTGGCAGGACATTCGAATGGAGGCAACGTATGAACCGGCGTATCTGCATCGTGGCGGTGGTCTTGATCGTGGCGGGGGTTTTCACTATACGAGGAGTGTTTTCGCAAGCTACACCGCAAGTGCCACGCAAAGTGATCAAGCTCGCGGGTGGTCCCATATCAGCGCCTTTCAGCGACGCCATTCTCGCGGGCAACACGCTCTACCTGGCGGGACGAATCGGCATTGATCCGAAGACGGGCAAGGTTCCAGAAAAGATAGAAGATGAAGCCAAACTGTTGCTGGACGGCGAAAAGGAAGTTTTGGCCCAAGCGGGGATGACGATGGATGATCTGGTGTACGTACAAATCGCGTGCACGGATTTGTCGCTGTTCCAGAAATTCAATCCCATTTATGCGAGCTACTTCTCGACGAAAGATTATCCGGCGCGCGAATTCATCGGA